>JBGANR010000038.1:0-17982 GCA_044222225.1 Mycobacteriaceae bacterium
ACATCGTCGCGTCGCCGCAGCGAGCCCGGGCCGAACTCGGCTTCACGGCCGCCGTGTCGCCGGCGTCGGGCCTCGCCGAGTTCGCCACGGCTCCCTTGCGGTGACCGTATGTCTCTTATTAAGAGACATAGAGACATGGGGGAGCTAGTGTGGCACTTATTAAAGGACATAAGGACACCACGACTCTCTTCGCGACTCCCCGCCCAGATCCCGAGGATCGGCAGGTCATCGCCGAGATCAACGACGCTCGTACGGCGCTGGCGGACGTTCTTCGTGCGCCCAAGCGCTGGACCGGACTGCTGCGTCGCACCTCGGCGGCGCGTGCCATCCAGGGCTCCAACACGATCGAGGGCTATACGGTCAGTGACGAGGACGCCGTCGCAGCGGTGGATCATGAGCCGCCGTCGACGGCAGACGAGGCGACCTGGGCCGAGATCGTCGGATACCGACGCGTGTTGACCTATGTCCTCGCCGTCGCCACCGAGCCCGGATTCGTGATCGACGAGGCCACACTGAGGTCGATGCACTTCATGCTGCTGGAGCACGACCTGTCGAAGTCTCCCGGCCGCTACCGCCCCACCGACATCTACGTCCGCGACGATCGACGACACGTCAACGTCTACGAAGGCCCCGCCGCCGACGCCGTCCCAGGCTTGATGCGGTCACTGTCGGAGTCACTGGCCGCCCCAGGCACCGACGACCCTCTGGTGCGGGGCGCGATGGCGCATCTCAACCTCGTGATGATCCATCCGTTCCGGGACGGCAACGGCCGGATGGCCCGGGCGCTGCAGACGATGGTTCTGGCTCAGGATCGAGTCGTGGAGCCGACCTTCTCCAGTATCGAGGAGTGGCTGGGCAGCAACACACAGGACTACTACGACGTACTCGCGGCCACCGGGCGAGGTTCGTGGCGTCCCGACAACGACGCGACGTCGTGGGTGAAGTTCAACCTCCGTGCCCACCACATGCAGGCTCAGACCGTTCGCCGACGCTTCGCCGAGGCCGAGCTGCAATGGCGTAGGATCGACGAGTTGCTCGCCGATCACAAACTGAACGAGCGCATCGGAGCCGCACTGTTCGACGCACTCCTGGGCCTGCGCGTCACGCGTCCGTCATATGTGAAGCTCACCGGCGCCGACGAGCGTACGGCGACCCGCGATCTCGTGAACGCCGCCGAACTCGGCCTCCTCGAAGCTCGTGGCGAGCGACGCGGCCGCCACTACGTCGCCGGCCGGCCGCTCACGGAGATCCGCGACCGACTACGGTCCGAGCGGAAGCCCCTCGAAGACCCTTACCCCCGGCTCCTGGCCGAGATCCGTCGCTCGCTTCCGTGATTCACCTGCCCGCATCACGGCGCGGTCAAATCTACTGACCAGTACCGACAGCTGAGAGGGCGGACACGACGACTATTGCCGCGTCCGCCCCGTCAACGGTTGACTTCGTCCATCACCGCGCGCCTGGGCGCGTATCACCTGTCACGACAGCCGGTTGTCGCGATCTCGGCGTGCGACGCGTCGGCCGGTCGACCATTCCTTCCCGGGCCCGCGGCCCAGGCGAACCGTCCAGCCCCAGCCAGCCGTCGGCCACCATGCGCAACAGCAGATGCGACTTGTTGTCGATCGGCCGCCCGACCTCCTTATACCGCTGACTCGCGCGTCGGTAGTGGGTACGTACCGTGCATTCGGAGACGAGGTGCCGGGCCGCCGTCTCCTTGACCGTGGCTCCCATCGCGTAGGTGGAGAGCACCTCGCATTCTCGACGCGACAGGGAGACCGGCTCGCCTCCGCCACCGAGCTCGCCGGCCAGCAGCGTCCGGATCCGATCTGGCGCCGCGGCATCGTTGCGCAGCACGAGCGCACGTGGATCGATCGGCCCGTCGTAGTCCGCATCGACGACGGCGATGACCGTCACCGCGTTCCAGCATCCGGAGGGCAGACGCGTGAGCCTGCCTGGATCGCGGACCAACAACACCTTGGGGACCACCGGCGCACCCGATCGCAATCCGTCCATCCTCGTCGTCGCATAGCCGAGCGTCGACACCCAGGCCGCGAGCGCGACCTCCTCCAATGCGCTCCCGGCGACGACACCGACCGCCTCCACAAGAACCGTCTCGGTACCGGTTCTACGGGCGCCGGACTCCAGGCCTGACCGCCGCGCATCCGGGCGGAAGACCGACGCACGGTGCACCGACGCACGGTGCACGGCGGCCCGTACCTCCACTTCCGATGTGGTCATCGTCAACCGATCCTCTCGTGTCGCACGCATCCCGCCCCGACGGGATGAAGTCTGCTGCAGGCGGCTGCACATGGCAGCGGCGTAATACACCTTCCGGTGTGCATTCCGGTCGATTCCATCGCCGCCTCAGCAGACGACGTGCGCGATCGCGCACGTCAGATCTCTTTCCTGTAAGATCACGGCTGTGTCGACCGGCTTGCGGATTCTCTTGGCCACCCCGCTGGGGCACATCGTGGCAGCCCCCCTGGAAAGCGGCTTCCCAGACGTGACGGTCAATGTGGCGACCGACGAGCCGGAGTTCATGAGCGCGATCACCGGGCGGGTGCGATACGACGTGGTCGTCGCCGACCTGATCTGGAACCGCCCCGAGATGGAATGGACGTTCGACGGTCTCGACGTCATCGATCGCCTCCGCGAGAAGGACCGCCTCGCACCGGTCCTTCTCGCGTCGCAGGGACACAGCATGGAACACGACCACCTGGACGAGGCGGTCCTGCGCCCGGACGTGTGGGGCGTGTTTCCGAAGGCGGCGGGCCTGCACCCGTTCATGGACTCGGTGAGGTACGTCGCCCTGGGCCGCCGTCTGCCGAAGGCGGAGCGTCCGACCTCCAGACCACCGCTGTACCAGCTCTTACAAGGACGGCGGGGGAACACCGCCGGCCGGCTCGCCGGGGCGATCGCCATCGGCAGGGCCGGCGACAACGCCACGCTCGCGACGGCCGCCAAGGTCGCCCCGAGCACCGCCAACAAGGTGACCAGCCACTACCTCGGCCCGATCATCACCGCCCGTCAGGAGCACGACGAGTCCCTGCCGCTCACCCAGGGCACCGTCTATCGCTCGTGCGGACTCCACGCCCGCTACCTGGTGAGCTGGTGCCGGCGGAACGGCCACGCCGACGTGCTGAGCTGACGCCCGTCCGACGGCCCGCGTCAGCCCAGCAGCCGGCCGCGCAGGGCGTCGTCCTTCTCGGCCACCATCGTCTCCAGCGACGCCGCGAAATCGACGAGCCGCTGCTGCAGCGCCGGGTCGGACGCCGCGAGGATGCGCACCGCCAGCAGGCCGGCGTTCCGGGCACCGCCGATCGACACGGTCGCCACCGGGATACCCGCCGGCATCTGCACTATCGAGAGCAGCGAGTCCATGCCGTCGAGGTACTTGAGCGGCACCGGCACGCCGATGACGGGCAGCGGCGTCGCGGACGCGACCATGCCCGGCAGGTGCGCGGCGCCGCCGGCACCGGCGATGATCACCGACAGGCCACGGCCCGCGGCGCTCGTCGCGTAGTCGAGCATCTTCCGGGGCGTCCGGTGGGCGGAGACGACGCCGACCTCGAACGGGACGCCGAACTCGGCCAGCGCCAGCGCGGCGGCCTCCATCGTCGGCCAGTCCGAATCACTGCCCATGATGAGGCCGACCTTCGGCCCCGGCTGCTGCTCACTCACCGTGAATCTCCCATCCGTCGGTCCATTCGCCGTGCGACATCCAGTGCGCGGCACGCTCGGCGCGCTCGCGGACGTCGTCGGCCGGCTCCCCCGGCGCTCCGACGACGTTGACGTGCCCGATCTTGCGCGCCGGCCGCTCCCCCTTGCCGTACAGGTGCAGCTTGGCGTCGGGCATCCGCGCGAAGAGGTGGTGGGCGCGCTCGTCCATCGACATCGCGGGCGCCTGGGCCGCGCCCAGCACGTTCGCCATGACGGTGACACCGGCCCGCGGGCGCGTCGCACCCAGCGGGTAGTCGAGCACGGCGCGCAGATGCTGCTCGAACTGGCTGGTCACGGCGCCGTCCATCGACCAGTGACCGCTGTTGTGCGGCCGCATCGCGAGCTCATTGACGACGATCCCGCCGTCCGCCGTCTCGAACAGCTCGACGGCCATGACGCCGACGACGCCGAGTTCGTGCGCGATCCGCAGCGCCAAGGTCTCGGCGGCCTCGGCGGTCCGGTCGGCGAGGTCCTGCGCCGGCGCGATGGCGACGGCGCACTGGCCGTCGCGCTGGATCGTCTCGACGACGGGCCACGTCGCGCCCTGGCCGAACGGCGAGCGAGCGACCATCGCGGACAGCTCGCGCACCATCTCGACCTTCTCCTCAGCGATGAGCGGCACCCCGGCCTCGACGCGGATGCGCTCGGCGTCGGCGGCCGAGTCGGGGAAGAAGACGCCGCGGCCGTCGTAACCGCCGCGCACCGTCTTGAGGACGATCCGCCAGTCGTGACGCTCGCCGAACTCGGCGAGGACCGCGGCGGCGTCCGTCCCGGAGACGTCCGCGAAATCCGGCAGCGGCGCGCCGAGCTCCGCGAGCCGACGCCGCATGGCGAGCTTGTCCTGGGCGTAGACGAGCGCCGTCGGCGGCGGCAGCACCGCCACGCCGTCGGCCGCCAGCTGCTCGAGCAGGTGCGTCGGCACGCCCTCGTGGTCGAACGTCAGCGCATGCGTCCCCGACGCGGCGCGCTGCAGGTCGGCGAGCTCGGACTCCGCGCCGAACACGACGTCGGCGCACACCTGCGCGGCGGGATCGGACGGCGTGGCGGCGAGCACCCTCAGCCGGACGCCCAACGCGATCGCCGCCTGCTGCGTCATCCGGGCCAGCTGTCCGCCGCCGATCATCGTCACTGCCGGCGCCGACGTGCGGGCGTGTGGAGTAGCGCTGTTCACGGCTGTCCAGTCTGTCATGCCCGCCTCCGAGCTCTGCGACCCGGCGCGGCGCCCGGCCCCGTACTCGGCGGTTTTCGTAGACTCGCGGGCATGTCGTTTTCCGACGCCCTCGTCGATCGGCTCCCCGGCCCCCTGCAGCGGCTCGCCCGCAGACACCACGAACTCATCAAGTTCGCGGTCGTCGGCGCGACCGCGATGCTGGTCGACCTCGGTGTCTACTACTCACTGGCGTTCAGCGTGCTGGAGGAGAAACCGACGGTCGCCAAGATCATCGGCGGCATCGTCGCGACGATCTACAGCTACGTCGCCAACCGCGAATGGGCGTTCAAGCACCGTGGCGGACGTGAGATGCATCACGAGGCCGCCCTCTTCTTCATCATCAGCGGCATCGGCGTCGTCATCCAGGCGCTGCCGATCTACATCGCCAACAACGTGTTCGACCTGCGGCAGAACACCGGCAGCCTCGCCGCTCTCGTCATCCTGGACTTCGTGCTCAACTACATCCTGGGCAACCTCATGCAGATGGCGTTCCGCTTCTGGGCGTTGCGCCGGTTCGCGTTTCCCGAGGATCAGCGTGTCGTCGAGGAGGACGACGAGGACGAAACGGAGGCCCTCGGGCACTCGTGAGACCGCCCGTCTCACCTGTCACCCGGTGTAGCAGCGCTCAGCGCGGCTCGTCGACCCGCTCGCGGACCGCCTCGGGACGCGTCGGGACGAAGATCGCGAACGTCGCCGGGATGCGTTCGAGCAGGTCCAGCCGTCCGCCGTCCGCCTCGACGAGCGCCCGCGCGAGCGACAACCCGACGCCGGACGAGCCCTTGCCGGAGAACCCCCGGCGGAAGATCTCGGTGGCGATCTCGTCTCCGACGCCGTCGCCGCTGTCGGAGACGACGATCCGCATCGTCTGACCACCCACGGCGTCGACGCCGATCCGGCAGTCGCCCGCGCCGTGGACCAGCGCGTTGTCGACGAGCGCGCTCACCGCCTCCCGCAGCCGTGCCGGATCGACGAAGGCGCGCGAGCCGGGTTCGACGTCGAGCACGATCCGCCGGCGACGCGCCAGATAAGAGGGTTCGAAGTGCGCGACGACCTCGCCGACGAGGACGCCGGCGTCGACGTCGGCGGCGGCCCGTTCGTCCGCGCGGCGCGAGGCGGCGATGAGCTCGTCGAGCTCGCGGCTCAGCCGGTCCACCTGCGTCAACGCCGCCTCGGCCTCGACGCGCGCCTCGGGATCGGGATGCAGGGCGAGCTCGTCGAGGCGTAGCCGGATGGCCGTCAGCCGGCTGCGCAGCTGATGGGAGACCTCGCCGACGATGCGGCCCTCCCGTTGCAGGCGCATGGAGATCTCGACGGCCGCGCGGTCGAGCGCACCCGCGACGCCGTCCAGCTCGACGATCCCGTGGCGTTGCTCGTCGACGGTGAAGTCGCCGCGCGCCAGCCGCCCGGCCCGTTCGGCGAGGGCCGCGAGCGGGTCGACGATCCGCCCGGCGGTGATCGCGGCCACGGCGGTGCCGAGCGCGATCGCCAGGGCCAGCCCGCCGACACCGGTCGCGACGCTGGTCCACCGGCGCTCCCGGACGCCGTCCTGCGGCACGGACAGCGTCAACGCTCCGGCGTCGCCGAGCGATCGCCGCTCGGTGAGCGGGTCGACGATGTCGTCGCCGATGACCGCCCGCTTGTACCCCACGGCGGTCGGATAGACGACCTCCAACCGCCCTCCTTCGGGCAGGATCAGCCGGAACGATTCGAGGTCGAGCGTGCCGGTGATCCGGCCGTCCTCGCCCTCCTGCTTGATGAGATCGGTCGCCACCCGCTCCAGCCGGTCCGAGAGGTCCCGCCGGGCTTCGTTTCCGGGGATCCACCAGACACCGATGAGCAGCGGCACGCCCAGCAGGGTGACGAGCACGACGACCATCGACACCATCGTGCGCAGCACACGGCCGCGCATCGACGTCGGATGCGGGTGCGGGACGCCGGTCACGGGTCAGGGATTGAGCCGGAAACCGACGCCGCGGACCGTCACGATCCGTTTCGGGTCGGACACCTCGTCGCCGATCTTCCGGCGCAGCCACGAGATGTGCATGTCCAGCGTCTTGGACGACCGCAGGTCGGTCGTACCCCACACCTCGGCGATGAGCTCCTCGCGGGGGACGACGGTGCCGGCGCGCTCCATGAGGTACTGGAGCAGCTCGAACTCGCGGTTGGCGAGCGTGATGTCCTCGCCGTCGACGAGGACGCGCCGGCCGCGCGGGTCGAGCTGGATGTCGCCCGCCTCGACGAGGGCGCCGATCGTCTGCCTGCGGCGCAGCAGCGCCCGGACGCGGGCGAGCAGTTCGGCGAGCCGGAACGGCTTGCCGACGTAGTCGTCGGCGCCCGCGTCGAGGCCGACGACGTAGTCGACCTCGTCGGTGCGGGCCGTCAGCATGAGCACCGGCAGCACCGGGCGCACGGCCCGGATCCGCCGACAGACCTCCAGTCCGTCGAGTCCCGGCAACCCGAGATCGAGGACGAGCAGGTCGAATTGATTCGTCTTGGCCTGTTCGAGCGCGTCGACGCCGGTCTCGGAGACCGTCACGATATATCCTTCGCGAGCGAGAGCGCGGGCGAGCGGAGCGGAGATCGCCTCGTCGTCCTCGGCGAGCAGGACCTGGGCGCGGGTGATGGCCATCAGTGCGGATACAACTCGTGTTGGAGGAGGTTGCGGACGTCGAGCACGCCGGGGACGTCCTCGAAGACGAGCGGCTCCCGGGAGGCCGATTCGATGATGAGGCTGCCGCAGCCGAGGACGCGGTCGACGACGCCCTGCTCGAACTCGACGGAGTTGATGCGGTTCAGCGCGATCTCGATGCCCGAACGGGAGACGATCCCGGTCTGGAACATCACGCGGCGGTCGGTGACGACGAAATGCGTCGAGAGCCACTTGACGAACGGAACGGCGAAGAGCCAGACGACGAGGCCGAGCCAGATCAGCCACACCGCGCCCAGCACCGCCGTCCGCGCGCCGCCCTCGAGCGAGCGCGTGGCCGCGAAGCCGGAGGCCACCCCGGCGACGCCCGTGACCAGCAGAAACAGCAGTGTCGGGACGAGCACGATCTTCCAGTGCGAATGCGAATGCACGATCACCCGCTCGTCACGGGCCAACGAGTTCTCGGGAAAGCCCATACGCTCCTCTTCCACATCCTTGCTAGTAAGGAACCTACCCGCATAGAGGAAGGCGACCCGACTCGATGTACCCGAACGATCCCGGCGACCACACCCGGCGCTACGAGCGAGGTGGTCACCAGGACGACCCGCAGGCGTACTCCGAGGCCTATCCCGCTCAGCCGCCCCGGTACGCCGCCCCACAGCAGCCCCAGCCCTACCAACAGCCGTATCCCGGTCAGGGCTACGGTCCCCCGCCCCGGCGTCGCACGCCGTCGGGACCGCGGATCAACGTGCCGCTGTTCGCGGGCGGCGTGGTCGCGACGGCCCTCGTCACCGGCCTCGCGGCCTGGCTCGTCGCCTGGTTCATCCGCGAGGTGTTCGCCCGGATCACCGAGCAGGGCCGTTTCGGCGTCTGGAACCCGGCCGCCAGCGACCCGGTGTGGTTCGGCGTCGCCGGGGCGATCTGCGCGATCCTCGCCGGCGTCCTCTGGTATCTCCTGCAGCTCTCGACGCCTGCGCCGTCCCAGTTCTACGGCTGGATCGTCGGGCTGCTCGTCATCGCCTCGATCGTCTCGCCCCTCCTGTTGTCCCGCACCTGGGACACCGGCATCGCGACCGCCGTCGTCCACCTCGTCATCGGCGTGCCGATCCTCGGGCTCATCCGGGCCGTCGGCGCCAAGAGCATCGTGCGCTGAGCGTTCAGACGGCCCGGAGGTGCGTGACGTCGCCGGCGGCCACGGCCCGGCGGCCGGCTTCGCCGGCCACGACGATCCTGCCCTCGGCGTCGACGTCGACGGCCTCGCCGAGCAGCAGCGCGTCTCCCGGCAGCTCGACGCGGACCCGTCGGCCGATCGTCGCGCAGGCGGCGCGGTAGTCGTCGGCCGCGGCCGACGGGTCCTCGGTCCACTGCCGCAGCCGGACGGACAGCCCGCCGAGGACCGCGACCAGGACGGCGGTGCGGTCCTGCGGCGCGCCCCCGGCGACGGCCAGCGACGTCGCCGTGTCCACCGGCAGGTCGCCCTGCTCCTGATTGACGTTGATCCCGATGCCGACGACCGCGACACCCGGCGTGACCAGTTCGGCGAGGATGCCGACGAGCTTGCGGCCGTCAGCGGCCAGGACGTCGTTCGGCCACTTCAGCCGCGGCCCGCCCGGCGCGCCGACCCGGCGCAGCCCGTCGACCACTCCCAGGCCTGTGACCAGCGGCAACCAGCCTGGTGCCGGCGCGGCGGTGAGGTCGACGACGAACGAGAAGGTCAACGCCGTGCCGGCCGGCGTCTCCCAGTTCCGGCCGTGACGACCACGGCCGGCGGTCTGCGTCTCGGCGACGAGGACGTCACCGGGGCCCGCGGTCCCCTCCCGCACGGCGGCCGCGAGGTCGGCGTTGGTCGATCCCGTCTCGGCGACGACGCGGACCCGCCACGGCCCGTCGGACAGGCGGCTCTGATCGATGGATGCGCTCATGGACGCCGATCGTAAGCAACGACTTTCGCGCGGTACCGTGTCCACCCATGACAGCTGTTGCCGACGACGACACGGCCGCCGATGCCGCGCCGGACATCCACACTACCGCGGGCAAGCTCGCAGATCTGCGCAATCGCCTCTCCGAGGCCAAGCATCCGGTGGGCGAAGCGGCGATCGAGAAGATCCACGCTCGGGGCAAGCTGACGGCGCGGGAGCGGATCGAGTACCTGCTCGACGAGGGCAGCTTCGTCGAACTGGACGCGCTGGCCAAGCATCGGAGCACGAACTTCGGCCTGGCCGCCAGGCGGCCGACGGGCGACGGCGTCGTCACCGGCTACGGCACGATCGACGGCCGCGAGGTCTGCGTCTTCTCCCAGGACGCCAGCGTCTTCGGCGGCTCGCTCGGCGAGGTCTACGGCGAGAAGATCGTCAAGGTCATGGATCTGGCCGTGAAGTCGGGCCGACCGCTCGTCGGCATCAACGAGGGCGCGGGCGCGCGCATCCAGGAGGGCGTCGTCAGCCTCGGCCTGTACGGCGAGATCTTCCACCGCAACGTGCGCGCATCGGGCGTCATCCCGCAGATCAGCCTCATCATGGGCCCGGCGGCCGGCGGGCACGTCTACTCCCCCGCGCTGACCGACTTCACGATCATGGTCGACGGCTCCTCGCAGATGTTCGTCACCGGCCCGGACGTCATCAAGACGGTCACCGGTGAGGACGTGACGATGGAGGACCTCGGCGGCGCCCACACCCACATGGCCAAGTCCGGCGTCGCGCACTACGTCGGCGCCGACGAGCAGGACGCGCTCGACTACGTCAAGGATCTGCTCGGCTACCTGCCGTCGAACAACCGCGCCGAGCCGCCGCGCTACCCGGCGAGCCATCCGGTCGGTGACATCGAGGCCAACATCACGGACGAGGACCTCGAACTCGACACCCTCGTCCCGGATTCGCCGAACCAGCCGTACGACATGCACGAGGTGATCCGCCGGATCCTCGACGACGACGTCTTCCTCGAGGTGCAGGCCGGCCGCGCGATGAACATCATCGTCGGTTTCGGACGCGTCGACGGCCGCAGCGTCGGCGTCGTCGCCAACCAGCCCACGCAGTTCGCCGGCTGCCTCGACATCGACGCCTCGGAGAAGGCCGCGCGCTTCGTCCGGACGTGCGACGCCTTCAACGTGCCGATCATCACGCTCGTCGATGTTCCGGGCTTCCTGCCCGGCACCGACCAGGAGTACAACGGCATCATCCGCCGCGGCGCCAAGCTGCTGTACGCGTACGGCGAGGCGACGGTCGGCAAGATCACCGTCATCACCCGCAAGGCGTACGGCGGCGCGTACGACGTCATGGGTTCCAAGCACATGGGCGCCGACGTCAACCTCGCGTGGCCGACCGCGCAGATCGCCGTCATGGGCGCCTCGGGCGCCGTCGGCTTCGTCTACCGGCAGCAGCTCAAGGAGGCCGCCGCGGCCGGCGACGACGTCGAGGCGCTGCGGCTGCAGTTGCAGCAGGAGTACGAGGACACCCTCGTCAATCCGTACGTGGCGGCCGAGCGCGGCTACGTGGACGCCGTCATCCCGCCCAGCCACACGCGCGGCCAGATCTCGACGGCGCTGCGTCTGCTGGAGCGCAAGATGGTCAACCTGCCGCCCAAGAAGCACGGGAACATCCCGCTGTGAGCGGCGTCGACGGCGGCGCCGAGCCGCAGCGGGAGCCGTTTCTGCGGATCCTCTCCGGGGGCCCGACCGACGAGGACGTCGCCGCGCTCGTCGCGGTGTTCGCGGCGTCCTCGGCCGCCGAGCCCGAGCGGGGTCCGCGCGACGACTGGGGCCGCGCCGGCTACAACCACCGGATCTCGACGGGGTCGGGACCCGGGACCTACCTCGACTTCCGGCTGTAGATGACGCCGGCAGCCCGCACGGCCGTCCACCGGCCGGACGTGACGCGCCTGGTGCTGGCGTCGGCGTCGCCCGCGCGGCTGCAGGTGCTGCGTGCCGCGGGCGTCGACCCCGAGGTCGTCGTCTCCGCCGTCGACGAGGACGCGATCGCCGCCACACTCGGCCCGCGACCCGCGGACGTCGTCGCCGGGCTGGCCGTCGCGAAGGCCCGCGACGTCGCGGAACGACTGATCCGGGCGGACGCCGACGCGTCGGCCGTGGTCGTCGGCTGCGATTCGATGCTCCTGGTGGGCGGCGAACTGCTCGGCAAACCGCATGAGCCGGCCGTCGCGGCGGCGCGCTGGCGGGCGCAGCGCGGCGGCCTGGGCGAACTGCTCACCGGCCACGCCGTGCTGCTCTGCTCAGGCGGCCGGATCGTCGCCGAGCGGACGGCGACCGTGACGACCACGATCCGGTTCGCCGACCCTACGGACGCCGAGATCGACGCCTACGTCGCCACCGGCGAACCGCTCGGCGTCGCCGGGGCGTTCACGCTCGACGGCCTCGGCGGCTGGTTCATCGACGGTGTCGACGGCGATCCGTCGAGCGTCATCGGGATCTCGCTGCCGCTGCTGCGCCGGCTGCTGGCCGACGTCGGGGTGGGCGTCACGTCGTTGTGGCGGTGACGCCGGCGACCGAGCGACGGCGGTGACGCCGGCGACTGCGCAGACCGTCGTTCCGCCGCGACCCCGGCGGTGGAATCAACTAGGCTCGACATCCGGCGCCCCGTACGCGACCCGCGTCCGGACGCCCGCCCACCTCTCGTATCCCAAAGGACTCCGACGTGCCCGTCGCCCTCGACCCGCATCCGGGTCTGCAGCAGTACGCCCATCCCGAGCGTCTCGTCACGACCGAATGGCTGGCCGCGCACATCGGCACGCCCGGCCTCAAGGTGCTGGAGTCCGACGAGGACGTCCTGCTCTACGACATCGGGCACATCCCGGGTGCGCAGAAGCTCGACTGGCACCTGCACCTCAACGATCCCCTGACCCGCGACTACGTCGACGGCGCGCGGTTCGCCGAGCTCATGCGCGAGCGCGGCATCGGCCGGGACGACACCGTCGTGCTCTACGGCGACAAGAGCAACTGGTGGGCGGCGTATGCGCTGTGGGTGTTCACGCTCTTCGGACACTCGGACGTCCGGCTCCTGGACGGCGGCCGCGACGCGTGGCTGTCGGAGGATCGCGACACGACGCTCACCGTCCCGTCACCGGCGCGCAGTGACTACCCCGTCGTCGAGCGCGACGATTCGGCGATCCGCAGCTTCGCCGCCGACGTCCGCGCCGCGATCGGTACCGTGCCGATGATCGACGTCCGCTCGCCGCAGGAGTACACGGGCGAGCGCACGCACATGCCGGAGTACCCGCAGGAGGGCGCGCTGCGCGGCGGCCACATCCCGGGCGCCCGCTCGATCCCGTGGGCCAGGGCCGCCGCGCCCGACGGCCGCTTCCGCGGCGTCACGGAACTGCGCGAGATCTACTCCGACCTGCCCGAGGACGACGAGACGATCGTCTACTGCCGCATCGGCGAGCGGTCGAGCCACACGTGGTTCGTGCTCACCCATCTGCTCGGCCGGTCCGACGTCCGCAATTACGACGGCAGCTGGACCGAATGGGGCAACGCCGTCCGGGCACCGATCGTCAAGGGCGAGGAGCCCGGCAGCCTGTGACCGCCCTCGACCTCCCCCCGCGCCTCGCCGAGATCGTCGACGACTTCGAGGCCGTCACCGGATCGGACAAGGTGACGATGCTGCTGGAACTCGCCGACGAGCTGCCACCGCTGCCGTCGGACCTCACCGAGGCGGCGATGGCGCCGGTACCCGAGTGCCAGTCACCGCTGTTCCTCGCCGTCGACGCCACCGACCGCGATCGCGTGCGACTGCATTTCTCGGCTCCCCGGGAGGCGCCGACGACCCGCGGCTTCGCGGCGATCCTGCACGCCGGACTCGACGGTGAGCCGGCCGACGTCATCGCCGCGGTGCCGGCCGACGTCGGCTCCCGGCTGGGACTCGACGACGTCATCAGCCCGTTGCGGATGCGCGGCATGGCCGCGATGCTCGCCCGGATCAAAGCGATGCTCGCCGCCTAGCGACGGCCGAAAAGCGACCGGGATCGCGGGGGTTGGGCTCGGTCCGGGCCGCCGATCCCCCTAGACTCCCGATGAGCCCCACCGACATTTCACGTGCCCGCCGGACGGCGGCGGATGACAGGAGTACGAGTGCCAGTCGAGACGAAGCGGATCACGAAGGTTCTCATCGCCAACCGCGGCGAGATCGCCGTCCGCGTCATCCGTGCCGCTCGTGACGCCGGCATCGCGAGCGTGGCGGTGTACGCCGATCCCGATGCGCAGGCACTGTTCGTCCGGCTCGCCGACGAGGCCTTCGCGCTCGGCGGAAACACCTCGGCCGAGTCGTACCTCGTCTTCGACAAGATCCTCGACGCAGCGGCGAAGTCGGGTGCGAACGCCGTGCACCCGGGCTACGGCTTCCTTTCCGAGAACGCCGACTTCGCGCAGGCCGTCATCGACGCGGGACTCATCTGGATCGGTCCGAGCCCGCAGTCCATCCGCGATCTCGGCGACAAGGTGACCGCGCGGCACATCGCCGAGCGGGCGCAGGCCCCGATGGCGGCCGGCACCAAGGACCCGGTGTCCGGCGCCGACGACGTCATCACGTTCGCCGAGGCCTACGGCGTCCCCGTCGCCATCAAGGCGGCGTTCGGCGGCGGCGGACGCGGCATGAAGGTGGCCCGCACGATCGCCGAGATCCCCGAGCTGTTCGAGTCGGCCACCCGTGAGGCCGTCGCCGCGTTCGGCCGCGGCGAGTGCTTCGTCGAGCAGTACCTCGACCAGGCGCGGCACGTCGAGGCGCAGGTCATCGCCGATCAGCACGGCAACGTCGTCGTCGCGGGCACCCGCGACTGCTCGCTGCAGCGCCGCTTCCAGAAGCTCGTCGAGGAGGCCCCCGCCCCCTTCCTCACCGACGACCAGCGCGCCCGCATCCACGGTTCGGCCAAGGCGATCTGCCACGAGGCCGGCTACTACGGCGCCGGCACGGTCGAATACCTCGTGCAGGGCGACACCATCAGCTTCCTCGAGGTCAACACCCGCCTGCAGGTCGAGCACCCGGTCACCGAGGAGACCGCCGGCATCGATCTCGTGCGGCAGCAGTTCCGCATCGCCGAGGGCCTGCCCCTCGAGATCACCGAGGACCCGACGCCGCGCGGGCATTCGTTCGAGTTCCGCATCAACGGCGAGGACGCCGGCCGCGGATTCCTGCCCGCACCCGGCCCCGTCACCGTCTTCCGGCCCCCGACGGGCCCCGGCGTCCGGCTCGACTCCGGCGTCGTGGCCGGCGACGTCATCGGCGGCCAGTTCGATTCGATGCTCGCCAAGCTCATCGTCACCGGCGAGAACCGGGAGCAGGCGCTGCAGCGCGCCCGGCGCGCGCTCGACGAGTTCGAGATCGAGGGCCTGGCCACCGTGCTGCCCTTCCACCGCCACATCGTGTCCAACCCGGCCTTCATCGGCGACGGCGAGTCCTTCGAGGTCTACACCAAGTGGATCGAGGACGAGTGGCAGAACCCGATCGAGCCGCATCCGGGCGCCGAGCCCGTCGAAGAGGCCGGTCACGAGCGGCAGACCATCGTCGTCGAGGTCGGCGGCCGACGCGTCGAGGTCTCGCTGCCTGCCGATCTCGCCATCGGCGGCGGTGCGGGCACGGGCGGCGCCCTCCGCAAGAAGCCGAAGCCGCGCAAGCGGGGCGGCGGCGGAGCGCTGGCCGTCTCCGGTGACGCCGTCGCGGCGCCCATGCAGGGCACGGTCGTCAAGGTCGCGGTCGAGGAGGGCCAGGAGGTCGCCGAGGGCGATCTGGTCGTCGTCCTCGAGGCGATGAAGATGGAGAACCCGGTGAATGCGCACAAGGCGGGCACCGTGAAGGGGCTCAACGTCGAGGCCGGCGCGGCCGTGACGCAGGGCGCCGTGCTGCTCGAGATCAAGTAACGCCGGTGGAGCCGGTCGAGATCAACGCCGGCGGCTGGTATCTGCGCGCCTTGCGCGACGACGGCCGCGTCGACGATCGTCCGGCTCTGGCGGCGCTTCGTCACGGCGATCCCGGCGACGGCGGAATCGACCGTCCGACGGTCGCCGCGCTGCGTGCCGGCTGGGCCGACGAGACGCTGCTGAGCTGGGCGGTCTGCGTACCGACGACCGGCGAACTCGTCGCACTCGTCACCGTCGCACTGCCCGAGGGAGACGCCGCGGTGCTGACCGCGTCGGCACGGCCGGGCTTCGAGCAGGCCGCCGCGGACGGCGAGGCGGCCGTCCGGCGGTTCTGCGCGGGTGCGCTCGGGGTGGAGCCGGCCTGATCGAGGAGACCGGCCATCGCTTTTGTCGGAGGCGTTTCGTACTCTCGGTGATGTCGGTGTGACGCTCAGTCACACCGTTCGATCTCCCGAGGAGGAACACGACCCGATGCGCAGTACGATGCAGGCCGTCCCCCTGTCCATCTCTCGACTACTCGACCACGGCGCGAGCGCTCACAGCGACGCCGAGGTCATCACGTGGACCGGTTCCGGACCGCGACACCGCACCTTCGCCGAGATCGGCGATCGGTGCGCGCAGCTCGCCCATGCGCTGCGCGACCTCGGCATCACCGGCGACGAGCGCGTCGGCACGTTCATGTGGAACAACGCCGAGCACCTCGAGGCCTATCTCGCGATCCCGTCGATGGGGGCCGTGCTCCACACCCTCAACATCCGGCTCTCGGCCGAGCAGCTCGTCTTCGTCGTCAACCATGCCGACGACCGCGTCGTCATCGTCGACGCCACCCTGCTGCCGCTGTTCTCGCAGTACCTCCCGCACCTGCCGACGGTGCGTCACATCGTCATCAACGGCGCCCCCGCCTCCGCACTCGACGCGCCCGAGGGCGTCACCGTGCACAACTACGACGAACTGATCGCCGGCAGGCCCACCGAGTTCGCGTGGCCGGCCGTCGACGAGGACGACGCCGCCGCGATGTGTTACACGTCCGGTACGACCGGCGATCCGAAGGGCGTCGTCTACTCGCACCGCTCGATCTACCTGCACTCGATGCAGGTCTGCATGTCCGACGGCCCGGGCCTCGCACAGGGCGATCTGGCGCTGGCGATCGTGCCGCAGTTCCACGCCATGAGCTGGGGCCTGCCGTACGCCGCGTTCATGATCGGCGCGTCGATGCTCATGCCGGATCGCTTTCTGCAGCCCGAGCCGCTCGTCACGATGATCACCGCGCACAAGCCGAGCTTCGCGGCCGCCGTCCCGACCATCTGGCAGGGCGTGCATCTGTACCTGCAGCAGAACCCGGCCGACATCTCGTCGATGCGCAACGTGCTCATCGGCGGCGCCGCCGTCCCCCCGGCCCTCATGCACGCCTTCGAGGACGAGCACGACGTCAAGGTGACCCACGCCTGGGGGATGACGGAGACGTCGCCGCTCGGCAGCGTCGCGCACGCACCCGTCGGCACCGACGGCGACGACTACTGGCGGTACCGCTACAGCCAGGGCAGATTCCCCGCATCGGTCGAGGCCCGCCTCGTCGACGACGACGGCGCGGTCGTCGCCCGTGACGGTGAGAGCGTCGGCGAGCTCGAGGTCCGCGGCCCGTGGATCACCGGCGCCTACTACGGCGTCGACGCGGCCGACAAGTTCGACGACGGCTGGTTGCGCACCGGCGACGTCGGCTCGATCACGCCGGACGGCTTCCTGCGGCTCTCCGACCGGACGAAGGACATCATCAAGTCCGGCGGCGAGTGGATCAGCTCCGTCGACCTCGAGAACTCGATCATGGGCCATCCCGCGATCGCCGAGGCGGCCGTCATCGCGATCCCCGACCCGAAGTGGGACGAGCGTCCGCTCGTCGTGGCCGTCCGTCGGGACACCACCGTGACGTCCGACGACCTGCGCGCCTTCCTGACGGACAAGGTCGCCAAGTGGCAGATCCCGGACCGCTGGGAGTTCGTCGACGAGGTCCCCAAGACCTCTGTCGGCAAGTTCGACAAGAAGCGTATGCGCGCTCAGTTCCCGGCGTAACCCCACCGAGACGCCGCTTCCCGCCGGACCGCGATGGGAAGCGGCTACACGATGACCGTCCGCCACGGTCCGCCCGGCGCGCGCGTCAGCCGGACCGTGGCGAGCGGGGCGATGTCGAGAGTCCAGATCGCTCCGGCCGGCGCGTCGAGGCATTCGAGGACGAGCATCCTGACCACGGCGGGGCCGACGATCACGGCGTCGGCCTCGCCCCGGTACCCGGACATCCATGCCGCCACACGACTTCGGGCGGCGGTCGCCGATTCTCCGCCGTGCGGCGCGGCGTCCGGATCCGCTCGCCATCGGACCAGGGCGTCCAGCGGCACGTCGGCCGGCGCCAGGCCGATCCAGTCACCCATGTCGGGCTCGGACAACGCCGGCTCGACGACGGCGTCGAAACCGAGGAGCTCGGCCGTCTCGATCGTGGCCGGCTCCGGCCCGACGACCGCACGTCCGGGCACCTGTCCGGAGGCGTGGGGGGGG
>JBGANR010000018.1:0-88692 GCA_044222225.1 Mycobacteriaceae bacterium
CCTGCCGGTTGATGGCGTTCATCGGCGGCCGGGCGAGCCGGATCGTCGCGACGCCGGGATGGTCGTCGGACGTGGTCAGGGACACGAATTCGCTCATGGCCCGCACGTTACCGCGGGCCTCCGACAGAACCGGCCGGGCCTGCCGCGCAGCACCCCACGGTCACGGCGTACTCCCCCGCGGTCACCGCCGACCCCGTGCCGGCCCCGCGGCGTAGTAGAGCTCGGCGTCGGGCCACAGGACGCCGCGTCCCTCCTCTATGACCGGGCAGATCACGGGCAGCGGACCGGGGTCGGCGGCCAGCAGTTCGGCGACCGTCCGGCCGCGCAGCACATCGATGTTCGCCCAGGTCGGCGGCATGAGCACGGCTGTTCCGGCCGCGAACTCGGCGAGCGCGGCGTCGGGCGTCTGCCACAGGGCCGTGGTCACCTCGGTGGTGGCGGCGTCGGCGTTCTGTCCCGCCGGCAGTGCCGCGAGAAAGAAGCGGGTGTCGTAGCGACGCTGCTGGTTCGCGGGCGTGATCCAGTGCGAGACGGGTCGCAGCAGGTCGGCGCGCAGCACGAGCCCCGCCTCCCGCAACGCCGCAGGCAGGCCGGTGTCCCGGTTGACCAGCGCCGCCCGGACCTCGGCGGCCTCGGCCGGCAGCACCGGCTCGCCGTCGGGCTCGGAGGCCAGCAGGACGCCGCACTCCTCGTAGGTCTCGCGCACCGCGGCCACGACGAGCGCGCGGGCGAGGCCGGCGTCACAACCGAGGCGCTCGGCCCACCACGCGGGTTCCGGGCCGAGCCACGGGACGTCCGGATCGCGGTCGCCGTCGTCGAGTCCGCCGCCGGGAAAGACGGTCATCCCGCCGGCGAAGGCCATCGCCTTGACGCGCCGCTGCAGGAACACCTCGGTCCCCGCCGCGCCGTCGCGGACGAGCAGCACCGACGCGGAGTCACGCACGACGGCCACCGTGCGTCACGAACCGCCGCACGGCGCTCACGCGTCCCGCCGCCGATGCGCTCCGCGCCGGCGCGTCCGGCGCGCGAAGTAGCGCCCGCCGACCCGCTGCAGCGAGATCGGCTGCTGGAACGTCGCCGAGAGGTTCTCGGCGGTGATGACGTCCTCCACGAGTCCCGACGCGACGACCCCGCCCTCGCGCAGCAGCATGGCGTGCGTGAAGTCCCGACGCGACGACCCCGCCCTCGCGCAGCAGCATGGCGTGCGTGAAGCCGAGCGGGATCTCCTCGACGTGATGGGTGACGAGGACGGTCGCCGGCGAGTCCGGATCGGCCGCCAGCTCCTCGAGCCGCGCGACGAGCTCCTCGCGCCCGCCGAGGTCGAGGCCGGCCGCCGGCTCGTCGAGCAGCAGCAGCTCCGGGTCGGTCATGAGCGCGCGCGAGATGAGCACGCGCTTGCGCTCGCCCTCCGACAACGTGCCGTACGTCCGGTTCGCGAGATGCTCGGCACCCATCGACTCCAGGATGTCGACGGCCCGCGCGATGTCGACCTCGTCGTACGGCTCCCGCCAGCGGCCGAGCACGGCGTAGCCCGCCGAGACCACGAGGTCGCTGACGATCTCGTGATCGGGAACGCGCGATGCGACCGCGGCGGACGTCATGCCGATGCGCGTCGAGAGATCGCGGACGTCGGTGCGACCGAGCCGCTCCGCGAGCAGGTAGGCGACGCCCGTACTGGGGTGCTCCTGCGCGGCCGCCATCCGCATGAGGGTCGTCTTCCCCGCACCGTTCGGTCCGAGGATCACCCACTTCTCATCGAGCTCGACCCGCCAGGAAAGCGGGCCGACGAGCGTGTTCCCGCCACGCCGGAACGTCACGTCGCGGAAGTCGATGAGCAGATCGGGATCGGGATCCGTGTCAGAACCAGGTGCACTCACCCGCCCAATCCTGCCGCACGGCGCCCGCCGAACCGGCGCGGACGCGCCCGGCCGGACGGGTCCCGGGACGGGGTCGCCGACCAGACGGCAAAATAGCGACCCGTGACCCTTGACAACCCGTTCCCACTCGGCGCCCGGCTGACGCCGACCGGCGCGCGGTTCGCCGTCTGCGCCCCCGACGCGACGGCCGTCTGGGTCTGCCTGTTCGACGGCCCCGGCGTCGAGCACGTGCGTTCGGAGCGGCGCGTACCACTGCAGCGCGCCCGCTTCGGGCACTGGGCGGGCGAGATCGACGGCGTCACGGCCGGGCAGCACTACGCGCTGCGGGCCGCCGGCCCCTGGCAGCCCGGCGCCGGGCTGCGCTTCAACGCGCACAAGACGCTGCTCGACCCGTACGCGCGCCGGATCGCGGGATCGGTCGGCGACCGCGACGCCCTGTACGCCTACGCCGACGATCCGTTCGGTCCCCCGTCGCTCGTCGATTCGGCGGGGCATCTGCCGTTGTCGGTGGTCTGCACCCCCCTGACGCCGCCCCGGCCCGGCCCGGACGTCCCGTGGGAGCACACCGTGCTCTACGAGTTGCACGTCGGTTCGTTCACCGCGCGCAACCCGAACATCCCGCCGCAGCTGCGCGGCCGGTACGCGGCGCTCGGGCACCCGGCGGTCATCGAACACCTGACGAGCCTCGGCGTGACCGCCGTCGAGCTGCTGCCGATCCACGCGATGCTCACCGAGCCGTCCGTCGCGGCGCGCGGGATGCGCAATCACTGGGGCTATTCGACGGCCGCCTTCTTCGCCCCCGATCCCCGCTTCGCCTCGCGGCCCGGCTACGAGCGCGCCGAGTTCATCGGCGCCGTCGACGCGCTGCACGCCGCGGGCATCGAGGTGATCTGCGACGTCGTCTACAACCACACCGCCGAGGCCGGGGTCGCCGGGCCGCACCTCTCGCTGCGCGGTCTCGACCCGCGCGGCGCCTACAACCTCGACGGCGGCGGCCGCGACATCGACTACACCGGCTGCGGCAACACCATCGCCGCCGCGTCGCCGCAGATGATCCGGCTCGTCACCGACAGCCTGCGGATGTGGGCCACCGACTACGCGATCGACGGCTTCCGCTTCGACCTGGCCAGCGTCCTCGGCCGCGGCCACGGGAACTTCGACGCCGGTGCCGCGCTGCTGCGGGCCATCGAGACCGACCCGGTGCTCTCGACGCGCAAGCTCATCGCCGAACCGTGGGACGCCACCGCCGACGGCTACCGCGTCGGCGGCTTCGGCGGTCAGTGGACCGAATGGAACGACCGCTTCCGCGACACGGCCCGCCGGTTCTGGGCCGGCGGCGGCGGCCTCAACGAGCTGGCCTCGCGGATGTGCGGCAGTCAGGACATCTTCGGCGGCCGCAGCCCGCTCAACTCGGTCAACTTCGTCACGGCGCACGACGGCTTCACGCTCGCCGACGTGGTCTCCTACGAGCGCAAGCACAACGAGGCCAACGGCGAGAACGGCAACGACGGCACGAACTCGAACCACTCGGTGAACCACGGCGTGGAGGGCCCGGCCGGCGACATCATCGTGCGGGCCGAGCGCGCCCGGCATCAGCGGGCGCTGCTCGCGACGCTCCTCTTCTCCGCGGGCGTGCCGATGCTGCTCGCCGGCGACGAGGTCGGCCACTCCCAGCGCGGCAACAACAACGCCTACTGCGTCCCCGCGGGCACCCCGGCCGCCGACGCATGGGCCATCGACTGGGCGAACGGCGACGCCGGGCTGCTCGAGTTCGTCCGCACGCTGCTGTCCGTCCGCCGCCGCACGCCCGCGCTCTCGCGCTCGGTCTTCTACTCGGCCGAGGACCCGCACGCGCCGTCGGAGACCCTCGCCTGGTTCGACCTGCACGGCGGGCCGATGACCGCGGAGGCGTGGCACGATCCGGCGACCGTCGGCGTCATCGCGCAGGTGCAGGGCGAACGCCCGACGCTCATGGTCGTCATCGGCGACGACGGCGTCGAACCCGTCCTGCCGCCGGGGCCGTGGGTGCAGACCTTCGACTCCCGCACGCACGACGGCCACCCGGCCCCGGGGATGGATCCGACGGCCGGCATCCGCACGTACATCGGCTCCCACGACTGACCCGCACGGCCCGGCGTCGTATCCGGCGCCGGGCAGAGGCTATCCCCGGAGCGGCCCGGAACGGGCCGCGATCACCGTGACGGAGCCGGGCGCGATCTCGGTGTAGCCGGCGTCTCGCACCGCCGCGACGTCGCGCCGCCCGGCCAGCTCGTTCCAGCGCGCGGGCGAGGCGACGGCGACGCCCAGCGGACACTCGGCCGCGAACCACTCCTGAGCCTCGACGATGTCGAACAGCCGGACCGCCAGCATCGCGCCGTGGCCCGCCTGCGCAGCGAGTTTGCCGGCCGACATGGCGAGCCCGGGATTGACCCACAGCGTGACGGGCCCCGGCGGCGACTCGCCGTCGTCCGGTACCTCGGTGCCGCCGATCTGCATGCGCGCGATCCGCGGGTCCACCTCGCCGACCGGGCCGGGCACGATCGCCCGCGCCCGCGCGGTCCCGATCTCGACCGTCACACCCGGCACCGCCTGCGCGGCGTCCCAGCGGGCACCGCGTCCGCGCCGCGCGATCTTGCGGATCCGTGCGTCGCACCAGGCGGCGACGGCCGGGCCCCACGGGCCGTCGTCGTCGGCGCGCTCGTCAAGACAGAGCAGGACGGACGCGCGCGCTGCGGCCGCCGCGAGCGGCAGCCGGCCGGGCATGTCGCGCCGGGGGACGTCGAGCGCGATCGGCATGGCGAGCACCGCGGCCGGATCGACGGGATCCGGAACGCTCGGCCGGGACCCGTAGTCCACGAGCCGCGCATACCGTGCCGCGAAGCTCACTCCGGTCGCCGGATGGTCAGAGCCGACGCGCACGGGTGACCGGCACCGGGAATCAACCGTCCAGCGGGACGCGCCGCAGCGTGCCGTCGACGGCGTCGGCCGCCTCCACCTCGTGCCGGGTGACGCCGAGGATGAACAGCAGCGCGTCGAGATACGGATGCGAGATCGACGTGTCGGCGACCTCCCGCAGCGCGGGCTTGGCGTTGAAGGCGACGCCCAGGCCGGCGGCGGCGAGCATGTCGATGTCGTTCGCGCCGTCGCCGACGGCGACGGTCTGCTCCATCGGCACGCCCGACTGCTCGGCGAAGTCGCGCAGCGCGACGGCCTTGCCCGGCCGGTCGACGACGTCCCCGACGACGCGGCCGGTCAGCCGCCCGTCGATGATCTCGAGGGTGTTCGCGCGGACGAAGTCGAGCTCCAGCTCGTGCGCGAGCGGCTCGATGACCTGCCGGAAGCCGCCCGAGACGACGCCGCAGCGATAGCCGAGCCGGTGCAGCGTACGGATCGTGGTCCGCGCCCCCGGTGTGAGGACCAGCGACTCGGCCACCTCGTCGACGACCTCGGCGGGCAGGCCCGCGAGCGTCGCGACGCGCTGGTGCAACGACTGCGCGAAGTCGAGCTCGCCCCGCATCGCGGCCTCGGTGACGCGGGCGACCTCGGCCTCGCGTCCGGCCCGGGCCGCGAGCATCTCGATGACCTCGCCCTGGATGAGCGTGGAGTCGACGTCGAACACGATGAGCCGCTTGGCCCGCCGGGCGAGTCCGCCGCGCTCGACGGCGACGTCGAGCCGGCTTCCGTTGGCCACCGCGGCGAGTCGTTGCCGCAGCTCGGCGTCCGCCTCGGCGGTGTCGTCCGGGACGGTGACGAGCAGTTCGAGCCCGGTGAGCGGATAGTCGGCGACGCCGCGGATCGACTCGATGTTGACGTCGAGCTCCGCGAGGGAGCCGGAGACGGCGGAGAAGTCGGCCGCCGTGACGGGGGCGCCCAGCACGACGACGGCATGCGTCGGCCCCCGCCGGACGTCCGCGTCGGGCTTCGCCGACACCTTGACCTTCATCCCGCGACCCTCGAGCGCGGCCTGAATCGCGGCACGGAGCTCCGCCGCGTCGATGGCCGCACCGACGAGGACGCCGAGCGTCAGGTGTCCGCGGATGACCGTCTGCTCGACGTCCAACAGCCGGACGTCGGCCCGGGCGAGGACGCCGAAGACGGCCGACGACACACCAGGCTCGTCACCGCCGGTGACGGTGACGAGCAGGGTGTCGTGGTACTGAGTGTCGCCGGGGCGCTCGCTCACTTCATATCCGGGCTACCGACGGCCTCACGCTCGGCCGTCGAACCGTGCCCCCGACCCGAGTGAGCCTCGGCGCGCATCCGCTCCACCATGTGCGGGTAGTGCAGCTCGAACGCCGGACGCTCGGAACGGATCCGCGGCAGCTCGGTGAAGTTGTGCCGCGGCGGCGGGCAGGTCGTCGCCCATTCGAGCGAGTTGCCGAAGCCCCACGGATCGTCGACCGTGACGACTTCGCCGTAGCGGTAGCTCTTGAAGACGTTCCAGACGAACGGCAGCGTCGACAGACCGAGGATGAACGCGCCCACCGTCGAGAAGATGTTGAGCTCGGTGAAGCCGTCGCCCGGAAGGTAGTCGGCGTACCGGCGCGGCATGCCCTCGTTGCCCAGCCAGTGCTGGACGAGGAAGGTCGCGTGGAAGCCGATGAACGTCAGCCAGAAGTGCAGCTTGCCCAGGCCCTCGTCGAGCATCCGCCCCGTCATCTTGGGGAACCAGAAGTAGATGCCGGCGTAGGTGGCGAACACGATGGTGCCGAAGAGCACGTAGTGGAAGTGCGCCACGACGAAGTACGTGTCGGACAGGTGCCAGTCGATCGGCGGGCTGGCGAGCAGGACGCCGGTGAGGCCGCCGAAGAGGAACGTCACGACGAAGCCGACCGAGAACAGCATCGGCGACTCGAACGTCATGTGCCCCTTCCACATCGTGCCGATCCAGTTGAAGAACTTGACACCGGTGGGCACCGCGATGAGGAACGTCATGAAGGAGAAGAACGGCAGCAGCACCGCGCCGGTGGCGTACATGTGGTGCGCCCACACGGCGACGGACAGCGCCGCGATCGACAGCGTGGCGTAGACGAGGCCGTTGTAACCGAAGATCGGCTTGCGGCTGAACACCGGGAAGATCTCCGAGACGATGCCGAAGAACGGCAGCGCGATGATGTACACCTCGGGGTGCCCGAAGAACCAGAACAGGTGCTGCCAGAGCAGGACGCCGCCGTTGGCCGGATCGTAGATGTTCGCGCCGAACTGCCGGTCGACCTCCAGGCCCATGAGGGCGGCGGTGAGCAGCGGGAACGCGATGAGGATGAGCACGCTGGTCACGAGGATGTTCCACGTGAAGATCGGCATCCGGAACATCGTCATACCGGGCGCCCGGAGGCACACGACGGTGGTGATCATGTTGACGGCACCGAGAATGGTGCCGAGACCGCCGACGCCGAGACCGAGGATCCAGAGGTCGGCGCCCGCACCCGGCGAGTGCAGCGCGTCGGTGAGCGGCGTGTACGCCGTCCAGCCGAAGTCGGCGGCACCGCCCGGCGTGATGAACCCCGACAGCGTGACGAGCGCGCCGAAGAGGAACAGCCAGTAGCCGAAGGCGTTGAGTCGCGGGAACGCGACGTCCGGCGAGCCGATCTGGAGCGGCAGCACGAAGTTGGCGAAGCCGATGACGATCGGCGTCGCGTAGAGCAGCAGCATCACGGTGCCGTGCATCGTGAACAGCTGGTTGAACTGCTCCGGCGACAGGAACTGCATACCGGGGTGCGCGAGCTCGGCCCGCATCAGCAGGGCCATGAGCCCGCCGACCAGGAAGAACCCGAAACACGTGACGATGTACATGATGCCGAGCAACTTGTGGTCGGTCGTCGTGATCATCTTGTAGAAAAGCGAACCCTTGCGCCCGGCGCGCTCCGGGTACGGACGTACCGCCTCAAGAGCTGAGGGCGAGTGGACTTCCGCGGTCATGTTCCTCCTCGGGCGCTGGGCTGTGCCCCTGACATCATGTCGCTGCGAGACTGATCGTATCCCCTACAGGCTGTAGGAGAACGCAGGGGGACGATATTCGATCACGGACTTTTCGCACCGACGGGGCGGCGTCCCTCGGGGAGGGATGACCGGCCGCTCGGGCCGCGATCGTCCGGTCCCGGACGGCCGGAGCCGGCCCGCCCGGGTGACCACCCCCGAGGCCGATTCATCTAGCGTTGTCGCCGTGCCTCGTCCCTCCTCCGCCACCGTCCGTGCCGGCCTCCTCACCGCGGCCCTCGCCCTCACGGTGGCGGCGTGCGGAACGGAGACCGGCACCCGTCCGACGGGCCCCGTGACCTCGACGACGACGAAGATCGGCGGCGCCCCGCTCATCGGCGTCGACCGCGATGCGGACGCCGCCTGCCCGGCCCCCTCCCCCGCCGAGCCCGGCCGCCCGGACCCGAAGCGGATCGTCGTCATCGACGCGGCGCTGCTCGACGGGGTGTGCGCGCTCGGACTGCAGGGCCGGGTCGTCGGACGCACCGTCGACGCCCCCGTCTACCTCGGCGGGAACGTCGCCGCGACGCCGCGGATCGCCGACGCGGCCGCGGTGGCCGCCGACGTCGTCCTCGGCGCCGACACCGCCGCCGGCGGCGACTGGCGCGCCCGCTTCCGGGCGCTCGCCGCGGCGCTCGGCCGCCCTGCCGCCGCCGACCGCGTCCTCTCCTCTTATACGGCCGCCGCCGCGGCGGCCGGCGCGAAGGACGCCCGCCGCACGCAGGCCTCGCTCGTCGCCCTCGACGGCGGCGACATCACCGTGCTCGGCACCGGCGGTTTCGCGGCGGGGGTCCTCGCGGACGTCGGCGTCGACCGGCCCGGCCCGCAGCGCCGCCCGGGCACCTGGACCGTCCCCGCCGACGCCGACGCGGCGACGCTCGCCGCGAACATCGACGGCGACGTCGCGTACGTCATGCTCGTCGGCGACCGCGGCCGCGACCAGGGCGCCGACCTGCTGCGCGCGGAGAACTGGAAGGGCGTCGACGTGGCCAACGCCGGCCGCGTCCTGATCGTCAACCCCACCTATTGGGCCGGCCCGGGCGGCCCGATCGCCGCCCGGGCCGTCGTCCGGGACCTCTACACCTCGCTGTAGGAAGCAGCCGCTACAGGCTCCGCGAGATGATCTCCTTCATGATCTCGTTGGTGCCCGCGTAGATCCGCTGCACGCGGTTGTCCACCCAGGCGCGCGAGATCGGGTACTCGGCCATGTAGCCGTAGCCGCCGAACAGCTGCAGGCAGTCGTCGAGCACCTTCGACGCGCGGTCCGTCGTCCAGTACTTGGCCATCGCGACCGTCGGGATGTCGAGCTCGCCCTTGATGTGCTTGACGATGCAGTCGTCGAGGAAGACCCGCGCGACCCGCGCCTCGGTGGCCACCTCGGCGAGCGTGAACTTCGTGTTCTGGAAGTTGAAGATCGGCCGGCCGAAGGCCTCGCGCTCCTTGGTGTAGCGCAGCGTCTCGGCCAGCGCGATCTCCATCGCGGCCACCGAGCCGGTGGCGACGAGCAGCCGCTCCTGCGGCAGCTGCGCCATGAGCTGGAAGAAGCCCTGTCCCTCGGCGGTGCCGAGCAGGTTCGCCTGCGGCACCCGGACGTCCTCGAAGAACAGCTCGGACGTGTCCTGCCCCTGCTGCCCGATCTTCTGCAGGCGACGACCCCGGCGGAAGCCCTCGCGCTCGGTCTCGACGAGAACGAGCGAGATGCCGGCGGCCGCCTCGGCAGTATCCGTCTTGACGACGACGATGACGAGGTCGGCCTGCCCGCCGTTGGTGATGAAGGTCTTGGAACCGTTGATGACGTAGTCGTCGCCGTCCTTGACGGCCTTCGCCTTGATGTTCTGCAGGTCGGAGCCGGTACCGGGCTCCGTCATCGCGATGGCGCCGACGACCTCGCCCGAGGCGAGCTTCGGCAGCCACGTCGTCTTCTGCGCTTCGGTGCCGTAGGAGTTGACGTAGTGCGCGACGATGCCCGAGTGCACCGTCTGACCCCAGGCGGAGTCGAACGCCTTGGCCTGCTCCTCGATGAGGACGGCCTCGTGCGCGAACGTCCCGCCGCCGCCCCCGTACTCCTCGGGGATCGACATGCAGAGCAGACCGAGATCGCCGGCCTTGCGCCACAGGTCGCGGTCCACCTCGTGGTTCTCGATGAACTTCTCCGCGTACGGCCTGATCTCCTTCTGACAGAAGGAGCGTGCGAGATCCCGCAACGCGTCGAGGTCGGAATCCATCCACGGCGATCGCTGTGTCATCGTGCGGCCCGCCCTTTCTATGTGACAATGATTGATGTCAAGATGCCTTCCGCATCCTGCCCCTGTGAGCTACAGTAGACGTTACAGACAGTCGCAGTTACTTCTCCGGGTCCATCGGGAACCGGGACGCGCGGAGTCAAAGGAGACCGCCATGAGCTCGACGCAGAGCGCCGCGAAGCAGCGTGCCGCACTCGCTCGCGAGGGTGACGACCGTTCCTACGAGGACATGCTCGACACGCTGTCCCAGGGCTCGGTCGCACGCCACTTCGATCCGTTCGTCGACATCGACTGGGATTCGCCGGAGTTCCAGGTCGATCCCCACGATCCCCGCTGGACGCTGTCGACGGAGAGCGATCCGCTCGGCGCCCAGCAGTGGTACCAGGACCTGCCGCACGAGGACAAGGTGCGCATCGGTCTGTGGCGCGGTGCCCACGTCGTCAAGGTCGGCTCGGTGTTCGAGTCGATCCTCATCCGCGGCATGATGCAGTACTGCCAGACGCTGCCGCCGAACTCGGCCGAGTTCCGGTACTGCATGCACGAGATGACCGAAGAGTGCAACCACATCCAGATGTTCCAGATGCTCTTCAACAAGATGGGCGCCGACGACCCGCACTTTCCGCTGTGGCTGCGCGGGATGGCGAACATCACGGGCAACTTCGCCTTCCTGCCCACCGTCTTCTTCATCGGCATCCTCGCAGGCGAGGAGCCCATCGACCACTTCCAGAAGTCGATGATCCGCGAGGATCTGGACATCCCGCCGGCGATGCGCCGGGTCATGCAGATCCACATCGCCGAGGAGGCTCGGCACATCTCGTTCGCGCACCAGTTCCTGCGCGAGCGCGTCGTCAAGATGAACAAGGCGCAGCGCTTCGGCCTGTCGCTCGCCTACCCGGTCATCATGCGCTTCCTGGCCGGCATCATCATGGCGCCGCAGAAGAAGGACTGCCGCAAGCACGGGATCCCGGACGCCGTCCGCAAGCAGGCGTTCTGGAAGAGCCCGCAGTCCAAGGCCATCATGTCGGAGTACTTCGGCGACGTCCGCATGCTCGCCAATGAGCTCGAGCTGATGAACCCGGTGTCCCGCCGCGTGTGGAAGAAGCTCGGCATCGCCGGCGAGGAGTCCCGCTTCCGCGGCGATCCGCATCGCCGCGCGCGCGAGATCCGGGCCGCCTGACCCCATGCCTCACGTCGTCACCCAGTCGTGCTGCAGCGACGCGTCCTGCGTCTACGCATGCCCGGTGAACTGCATCCATCCGACGCCGGACGAGCCCGACTTCCTCACCGCCGAGATGGTGCACATCGATCCGAACTCGTGCGTCGACTGCGGTGCGTGCATCACCGCGTGCCCGGTGGACGCCATCAAGCCGCACTCCCGGCTCGGCGTCGACGAGCTGACGTTCATCGACATCAACGCCGGTTTCTTCCCACCGCGCGACCATCCGCTGCCGGACGTCGTCGGCCCGAACCTCGCCGTACTCGCCAAACCCGTGCCACCGTTGCGGGTCCGGGCCGGCTCCCCCAAGCTACGGGTCGCGGTCGTCGGCTCCGGCCCCGCCGCGATGTACGCCGCCGACGAGGTGCTGACGGTCCCCGGCGCGACCGTCGACGTCATCGACCGGCTGCCGGTGCCGTACGGCCTGGTCCGGGCCGGCGTCGCGCCGGATCACCAGCGCACCAAGCGCGTGACGCAGCTGTTCGACATCATCGCGAGCCAGGTCGGCTTCACCTTCTATCTCGGTGTCGACGTCGGTCGCGACGTCACCCACGAGGAGCTGGCCGCGAGCCATCACGCCGTGATCTACGCGGTCGGCGCGTCCAGCGATAACCGGCTGACGGTGCCCGGCGCCGAGCTGCCCGGCGTGACGTCGGCGACCGAGTTCGTGGCCTGGTACAACGGCCACCCCGATTTCAGCGAGCGCACCTTCGACCTCTCCCACGAGCGGGTCGTCATCGTCGGCAACGGCAACGTGGCGCTCGACGTCGCCCGCATCCTCACCGCCGATCCCGAGACGCTGGCGCCGACCGACATCGCCGGGCACGCGCTCGCGGCGCTTCGGACGTCGAAAGTCCGCGAAGTCGTCATCGTCGCGCGTCGCGGCCCGGCGCAGAGCGCGTTCACCGTGCCCGAGTTCGTCGGACTCACGACGGCCCCCGACGTCACGATCACGGCTCCGGGCTTGCGCGACGCGCTCGATCCCGAGAGCCGGGCGGCCTACGAGGCCGGCACGCTCGACTCCGACATCGCCCACAAGCTCGATCTGCTCGCCGGCCTCGACGAACGGGACGCCGCGGCGGGCGACCGCCGGATCGTGTTCCGCTACCTCGCCTCCCCCACCACGGTGACGGGCGAGTCGGCGGCCGACGGCGTCGAACTGGCGCTCGCCGCCTGGGACGGCGGCGCCCCGATGCCGACCGGTGTCACAGAGCACCTCGACGCCGGCCTCGTCCTGTCGTCGATCGGCTACCGCGGCGTGCCGGTGCCGGGTGTGCCCTTCGACGAGTCGACCCGCACGATCCCCAACATCGGCGGACGCGTCGTGGACGACTCCGGGCACCCGTTCTGTTACGTCACGGGATGGATCAAGCGCGGTCCGAGCGGCTTCATCGGCACCAACAAGTCGTGCGCCCAGGAGACGGTGCAGGCCCTCGTCGACGATTTCAACAAGGGCCTGCTCCCGCAGCCGACGATGTCGGCGTCCCGGCTCGACACCCTGGTCCGCCGGCGCCGGCCGGACGTCATCGACGGTGCGGGCTGGAAGGCGATCAACGCCTACGAGAAGCGCCGCGGCCATCAGGAACACCGCATCCGGGTGAAGGTGACGTCGGCCGCCGAGGCGCACCGGGTCGCCCGGCGCGCATGACGGACGTCGCGATCAGGCCCGTCCGGCCACCTCGGCCCGCGGCCCCTCTCGACGAACCACATCCGCCGCGATCGGCAGCGAAATGAGATTCGCCTAACCTGGGGAGCCGACCGGCGGGAGTCTCAGGCCGCGGCGTCCGCGGGAGTGATGTCGATGACGACGACGGTCCGCTGCAGCGGGCGGCCGACCAGCCGCCGCAGGCTCGTACCGAGGTTCAGCATCCGCGCCTGGATGCCGTATTTGCGGACGAGTCCGGCGATCACCGCGTCGAAATCGGGGCCGGAAGTGACGACGTGCGCGGCGCCGGACGTCGTCGCCGCACCGGCGCGCACATTGCCCCGCACGTCGCAGGGCGTCAGCTCCACCGCGGGGTTGTTGCGCAGCCGCTTCACCTTGCCGGCGTCGGGCGCCGTCGTCAGACCGAACCGGCCGACGCCGATCGGCACGATCCACACCGGCGACGCCACCGCCTTCCCGGTCTTGCGGAACGTCGCGAGCGAGACATAGCGCTCATCGGCGAGGGACGTGGCGGCGGCATCGGTCATGTGGACGATGATAGGAGCCAACCGCACCTGCCGCCGGGGCGGCGCATCGCCGACCGCGGACCGACCTCATCAACGATGAGCTCTCAAACGATCGTTTCGACGACCGGCCGCAGCGTGCCGGCACGCTCACTCTCTGCTCAGCCAATTTCCGGAGGCCGGCACATGGTCCAGATCAGAAGGCCAAACACACCGAGGCCCACCGCCGTGTCTTCCGGCCTTGATCACCTGCACGATCGCATTCAATGATCACCTGCACGATCGCATTCAATTCGGTTTCGATTCCCATACCGTCACGTCGATTCTCGGGATATCACCGGAGGACTCCAATGATGTGAACGCCGAATCGGCGAAGAATCCCGGCGGGTCGCTACCGCCCACGTACGTCTATCGTACCGTCGCGCGGACGACTGCCACGCGGGCCGGCTAGCACCTGGATCAGGAGCACTTCGCAACGGCCTCGACTGACGCCAGGTCGGTGAGACGGAGCAGAACAGGATCTTCCTTGGCCCTCTTCTGAATAAGCAATTGCCCGTCCTCAGACGCGATGACGGTGCCGCATATCACTTTGCCGGGATCAGAGAGAAGGGTCGCAGACAAGAACGCCCCCGGTTGCTCGGCGGAGGGGACGAGCCACCACATCGCAATTCCGAGGACGAGGCAGGCGAGCGCGGCCGTCACCAGTCGCTGCGCGCTCCGTAACCGACCAAGCGCCTGCCGAGCAGCAGCCACCCGCCCCGCCCGCACGGTGACGTTCGCGCGAAAGAATGCTGTTCGGTCCAGCATCTTCTCCGGAGGTGCAGCGGCGGCCTGCGCGTGCCAAAGTCCGATCACAGTTAGAACGACGGCTACGATGAGCAACAGAACGACAACCGGCCCCCAGGGCAGTGCAATCTTGCTCACACTCTCAGGGCCTTTGAGCAGGAGCAGACTGGTGACGATCGTGATGAAACCAGCGAGTCCGGTGCGCCACTTCTCGGCATTGGCGGTAACGCGATCCAGACTCGTGTCGACAAGGTCGTCCCACTCGGCGCCGTTCTTCAAGTCGGTCGCGGTCGGCGATTTAGCAGGCTTGCGAAAACGCGGGAGCTCCGAGGATGTGGTCATCTCCTGTCTCCTTGTTGGAGGATCTCGATGCGGAACGCGATTCCACATCCGTGCATCTTGCCCGCCTCATTGCGCCCTGGGTGGTCCGCAGCGCATTCGCAGAGTACGTCCACTTCAACATATTCGATCGAGGAGGACGATGCGAGCGCATGGCGATCGGCCGGGGACTCTTCGGTCTGCTCGGTCGCAGAGTCACCGAGGACTCCCCTGCCAACGGCGGATGCCCAGGAGACTTTCGTGACCGAGAACGAGTGCTCGCAGCGTGGACATAGTCCATCGACAACAACCACGGGAACCGAGGAGTCATCATAGACGGCGGTGAGCCTGCCGTCATTGAGAAATTCGTATGCACGGTCGGTCCACTCGTAGTCCAGCGAATTTTCGATCTCAAATGCCAGGGGCGTCGTCCCCGCACCCGGGGCGGGCGTTTCCGGCGCGGGGCTGGGTGACTCTGAAGTCATCGGGAGTCCTCCTTGTTCTGGTGGTTCTTGGTGATCAGCCTGCGAGGGCAACAAGCGGCGCCCACCGCGACAGTGGCCCGTCACCGTGTCCCCGGGCGGGGAGCCATTGCCGGGTGGCGTCGTGCAGCGCTTCAGCAAAAGGCATCGTTTTCGCTCGGTGCAGCACCATGTCCACGAAGCGTGCACAGATCGCGTCGTCTCGGAGTTCTGACGTGGTAGCGAGGACGTCGTGTGTACCGCGGGCGAGCACTAGCGTCGCGAGGGTCATCGGGTCGCCAGGTTCGTCACGCGGAGTGTGTGCTCCCCAGCAGGCGATGAGAGCGAGAGTGTCAGGTGTACGTGCGGTGAGCAGGTCGGCCGGCGTCACTGAGACGTCGCCGCCGAGATCCAGAAGATGCACGAGCCCGTCGCGGGGACGGCCGTGGGCGACTATGACGACCCGGTCGTACTCCGCGTTCAGGATCGCGGCTTTCGCCTGGTCGGCGCTCTGCAGCGGCTCAACAATCGGCCGCTTCCCTCCTTCGTAAGCACGGAGCTGGTGGGCGCACACGTCCGGGGAGCGCCAGATCGCGGTGCGCGCAGGAGTGGGATGAGGCGGAGTACAGCGACGCAGGTGCGCGAGCATCGTAAAAGAGGGGGCGACGGCGAGCGCAAGACGCTGGCCGAGGCGCTGCCCTGTACTGAGCGGCACGGCCGCCCAAGGCACACCCCAGAGTCTGTCGGCAGGGACGATGTGAATGCGACCGTCTTCGGGAAGCAAGGCGGTGAGCTCATCAGGGAGTAGGTCGGATAGCTCATCGAGGTCGGAGGCGGATGCTGTAGCGCGAAGGCCATGAGCGTGGAGATCGTCGATAAGGAGGCAGGTCGCGGCCGGTAGCACATGGAGCCCCAGATGTGCGGCGCCTTGAGTCGGCAGCCAAAGCCATGCAAGCTGCGTCTCCCGCTTGTCATGGAGGAGGGTGAGCGCCAGCAGAGGCGCATCGTCTAAGCGGAGGCGTTCCAACAGAGGCAGGGCGTCGTCGGGCCGGAACGGGGCATAGAGGCGAGCGACGACATCGTCGAACGCGGACTGGGCGAGGGCGGGAAGAGCGCCACGGCTGGCGAGGCCACCGAGCGCTCGAGTACGCCGTCTCTCACGAGTCTCACCGTCGGCTCGGTCAAGGCTGGCGCGCAGGTCAGCCTGACGGACAAGCTCACTAAGGAGCTGAGCGTCGTCGGTGGCGACGGTGACAGCTTCGAGGAGGCCCGCGAGACGGCGACCTGCGACACTCTCGAACACCGCGACGAACGCGGCAAGGTCAGGTGCACTGATGGCAGCCCGGAGGGCTGCAGCGTGGTAGCCGCCGAATCGGCGAAAATACTCGCCTTGATGCAGGTTAGCGAGCTGAGCCGCACGCATCCGCTCGATGCAGGACACTGCGGCGAGACGCTGCCGGACGGCTTCCTCTCGGTCATCGGCATGCTCGGCGCAGCGTGCGAGGCCGGTGTGGGCGGTGGCTGCGCTGATGGGCATATCCAGTTCCTGATAGGCATGAAGTGCTCGGTCGAAGAGTCCTCGGGCGCCGACGACATCCGGCCTCTGAAACGCAGATTGGGCCATGCCGAACAAGGCGTGAGCGCGTCCGCGCGGATATCCGTCACCGGCCGCGTCGTGCGCCTGGCCGTAATGGTCGGACGCCGCGCGGACGTAACCTGCGCCAAGCTCGATCTCAGCCAGCCCGTCGAGGGCGTTGACGTGAGCGATCACCATGTCGCCGCCACTGCTGGCGGCGACGGCCTGCCGATACCAGCCCAGCGCGTCTTCCGTCCACTGCTCACGGCGACAGACCTCGCCGAGCTGCACAGTAACGTTGGCTATCCCCTCCCGCGACCCGAGCGCGTCGTACTCCACCGCGGCGTCGAGCAGTGCTCGCATCGCAGGCATAGGTTCGCGAAGCCGCTGATGTGCCTCACCGAGCCCTGTGAGCGCGTTGGCGACATCGAGACGCCAGCCCTTCGTCTGCCCGATCGCTATGGACTCCTTAAATACATCGGACGCCGCAGCAGAGGAGCCACTGTGCATCATGAGGTAGCCGACGGCGATGCGCGCACGATTGGCTGCGAATAAGTAGCGGTGCGCCTCAGCAGCACGCACACCGTCGACGTACTCGCTGATCGCGGCATCGACATCGTCACACTGACGAGCCGCGTCGGCACGGCCTATGGCCGCCTCGATGAGGGCCGCGGGATAGTCTTGCTCACGGTGCGTCGCACGTAGGGCGTCGAAGGCGCGCGTCGCACCGACCGGATCGTTGAGCTTAAGCGCCGAGTCACCGGCTTCGATGAGCTGTACCTGCTCTCGCCACAGCTCCCAGGGCATATCGAACGCCTCAGCGTCGAAGCCAGTGGGTGGTCCGTCAAGAATCAGTTCGTATCTGCCACGTAGTGAGAGGCGGCCAGGTACCGGCCAGGACGTACGGAGCCTGCTCGCGGTGGTCGAGTTGTGGATCGATTGCCATGCCAGATGGATGGCGCGCGATACGGCATCGGGCGGAGCGGTCACGGGCATCCCCTTTACGTCTCGTCGCGGCACCGGCCTCCCACCAAGCAGATGTCTCGCGCGGCGTGCCCGAGGCCAGCGAGACCGAAGGCTGTTCAGCGTCGCGCGAGTCGATCGTCGTGGGCTCGCGATTCGCCGAACGGGCGTCGCAGACACGAACTCTGCGGCTTCCCCGTGCCCGCTGACCATCCGTGCCTTCTACGCGCCATACGTGATCACCACTGTCCCCACCCACCGAGACAGGCAGAGGACACACGACGCATACAATAGATCACGAATTGCCCTGACGGCGTCAGAGTCATTCGTGCGACCACCACACACACACACTCATGAGACCGAAACTCAGAAGTCCCAGTCCTCGTCTTCGGTGTTGACGGCCTTGCCGATGACGTACGAGCTGCCCGAGCCCGAGAAGAAGTCGTGGTTCTCGTCCGCGTTCGGCGACAGCGCCGACAGGATGGCGGGGTTCACGAGCGTCTCGTCCTTGGGGAACATCGCCTCGTAGCCGAGGTTCATGAGCGCCTTGTTCGCGTTGTACCGCAAGAACGTCTTGACGTCCTCACTGAGCCCGACGTCGTCGTACAGCGCCTCGGTGTAGTCCGATTCGTTGTCGTACAGCTCGAACAGCAGGTCGAACGTGTAGTCCTTGAGCGCCTGACGCCGCTCGGGCGTCTGCGTCTCCAGCCCGCGCTGGTACTTGTACCCGATGTAGTAGCCGTGCACGGCCTCGTCGCGGATGATGAGCCGGATCATGTCCGCGGTGTTGGTCAGCTTGGCCCGGCTGGACCAGTACATCGGCAGGTAGAAGCCGCTGTAGAAGAGGAACGATTCGAGCAGCGTCGAGGCGACCTTGCGCTTGAGCGCGTCCTCGCCCCGGTAGTAGTCCATGACGATGCGCGCCTTGCGCTGCAGGAACTCGTTCTCCTCGCTCCAGCGGAAGGCGTCGTCGATCTCACGCGTCGAGCACAGCGTCGAGAAGATCGAGCTGTAGCTCTTGGCGTGCACCGACTCCATGAACGCGATGTTGGTCAGCACCGCCTCTTCGTGCGGAGTGAGCGCGTCCGGAATGAGACTGACGGCGCCGACGGTGCCCTGGATGGTGTCCAGCAGCGTCAGGCCGGTGAACACCCGCATCGTCAGCTGCTTCTCGACGGGCGTCAGCGTGCCCCAGGACGGGATGTCGTTGGAGACGGGCACCTTCTCCGGCAGCCAGAAGTTGCCGGTCAGGCGATCCCAGACCTCGGCGTCCTTCTCGTCGGGAACCCGGTTCCAGTTGATCGCCGACACCCGGCTGACCAGCTTGATCGGGGCACCTTCGGCGGGACTGTGGCTGTCGGCATGCGTCACCGGCCCCACGGTAGTTTGCGTCCGCGCAAGATTCCAAGGCGGCACGCGCATAGGCCTTGCCTCAATGCATACACCTTGATGCTCATAAATCGGTTAAAACAACCGATGTCACATCGAGGCAAAGTGATATCATTCTGAGGTCAACTAGCCGCAACCGAGGAGGAGACATGGCCGTCTACCAAACCCGACCCAGCGAGGTCGAGCGCCCGGCGCCGAGCATGAACGGCTGGCCGATCGCAGCCGTCGCTCTCACCTTGTTCTTCGGCGGCATCGCGCTGGTCGCGGGCGGCGTCGCCCTCGCAGACACGCTCGGCGTTCCCGCGATCGTGGTCGGTGCGGTCGCGATCGTCGTCTCGCTCATCACGGTGTGCTGCCTGATGCTCGTGCAGCCGAACGAGGCGCGAGTGCTGCAGCTGCTCGGCGGCTCGTACATCGGCACCGTCCGCACGCCCGGCCTGCGCGCCGTCAATCCGCTCTCGTCGCGGCCGGCGGTCTCCACCCGGATCCGCAACCACGAGACGGAGCGGGCGAAGGTCAACGACGCCGACGGCAACCCCATCGAGATCTCCTGCGTCGTCGTCTGGCAGGTCGAGGACACCGCGAAGGCCCGCTTCGAGGTCGACGACTTCGTCGAGTTCGTCGAGATCCAGAGCGAGGCCGCGATGCGGCACATCGCCGGCAGCTATCCGTACGACGCCGCCGACCGCGTCTCCCTGCGTGAGAACGCCGACGACATCACCGCCAAGCTGTCCACCGAGATCTCGACGCGGGTCTCAGCGGCCGGCGTCCGCATCATCGAGTCGCGCATCAACGGGCTCTCCTACGCTCCCGAGATCGCCGGCGCCATGCTGCGTCGCCAGCAGGCCGGCGCCGTCATCGCGGCCCGCAGACTGATCGTGCAGGGTGCCGTCGACATGGTCTCCGACGCGCTCTCACATCTGGAGGAGAAGGACATCCCCCTGGACGGCGAACGCCGCGCCGCGATGGTCTCGAACCTGCTCGTCGTGCTCTGCGGCGACCGGGACGCCCAGCCCGTGGTCAACGCCGGCTCGCTGTACCAGTGACCGCCGACGACACCGCCTCCGAGGAGCCGGCGCTCGACGCGCCGGCTCCTCGGGGGGCTTCGGACGGTCCGGCCACGACACCACGACGAGCAGCACCCGAGCGCAAGAAGGTGCTGCTCCGGCTCGACCCGGCCGTGCACGACGCACTCGTCCGCTGGGCGAACGACGAACTGCGCAGCACCAACGCGCAGATGGAGTTCGCGCTGCGGCTGGCGCTCAAACAGGCCGGACGGCTGAAGTAGTCAAGTTCCGGAGGCGGGAGCCAACGGTCTGCCGATCCGGGCCACGACCGCGGCCGTCACCGTGACCCCCACAGCCCCGGCGGCCAGCGATCCGGTGTAGCCCCACGGGGTCGCGAGCGCCGCCAGCACCGCGACGCCGAGCCCGCTGCCGAGCGCGAAGGCGACCTCCTGCACCACGCCCACCTGGGAGACCGCATCAGCCGGCGCCGCCACGAACAGCGCAGTGGTGCCGAGAGTGCCGATCACCCCGAAGCCGGCGCCGATCAACAGCAGGGTCGGGCCGATCATCGTCGGATCCGTCGCCGCCCAGGCCAGCCCCGCCGCCTGCAGCAGCAGCGCCGCCGGCAGCACCAGACCGCGGCGGTCGATCCGGGCCAACGCCGGCGCCAGGATCCCGCCGGCCGTCGTGGCGATCGCCTGCCAGAGCAACACCAGACCGGCCGCGTACGCCGACCATCCTCGGTCGTCCTGCAGGTGCAGGCTGGTCAGATAGATCGCCCCGAGCGTGACGCCGGCCGAGACGACGATCGTCCCCACCGCCGCCGAGAAACCGTTGTCACCGAACAGGTCCACCCGCAACAGCGGGTCCCGCAACCGCCGTTGCGCCCGCAGGAAGACGGCCAGCACAACCGCACCGAGCAACCCGCAGACGGTGCCGATCCCCGACGCGAACGGCAGACGCTGCACGCCGTACACCATGACGCCGAGGCCGACCGCTGCGACCAGCACCCACCCCGGATGCCACGGCGGCGGACTCGGGGTCCTGGTGTTCGGCACCGCCGACCTGGCGAGGAGCGCTCCGATCGCCGCGATCGGTACGCAGATCCAGAACACCCACTGCCAGCCCCAATGATCGGTGAGGTAGCCGCCGACGAGCGGGCCGATCGTGTTGGCGGCACCGAACACCGCGACCCACAGACCGTTCGCCGTCGTCCGGGCGTGGCCGGTGAACACGGCGCCGATCGTGGACACCACGTTCGCCAGGATGAGCGCGCCGGCGATCCCGAGCCCCAGTCGCGCCGCCAGCAGCCCGGGGGCGGGCAGCATCGGCGCCACCGCGCTGAGCAGCGCGAAGACGGTCATTCCCGTGACGAGGGCGCGACGTCGGCCGGAACGGTCGCCCCACCGCGCGGCGGGCACGATCGCGGCGGCCAGCGCGAGCGGATAGATGTTGACGACCCACGCCTGGTCCGCCGGGGTGAAGCCGAGATCGCGGGCGAGCTTCGGCAGGGCCGTGTTGATCATGCTCACGGCGAGGCTCTGCGCGAGGATCCCCACGAGCAGCGGGATCATCACCGACCAGGAGAGCCGGTCTGCGGCTCGCGTCGGGCCCTCATCGCGCGGTGTCATCACACCGCGATCCTGACAGGTCGTGGGGACAGACCTATCTCCCCGTCCGCTTGCGGGCGACCTTCCCCGCCGCGGCTCTGGCGGCCTGCTTCGCGAGAGTCTTCTCCCGCGCCGTGCGTTTCGGTGCCGACTGAGCCGGCCCCCGGGACGAACCGGGCCTGCGTCCGCGCACGATGCCGATGAACTCTTCGATCGGTGCCGGCTGCGGCCCGTCCGGGAAGGCGAGCGCCACACAACAGGCGGGTGCATCGGTGATCGGGCGGTACGTGAGGTCCTTGCGGTGGTGCAGACGGGCCAGTGACTGCGGAACCAGGAGCACACCGACCCCCGCGGCGACGAGTTCCACCGCGTCCTCGGTGGTCGCCGGTCGGTGATCGACCAGGACGCCCGGGAGGTCCGTCCAGGCCAGGACGTCGTCGAGCGGAAGCAGCACCGGCTCACCATCGAGATCCGCGACGGTGATCGCGTCGACGGTGGTGAGAACGTGATCGCTCGGCACCACGGCCACCGTCGTCTCTTCATAGAGCGGGATGACGACCAGCCCGGACGTATCGGCCGGCAACCGGAGCAAGGCCAGATCGACGGCGCCCTCGCGCACGGCGTCCGGCGCGTCGGCCGCTGCGACGACGCACAGCGTCAACGGAGCCTGCGGGTGCCGTTCCGTCCAGATCCGAGCCCATTTCGCCGGCGTCCCGCCGGGGACGTATCCGAGAGTCAGGGAGGACGGGGCCACCGCGTCAGGCTACCGATAGGCTGCCCTCCATGAGCAAGCCGAACGCACAGTCCATGAAACCCGCCACGGCGGCGAAGAAGCTGGACGTGTACCTGCCGGCGACGCCCGCGGAGTTCCAAGCAGACCCGATCACCCGGACCGCACTCGCCGATCTGCAGGCGGACCCGCCGCAGTGGCTCAAGGATCTTCGTAAGAACGGCCCGCACCCGAAGAATCTGGTCGCCGCCAAGCTCGGCGTCTCGATCGCCGGCCTCGCGCGCGGCGGCGTCGACGAAGCGCTGACCACCGAGCAGATCGATCGACTGCTCGAGGAGAAGCCGGAATGGCTGATCGCCGAACGCGAGAGTTACCGGACGGTGCTGCAGGAGCAGCGACGGGTGAAGGCACAGCGCACGAAACGGTCGAACAAGAGCTGATCCCGAAGTAGTCTTTTTGCGCGCACTGTCATCTGTACAGACGACAGTGGCTTTGTGTCGGCCTCAAGCCGATGGCCGCGTGGCGTACCATCCGCTTGCCGAACAAGAGAGGCGATAGCGCATGGGTAAGACGCCGTCCAGCAGAGCCGGAGAGACGTTCGGGCCATACGTGCTCGAGTCGCTGCTCGGGCGGGGCGGCATGGGCGAGGTGTACCGCGCCCATGACACCGTGCGCGACCGCACCGTCGCACTGAAACTGCTGTCCCCGCATCTGGCCGAGGATCCCGTTTTTCAAGAACGCTTCCGACGCGAATGCCGGACCCTGGCGCGCTTGGACGAGCCGCACGTCATCCCGATCCACGACTTCGGCGAGATCGACGGCCGGTTGTTCCTCGACATGCGCCTGGTGAAAGGCCGCGATCTACGGGCCATCATTCGCGAGCGCGGGACCCTGGAAACCGCTGAAGCGGTAGCCCTGATCGAGCAGGTGGCAGCCGCACTGGACGCCGCCCACACCGCCGGCCTGGTGCATCGAGACGTGAAGCCCGAGAACATTCTGGTCACGGCAGCCGACTTCGCCTACCTCGTCGACTTCGGCGTCGCACATGCCGATACCGACACCCATTTGACCCGTACCGGAAACGCAGTCGGCTCTGTCGCCTACATGGCACCCGAGCAGTTCGACGACCAGAAGGTCACTTCCGCCGCCGACGTCTACGCCCTCTCGGCGGTGCTCTTCGAGCTGATCACCGGACGGAAGCCCTATCCAGGCGAGTCGGTTTCGGCCATCACCCGCGGCCTGCTGTTCGACGAGATCCCGATCGCCAGCAAAGTGAACCCCGCTCTCGCTCCGACGATGGACGCGGTGCTTACCTGGGGACTCGAAAAGGACCCCACCCGACGCTGCCCATCCGCCCTTGATCTGGCCTCCGCCGCCGGAGCCGCATTGGCCCGTGAGTACCTGTCGACCAGGAACGATACCGATACAAACCTCCTGACCGAACCCACCGTCGGCATCCCGAGCGGCCCCGACCACCATCGGCACACGGTCGTCGCTCCTTCGATCCCTGATACGAGTCGGCCGACACCGATGATCGACTCGACCGCCGTCGCGGGCGGCACCCGTCGTCACGGACAACCGCACAGCTACCCGACGCCCCACCCCGCACCCCATCCTCAACAGCAGTCACGCCGCCGCTCGACCAACCCGATTCTGATCGGTGCCGTGAGTGTCCTCGTCACTGCGCTGCTCGGCGTCAGCGCCTGGCTGCTCGTCGACAAGCTCGGCAGCTCGAACAGCAAAGAAGCGCCCGCGGCAGCGAACACCACCGTGACAACAACAGGCGGGACGACAAACCCGCACGCCGCTGCCGGCTCTCAGGCCCCGCCATCGACGCAGACGTGGACGACGACCTATACCGCTACCGCGACGCAGACCACGTATGGCTCCGGGAATCTGCCGACCGGCGCCGTACCGTGCCCCGACACCCCCGGACTGGCTACCCACGAGGGTCGCAAGACCAGCTGCGAGTTCGCCGTGAGCGTGCGCGACGCTTATACGGCCGGCGGTCCGTCCGGCCAGTCCCGGACGGTCAACGGCTGGGCCCCGCAGCAGGCCGCCTGGGTGCCGATGGCCTGCGATCCCTATTACGGGATCGTCGTCTGCCGTGGCGGGACCCAGTCGATCGTCTATATCTACTAGTGGGAGGTGCCAGGCCGGGACCTACCGCGCACGTCGATCACGAAACGGCCCGAAGGTTGACGAGGCGCTTTCGTATCCGGGCGATCAGTCCTCCGCCCGGACTACAGCCCCTCCCGCGATCTCCCGTCCGATCTCGGTGAGCAGACGCCCGGCCTCCCGCATGCTCGTCTCCGGGTCCGGCGCGCGATCGAGCGTCGCGTAGCAGTCGACGAAACCGGCTTCCCGCCACGCCGTTTCGCTCAGTGTCGTGCGACCGCAGACCGCCACGACCGGGATGCCGAGCCGGCCCGCGGCGCGGGCGACGCCGACCGGCGTCTTTCCACCGAGGCTCTGTTCGTCGAACGATCCCTCGCCCGTGATGACAAGATCGGCGCCGACGAGCCGGTCGCGCAGGCGCACGAGATCGACGACCACGTCGACGCCGGGCCGCTGTTCGGCGCCGAGCACAGCGAGTGCGACGAACCCGACTCCACCGGCCGCGCCCGCGCCAGGCACAAGCGCGAGGTCACGTTCGTCCGGCCCGGCGCCGTCGGCCCGCAAGGCCTGCTGGAGCACACGAGAGAAATCGGCCAGTCCAGCATCGAGCGCCTCGACCTGCTCGGCGTCGGCACCCTTCTGCGGGCCGAAGACGCTCGCCGCACCGGCGGGGCCCAGGAGCACGTGGTCGACGTCGCAGGCCAGAACGAAGCCGGTCCGTGCCACGCGCGGATCGAGTTCCGACAGATCCACAGCCGCGATCTCGCGCAGGGCTCCCCCGCCGTCGTCGAGCTCGGCACCCGAGGCATTCAGCAGCCGCGCGCCGAGAGCGGCGATCAGCCCGGCGCCGCCGTCGGTCGAGGCGCTACCACCGATCGCGAGCACGATGCGCGTGGCCCCGGCGTCGAGCGCGGCCTCGATCAGCTCACCGGTTCCTCGCGAGCTCGCGGCGAGCGCATCCCGCCGGTCCGCCGGGACGAGCGCGAGCCCCGAGGCCAACGCGAGCTCGACGACCGCCTCGTCGCCCCGCATCGCGAAAGACGCCTGCACCGGCGTTCCGAGCGGGCCGTGCACGACGGCCTCTCGGCGTTCGTATCCGTTCGCGAGCGCCGCGTCGAGCGTTCCCTCGCCGCCGTCGGCCATGGGGACCACGGACACCCGGACATCGGGGCGCACGGCCCGGATCCCGTCGGCCAGACACCCGGCCGCTTCCCCCGCGCCGAGGGACCCTTTGAACTTGTCCGGGGCGATGACGATGTGCGCCGCGTCGCCCAACTGTTCAAAATTCATCCGCACAACCCCTCGACGAACTGATATATCAACCTTATACTAATCGCACCCTAGTCCGGGACTAGCGGCGAACGTCTGGCTACGCCGCGATCAGCTCGTTGAGGAGAAGGACAGCATGCAGCAACTCGCCCACCGGCTCGAACGCCTGGGCACCGAGACCGCCTTCAGTGTCGCGCAGGCCGCCGCCGCGTGGAAGGCGAAGGGACATCGCGTCTACCCCTTCCATCTCGGCGATATCAACATCCCCACGGCCCCGCACATCGTGGACGCGATGAACAAGGCGATCGCCGACGGTTACACCGGCTACTGCCCGGGCCCCGGGATCCCCCAGCTGCGCGAAGCGCTCGCCGACAGCCTGGGCTCCGCCCGCGGTATCGACCTCACCCCCGACAACGTCGTGGTGACGACGGGCGGCAAGCCGGTCATCACGAAGTTCCTGCAGGCCGTCATGAACCCGGGCCAGGAGGTGCTCTACCCGAACCCCGGCTTCCCGATCTACGAGTCGCAGATCGAATACCTCGGCGGCACGGCCGTGCCCTACCGCTACGTGCCCACGGACGAGGGATTCGCGATCGACCTCGATCAGCTGCGCGCCTCGATCACCCCCGACACGGTGGCGATCATCTACAACGACCTGCAGAACCCCATCTCCGCGGAGTCGACGGCCGCTGAGCGTGAGGCCGTCGCGCGGATCGCCCAGGAGAACGATCTCTGGGTGCTCTCCGACGAGGCCTACTTCGAGACCCGCTACGAGGGCGTCTCGAGCTCGATCGCGTCGCTGCCCGGCATGCTCGAGCGCACCGTCATCCTCTACACGTTCAGCAAGAAGTTCGCGATGACCGGCTCGCGCCTCGGCTGCGCCGTCGCCCCGGTGGAGATCGCGAACGTGTTCAGCAAGCTCAACACCAACGACGAATCGTGCACGACGCACTACGTGCAGTGGGCCGGCATCGAGGCGCTGCGCGGATCCCAGGAGCCGGTGCAGCAGATGCTCGCGGTTCTGCGCGAACGGCGCGACGCCGCATGCGAGATCGTCAACGCGATCCCCGGCATGAACGTCGCCGTCCCGCACTCGACGTTCTACCTGTTCCCCGATGTCACCGAGGCGATGGACCGCATGGGCTACACCGCCGTCGGCGACTTCGCCTCCGTCGCGCTGCACCAGACGGGCGTCTCGTTCTGCACCCGCGAGCACTTCGGCCGCCGCCAGCCGGGCGAAGACCGCCAGTACATCCGGCTCGCCTACTCGGGCATCGAGATCGACGACATCCGCGACGGCCTCGGCCGGCTGAACGAATGGGTGAGCGCCAAATGAGCCGGATCGTCGTCACCGGGCGGGTTCCCGAAGCCGCCATCGAGAAGCTCCGCATCGAGCACGAGGTCGACGCCTGGCCGGGCCCGGAGTCGATCAGCCGCGAGGAGCTCCTGCGCCGGGTGGCCGGCGCCGACGCCATCCTCAGCCTGCTCACCGAACGCGTCGACGGCGAGCTCCTCGACGCCGCCGGCAGCGGACTCAAGGTCGTCGCCAACGTCGCCGTCGGCTACGACAACATCGATGTCGCGGCGTGCCGCGCGCGCGGCGTCGTCGCGACGAACACGCCCGGCGTGCTGACGGAGGCGACCGCCGACATCGCGTTCGGCCTCATCCTCATGGCCACTCGCCGGCTCGGCGAAGGCGAGCGCATCATCCGCGCCGGCCGGCCGTGGAAGTGGGGGATGTTCTTCCTGCTCGGCGCCGGCCTCCAGGGCAAGACCCTCGGCGTGGTGGGCATGGGCGGCATCGGCCAGGCGACGGCACGCCGCGCCAAGGCCTTCGGCATGGACGTCGTCTACCAGTCGCGCAGCGAGATCGATCCTCAGATCGCCGCGGAACTCGGCGCGCGGCGGGTCGATCTCGACGAGCTGCTGGCCGTCGCCGACGTCGTCTCCGTGCACTGCCCCTACGGGCCGGCCACTCACCACCTGTTCGGTGCCGAGCAGTTCGCCGCCATGAAGAACTCCGCGTACCTCGTCAACACGGCGCGCGGGCCGATCGTCGACGAGGCGGCGCTCGCCGTCGCGCTGCGCGACGAGACGATCGCCGGTGCCGGCCTCGACGTCTTCGAGCGCGAACCCCAGGTCCATCCCGACCTCCTCGAGCTCGAGAACGTCGCGCTGGTGCCCCATCTGGGATCGGCCACCGTCGAGACGCGGACCGCGATGGCGACGCTCGCCGCCGACAACGCTCTTGCCGTGCTCGGCGGCGATCAGCCGCCGACGCCGATCAAGTAGTCGACGGTCCAGACGAAACAGGCCCGGGGGAGGTTCTCCCCCGGGCCCGCTCGGCGTTACCCGCCGGTATCTGTCGCTGAGCGGGGCCTCGCGGAGATAGTCGCCGCGTCGGCCCGTACAGCGACAGATACCGGCCGGTTCCTCGCTGCGCGCAGCGTCGAAGACGGTCACCGAGCGGTACGGTGTGGCCGTGACCGAGCTGGCGGAGGCGATCCGGGCCGACCTGCGAGCAGCGGCGGACCCGCAACGGGCGCCGACGATGCAGGCGTACATGAAGTCCGCGATGCCGTTCCTCGGCGTGCCGGCTCCGTCCGCCCGCTCGATCACTTCCGCCGCCCGGCGGGCAAACCCGCCCGCGAACCTCGACGATCTGCTGGCATCGGTGACCGACCTCTGGGATCAGGCCGAGTTCCGCGAGGAGCGCTACGCCGCGCAGCACCTCATGCGCGGCCGCCGTACCAAAGGCGTGCTGGAACTGCTGCCGCTGCACCAGCGGATGGCCGTGACCGGCGCGTGGTGGGACCACGTCGACGAGATCGCCCGCCACATCGCGGACCTGCACGATGCGTACCCGGACCAGACCGGCGCCATCGTCCGGGTGTGGAGTCACGGCGATGACCTGTGGCTGCGCCGGCTCGCGATCATCTCCCAACTGGGCCGCAGGGACCGGCTCGACACCGGCGTGCTGACCGACGTGATCGAGCCAGCCATCGATGAGCCGGAGTTCTTCCTGCGCAAGGCCATCGGCTGGGCGCTGCGCGAGCACGCGAAGACCGATCCCGACTGGGTGCGCGCCTACGTGGCTGAGCACCACGGCCGGCTCAGCGGACTGTCCCGGCGCGAGGCCCTCAAGAACCTCTGATCACGGACCCGGATGGACAGCTACTCCCTCTCGGGACCGTGGTGTTCCCGCCCGGATCGCCGGGTCTTCTTCGGAATGCACGTCCGGGCAGTCCACCATGCAGCAGGCACACCAGCTGTGGCTGCTCAACAGATCTGGATCCTCGTCACGCAACGACCGCTGGTCGCAGTGACCGTCGCCGGTCTTGTAGTGGTCGGGGCGGGGACAGTCGCAGAGTTCGACGACGGCCTCATCGGCGGTGGACATCGCCTGAGCATGGCTAGAACTCCCCTACAGCATGCAGCTGACGCAGCCCTCGACCTCGGTCCCCTCCAACGCCAACTGGCGCAGCCGGATGTAGTACAGCGTCTTGATGCCCTTGCGCCAGGCGTAGATCTGCGCCTTGTTGACGTCGCGCGTCGTCGCCGTGTCCTTGAAGAACAGCGTGAGCGAAAGCCCCTGGTCGACGTGCTGAGTCGCCGCGGCGTACGTGTCGATGATCTTCTCGTAGCCGATCTCGTACGCGTCCTGGTAGTACTCCAGGTTCTCGTTCGTCATGTAGGGCGCCGGATAGTAGACCCGCCCGATCTTGCCCTCCTTGCGGATCTCGACCTTCGCCGCGACGGGGTGGATCGAGCTCGTGGAGTGATTGATGTAGCTGATCGAACCGGTCGGCGGCACGGCCTGAAGATTGCGGTTGTAGATGCCGTACTTGCGCACCGACTCCTTCAGTTCACGCCAGTCGTCCTGCGTCGGAATATCGATGCCGCCCTGGGAGAACAGATCCACATTCCCGTCGCCTGCGTGCGCGAACAACTCTCGCACCTTATCGGTGGCCGGCTCCCACACCTGGTCGATGTACTTGTCGAAGAACTCGCCCGTCGCGTACTTGCTCTTCTCGAAACCGGTGAACGACGTACCTCGCTCGCGGGCCAACTTGTTCGACGCGCGGATCGCGTGGAACAGCACCGTGTAGAAGTACATGTTCGTGAAGTCGACGCCCTCTTCGCTGCCGTAGAGGATCCGCTCGCGTGCCAGGTAACCGTGCAGGTTCATCTGACCGAGGCCGATGGCGTGACCTTCGTCGTTGCCCTTCTGGATCGACGGCACCGAGGTGATCGCCGTCTGATCGGACACGGCCGTCAGCCCGCGGATCGCGATCTCGATGGTCTTGCCGAAGTCCGGCGAGTCCATCGCCTTGGCGATGTTGAGCGACCCGAGGTTGCACGAGATGTCGTTGCCCACGTCGGCGTAGGACAGATCGTCGTTGTACGTCGACGGCGTCGACACCTGCAGGATCTCCGAACACAGGTTGGAGTGGGTGATCTTGCCGTCGATCGGGTTCGCCCGGTTCACCGTGTCCTCGTACATGATGTACGGATAGCCGGACTCGAACTGCAGTTCCGCGAGGGTCTGGAAGAATTCGCGCGCCTTGATCTTGGCCTTCGCGATCCGCCGGTCCCCCACCATCTCGTGGTACTTCTCGGAGACGTTGACGTCGGCGAACGGCATTCCGTAGACGCGCTCGACGTCGTACGGGCTGAACAGGTACATGTCGTCGTTGCGCTTGGCAAGCTCGAACGTGATATCCGGGATGACGACGCCGAGGCTGAGGGTCTTGATCCGGATCTTCTCGTCGGCGTTCTCGCGCTTGGTGTCGAGGAAGCGATAGATGTCCGGGTGATGGGCGTGCAGATACACCGCGCCGGCCCCCTGCCGGGCGCCGAGCTGGTTGGCGTAGCTGAACGAATCCTCCAGCAGCTTCATGATCGGGATGACGCCGGAGCTCTGATTCTGAATCTGTTTGATCGGCGCACCGTGCTCGCGGATGTTGCTCAACAGCAGGGCGACGCCGCCGCCGCGCTTGGAGAGTTGCAGCGCCGAGTTGATGGAGCGCCCGATTGACTCCATATTGTCCTCTATACGTAAAAGGAAACAGCTCACCGGCTCGCCGCGCTGCTTCTTTCCCGAGTTGAGGAACGTCGGCGTCGCCGGCTGGAAACGACCGTCGATGATCTCCTCGACGAGGTCGCGAGCCAACTGCTCATCGCCGTCGGCGAGCGTCATGGCGACCATGCAGACACGGTCCTCGAAACGCTCCAGGTAACGCTTGCCGTCGAACGTCTTGAGCGTGTAGCTCGTGTAGTACTTGAACGCGCCGAGGAACGTCGGGAAACGGAACTTCTTGGCGTAAGCCGCCTCGTACAGCTTCTTGATGAACACTCGGCTGTACTTGTCCAGAACCTCGGCCTCGTAGTAGTTCTCCTTGATGAGATAGTCGAGCTTCTCATCCAGGTTGTGAAAGAAGACCGTGTTCTGGTTGACGTGCTGCAGGAAGTACTGGTTCGCCGCGGCACGGTCCTTGTCGAACTGGATCCTGCCGTCCGCGTCGTAGAGGTTGAGCATCGCGTTGAGGGAGTGGTAGTCGAGCCCGTCGGAGCCGGGCGACACCGCGTCCGGTGCCCGGTGCTTGCCCGCGATGGTTGCCGTCATGATCGCTCACCCTCCAAGGCGAATATGTGGTCGTACACAGGTGTAACAGCGGGCACCGACAGAATCCGCAGGCGGCCGGCACCGACGCGGTGGAGACGTCGACGCCGCGGTCCGGCGGATTCCGGGCGGCTAGGAGGCCACGGCCTCCGCCCAGAAACGGGTCAGGCCCGCTCGCACACGGAGGACGTCGTCCTCCGTGCCCATGAGTTCGAATCGGTACAGATAAGGCACGCCGCACTTGGCGGCCACGACGTCCCCCGCCCGGCAGAACTCCTCACCGAAGTTCGTGTTGCCGGCCGCGATGACGCCCCGCAGCAGCGCCCGGTTGTGCGGGTCGTTGAGGAAGCCGATGACCTGCTTGGGGACGTACCCACCGGACCCGCCGTCGGCGCGTCCACCTCCGTAGGTAGGACAGACGAGGACATAGGGCTCATCGACTCGAAGCGGATCCTGTCCGCGCCGCACGGGAATGCGCAGCGCGGGCAGACCGACCTTGCCGATGAACCGATGGGTGTTCTCCGAAACAGACGAGAAGTAGACGATCAACCCCGATTCCCTTCCCCGGACTCGGTGCGTCGATCAGGCTTCAGGCTGCGACGGCGAGCGCCTTGATGCGATCGGGCCGGAAGCCGGACCAGTGATCGTCGCCGGCGACGACGACCGGCGCCTGCATGTGCCCCAGCGCCATGACGTAATCGCGCGCCTCGTCGTCCTGGCTGATGTCGACGACGGAGTAGTCGACACCGACCTTGTCGAGCGCCTTGTACGTCGCGTTGCACTGCACGCAGGCGGGTTTGGTGTAGACGGTGATGCTCATCTGGCGACTCCTGAGACTGCGACAGGCGGCTCGAACGGCGAGTCCGAAACCGGTTTCTGGGGACCATCTTGGGGAATTTCTGTGGACAACCCGGCCGCTTCTGTGGACGTCCTGGGGATGACCTGTGAGCTCGTCACCCGCATTCGCTCCGCGGGGCGCTGCCGTGCTTCAAACACTACACCTAGGGTTTAGGCGCGCAAGCACTACTAGGGATTGGGGCCCGCTCGTACGAAATCGTCAGCGTGTCGTCGCACCGGCGTGTCGAGAGAGCCCGCAAAACGGCCCGACAGACGCGTGGCCCGGCCAGCGTATCGCCGGCCGGGCCACGTCACCTCGGATCCATCACAGCCTCACGCCGCCTCGGCGAGCCCCGCGTCCCGGAGCCGCTCGAGGGCGCCTCGCAACGCCGCGACGACGGAGCCGTCGGCGGCCGGATCCTCGTTCTCGATGGCGGACGCCGCCAGCGAGACCTCGACGTCGGCGACGGCCACGCCACCGGCGACCCCGACCGAGCGGCGGGTGTCGTCGTGCGACCACTTGCCGCCGTAGCGGCCCAGCGCGGCGCCGACGACGGCCACCGGCTTGCCCTGCAGCGAACCGGCCCCGTACGGTCGCGACACCCAGTCGATGGCGTTCTTGAGCACGGCGGGGATCGTGCCGTTGTATTCCGGGGTGACGATGAGCACCGCGTCGGCGGCACCGACGCGCGCCCGTAGCTCGGCGGCGGCCGGCGGCAGCGGCGCGACGTCGATGTCCGGGTTGTAGAACGGGACGTCCGCAAGCCCGTCGACGAGCGCGGCCGTCACACCCGTCGGCACGTTCTCCACGGCGGTCTCGGCGATCCGGCGATTGAGCGATCCGGCGCGCAGGCTCCCGACGAGGACGGCGACCGTCGTCTCCCCGGCCCGGTCGGTGACGGTGGTATCGGACATGATGGTGAACCTTCCGTTGAGTGGAACTCTCGCCGGCTATAACCGGACCGTGGTCCGATTGTATTCCCGGGTCGTTCGCCCCGATAGGGTTGCACCGTGGCTGAGCAGAAGCCGCCTCTCGGCGGCACCCGTCTCATCGGCGACGGCCCCGGTGAGACCGAGCGTGCGGACGCCGCCCGCAATCGGGCCCTTCTGCTCGATGCCGCGACCGAACTTCTCGACACCCGGCCCGCGAACGAGATCACGATGGAGGACGTCGCCCGGGCCGCCGGCGTCGGCAAGGGCACCGTCTTCCGCCGGTTCGGCAGCCGCACCGGACTCATGCAGGCACTGCTCGATCACCACGAGAAACGGCTGCAGCGCGACGTCATCTCCGGACCCCCACCGCTCGGCCCCGGGGCCGCACCGCTGGACCGGCTCGCGGCGTTCGGCCGCGCCCGGCTCGACATGGTCCGCGCCCATCCCGATCTCGCCGCCGCCGCCGAGGACACCCCCGAGCGGTACACGCACCCCACCCGCGCCTTCTATGTCATGCACGTCGCGATGCTGCTGCGCACCGCGGGCTTCACCGGCCCCTTGGACGTCCTCGTGCACGCCGTGCTCGCCCCGCTCGGGGCGGCGGCCGTCCAACACCTCACCGTCGCCCGCGGCCTGTCGATCGACGACGTCGCCGACGAGTACGAGGCGTTCGTCCGTGCCCTGACGCCGCGTCCCGGAGCCTGACCGAGCAGACGCCGAGACGACGACGGTCCCCCTCGCCGTGCCGAGGAGGACCGTCGCGGGTCAGAACTACTTCGAGAAGGAGAGATCGTTGACGGTCTCGACCTTCCACTGCCCCTTGTCGTAGACCAGCAGGTTGACGGCGCCGTTCTCGATCGGCTTGTTCACCTTCTGGCCGAGCCGCTCGAGCACCACCGTGATCGTCAGACCGCTGCTGACGACCAGCACCGACCCGCCGCCCTTACCGGCCTGCGCCTCGGCGGCCTCCTTGAGGGCCTTGAGCGCCCGGTCCGCCACCGTCGCGCTGTCCTCGGCCGGCACCTCGGGTTTCGGGTTCGTGGCCTTGATCGCGTCGACGAAATCGGACAGCTTGCGACCCGACGTGAGGATCTCCTCCACCGACGCCAGGCCCATCTTCTTGGCCGCGGCGGTCTGCATGACCTTGTTCTCCTCGCCCTCCCAGGCCCCGAAGGACACCTCGCGCAGGTCGGGGTTGCGGGTCACCGTCAGGTCGGACTTCGCACCCTTGAGCATCAACGTCGCCGTCGAGAAGTGCCGCACCATGTCCGCCGAGTACGCGGCGTCGAACGTGACGTTCGCCTTGGCGAAGCCCTCGCCGATCTTCGTCGCGACCTCCTCGCCCTTGGGCATGAGCGGCGAATCGGCCCAGCCCTGGACGCGGTCGGTCTCGTTGAGCATCGTGCGGCCGTGCCGGGTGAAGTACACCTTCACCACCCCGTCGCCGCTCGCGGTCGTACTCGACCCCTTGCCCTGGTCGTCCGAGCCGCAGGCCGCCATCGTCAACCCGAGAACAAGGGAGACGAGTAAGGCCGTCCACCTCCGCGATACCACCATGTCGCACACCTCGCTGTGTTCGAACCATCGGAGGACCCCCGACGGGCCATCTGTAAGGTGGCGACAAGCTAACACGTGTTAGTCGCTGTACCGGCAAGTTCGGAACAGTCCCATGACCTGCCTCGACGCGCGGCGCGAACGGTCCGGCGTTAGGCTCGGCGCCATGTCGCTGCGAGCCGAGATCATCGCCGAACTGAACGTCGAGCCCGAGGTCGACCCCGCGGGAGAGATCACGCGGCGCGTCGACTTCCTCAAGGACTATCTGCGGGCGACGGGCACACGCGGGTACGTCCTCGGCATCAGCGGCGGCCAGGACTCGACGCTCGCCGGCGTGCTCTGCCGACGTGCGGCCGCGGAGTTGCGGGCCGAGGGCGTCGACGCGGCGTTCGTGGCCGTCCGGCTGCCCTACAAGGTGCAGGCCGACGAGGCCGACGCCCAGCTGGCCCTCGACTTCATCGAGCCCGACCGCACCATCGTCGTCGACGTCGCCCCCGGCGCCGACGGCACGGCCGCCGCGACCGCCGACGGGCTCGGCGAGCCGCTGCGCGACTTCGTCCGCGGCAACATCAAGGCCCGCCAGCGGATGGTCGTCCAGTACGCCATCGCCGGGCAGGAGCGCATGCTCGTCGTCGGCACCGATCACGCCGCCGAGGCGGTGACAGGCTTCTTCACCAAGTTCGGCGACGGCGGCGTCGACCTCACCCCGCTCACCGGTCTCACCAAGCGCCAGGGCGCCGCGCTGCTGCGCCACCTCGGCGCGCCGGCGAGCGTCACGGCCAAGGTGCCGACCGCCGATCTCGAGGACGACCGGCCGGGGCTCCCCGACGAGACCGCGCTCGGCGTCACCTACGCGCAGATCGACGACTATCTGGAGGGGCGCGACGTCGACGCCGAGGCCGCCGCCACGATCGAGGGCTGGTTCCTGCGCACCCGGCACAAGCGGACGGTGCCCGTCACACCGTTCGACGCCTGGTGGCGCGCCTGAACCGCGCCCGGCCTGAACCGCGCCCGGCCGAGGCGCGTCAGCCCCGCCGGCTGCGGCGTGCGAGCGCGTCGAACCTGTCGTTGGCCAGGCGCATCGCGACGAGATAGGGATAAGGGAACGTCCGCGCCCAGAAGTAGCCGAAGCGGACGTCCGGCGAGGTGTAGACGAGGTAACGGCCGCGGGTGACGCCGCGCAGGATCGCCTCGGCGGCCTTCTCCGGCGACACCGCGATCCGGTGGAACGATGCGATCTGCTTCTCCAGCACCGGGTCTCCGCGGTCGACGCCGGCGATCTCCAGGGTGCCGACCAGCGGCGTCGCCACCCCGCCGGGGCACACGAGCGACACCCCGATCCGGTGCCGGCGCAGATCGAAACGCAGCACCTCCGAGACGCCGCGCAGGCCGAACTTCGTCGCGCTGTACGCGGCGTGCCAGGGCAGCCCGAGCAGACCGGCGGCCGACGACACGTTGACCAGATGCCCCCCGGTCACCGTCCGGCCGGCGGCCTTCTCGGCGATCGAGCGGCGCACCATCGGCGGGACGAAGGTCTCGATGATGTGGATCGGACCCATGAGGTTGACCTCGACGATCCGCCGCCACTGCTCGTGCGAGAGGTTCTCGACGGTCCCCCACGTCGCGATCCCCGCGACGTTCATCACCACGTCGAGCACGCCGATCTCGGCGGCCACCTGCTCGCCGAACGCCGTCACCCACGCGTGGTCGGCGACGTCCCCCGCCTCGGCGAGGAGCACCGTCCCACCGGCGTCCCGGATCTCGTCCGTGACGCCGGTGAGCGCATCCGCTGAGATGTCGGTGAGCACGAGCCGCGCCCCCGCCTGCGCCGCCGCGAGCGCCGTCGCCCGCCCGATGCCGCTCGCCGCACCGGTGACGAGCGTCGCCCGGCCGGCGAGCTCACGGACGGCGTTGCGCTGATAGAAGGCCTGCAGCACGGACATCGGAGCTCCTCGGGTCGAGAAGGCGGAAGGGTCAGACCGGCAGCTTGCCCCCGGCCAGCGCGTAGACCGCGGACAGGACGGCCTTGAGCAGGCCGGCTCCCGCGTCCGGACCGAGCGCTTCCAGCAGCTTCTTGAAGCCGTTGACGTCCGAGGTCTTGCCGAGCGACTCCGTCAGACGCACGAACGGCGAGACACCCGAGAGGTCGATGCCGCCCGGATCCTCGGTCGTCTGCTGCGGCCGCTCGGTGCCCGGCGGCAGGGCCGGGGTGCCGGGGGTCGTGGCCGGCGTCTGCGGCTGCGTCGCACCGGGCGCCGCCGGCACACCGGGCGTCGTCGCGCGCGCCAGGAAGGCCGACGCACCGGCGATGAGCCCGGCCGCGGCCTTGACCTGGCCTTCGCGGCCGGACAGCAGCTCGGCGTCGGCGGGGTTGGAGAGGTTGCCGAGCTCGGTGAACACGTTGGGCACCCGCGTCAGGTTCGCGGCCGCGATGTCCTTACGGGTGAGGACGCCGTCGCGCGCGTCGCCGAGGTAGTTCGCCACCGGCAGGCCGGCCTTCTTGAGCGCGTCGCGGACGTCCTCGGTGGCCTGCTTGCCCGCGCCGCCCTGGACCGTCGTCACCGTCGCGTCCGGCACCGGCAGCGCCGGGACGATGAGATGGAAGCCGCGGCGGGTGTCGTCACGGCCCGTCGTCGTCGAATCGGCGTGCAGGTTGATCGCGAGGTCGGCCTTGGCCGCGTTCGCCGCGTTGATCCGGTCGCTGATGCAGCCGCCCCAGCCGGTGTCGTCGCCGCGCGAGAGGATCACCTTGGCGCCGAGCTGCTCGAGCCCGGACTTGACGATCTGACCGATCTCCCAGACGATCTTGTGCTCCGGCACGCCGTTGACGCCGGTCGCACCCGTCGTCTGGCAGTCCTTGACACCGCCGTTGCCGTCCGGCACCGGCTTGCTCAGCTGCTCCGGCGTGGCCGAGCCCTGATGCCCCGGATCAAGGAAGACGGTCTTTCCCGCCAGCGCGACGGCCGGCTGCGGCTCAGCCGTCGCCTGCGCCGGTGCGAGCAGTGCGCCGATGACGGCGACTCCCGTCCCCGCGGCCACAGCCATGATTCGGCGGGTGGGCTTCATAGACAACGCCTCCAGTTCACCACTAGTCACATAAGTCACTCGACTAACAGTGAACCACAAGTTGAGGGTTAGTCGCACGGCACCTGCGGGTCCCCCACCCGCCGGCGGGCCCCGGCTATATTCACCGGATGCGAGTCAGAACCTCATTCGCACGTGCCGAGCTCCGGCCGCGAGGCCACAGGCCGGGCGGCCGGAGGTCGGCACCGTGAACGACTCACGCATCGGCCGGGCGTCCGCGGGAACTCGAGGATCCGTCCGCCTCCTCGGCGCCGTCGCCGCGACCGCGACCGTCCTGACGCTGGCCGGATGCATGGCGGAGAAGGGGCCGCCGTCGACGAAGCTGCCGCCGCAGGACACGTTGAGCACCGAGACCTCCCGCCCGCCCGTCTCCACCACGTCGTCCTCGGGCGTCGCCGGCGAGGTCGGCCTCGGCGCCGCCCTCGACGCCGCCGGCCGCGTCGATCTGCCCGCGCCCGCCGCGTTCGTCACCCCCGACGACTCGACGACGTGCAGCATCACCGCCACCACACTCACGTGCACCGTCACAGGCGCGCTCTTTCCTGCGCCGCCCAAGCCCGACGACAGTCCGACCGACTGTGCATGGGACCAGGCCGTGACGACTCTCGGCGCCTCGGGACCACGACAGGGCGCCTGCCGGGCCGACGTACCGGCCGCGCCGAACCCGAAGAAGTTCCGCAACGGCGAGGCGCTCGGCTCCGGGCCCTTCCGGTGCATCGTCGACGCGACCGGCCTCTACTGCCTCGACGAGCGCAGCTCGCGCGGCTTCGCGGTCAGCCCGTCGTCTTGGCGCGACATGACGGCGACGACTCCCGTCAAGCTCGTCTCACGCTGAGCCCGCCCCGCCGTACCCGGCCCGGGCGGACTCAGCGCGGATCGGATCAGCCGGCGAAGGCGCCGACGAAGTTGCGCAACGACTGATCGATGTCGCCCTTGAGCGCCAGCGCGACCCCCGAGCCGATCGGCCCGAAGAGCGCCCGTCCACCGAGGTCGACGACGAAACGCACCCGGGATCCGTCACCGTCCGGGGCGACCGAGAGCGAGACGTCCAGTTTGACGCCGCCCTTGCCCCTGCCCGTCAATCTGACCGACTGCGGCGGCCGGTATTCCGAGAGCACCCAGTCGACCCGATTGCGGAAACCCTTGGCGCGGACCACCGACGTGACCCGAACGCCTTCGACGAGTTCCGCCGGCACCTCACTGCGCCAACCGTCGTGAATGGTGAGCCACTCGTCGAACCGCGACAGGTCGCTCAGGTACCCCCAGGTCGTCTCGGCCGGCAGCGGCACCGGGAGCGAGACGTCGACCTTCGCCACCCGCGTCTACCGCGGGCCGTCGCCACCGGCGAACTTGCGCGCCGCGTCGGTGGCCTTGGAGACCTGCGACGAGTACTTGCCGCCGGTCTTGTCGTTCACCGTCTTCGCGACCTTGTCGATCGCACCCTGGTTGTTGCGGAGCGCGTCCTTGGCCTTACCCGCCAAACTCTTGAAGTCCATCTCGATCCTCCTCCTCGCGCGCATGACACGCTCACTGATCGGGACCCGTAACCGGCCCCTCGACCAGAGTAGTCGCCGGATGACGGGAGCTCGCTGTGGCCACGAATTACCCATCGGGGCATGGTTTGTGTCTACAATCGGCCGCAGCACGAATATCCAATGAAGGGAAAGCTCATGACCAAGCGGGTCATCGTCGAACTGATCGACGATCTCGATTCCAGCAAGACGGCCGACGAGACCGTCTCGTTCGCGATCGACGGCGTCGAATACGAGATCGACCTGTCGACCGATAACGCCGATAGCCTGCGGGGTGCGCTGGCGGATTACATCAACGCCGGCCGACGGACCACGCCGGGTCGTCGTAAGGCGTCGTCCGCTCCGGCCTCGACGCCGACGCGTTCGTCGGAGCAGACCCAGGCCATGCGCGACTGGGGCAATGCGAACGGATTCAAGGTCTCTTCTCGCGGCCGGATCCCGGGCGAGGTCGTCGCGGCCTTCAACGCGGCGCACTGACGCGCGGGGTTATTTCACCACGCCGCTGGACATGATGCGGCCCCGTGGTTCGATACCACGGGGCCGCATCGTTTTCTCATCGAACTCTCATCGAATCCCCCGGAAACCCACTCGGTTCCGGAGAACCACTCACGACAGCGAAGCCGCGAGCCGATCGGCAAGCAATGCCGAGAACCGCGCCGGATCCGGCAGATCTCCGCCCTCGGCGAGAAGCGCGACACCATACAACAGTTCCGCGGTGTCCTTCGCCACCGCGGATTCCGGATCGGTGGCGTGCACCTCGCGGAGCCCGGCGATGAGCGCGTGCCCGGGATTGACCTCCAACACCCGCCTGCCGACGGGAACCTGCTGCCCCGAGGCCCGGTACATCCGCTCCAGGGCGGGCGTCATGCTGAACTCGTCGCCGACGAGGCAGGCCGGGGACGTCGTCAGCCGCTTGGAGACACGCGCCTCGCTGACGCGATCGGAAAGGACCTCGCCGAGCCACGTCAGCAGACCGGCGTTCGCACCGTCCTCCTCAGCGCTCTCCTCGTCTTCGGTGTCACCGAGATCGACATCGCCCTTGGCCACCGACCGCAACGGCGTTCCGCGGAATTCACTGACATTGGTCACCCACACCTCGTCGACGGGATCGGTGAGCAACAGCACTTCCCGCCCCTTGGCGCGGAACGCCTCCAGATGCGGTGACGCCTCGAGTGCCGCGCGGGACTCGCCGGTCAGATAGTAGATCTCGGACTGGCCCTCGGGCATCCGCTCCACGTAATCGGCGAGCGCCGTCGGATCGCCGCCGGCCGTGCTTGCGAAAGAGGCGATATCCAGCAGCGTCTCGACGTTGTCGGGATCCGACAGCAGGCCTTCCTTGAGCACCCTGCCGAACTGCGCCCACAGCCGGTCGTAATCAGTGCGATCGTCGGCCTTCCTCAGCTCCAGGATCGTTGAGAGCAACTTCTTGGTCAGTCGGCGACGAATCGCCCGCAACTGACGATCCTGCTGCAGGATCTCCCGAGAAACATTGAGCGAGAGGTCCTCGGCGTCGACGACACCCGCGACGAATCGGAGATAGTCCGGCAGCAGCTGGTCACACCTCTCCTCGATGAGCACCCGCTTGACGTATAGTGCAAGCCCGCTGCGACCGTCCCGGAGGAAGAGATCGAATGGCGCCTGCGACGGGATGAAGAGGAGCGCCCGATATTCGAAGGTCCCCTCCGCCGTCAGCGTCACCGTCCGCAGCGGAGAATCCCACGCATGCGCGAGATGCCGATAGAACTCGGCGTATTCCTCGTCGTCGACGTCGCCGGGTGAGCGCGTCCACAGCGCCTTCTGCGAATTGAGGACGCGCGGCGCGGCCGCCTCGCCCTCGGCGGCCTCGGCGTCATCGCCTTCGGTCGCATCGCCTTCCGGCTCCGCCGGGATGAACCGGATCGGCCACGGAATGAAGTCGGAATAGCGCTTGACGAGTTCGGCGATCACGGCCTCGGAGGCGTAATCGCGCAGATGGTTCTCGTCGTCGACCGGCTTGAGCGTCAACGTCACCGACGTGCCCTGCGGGGCGTCGGCCGCGTCGGCGATCGTGTAGGTGCCGGCTCCGCGCGAGGTCCACACGGTGCCGCCGGGCTCACCGGCGCGGCGCGTCGTGAGACTCACCTCGTCGGCGGCCATGAACGTCGAGTAGAAACCGAGGCCGAACTGCCCGATGAGTCCCTTGCCGTCGGCGTCCGCTCCATCGGCGAGGCTCCGGCGCAACTGCGCCGTCCCCGACTTGGCGATCGTGCCGATGAGTTCGACGACGTCCTCGCGGGACATGCCGATGCCGTTGTCGCGCACCGTCAGCGTCCGGGCCGCGGGATCGGTCGCGATCTCGATGTGCAGATCGTCGACGTCCGCCGCGAGGTCCTTGTCCTGGTACGACGCCATACGCAGCTTGTCCAGCGCATCCGAACCGTTGGAGATGAGCTCCCGCAGGAAGCTGTCCTTGTTCGAATAGATCGAGTGGACCATCAGGTCCAGCAACTGGCGGGTCTCGGCCGCGAATTCGCGTTCTTCCGGCGCGGCGGTCGCCGCGTCGCTCACGGTCACCGCGTCATTCTCAGGGGCGCTCACGATCCTTGCGTGTCCTTCCTGTTCTTCCGGCCGTCTCCGGCCGCACTCATGACTTCGGACATAGCGTATTCGCCGCCGCCGACGACGCTCAGCCCGCCCACCGGCGGGATCGGCCGAACGGAGGACGCCGGCGCCGACCGGCACTCGCCGTCCTGCCCGCCGGACCTGCTGGATTGAAGAAACGTCGGTGGGCGGTCCTACCATGACCACGATGAATCTCCGTCGAAACCGGGTCGTCGTCGCCTGGATCGTCGTGGCCGGCGTCGCGATGACCGGATGCACGTCCCCGGCCGGTGACGACGCCGCGTCGCGGCCGTCGACGTCGGCGGAGTCGGCACAGCAGCACCAGGCGAACCCCGCGTCGGCGCGACTCGCGTCGCTCGCCGTCAAGGGCCGCGCCCCGAAGACCGGTTACGCACGGGAGAAGTTCGGGCCGGCGTGGAGCGACGACGTCACCGTGGCCGGCGGGCACAACGGCTGCGACACCCGCAACGACATGCTCAAACGCGATCTGACGTCGACCCGGCTCCGCCCCGGGACGCGGGACTGCGTCGTGCTGACCGGCTCACTCGCCGATCCGTACACGGGCCGGACCATCGCCTTCGAGCGGGGACCGAACAGCGCGGCCGTCCAGATCGACCACGTCGTCGCCCTGTCCGACGCGTGGCAGAAGGGCGCCCAGCAGCTGACGGACGCGCAGCGTCGCGACCTCGCCAACGATCCCCGCAACCTGCAGGCCGTCGACGGTCCGACCAACCAGTCCAAGGGCGACGGCGACGCCGCCACCTGGCTGCCGCCCGCGACGTCCTATCGCTGTACGTACGTCAGCCGGCAGATCGAGGTGAAGGCCACCTATCGGCTCTGGGTGACGCGCGCCGAGAAGGACGCGATGGCCCGCGTGCTCGCCGGCTGCCCGCCCGGGCGCTGATCCTCGACCAGCCACACCCGACGCGGTCCCTCGACCGCGACCACCCGAACACCGACCCCGGAAAGAGCTGTACCCGATGCCCCGCCCCGTTGAAGCCAACGCCACCTACCTGCCGGGTCTCGACGGCGTGCGCGCGCTGGCCGTCACGTTCGTCGTCGTCTACCACCTCGGCTGGCCGGCGGCGAAGGGCGGACTCGCCGGCGTCGGCGTCTTCTTCACCCTCAGCGGCTTCCTCATCACCTCGCTGCTGCTGGGGCACCGGGAGCGCACCGGCGACTGGGGGCTCGGCACCTTCTGGCTGCGCCGCTTCCGCCGGCTCGTCCCGGCCGTCCTCCTCGTGCTCGCGGCCGTCCTCATCGGGACGGCGATCACCGATTCGCGCAGACTCGGCGAGCGGGCGCTGGAATCGCTGTCGGCGCTGTTCTACGTCAACAACTGGCACACGATCGCCGCCGACAGGTCGTACTTCGATCGTTTCGAGGCACCCAGTCCGCTGTCCCACATGTGGTCGCTCTCGATCGAGGAGCAGTTCTACGTCGTCTGGCCGATCGCGCTCATCGGGCTGTTCGCCGTCCTGCGCCGCCGATGGCTCGTCACGGCGGCCGTCCTGCTGCTGGCCGCCGGGTCGTTCACACTGCTGTCGCTGCTCGCCGAGCCGGGCTTCGACAACACGCGCGCCTACGAGGGCACCGACACCCGGGCCGGCGGCCTGCTGCTCGGCGCCGCGCTCGCGCTGTGGTGGCCGGCCAAGGCCCACCACTGGATGCCCGCGGTCCGGCGGCGCGCGCTCGACGCCGCGGCGTTCGCGGGTCTGGCCGTGATCCTCGGGCTCGTCACGCTGCTGCCCGGCACGTCGCTGTCGCTGTACTCGTGGGGACTGCTCACGCTGACGGTCGCGACGCTGTTCGTCCTCGCCGCCGCGGTGGTGCCGCGGTCGGCGACCGCCGCCGTCCTCGGCTGCGCCCCGCTGCGCTGGATCGGCGAGCGTTCGTACGGCATCTATCTCTGGCACCTGCCGGTGATCGCCTTCATGCCGGCGACGTTCGTCGCCACCCAGCGTCCCGTCGCCTCGGTCATCGCCGTGGTCGTGACGGGCGTGCTCGCCACGCTGTCGTGGCGATACGTCGAGAACCCGATCCGCCGCTACGGTCTGCGCGGTGCGTACCGCGGCAGAGAGAAGGAGCCGAATCCCGTGCTGGCCCGCATCGCGGACGCCCTCATCGTCCGCCTCGAACGTCTCAAGCGGCCGCGCCGGCGCCTCGGCGTCCGCGCGCTCGCCGCCACCGCGGCCGTCCTCGCCGTCGCGACCGGCTCGCTCGTCGCGGTGCGGGCGGTGAATCCGGATCTGCCGATCGTCCGCGTCTTCGCGAAGACGCCCGGCGAGGACGGGTCGGGCGACCTCGTCGACGATCCGACGCCGACCACCGATCGCGTGGGGCCGACGCTGCCGCCCGAGCAGCGCCGGACGTCGTGCACGAGCGTCGTCCACATCGGCGATTCGACGTCCGTCGGCCTCATGGACGCCGAGAAGCTCCCCGACCCCGCCACCCGCGTCGACGCGCGCTACCGCGGCGTGGGTGCCACGACCGTCACCACCGACATCGCCGGGGCGCGGTCGTCGCTGGAGACCGTCAACGGCGAGCCGAACGCCGTCGACTCGATCACCAGCGACCGCGGTCGCGGCGCGGCCGGCTGCTGGGTGATGGCGATGGGCCTCAACGACACCGCGAACATCGAGGTCGGCGGGCCCGGCTCGCTGGACATGCGCATCGACCGGCTGATGACCGCCATCGGCGACCAGCCCGTGCTGTGGCCGACGATCCGCACGACGGCGCTCAATCTGAACCCCGCCTATGACAACGCGGCGATGACCCGCTTCAACAAGACCCTGCTCGGCGCGTGCAAGCGCTACCCCAACCTGCGGATCTACGACTGGGCCGCCGAGGCGCAGCCGTCCTGGTTCGCCGAGGACGGCATCCACTACACACCGCTCGGTTACACCGAACGCGGCCGGCGCATGGCCGTCGCGCTCGCCACCGCCTATCCGCTGACCGACGCGAAGCCGGCCGGCTGTGTGGTGCGGGCGGACAAGTGAGCCGGGCCGACAGATGAGCACGGCGCGGTCGGCCGGCGGCGAGAGGGCGGTGTGACGCTCGCCCGCGAAACACTCAGCCGGAATGCGCTCGTCGCCGCCGCGCTGCGCATGCTCGACGCCCGCGGGCTCGCCGGGCTGTCGATGCGCGGCCTCGCCGACGATCTCGGCGTCGCCCCGAGCGCGCTCTACTGGCACGTCCCGAACAAGCAGTCGCTGCTCGGCGCCGTCGCCGACGAGATCCTGGCCCGCAGCCCCGCGGTCGCGGAGTCGGACCGATCGGGCTTCGGCCCATCCGGATCGCGGCGTCTGGTCGCGGACGAGTGCGAGGCGCTGCGCCGGGCTCTGCTGGACGTCCGGGACGGCGCCGACATCGTCGCGTCGTCGTACGCCTTCGGGCTGGGCGGCGCCGACGCGCACCGGCGGCTCGTCGCGGTGGTCGAACGGGCCGGCGTCGCCGATCCCGGTCCGGCGGCGTCGGCGCTGCTGCACTTCGTGTTCGGCTTCACCGTCAACGAGCAGCAGCGGACGACGGCCGCGGGCCTCGGCGCCGCGCTCGGCGACCGCACCCACTACTCGGACCGGACGTTCACCCGGGCCCTGCACGTGGTGCTCGACGGCGTCGACGCCGCGGCGCGCAGATGATCGATTCCTGGACGGGGTCGTAGGCGCGTCGGCTCCGACCATCCGGCGACGGCGTCAGCCGGACGTCCGGCCACCGAGGTGGACGAGCAACGCCGGATCGGCGGACTCCAGCGTGTCCACCCGCTCGCCGCCGTCGCAGGTGTGCAACGCGAGCGTCAGCGACCGTCGCGACGCCGATCCCGCGCCGCCGGCGACCAGCCGCCAGGTGCCGCCCGCGTCGACCCAGCGCCGCAGCGTCGCGACGTCGGCCGACGCACCGGGATCGAGCAGCCCGACGAGCACCGGAACGTGGCTGCGGGCGAGTTCGCGCGTCGACGTCACCAGCACGACCGGGCCGCCGGCGGCGAGGCCGGCGAGCCGCCACAACGCCGCGGCCTCCTCGCCCGCGGTCAGCTCGTCCCGGTAGCGATCGGCGAACTCCGCCTCCCGTTCCAGGACGTGGCCGTACCACCTGCGCAACTCGTTCGACGGCGCCACCTTCGGCAGCCACTCCCCGACGCGCGGATCACCCTTCCGGACGCCACGCGGCCACAGCCGGTCGACGCACACCCGCCGCTCACCGTCGGCGACGGCGTCGTACACCCGCGCCATGCCCACATCCGTCTTCACGGGACTCATGATGCGCCGCGGGCGGCGGCTTGCGGTAGATACCCCCTGGGGGTATAAACAGACAGAGATACCCCGCTGGGGTATCGGTCCGGCCGCCGGGCCGTCCGACAGGGAGAGGAACACGCCATGAGCACCATCCAGGAGTTCGCCGTCACCGGAATGTCCTGCGGGCACTGCGAGTCCGCGATCCGGCAGGAGGTCGGCGCTCTCGCCGGCGTGACCGGCGTCGACGTCAGCGCCGCGACCGGACGGCTCGCCGTCACCACCGAACAGCCCGTCACCGCCGAGCAGATCATCGCGGCCGTCGACGAGGCCGGCTACGACGCCGTCCCCGCCTGACATGCGCGCCCCGATCCCCTCCGGCGCCCCGGCGCGGCTGACGATGTTCGTCGCCCTGCTCGCGGTGGTCTTCGTCGCGGCCTGGGCCGGCGCGGCGGCGCTCGCGCCCGACTCCGTCGCCGACCGGGCCGAGGACGGCGGGGCGCAACACGGACACGAGGCTCGGCCCGGCGGCGCGGACGACGGCCACGGCACACACGGCACGCAGCCCACAGCGCCGGGCGCGGGGCCGACCGGGCTCGCCCTCGAAGCCGGCGGCGTCCGGCTCGAGGGCCTCGCGGCACCCTCGACCGTCGGCACGCCGGGCACGCTCTCGTTCCGGCTCGTCGGGTCCGACGGCGCGCCCGTCACCGGGTACACGACCTCCCACGAGCGCGAACTGCACCTCATGGTCGTGCGCAGCGACGGCGCCGGCTTCCGGCACGTCCACCCGACGCGCGACGCCGCCGGCACGTGGTCGCTGCCGTGGACCTGGGACGCCGCCGGCACCTACCGGATGTTCGCCGACTTCGTCACGGCGGACGGCACCCCGCTCACACTCAGCCGGACCGTCGACGTCCCCGGAACCGTCCAGGCCGCCGACCCACAGCCACGGACGACGACGTCCGTCGGCGGATTCGACGTCACCCTCAGCGGCGACCTGCACGCCGGCGACGCCGCCGCCCTCACCGCCACGGTGACGCGCGCAGGCGCTCCGGTCACCACCCTGCAGCCGTACCTGGGCGCCTTCGGGCACCTCGTCGTGCTGCGCGCCGGCGACCTCGCCTTCCTCCACGCCCACCCCCGCGGCACCGAACCGGCAGCAGGCGCCACGTCCGGCCCCGACGTCGCCTTCGACGTCACGGCACCCACGCCCGGCCGCTACTTCGCCTACCTCGACTTCCAGGTCGACGGCCGCGTCCACACCGCCGCCTTCGTGCTCGAAGCACACTGAGACGAGAGGAAGATCATGACCACAGCGACCGTCGAACTCGCCATCGGCGGCATGACGTGCGCCTCCTGCGCCACGCGCATCGAGAAGCGGCTCGGCCGCCTCGACGGCGTCACCGCCAGCGTCAACTACGCCACCGAGAAGGCGACGGTCACCGCTCCGGCCGAGCTCGACCCCGCGGCGCTCATCGCCGAGGTCGAGAAGTCCGGCTACACGGCGAGCCTGCCCGAGCCGTCCGCGACCACGGGCGAGGCCGCACCCGATCCGGCCGACGTCGAGCTGGAGTCCCTGCGGCAACGGCTCATCGGGGCCGTCGTGCTCGGCGTCCCGGTGATCGCGGTGGCGATGATCCCGGCATGGCAGTTCGACTTCTGGGGCTTCGCCTCGCTCGTCCTCGCGGCGCCGGTCGTGCTGTGGGCGGGTTGGCCGTTCCACCGCGCGGCGTGGGTCAACCTGCGGCACGGCGCCGCGACGATGGACACGCTCGTCACCGTCGGCACGCTCTCGGCGTTGGCCTGGTCGGTGTACGCGCTCTTCCTCGGCACCGCCGGCATGCCCGGGATGCGGCACGGTTTCAGCCTCGCCGTCTCCCGCGGCGACGCCGACGGCCAGATCTACCTGGAGGTGGCGGCGGGCGTCGCCATGTTCGTGCTGGCCGGCCGGTACGCCGAGAAGCGGTCGAAGCGGCGCGCGGGGGCGGCGCTGACGGCGCTGCTCGAGCTCGGCGCGAAGGACGTCGCGGTGCTGCGCGGCGGCGTCGAGGTGCGCATTCCGGTCGGTGAGCTGCGGGTCGGCGACGAGTTCCTCGTCCGGCCGGGCGAGAAGGTGGCGGCCGACGGCGTCGTCGTCTCCGGCCGGACGGCGCTCGACGCCTCACTGCTGACCGGCGAATCGGTCCCCGTCGACGCCGCCGAGGGCGACGCCGTCACCGGCGCGACCGTCAACAGCGGTGGCGGACGGCTCGTCGTGCGGGCCACCCGCGTCGGCTCGGACACTCAGCTCGCACAGATGGCGCGGCTCGTCGAGCAGGCGCAGGCGGGCAAGGCGGACGTGCAGCGGCTGGCCGACCGCGTGTCCGGGGTGTTCGTGCCGATCGTCTTCGCGATCGCCGCCGGCACCCTCGGCGCCTGGATCGGCGCGGGGCTGCCGCTCGCCGCGGGATTCTCGGCGGCCGTCGCCGTCCTCATCATCGCGTGCCCGTGCGCCCTCGGGCTGGCGACGCCGACGGCACTGCTCGTCGGCACCGGACGCGGCGCGCAGCTCGGCATCCTCATCCGCGGCCCCGAGGTGCTCGAGTCGACCCGGCGCGTCGATACGATCGTACTGGACAAGACCGGCACCGTCACCACCGGCGTCATGGCGCTCGTCGACGCCGTCCCGGCCGACGGTGTCGACCACGCCGAGCTGTTGCGGCTCGCCGGGGCGCTGGAGGACGCGTCCGAGCACCCCATCGCGCGCGCCGTCGCCGGGGCGGCGAAGGAGGCGGGCACCCTGCCGGTCCCCGAATCGTTCGAGAACATCGAGGGCCTCGGTGTGCAGGGCGTCGTCGACGGCCACGCCGTCGTCGTGGGCCGTCCGCGGCTGCTGGACGACTGGGCGCTCTCGGTTCCCGACTCGCTCACCGGAACGCTGGAACTGGCGGCCGAACGGGGCCAGACGGCCGTCGTCGTCGCCTGGGACGGCGCCGTGACGGGCGTGCTCATCGTGTCCGACACCGTCAAGGAATCGAGCGCCGCGGCGATCTCGCAGCTCCGCGGGCTCGGCCTGACGCCGGTGCTGCTCACCGGCGACAACCGGGCCGTCGCCGAGCACGTCGCGGCCCAGGTCGGCATCGACGAGGTGATCGCCGAGGTGTTGCCCGCCGAGAAGGCGGACGTCGTGGCGCGACTGCAAGCCGAGGGCCGGATCGTCGCGATGGTCGGCGACGGCGTCAACGACGCGCCGGCACTCGCCACCGCCGACCTGGGCATGGCGATGGGCACGGGTACGGACGTCGCGATCGAGGCCGCCGACATCACGCTCGTCCGCGGCGATCTGCGCGCGGCCGCCGACGCGATCCGGCTGTCCCGGTCGACGCTGCGGACGATCAAGACGAACCTCGTCTGGGCCTTCGGCTACAACGTGGCGGCGATCCCGCTCGCGGCGCTCGGGTTGCTCAACCCGATGATCGCCGGTGCGGCGATGGCGGGCTCGAGCGTGTTCGTCGTCGGCAACAGCCTGCGGCTGCGCAACTTCCGCGGCGCGGACTGACGACGACGGTCCGGCGGCGGTGAGAAACCGTCGCCGGACCGGTCTGACCCGGCAGACCGCTCGACAGAGGAGACCATCATGCCCATCGTCACCGCCGACCTCGCCGTCTCGCTCGACCTCGTGGCCGCCGGCCGCGACCAGAGCCGCGAGCACCCGTTCGGACCCCGGATCGGCGAGCGCCTGCACACCTGGATGTTCGAGCATGCCGACGACCACGCCGAGGAGATCGCCGCGATCGTCGACGCCGGCGCGTTCGTCATGGGCAGGCACATGTTCGGGACCGATCGCGGCGAGTGGGATCTCGACTGGACCGGCTGGTGGGGCCCCGAGCCGCCGTACCACGGGCCGGTCTTCGTCCTCGCTCACCGGCCGCGGCCGGACGTCGTGATGGCGGGCGGCACCACCTTCCACTTCGTCACCGACGGGCTCGAGGCCGCCGTCGCCCGCGCCCGCGAGGCGGCCGGCGATCGGAACGTCTCGATCGCGGGCGGCCCGTCGACCACCAACGCGGCGCTCGGCGCGGGTCTCATCGACGAACTGCGGCTGCACATCGTGCCGTTCACCGTCGGCGAGGGCCTGCGGGTCTTCGACGGCCAGGGCGATCTGACGCTCGTCCCGGCCTCCTCGCGGACGACGCCGCACGTCACCCACGTGACCTGGCGTCGACCCTGACCTACCCGGCGGTATCTGACGCTGAGAGGACACTCGCGGCACCATGTGTCGCGAGTGCTCTCTGAGTGACAGACTTCGACGCCGAGCGTCGAGCATCGCTGACACCCGGAGCCTGGAGTCGAAGACGCCCGGTACCGGGATGTCCGTGACAGCCGTTAGGCTCAGATGTCCGGCGGGCCGGCGCCTGCGCGTCGACCCGCATCGCCTCACGCGCCGCGCCGACGGCCCGAGAACTCGCCGGGGAGGTCTGCACATATGCCAGACGGTCGCCGAACAGACCCGGGCCCCGCGGACGGCCCACGCTCGTCGGGCGGCGAGCGCCTGACGCGGCTGCGGACGTCGGTGCTCCGGCACGGTTCGGCCGCCCCGGATCTGGCCGCGGGGCTGGGGCCCGTCTCGCTGTCCGCCCTCGCCGCCGCCGCGATCGTCACCGGAGCCCTCCTGCTGACGCGGCCGCTCACCGCCGCGCTCGCACTGTTCTGCTACATCGCGGCGAGCCTCGTCGCGGCCGGGATCCGCGACGCCGTCCGCGGAGCCCGCATCGCGGGCATCTGCTGGGCGGCCGCCGGGGTCGCCGTCGGGATCTTCGCGTTCACACCGTCGGTGACCTGGCTGCCGCTCGCCGCGGCGGCGGTGATGTTCCTCGTCGGGGCGCTGACGGTCGCGGCGATCGGCGTCGGCGACGGCCGCGGCGCGACCTTCGTCGCGGTCGTGACCGGCGCGACGCTCATCGCCCTGAGCTGGCTGGCGGTCCGGTGGCCCGACGCGGCGATCCTCGTCATCGGCGCGGGATTCGCGCTGGCCGCGATCGGCTTCGGCCTCTTCCGGGCGAGCGCCGCGGCCACGGCCGCCGGGCTGACCGGCCCCGCTCGGCCGCGGATACGCATCGCCGGCCGGATCCTCGGCTCGACGACGCTCGCCGTCGTCGTGATCGCGGGCGTCCTCGTCACCATGCGGGCGGATTCGGCGGCGCCGGTCCGCGATTCCTTCGGCGACGTCCGCGTCAATGCCTCGACGCGGCCCGGCGAGCTCATCGCCGCCGAGACCTTCATCCGCGGCGTGCCGGACGACGCGGGCGCCTGGCGCTACTCGTACACGACCACGCGCGCGGACGGCACCCCCGTCGCGGCGACCGGCCTGGTCGTCGCACCGAACACGCCCGGTCCCCATCCGGTGATCGTCTGGGCCCACGGCACCACGGGCTTCGACCCCCGTTGCGCCCCGAGCCTGCTCCGCGAACCGTTCACCTCCGGCGCGCTGTTCGCCCTGGCAGAGATCGTGGCCAAGGGCTGGATCGTCGTGGCCCCCGACTACCCGGGTCTCGGCACGAGCGATCCGCAGCCCTACCTCGTCGGCTCCGACACCGGACGCGCCGTGCTCGACGCGGTGCGGGCCGCCCGCCGGATCACCGACGCGGAGCTCGGCCCGCAGACCGTCGTGTGGGGACACAGCCAGGGCGGGCACGCCGCGCTCTGGGCCGGTCAGCTGCAACCCGCCTACGCGCCGGACGTCCCGCTCTCCGGCGTCGCGGCCTTCGCACCGGCGTCCGATCTCCCGGCGTTGACCCGCCGGTTCACCGACGTCGAGGGCGGCGACGTCTTCGCGTCGTATCTCCTCGCCGCCTACGACCGGGCCTATCCGGACGTCGACGCCGACTCCTACCTGCGTCCGATCGCCCGGCCACTGCAGACGGCCGCCGCCGGACGCTGCCTCTCCGAGCCCGCCGTCGTCGCGTCGCTGCTGGCGTCGGTCGCCATCGAGCGGGACGTGTCACCGTTCTGGCGCGATCCCGCGTCCGGACCGTTCGCCGCACGACTGGCCGAGAACGTCCCGACCGGCCGGGTGCCTGCGCCGCTGCTGCTCGCCCAAGGCGCCACCGATCCGCTCGTCACCCCGGACGTTCAGGACGACTACGTCAGGCGCCGTTGCGCCGCCGGGCAGGACGTCGACTACCGGCTCTATCCCGAACGCGACCACGTCGGCCTCATGGCCCGCGACTCCCCCGCGATCACCGACGCGCTCGCCTGGACCGTCGACCGGTTCGCTTCGGCGCCGACGCGTCCCGGCTGCCCCAGCCTGTGAGAGCTCCGCACGCAGACCGATGCTGAAAAGAAGACGAATGCTGAAAAGACGTCCTCCGGTGATCGATCGGTGACCCGGACGGCGGAACCTCGACAGTGGCAGGTGTGCGGCGGCGACGTCGCACCACGGACCATCGGGAGGGAACGACATGATCGGGATCATCGGAACGATCGTTTTCGGAGCGATCATCGGGGCTCTGGCGCGCCTCGTCATCCCCGGCAGGCAGCCCATGGGAATCCTCATCACCATTCTCATCGGCGTGGTCGGCGCGCTCGCCGGCTATTGGATCTGGGGCGCGATCGCGGATGACGGCAACGTCAACACCTCCGGCATCGACTGGATCCGGTGGGTGATCTCGATCGCCGTGGCGGTCGTGCTCGTGCTCGCCTACAGCGGATTCACCCGACGGCGGGGATGATTCCGGGCTTCTCTTGTCTCACGCCGCGTCGCGGGGTATCAATCTTCTGACACCGCATCGAGATCTTCTGATCGAGCGGGCTTGATCAGAGGAGAAACCGGATGCTATTGGCAGCTCGTCGCGCGGCGACGGCGGTTGTGGCGGCGCTCGCGGTGACCACCCCGGGCGCCGCCGCCGCTGCGCCCGACCCCAACGGGATCTCGGTGACGAGCCTGACACCGACGGCGGCCTACTCGGGCGCCTCGATCTCGGCGACCCTCAGCGTCACGTCGACGGCCTGCATCGAGGTCGACGCGCTCACGGTGGCCGTACGCAGCGCGTCGAACGCGAGCTTCGACTTCCCGGGCGCCGTCGAAGACGTCACGATCTGCCCGTCGGGATACACGTTCACGACGGGCACGCGGACGTTCGCCGCCGGCACGTACTCGATGTTCGGCTCCTACCGGATCGGCAGCACGTGGACGCGGCTGCCCGCCCAGACGCTCACCGTCACTGCACCGCCCACCTCGCCGCCCGGGTCGCCGGCAGCGCCGAGCTGGAATCCGACCGGGAGCTACACCGTCGCGATGGCCGACGAGTTCGACGGCGCCGGCCTGCATTCGCGCTGGCAAAAGGGCTGGTTCCCGACGCCGTCGGCCCCCGTCACCAAACCGGTGAGTACGAGCGGCACTTACAAGGAACTCGCCTGTTACGACCCGGCGAACGTCACCGTCAGCGGCGGACAGCTGCGGCTGACACTGAAGCACGTCGCGTCGTCCTGCGGGCTGAGCTACGCCACGCCGTGGACGGGCGCGATGGTCCAGACGCGCGATTCCTTCACCATGTACGGCGGCAGCATCGAAGCGCGCGTCTACCTGCCGCCGTCGGCCGGATCACCGACGAAGCCGGGCGGCTGGCCTGCCTTCTGGCTCAACGGCGACGACTCGATCCCGTGGCCGCAGCACGGCGAGATCGACGTCATCGAAGGCTCGGGCAGCGGCACGAGCGCCCACACGCACTACGACCTCGGCGGTGGCGTCGACGCCAACAAGGGCGCCTACTCGGCCACGCCGTACGTCGGCTGGCACAACGTGGGCGCCGCGTGGAACACGACCGCGAAGACGGTGACCTTCTATTGGGACGGTGTGGCGCTCGCGACGTTGCCGATGACGGCCACCAGCGCCCAGTACGTCGTCTTCGACTACACGACGGCGGCCGCTCCGTACAGCAACCCGGCACCCGCGACGTCGACCATGCTCGTCGACTGGGTGCGTGCCTGGGCGCCATAGCTGTTCGCCCAGCGCATCAGGCGGGGTCGTCCGGACGGTCGAGGCGCTCGAGCAGGTCGACGGCCGCACGCGCATACTCGCCGATCCAGCGGTCGTGAATGCGCTTGATCGGCAGCGGCGCCAACTGCAGGTGCCGCTCCCGGCCGACCCGGCGACCGGTCACGAGTTCGGCCCGTTCCAGGACGCGCAGGTGCTGTAGCACCGTCGTACGGTCGAGCTCCGGCAGGCAGGCGCACAGCTCGCCGGTGGTCCGCGGCCGCTCACGGAGTGCGTCGAGCATGCGCCGGCGAGCCGGTGACGCGAGCGCCTTGAAGACGACGTCGTCATCGCTGTTGCCTTCTCCCGTTGACACGTTGTAATTTTACAACATGTCTACGTCACTCGAACCCACCCCTGTCTCCTTCACCGTGTCCGGCCGCGTCGCCCGGCCCTGCACCGAGGTCTACGAGGCCGTCGCCGATCCCGAGCAGCTCTCGCGCTACTTCACCACCGGCGGCGCCCGCGGCCGGCTCACCACCGGCACCACCGCGACCTGGGATTTCCACGACTTCCCCGGCGCCTTCCCCGTCGAGGTGGTCGAGGCCGATCCTCCGCGCCGGATCGTCGTCCGCTGGGCCGGCGAGGAGGCGGCCGTCGGCGGCGTCACGACGGTCACCTTCGAGTTCGAGCCGATCGACGATGACACCCGCACGCTCGTCACCATCACCGAATCCGGCTGGCGGCCGACGCCCGAGGGCGTCAAGCGAGCGCTCGGCAACTGCGAGGGATGGACCGGGATGCTCGCCGCATTGAAGGTGTGGATGGAGCACGGCATCAACCTGCGCGAAGGTTTCTACGCGTAACCGGCGATCGGCCACGAGCGCGGATTGTCGGCGGTCCGTGCGATCCTCGCCGGAGAGCCCGTCGCCGACGGGCGGAGTTCGAGGGAGGCGGGTATGCGCAGACACACGATCACCGAGACGCCGGTCGGTCCGATGACGCTCGTCGCCGACGGCCCGGCGCTCGCCGTCGCGCACTTCGCCGCAACTCCCGAACGCCTCGCCGCGATCGACGCCGGCCCGACCGCGAGCGTCGGTGACGCGGTGCTCGACCAGGCGGCCGCCGAGCTGGCCGAGTACTTCGCCGGCCGCAGGCGGCGCTTCGACGTGCCGCTCGACCCGCGCGGCGCGCCGTTCGAGCGCCGCGTCTGGCACGTTCTGACCGGCATCCCCTACGGCGACACCACGACGTACGGCGCCGTCGCCGAGGCGCTCGGCGACCGCCGGCAGGCCCAAGCCGTCGGCCAGGCAGTCGGCCGCAACCCGCTCGGCGTGTTCATCCCGTGCCACCGCGTCATCGGCGCCGACGGTTCGCTCACCGGCTTCGCCGCCGGTCTCGACCGCAAGCGCTACCTGCTGGCTCTTGAGGAACCCGACGCCGAGTCCGCCGGTCGGCTGTTCTGAACCGTCAGCTCGCGAGGGTGGCGTCGTTCGTCGAATCCGGGTATCATCGTTGTTGAGTTCGACGATACCCGGGTGTCATAGGCCCGGACGAAAACGAGTGAGCCCGTGATGGGCGTGACGAGCAGCAAGAGGAAGCCAGGCCGGCTTCGACACAGCGCCGAGTGGTGGAACCATCCCCGTTACTTCCTGCTGCCCGGAGGTCGTCGCCGTGTCCGCTCCCGCCCTTTCCGATATCCGCTCTGATCCCCGGTCTCGTCCGCGTCCGCGACCGGTGCTGTCTCGCCTCCAGGTCGCGACCACCACCCTCGGTCGGGCGTATGCCGATCAGATGTCCGCGGTCGCGGATGTGCACGCCTCGTACGACGGCGCCGACCGTAATCGGGTGCGCTGTGACCCGGTCGACGCCGCCTGCACCGAGATCGGAGCGGCGTTGGGGCGTGCTCCGGGGCAGGTTCTTCGGCTGATCCGGTATGCGTTGGCGTTCCGGGACACGTTGCCGTCGGTGCTTGGGCATGTGATGTCGGGGCGGTTGACGCCGCAGCAGGCCGAGACTCTGGCGCAGCGTGCGCAGAACGTCACCCCGGCCCTGGCCGCCGAGGTCGACCGCCGCGTCGACGCCGCCCTGTCGGCCGGTGGGAGTTGGGCCAGCACCCGGTTGGTGGCGATGATCGACGCGATCGTCGCCCGGGTGGATGCCGACGCTCTGCGGATCCGGCGTCGGGTGGCGATCGCCGATCGCAGTGTGTGGTGCCGCAACATCGGTGACGGCATCACTCAGATCTCCATCACCTGCGATGCCGCTGTCGGGCATACCGCGCACGGCACCCTGCGGGCGGCGGCCCGGGCGTTGCGCGCGGCCGGTGACTCGCGTACTCAGGCGCAGGTGATGTCTGATCTCGCGGCGGCGGCGTTGACCGGCCGCGGCCCGGCCGAATCGCCTGCGGGCGCCGCACCACCCGCGGCGGCAGGCGATACCGGACAAGACGCCGACCATCAGGCGGCGGCCGAGCCGGAAGCGGAGCTGCGGGAGGCCGCCGCGGGCGCCGAGCGGTCTGTCGATGAGGCGGTCCGGCGGGCGGCTGATCTGGCCGCCCTGGACGCGGTGGCCGGGCAGATCATCGTGCACGTCGTCGCGAACCGAACCACCCTCGACGACCCCACCGACCAGCAGCCCGCCTACCTCCCCGGGCATGGCGTGATCACCGCCGACCACGCCCGCGACCTCGCCGGACGCGGGCGGGTCGTCCCGCTGCTCCCCGACAACGCCTACCCGAGCGGCGACGAACCGGCCGATTCGAACAACGGAGTATCGCCGAGGTCGGACGGCCGACAGCCATCCGGTGAGGATCCCGATCCGTCCGGCGGCACCCTCGCCCCACCTCGGCCGTCCGGTCCCGCCGGGCGCCAAGCGCCGGATCGCGCGTCGACGTGCCCAGACTCTGGTTGGGCGCCATCGGACAAGGATCCGATCGCGGCACCACGAGCATCGCAGGCCGCCGACGACTACCGGCCGACCGCCGCCACCGTCCGCTACCTGCAGATCCGCGACCTCACCTGCCGATTTCCCGGCTGCACCCGGACCTCCGAACTGTGCGACATCGACCACACCACCGACCACCGACCCGGCAACACCACCATCGACAACACCGGACACCTCTGCCGACGCCACCACAACGCCAAAACCCACCACGGCTGGCGCATCGAACGAACCAGCGACCACCGAAACCGACGCGCACCCGGCGATCAAAACAGCCGCAACACCGGCGGCGGCATCGTGTTCGTCAGCCCACTCGGCGCCCGCTACCCCGGGCCAGCCTACACCGGAATCGACCTGTTCCCCGCGCTCAACGGCATCCGGTTCGACGAAACCCCCGGCTCCACACCCGTCGACAGACCGGCACGCCGGAACCGGCTCGCCGAATGGCAGGCCCGCATCCGAGCCGAACGCGCCTACACCCGCACCATCCGCGAAGCGGATGCAGCCACCGCCGCCGCACAACGCGCAGCCGCCACCGAGCGCGAACGCGCCGCCGCCGAAGCCTTCAACACCGACAACCCACCACCCTTCTGACGGCCACCGACCCCAGTCTGGCCGCAGACGGGCGACGCCGACATGCCTCCCGACGCGCCGGCCGTCAGCCGGCGTCGTCCGCGACCGGCTCGCCGATCAGCGCGAGTTGCGTGCCGTCGAGGTCGATGAGATAGCCCGCGCGCAGTCCCCACGGCTGCCGGCGCACCCGTTCGATCCGGGGGATCCCCGTGGTGCGGGCCGGGACGCCCGAGGCGTGGATCGCGTCGTGGAGTCCGTCGACGTCGGCGACCCGCAGACAGCACATGAACGAGCTCGCCGCGGGGTCGAGATCGGGGAACGGGAAGAACTCCAGCTGGAGACCGCCGCGCCGGAGGATCAGCCAGCCGGCGTCGCGATGAGTCCGCTCGAACCCGAACCCGGCGTAGAACGCCTCGGTGGCGTCGAAATCCCGGGACGGCAGGTTGGGGACGGCTCGATCAAGCATCCCGCATTCCCCGATCGAAGACGCCGTGCCCGGCCGCGATCGCCCACAGCCGCAACGCGCGCACCGCCGGAATCCGTTCCGCCGTCGTCAGACCGACGCCAACGCGTCGATCTCGACGAGCATGACCTCGTGCGGCAGGCCGACGAAGACCGTCGTCCGGCACGGCAGCGGAGTGCCCTCGGGCACGTTCTCGGCGATGAACTCGCCGTAGACCTCGTTCATCGCGGGGAAGTCCTCGCGCTTGGTCAGGTACACGCGGAACATGAGCACGTCGGCCACCGACGCGCCGCCGGCGACGAGGATCGCCTTGACGTTCTCGAGGGTGCGACGCGTCTGAACGCGCACGTCGCCCTCGCCGATGTAAGTGTTCGACGCCGGATCCATCGGTCCCTGCCCCGACACCTGGAGCAGCCCACCACGCCGGACTCCCTGGCTGAAGGTGTGGGCGGGCGCCGGTGCGTCGGTGGTGAAGACGGTGGAATCGGTCATGTGAGAGGTCCTTCCTCATCGATGGGCCCCGAACGCGATTCGTCCGGGGCGTGGTAGCCGCACTCCGCGGAGATCGCCGCGCACACCTCGCGCAGCGGTCCCAGGAGCAGCAACAGGTCGTCATAGGCGAGCACGACATCCGGCACCGACACCGAGACGGCCGCGACGACGCGTCCCGTCACGTCGCGCACCGGCGCCGCGATGCAGTTAATCGACGGCTCGTTCTCCTCGCGATCACCGGCCCAGCCCGCCGCCCGCACAGCGGCGATCTCCTCGGCGTATCGGACGGGATCGGTGATCGTGTTGGCGGCGCGTCTGCCGAAGTCCATCCGCGCCATCTCGGCGCGCAGGCCGGCGTCGTCGAGATCCGCGAGGATCACCTTGGCGACGGCCGTCGAGTTCTTGTTCGCCGCCATCCCGACGCGCGAGAACATCCGCAGCTGGTCACGGGATTCGAGCTTGGCGATATAGACGATCTCGTCGCCCTCCCGGGCCGCGAGGTGCGTCGTCCGGCCGTGACTCCGGTTGAACTCCGCGAGGTGCGACGTCGCCGTCGCGCGGACGTCGCGCTGTTCCTCGGCGGCGGCGGCGAACTCGAAGAGCCGCGAGCCCAGGTGGAATCGGTGCGCGCCGTCGCGGTAGGCGAATCGCTGCTCGGTCAGCGGCCGCAGCAGCCGCAACACCGTCGTCTTGTGGACGCCGAGTTCCGCGGCGAGTTCGTCGAGATTCGCGGGGCCTTCGGCGAGCCGAGCCATCAACTCGAGCGCCCGGGACAGGCTCTGGCTCACGGCGGCGGCTTTCCGTGACCGGAACCTGTCCCCGAGGGGGCCTCGCCGACGATATTCGTCGCGTCGCTCCGCAGAGCGACAGGTTTCGGACACTGCCCGCTCGCGGTGACCCGCGCTGCGGCCCAATCAGCGTCGTCGGCGTCGATCAAAGCGTTTATAAGCGACGGATCGGGCCGTCGAAAGTCGCCCCGCACGGTGAGCGTGGCGGCGGCGCCGAGGTGACCGCGGCGCAGGCAGCGCCGCAGCGGCTCGCCGAGCAGCCGACCGTAGAGGAAGCCGGCGGCGAAGGAATCGCCCGCCCCCACCGGTTCCACGACGTCGACGGCGAGCGCCGGCACCTCGACGACGTCGCCGTCCCGCGGCAGCGCCACCGCGCGCCGCGCGCCGTCCTTGACGACGAGCAGCTCGGGCCCCGGCAGCAGTCGCCGGAGCCGTCCCGGATCGCTCTCGCCGAAGACCCGCTCGGCCTCGTCCGCACCGACGAGCACCGTGTCCGCATGGTCCGCCAGCCGCGCCACCACCGAGGTGTCGCCGTCCGGCCACAGCGGCTCGCGCCAGTTGACGTCGAAGCTCAGATGCGGCCCCGGACGCCCACCGCCGTCGAGCCCGCGCTCCACGAGCAGCGCCTCCATGAGCGCGGCACAGTCCGCCGACAACGCTGGCGTGATCCCCGAGCAGTGCACCAGCGCGGTCCCGGCCAGCACGTCCCGCACCGCAGGCTCGCCCAACAGTCCGGGTCCCGCCGCGGCCATCGCCGAGTCGAAACGCCGATATCGGCTCGTCGTCTTGGGTTCACCCGCGTCGTCGACGCCCTCGACCTTGGCGTACCGGCCCGTCGGACGCGTCGCATCGACGACGAGCGCCCCGACACCGACGCCCCGCCCGGCCAGGCCGGCACGGATCACCCGGCCCGCGACGTCGTCACCGAGCCGGGCGACGATGTCGACCTCGACGCCGTAGGCCGCGAGCCCGACGGCGACATTCGCCTCGGCGCCGGCCAGCTGGACCTCGTCGCCGGCGAGCGGCCCGTCGAGCCGATCGCCGGCGACGAGCGCCAACGGCTCGCCGATGCACACCGCTCGAGGAAGTCCCACATCCGCCCCTTCTCGTCCCGGCACACACGTCACAACTGTTTCAGCGAGGCCATTGCCACGCCACATCGCCGATGCTAGCGTCAGTGAATCCGATCGCGCAATCCTCGTTGCGTGATATGCAATGCTGCAGGTAGGCGTGTGTAAATGCGTCATCGTCAAAGGACGTGATCGTGTGACTGTATCGCTCGCAGGCCGTCCGACGGCCCCCCTTTCGGCAACCGACAAGGCGATTCCGCCGGCGGCCGAGGGCCGCACGGCCGAGGACTTCCTCGCCTCCACGCCGCACCTGTCCGACCTCGCGACGCCGCTGTTCACGCTGACCGAGGAGGCGCTGGCCGGGAACATCGACGCACTGGCCGCCTGGTGCGTCGCCCGCGGCGTCGGGCTCGCCCCGCACGGCAAGACGACGATGTCGCCGGCGCTGTGGCGGCGGCAGATCGACGCGGGTGCGTGGGGCGTCACCGTGGCCAACTACCCCCAGCTGCGGGTGGCGATCGCCGCGGGCGTCCGCCGCGTCATGGTGGCCGACGCCGTCACGGATCCCGGCGCTCTGACCTATCTCGCCACCGCCCTCGACGCCGACCCCGGCCTCGACGTCGTGGTCTGGGCCGACGGCCCCGCCGCGGTCGACGCCACCGCGGCCGGCTACCGGGGCGCCCGGCCGCTCACCGTCCTCGCCGAGCTCGGCGGGCCGGGCGGCCGGACCGGCGCGCGGACACTCGGCGGCGCCGTCGCCGTGGCCGAGGCCGTCGCGGCCGCACCGACGCTGCGGCTCGGCGGCGTCGCCGGCTACGAGGGCGCGCTGGCCCACGACACCTCCGACGAGGCGATCGCCGTCGTCGACGGCTACCTCGAGCGGCTCGCCGACCTGCACCGACACCTTGCCGAGCGCGGCTTATACCCCGAGTCGGGCGAGCTCATCGCCTCGGCCGGCGGCAGCGCCTACTTCGACCGCGTCGCCGCGGTCCTCGGCCCGCTCGCGGACGATCCCCGCACCGTCGTGCTCATCCGCGCCGGCGCCTACGTCATCCACGACGACGGCTTCTACACCGCCATGACGCCGGCCGCCCGCGGCGGCGACGGGCCGCCCCTGCGCTCGGCGATGACGGCCTGGGCCCGGGTGCTGTCCCGACCCGAGCCCGGTCTGGCGCTGCTCGAGATCGGCAAGCGGGACGTCTCCTTCGACGAGGGCCTGCCGATCGTGCTCGGCGCCGCGCAACGCCTCGGCGGCCCACGCCGCCCGCTGGTCGGCGCGACGATCACGGCCGTCAACGACCAGCACGCCTACCTCACCGTCGCCGCCGACGATCCGCTCGTCCCCGGCGACGTCGTCGCGCTCGGGCTCTCGCACCCCTGCACCGCGCTCGACAAGTGGCGCACGATCCCCGTGCTCGCCGACTTCTCCGACGACCCCGCCGTCGTCGACCTGCTGACCACCTACTTCTAGGCCCACCCCACCACGGAGCTGCCATGACCAGCACTCTCATCACCGGCGCCACCGTCGTCGACGGCACCGAGACCCCCGGCTACCGCGCCGACGTCCTCGTCACGGGCGAGACGATCGCGGCGATCGGCGGCGACCTCGGCGCCCGTGACGCCGACCGCGTCATCGACGCCGACGGACTCGTCCTCGCGCCCGGCTTCATCGACATGCACTCCCACTCCGACCTGCAGATCCTGCTCGAACCCGAACATCCGTCGCGACTGACGCAGGGCGTCACCACCGAGGTGATCGGCCAGGACGGCCTCTCCTATGCGCCGGTGGACGACGAGACACTGGCCGGCATCCGCACGAAGATCGCGGGCTGGAACACCGATCCGCCCGATGTCGACTTCCCGTGGCGCTCAGTGGCCGAGTATCTCGACCACCTCGATCGCGGGGTCGCGACGAACCTCGCCTATCTGGCGCCGCACGGCACGATCCGGGCGCTCGTGCGCGGCTTCGGCTCCGGCGCGGCGACCCCGGAGGAGATCGAGGGCATGGTCGCCGTGCTCGACCGGGCGCTCGCCGAGGGGGCCGTCGGGCTGTCGACGGGTCTGACGTACACGCCCGCGATGTACGCCGACCGCGCCGAACTCGTCGCGCTGTGCCGGGCGACGGGCCGGCGCGGCGGCTACTTCTCGCCGCATCACCGCAGCTACGGCGCCGGGGCGATGGAGGGCTACGCCGAGATGGTGGAGGTGACGACCGAAGCCGGGTGCCCGCTGCACCTCTCGCACGCGACGCTCAACTTCGGCCCCAACCGCGGCCGCGCGCCGGAGCTGCTGACGCTGCTCGCCGACGCCGCCGCCCGCGGCGCCGACATCAGCCTCGACACCTACCCCTACCTGCCCGGCGCGACCACGCTCTCGGCGATCCTGCCCAGCTGGTCGTCCTCCGGCAGCGCCGACGAGACGATCGCGCGCCTGCGCGACCCCGGCGATCTCGCCCGCATCCGCGAGCACCTGGAGGTCACCGGCTCGGACGGCTGCCACGGCGTCGTCGCCGAGTGGGAGACGATCGAGATCAGCAGCGTCTCGCGGCCCGAACTGGCCGGCCACGTCGGCAAGACGATCGCCGAGCTCGCCGCCGAGTCCGGACGCCCGCCGTTCGACGTCTGCATCGAGCTGCTCGTCGCCGACCGGCTGGCCACCGGCATCCTGCAGCACGTCGGCCACGAGGAGAACGTCCGCGCGATCATGCGGCACCCCTGGCACACCGGCGGCAGCGACGGCCTGCTCATCGGCGCCAAGCCGCATCCGCGCGGCTGGGGCACCTTCGCCCGGTACCTCGGGCACTACTGCCGTGAGCTGGGCGTCTTCTCCCTGGAGGAGTGCGTCGGCCATCTCACCGGACGCGCCGCGAAGCGGCTGCGGCTCGTCGACCGCGGCCTCGTCAAAGAGGGCTACGGCGCCGATCTCGTGCTCTTCGACCCGCAGACCGTCCTCGACACCGCGACCTTCCCCGAGCCCCGGCGACCCGCCGCGGGCGTCCATCACGTCTTCGTCCGCGGCACCGCCGCGCTCGACGACGGCCACCTCACCGGCGCACGCGCCGGACGCGCACTGCGCCTGACCTCCGAAGGAGTCCGTTGATGACCCAGAGCCCGGGAACGCCGCTCGACGTCCTGCGCGCCGACCGCGCACTCGTCGTCGTCCGCGCTCCCGCGATCTCCGACGCCGCCGCGCTCTGCGACGCGCTCGTCGCCGGCGGCATCCGAACCGTGGAGCTGACGTTCACGACGCCCGGCCTGCTCGGGCATCTGGAGCGCGCCGCCGCGACCGCCGGGCCGGACGTCGTCCTGGGCGTCGGCACCGTCCGCACGGCCGCTCAGGCCCGCGACGCCGTCTCGGCCGGCGCCCGCTTCCTCGTGACGCCCGACGTCAACGAGGAGGTCGCCGACGCGGCCCGGGTCGCCGGCGTCCCCGTCTTCCTCGGTGCGCTGACGCCGACGGAGGTCGCCCGCGCCGTGGCGCTCGGTTCGGCGGCGGTGAAGATCTTCCCGGCCCGCGCCTTCGGGCCCGGCCACCTGAAGGATCTGCACGGTCCGTTCCCGGATGTCGACCTGCTACCGTCCGGTGGCGTCACCGACGGCAACGCGCGCGATTTCCTCGCGGCGGGTGCCGTGGCCGTCTGCGCCGGTACCGGTGTCGTGCCGCCCGATCTCGTCGCCGCCGGCGACTGGACGGCCATCACCGAGCGCGCCGCGCGTTTCATCGCGGCGCTGTAGCTCCTGCGCACGACGGGAGATCTCCGCTCACGGGGTCTCCCGCACCGAAGTCTCTCTGCTCCATGCGAGTCTCCTGCACCACCACCTGGATCCGTGAGGATCCCTGTCCCCGGAGGTACGATGACGTCCTTCATCCATTGGCTACAGCATGAGACGGGCGGTCTGCTGCTGCTGGCAGGCATCAGCATCGCAGCGCTGCTGTTCCTCATCATCAAGGTCAAGCTCGAGCCGTTCATCGCGCTGATCCTCGTCTCGCTCGGCCTCGCACTCGTCGCCGGCGTCTCGATCGAGAAGCTCGTCGGTTCACCCAGTACAGCGAGCAAATCGCTGCTGGAGACCGGTTTCGCCGGCATCCTCGGTCACATCGCGCCGATCATCGGCCTCGGTACCGTGCTGGGCGCGATCCTGGAGCGCTCCGGCGGCGCCGACGTCCTCACCGACCGGATGCTCCGGCTCTTCGGTCCGAAGGGCGCCCCGCTGGCGATGGGCGTCGTCGGCCTCATCCTGGGCATCCCGGTGTTCTTCGACATCGGCATCTTCATCCTGGCACCGCTCGTCTACGTCGCCGCCAAGCGCGGCGGACAGTCGCTGGTGCTCTACGCGATGCCGATGCTCGCGGGCCTCTCGATGACGCACGCCTTCCTGCCACCGCACCCCGGTCCCGTCACGGCCGCCGGCGAGCTGCACGTCTCGCTCGGCTGGATCATCGTCATGGGCCTCGCCTGCGGCATCCCCGCCTGGTTCGTCTCCGGTGTCGCGTGGGGCTCGTGGATCGGCAAGCGCATCAACGTCGAGGTGCCCGAGGAGATGGTGCCCGAGGAGGGCCACGCCACCGGGCGGCCGCCGGCGCTGGGCACCATCGCCTTCATCATCGCGGTCCCGATGGTCCTCATCCTCGGCGCGACGTTCGGCGACGTGGCCCTGACGAAGGGCACGCTCGCGCACTCGGTGCTCGTCTTCCTCGGCACCCCGGCCATCGCGCTGACCATCGGCGTCGTCGTCGCGCTGTACCTGCTCGGCACCCGCCGCGGGATGCCCGCCGGCGACATCGCGACGATGACGGCCAACGCGCTCAAGCCGATCGGCATGATCCTGCTCGTCGTCGGTGCAGGCGCGTTCTTCGGCGCGGTGCTGCGCGCCACCGGCGTCGGCGACGCGATCGCGTCCTCCATGACCGACCTCGGCCTGCCGATCATCGTCTCGTCCTACGTCATCAGCGTGGCGCTGCGGATCGCACAGGGTTCGGCCACCGTCGCCATCGTCACGACGGCGGGCATCGTCGGCAACAGCGTGGCCGCCGGCGGCTTCTCCCCGGCCCAGATCGCCCTCATCGTCATCGCCATCTCGGCCGGCTCGATCATCCTCAGCCACGTCAACGACGGCGGTTTCTGGATCGTCTCGCGCTACTTCAACCTGACCGTCAAGGAGACGCTGCTGACGTGGTCGGTCCTCGAGACCATCCTCTCGGTGGTCGGCTTCGCGGTCGCGATGCTGATCTGGGTGATCATCTGACACCGGGCGCCTGTACCTCGCGCCACGCCCGGCGTATCGGCGACACGCCGCCGAGATCGTCAAAACCGACGTATGGCGGACGGAACCTCGCTAGTCTCGCCCAGACCGACGAACGAAGGAGAAGCGATATGCGTATCGCCGTCAAACGAACCCTCGCCGGAACCGGCATCGCCGCCGTCCTGGCGCTCGGCGCGCCGGGCCTCGCGGCCGCCGATCCGGTGGAGCCGGCACCCAAGCCGAGTGCCGCCGAGATGTTCTTCAAGGCCCTCGGCCCGGCGCCGAAGGACTGCGAGAAGCACTGGGACGTCGTCGAGGACGCCGTCAAGAAGAACGCGCCCGAGTGGAGCAAGGAATGGGTCGAGGCGTTCGACGACTGGTGTGAAGGCGACAAGCCGCCGGCCGAGGAGCCCAAGACGGAGACCCCCGCCTGACGCGGTTCTCCGCCCACGACGGCGCCCGCACCGGTCGTACGAGGTCAGCTCCGCAACGCCCAGACCGCGATCTCCGTGCGGCTCGCCAGCCCGAGTTTCGCGAGGACGTTGCGGACGTGCGTCTCGACGGTCCGCTCCGAGAGGACCAGCTCGGCGGCGATCTCCCGATTGGTCATCGCGCGAGCGACGAGCCGAACGACGTCCTCCTCACGCGGCGTCAGCGGTGACGCCGCCCGCCGCTGGGCCGCGATCTCGGCGACGAGTGCCGCCGCCTGCGCCCCCGGCACGGCCATGTCCAGCCGGCGCAGCTCGGCGCAGGCCGCGGCGGCGCTCGCCGCGGCCTCGGTGAGATCCCGGCCACCCGCCGCCAACAGCGCCTTCGCCAGTCCCAGCCGGCCGAGCGCCACGTACGGGCGCGCACCGATCCGGGTGTCCATCGCGAGCCCTTCGCGAAAGAGCCGGACGGCGTCGTCCGTTCGCCCGCTGATCAGCGCGAACCCGGCGAGGACGCGGGCGAGCGAGCCGTGGAAGAACGGCAGGCCGGAGCCGTCCACCGCGTATTGACGTGCCGACGACGCCAGCAGCTCATAGCACCGTCCGGCGGTCTCGGCGTCGCCGAGCAGCTCCGCGCACAGGCCGAGCTGGTAGATCGTCGCCGTCCAGCGCAGCCCGGCGCGATAGTCGCCCACCAGCGGGCGCAGCGGCTCGAAGACGACCCGCGCCTCATCCATCCGACCGGCCAGCGCGTGCACGATCGGCGTCGTCAGCCGGACGATCGGCAGCGGCGGCGCGGCCCGGACGAACTCGTCGACACACGGGTCGATCTCCCCGCCGTCGCGCCGCACGAGCGCCAGCTGGACGCCGAAGGCGATCGACATGCCGACGCCGCTGACGTCCCCCATCCGCGTCGCGAGCGCTCGCCCGGCCGCGTTCTCGGCCCTGGCCTGCGCGAAATCGCCCGTGAACGCCCCGATCACCGCGGCCCACCGGTGGTGGTGCCAACGCGCCAGCGCCGAGCCGCCGTAGCGGGCGATGTCGTCGACGGCCGCCACCTCGCGCCGGAACTCGACCATGTTGCCCAGCTGCAGCGCCCCTTCCGCTCGCCACAGGTGACCCCACAGCGCCGCGATCGGCCGGCTCGACGCGTCGCCCAGTTCGACGGCCCGGCGGCCGAGTTCCAGCCGCTCGGCCACGGTGGTGAGCCCGGTGATGCACTGGTGCCGGGCCGCCAGCGCTTCGAGGACGGCGGTGCCGTCACCGGAGAGCTCGGCCTCCGCGAGCGCGTCCGCAGCCAGCCCCGCCGGCGATACCTCCGGCGCCTCGCCTGCGCTCGCCTCCGCCATGCCCACGGCCAGTTGCGCGCGCAGCCGGGCCCGCGTCGCATGCGCGGTCGGCGGGAGCAGACGCAAGGCCCGCTCACTGAGCCGCACGACGGTGCGCAGCGTCGCAGGGTCGCCGACGCCGTGGACGACGAGCGCCGCGCGGGCGAGCAGGTCGGACCTGCCGCCCGGCTCGGCGAGGTCGGCGGCCCGCACGCAGTCCTCGACGGCGTCCCCCACGCGTCCGGCGAGATACCTCGCCTCGGCGAGACGGATCAGCAGTTCGGCATCACGCGGCGCGTCCGGGGGGCGGCCATCGTTCGCCCGGACGGCAAGCGCGGCGAACCCGGCCGCGTCGTCGAACGCCCGTAGGCCGCGGGCCTCGTCGTCGGCACGAACGGCCCACCGGACACGCTCGGCCACGACATCAGGACCGCCGGCCCGGTGCCAGTGCAGCGCGACGGAGCCCGCACGGCCGGGCCCTGCGCCGTCTGACAGCACGATCGCGGCGCACCGGTGCAAGGCCGCGCGCTCGGTGCCCGAGAGCTCGGCGTAGATCGCGTCCCGAACCAGGGCGTGGGTGAAGGCCAGTTCGCCGGCGGAGGTCTCGCGCAGGATCCCGGCCCGGACGGCGTCGTCGATCGCCGCGTCGGCGCCGCCGAGCAGCGCGCCGAGGACGTCGCGGTCGAACCGCTCACCGAGCACGCTCGCGACGTCCACCGCCCGGCGAGCCGACGCACCGAGGTCGGCCGCCCGCGCCGCAACGAGTCGCCGCAGCTGCGGACGGCTCGACATGAGCGCCGGCAGCCGGCCACAGCCGTGCACGGCGACGTCCTCGGCGACGAGCCGGACGAGGAGCGGGTTCCCGCCGCAGCGCCGGTGCAGGTCGGCGGCCAGATCACCGGGGACGGCGGGGCGGCCGGACGCGTCGCCGAGCAGCGTCGGCAGCCACGCGGCGACGTCGCCGGCCGAGAGCGGGCCGAGCTCGATCGTCGTCACCCGCTCGTCGCGGATCAGCTCCGGCGACGTCGCGGCGAAGACCGACGTCCCGGCATCGCCGCCGCCGGCGTCCCGGTACGTGACGAGCACGAGGAGCCGCTGCTCGCCGAGGGCGTCCACGACGTGCCGCAACAGCCGGACCGAGCCCGGATCGGCGAGGTGCATGTCCTCCAACACGAGCAGCAGGCCGGTGTCACCGGCCCTGGCGAGCACGGCGTCGGCCAGCGCACCGTCCCGTTCGAAGGCGGCCGACGCGTCGAGCCGGTCGACGGGCGACGCCGCGATCGCCTCCAGCTCGGGCCACCGACGCATCGCACGCCGCCAAGGCCACAGCGGCGGCGCGCCGAGATCGTCGCTCGCATGCCCGGTGGCGACGGCAAGCCCTGCCTCGGCGGCCGACTCCTCTGCGGCCCGGGCGAGCCGCGATTTACCGATACCGGCCGCCCCGGAGACGAGGACGACGCCGGCCCGGCCGCCGCGAGCCGCACGCAGCGCCCGGCGCAGCACCGCGACCTCGCCGCTTCGCCCCACGAGCACGCCGTCATCATGCGCGCACGTTCAGTGCCTCCGCTACGTACGAGCACTGATTACAGACGAACTCGGCCGGCGCAGTCTGATGGCACACCCACCACGACCCGGGAGGCCAACCATGTACGCACAGATCGTCCGCTTCGGCGGACCGCGCAGCGATGAACTCGTCGCCGCCGGCGAACGCGCCGGCCGCGAGCGGGTGATCCCCGCCGTCGCCGCCGACCCGCGGTTGCGGGCCGCGCATCGCGGCACCTACATCCTGCGGACGCCGGACGGCGGCGAGCTCGTCCTCGTCCTCAGCGATCGCGACGACCTCTGGCAGCACGCCGCGGACGTCATCGACGGCACCGCGTTGCTGCCCGGCGAGGATCCGGCGCTGCTCACCGGGCCGGACGGCGTCGAGCAGTACCGCGTCGTCGCCGCCTTCGGCGCGGACTACACCGAGCTGTCCTGATACCGACCGGTACCTGTCGCTGAGCGGGGCGACGCGACGATATACGTCGGCACGCCCCGCTCAGCGACAGCTTTCGCCGGCCAGGTGATCCTGTCCGGTCTCAGCGCAGCGGCGGACCCCACTCGATCGCGCCCCGAAGCGCCGCTTTGACCAGTTTTCCGCCCGGATTGCGCGGCAACGGCCCGGTCGCGATGGACAGGTACTGCGGCACCTTGAAGTCGGCCAGTTGCTCGCGGCAGTGCGCGAGCACCGCCTCGACGTCCGGCGTCGCCTCGCCGCCGTAGACCACGGCGCCGACCTTCTCCCCCATGACGTCGTCCGGCACGGCGATGACGGCCGCCTCCAGCACGCCCGGTGCCGCGACGAGCGCCGCCTCGACCTCGATGCTCGAGATGTTCTCACCGCCGCGGATGATGATGTCCTTCGCGCGGTCGAAGATGTGAACGCGCCCGGCCTCGTCGACGCGGACGATGTCGCCGGTGCACAGCCAGCGCCCCGACTCCTCGTCGAGGAACGCGCTCGCCGTCGCCTCCGGACGCTCCCAGTAGGCGGTCAGGATGTTGCCGCCGCGGGCCACGAGCTCACCGTAGGACGGATCATCGTCGCGCGGGATCACCCCGAGGTCGACGCCCGGCACCGCGTAGCCGACGGAGTCGGCGTGCGCCACGGCGTCCTCGTGCGGCAGGACCGTGAGGAGCGAGGACGTCTCCGTCATGCCGTAGCCGTTCTGGACGCGCGCCGCCGGGAACGCCTCCTGCAGCGCCCGCACGAGCGACGGCGCGATCGGCGCGCCGCCGTAGGCGATCCAGCGCACCGTCGACAGGTCCGCGGCCGCCAGCTCCGGACGCCGCAGCAGCAGCGCATAGATCGCGGGCACGGTGACGAGGAAGCTGATCCGCTCCTCGGCGATCGCCGCGACGAGACCCGGCAGATCGAGTGCCGGAAGGATCACCGCCGCGCCGCCGAGGCTCAGCGCCGGGACGAGCTGCGAATTGCATCCGGTGACGTGGAACAGCGGCACGCTGATGAGCGTCCGGAAGTCCTCGCCCATGTCCCGGTCCAGCCAGAACGCCCGGACGGCGTTCTCGACGTTCGAGAGGAACGCCTCGTGGGTCGTCGGCACGCCCTTCGGATGACCGGTCGTCCCCGAGGTGTAGAAGAAGGCCGCGATGTCGCCGGGGCCGAGTCCGTCGGCGACCGTCGGTGCCCCGTCCGGCAGCGGGGCGTCCGCGGCCAGATCGACGCGCGCGCCCGAGTCGGCGAGCACGAACTCGACCTCCGGCCGCGACGAGCGCGTGTTGACGGCGACCACGACACCGCCCGCCATGATCGTGCCGTAGAACGCGAGCACCCAGTCGGCGCCCGCCGGATAGCGCACCGCCACCCGGTCGCCGCGCTCGACGCCGCTCGCGACGAGTCCGCCGGCGACGCGCGCGGACCGGTCCCACAGCTGCCGGTAGGTCAGCCGCACGCCGCCGAGTTCGACGAGCGCCTCGGCGTCCGGACGGGCGTCGACCTGCGCGCGCAGCGCCGCGAGCAGCGACCCGGGCAGGTCCGCGAAGCGCGGCGTGCCACCGTCGTCGATCCGGACGCCCTCGCGATCGAACGGGTTGTGCTCTCGCCCGATGAGCCGGACGGTCACCTCGTGCCGCCGGAGAAATAGCGCCGCGGATTGTCGACGAGCATCGTGGTGATCTGCTCCTCGGTGACGCCGCGCTCGAGCAGCGCCGGCAGGACGTCATCGGAGATGTGGGTGTAGTGCCAGTTCGGCGACGCCTGGGTGATGACGGCCTGCGGATAGAAGTCGCTGTAGCAGGACGCGTCGTGGGCGAGCACCATCGATTCGGCGTAGCCGGCCTTCGCGAGTTCGACGACGGTGTTCACGCGGTCCTCGAACGGCAGCAGCAGGTCGATGCCGAAGCGGTCCATGCCGAGCAGTGCGCCGGAATCGGCCAGTTCCTTGAGGTGATCGAGGTCGGTCGAATCGCCGCTGTGGCCGATGACGACCTTCGTCATGTCGACGCCCTCCTCCCCGAAGATGCGCAGCGCGACGAGTCCGGTCTTGTCGTGCACGTGGGTGTGGATCGTGATGGGCGTGCCCGTCTCGACGTGAGCCTGGGCGACGGCGCGCATGACACGCTCGACGCCCTCGGTGAGCCCGTGGGTGTCGATCGCGCACTTGAGCAGGCCCGCCTTGACGCCGGTGCCGGCGATGCCCTCGCGGATGTCGTTGATGAAGAGGTCGACCATCGGCTCGCGCGGAATGTCGACGATCCGCCCCGGGCCCAGGAAATGGAACTGGATGGGAACCTCGTGATAGGTGTAAATGCCTGTCGCCGCGACGATGTTGATGTCGACCTGCTCGTTGATCCGCTGAATGCGCGGGATGTAGCGGCCGAGCCCGATGACGGTCGGATCGACGATCGTCGTGATGCCGCGCGTCGTCAGCTCCTTGAGCTTGGCGACGGCGTCCGCGACGCGCTGGTCCTCGTCCCAGGGGTCCGGGTAGTCCGGGTAGTTCTGCCGGATCTCCGCGCCGATCGTGAAGACGTGCTCATGCATGAGCACCTTCCCCAGCGAATCGACGTCCACAGCGCCCTTGACCGTCTCCACCGTTGCCATCGCGACCTCTCCTTCATGTCCGCGACCACGCCCGGGAAATGAACGGGCGGGATCGAGGACCCGCCCGGGGAATGACGTGGATCACAACTGTTCAGCCTAGGACGTGAGTCCGACTTCGCCTTCGGTTTCGGCCCGATCGACGACGGCGCCGAGCCGACTCGGGCGACCCTCCTCGCGCGCGGGCCATCTCGTCCGGAAGACTGAGAAGACTGAACGGCGCGAACCACCGTTCGACGAGTCGGCGGGATCACTCGCAGCAAAGGTAAGGACAGTGATGAGCGCGACCGGTGAGCTACCCGCACCCTCCGATCGGGTGTACCACGACGACTGGCCGATGTCGTCCCTCGCCGACGAGCGGATGCTGCGCCAGCCGCCGGTCACCGCCCGCGGCATCCGCACCCGCGCCTCTCTCGTCGCGGCGGCGCGGACCGTCTTCGAACGGGACGGATTCCTCGACACCCGGCTCGCCGACATCGCCACCGAGGCCGGCTGCGCGATCGGCACCTTCTACACCTATTTCGCCTCCAAAGAAGAGATCTTCCACGCCGTCCTCGACGACGTGCGCGAGGAGATGCTGCACCCGCGGGTGCACCTCCGTCCGGCCGACGACGCCGCCCGCCCCGACGCGGCCACGGCCTACGCGGTCATCGCATCGGGCAACCGGGCCTATCTCGAGTCCTATCAGCGCAATGCCAAGCTCATGCGCCTCCTGGAGCAGGTGGCGACGATCGACCCCCGGTTCCGGGCGATCCGGACGCGTCGCGCCGAGGCCTTCTTCGAGCGCAACGCGCGCAGCATCGCCGAGCTGCAGGCCGAGGGCCTGGTCGACGCCGACCTCGATCCGCTGCTGACGGCGATGGCCCTGTCGGCGATGGTCAGCCGGGTCGCCTACCACGTGTTCTGCTGCGCCGAGGACACGACGCCGCGCGTCGACGAGCTGGTCGACACCTGCACGCGGCTCTGGGCCAACGCACTCGGCCTGGACCGCCCGCGCTGAACCCACCGCGCGGATCCATGTCGGCGCCGACGAGACGACCCGGCCCGTCAGGACCACCCCGCCCTCAGGACGACGCCGGCCGGTCTCCCCGGTCCTGCCGGCTCACCGCGCCGCGGCCGGATTCACACACCGACACCCGGTTGCGCCCGCCGCGCTTGGCCGAGTACAGCGCGGCGTCACCGCGTTGCAGGAGTTCCGGCAAGGTCTCGGTCACGCCGCGCAGATCCGCGACGCCGATGCTGACGCTGGCGCTCAGCCGGCCGGCGTCGGTGTCGATCGGCGTGGACTCGAAGTGGGCGCGGATGTTCTCGGCCACGGCCTCGGCGCCGTGCACGCTGAAGCCCGGCAGCAGTGCGCAGAACTCCTCGCCGCCGTGCCGGAAGACCTCGCCCGCGCCGTCGACGTGGGCCCGCGCGACGTTCGCGAAGACCCGCAGCACATCGTCGCCGACGGCGTGGCCGTAGCGGTCGTTGATGGTCTTGAACCGGTCGATGTCCATGACGAGGATCGACAGCCGCCGGCCCGAGTCGGCCGCCGAACGCAGCAACGCCGCACCGATCTCGTTCATGCCGCGCCGGTTGTAGAGCCCGGTGTGCGGGTCGCGGGCGGCCGTCGCCCTCGTCTCGTTCGCGAGGCGCTCGTTGACCATCATGATGAGCAGCGCGCCGAGCGCCGAGACCACGCCGAGAAAACTCAACGACAGCGCGGCCGAGACACCGTCGGGCGCGTACAGATCGCACAGCTCGACGTGCGCGGCGCACCGCACCGACCGCGTCGGCAGCGTGATGAGACAGGTCGCCGCGACGAGCGCGATGAGCCGGCGCTGCAGCAACGGCTCCCGGCGCTCGTCGACGAGCACGTCGTAGACGATGAGCAGGATGTAGGCGCCGCCGACGAGGGAGACGCCCACCGACCGCGCGGTGCTGCTCTCCTTGAGGAACGGCAGGAACTGGAACACGAGCGCGACGAGGACCGGCGGGATCGTCGCCTGCGGCCACGAGACCGGTCGGCCGGCGAAGATCCGCATCCCCACCCACAGGACGGCCCAGTAGACCAGCACGAGGAAGTTGGCCACGACGTGCGTGAGCGGCGTCGGGATCATGCCGCGCAGGGAGAGCAACGCGCCACCGACCGCACCGACGAAGGACATGAGACCGAACACGAGCATCGACGTGTCGGGGCGACGGCGCAACCACTGGCCGAGCTGGATCAGCGAGTAGATGGCGCAGATCGCGCAGATCGCGACCCAGATCGTCCTGATGTCGAGGGAGTACGTGGCCGTCGCAGCGGAGAGCACCCGGTCCGACCTCTCTTCTATCGACGAACGACCGACTACCTCATCGTCATCGTCATACCCTCGCCCGGCGTTTCGCCGATCTCACTCTCACCACGGTAGTCGACGGTGTCGCGGCGGAGCGCACGTGCGGACGCCGCTGCCCCCGGGACCGATTCGCGCTGGAAGACCGGAAGTCGCACGGGTGCCAGATCCAGCGTCCGGTCGGCGCCGACGACCGCGACGACCCGGTTGCGCCCGCCGCGCTTCGCGTCGTACAAGGCCGCGTCGGCACGGCCGAGTATCCGGTCGATCGGCTCGTCGTCGGTCGAACAGGCCACGCCGATGCTGACCGTCGTCGTCACGACCGCGCCGCCGGCCGCCGTGATCCGCGCCCGCTCGCAGTCCCGGCGGATCCGCTCGGCGATCGCCGCGGCCTCGGCCGCCGAACAGGCCGGGATCACCGCGCAGAACTCCTCGCCGCCGTGTCGGAAGACCTTGCCCGCCGGCGGCACGATGGCGCGGACCAACCGGGCGAACTCCTGCAGCACCCGGTCGCCGGCGGGGTGCCCGTACCTGTCGTTGACCGACTTGAACCGGTCGATGTCCATCGCCAGCACCGCCGCCGGGACGCCGGGGGCGCGATCGAGCAGCATCGGCGCGATCTCCCCCAGCCCGCGGCGGTCGTAGAGCCCGGTGAGCTGGTCTCTGATCGACGCCTCGAAGACGGCCGTCGCCAGCCGCTCGTTGAGCATCATGATGATGAGGGCGCCGATCGCCACGATGGCGGCGAGGATGCTCAACGCGAACACGAGCGAGCCCGGCTGCACGAGGGTCGCGCAGACGCTGCCGGTGACGCACGAGACATACCGGTAGGGCATCGTGACGAGGCACGCGGCGCAGGCGACGGCGATGAGCCGGCGCGGAACGAGCCGCTCACGTTGCTCGTCGCGCACGATGTCGACGACGATCAGCGACAGATAGAGCGACGCGAGCGTCGCGCCGACGAGCACGCGGACGACGACGTTCCCGCCGAGCGACGGCACGGCGGCGAAGAGCGCCCCCGCCGCCAGCGACGGCACGAAGACGAACCACCACGAGAACGGCCGGCCGGAGAAGGTGCGCATCCCCGACCACAGCGTCGCCGGGACGAGCATCATGAGGGAGTTGGCGAAGGTGTTGCTGACCACCACCGGCAGGATCCCGCGGGCCGCGATGAGAGCGGCCGCCAGGGCGGCCAGCAGCGACATCAACCCGAAGGCGCCCGCCGAGCGCTGCGATCGGTCCCGAACCCAGCGAACGATCGGGAGTACGGCGTACAGCGTGCAGTTGAGGCTGATCGCCACCCAGAGGGTCCGCACATCGAGTCCCGCGAACAGGGCGGCGACATGGTCCACGGCTGAAGTCCCTCGATCTCTCGGCAGCTCTCACAAAGCCGATCGGGTGGATGCGCCCTGACGTTACTCCCACGTCCGGATTCCACCCGGATGAACGATGCCGCGAGGCGAATTCCCTGACGATTGTCACCCCGCACACCCGTTCGGACGATTCCGCCGTCAGGACGGCAGCTCGCCGACCTCGACCAGCAGCTTGCCGAAGTTGCGCCCCGTGAGCAGGCCACGGAACGCCTCGACCGCGTTCTCCAAGCCGTCGACGACGTCCTCGCGATACCGGACGGAGCCGTCGGCCACCCACTGCCCCATCTCGCGCTGGAAGTCGGCGTTGTACTCGGCGACGAACTCGTCCTGGATGAAACCGCGCACGGTGAGGCTCCTGGTGAGGATGAGCCGCATGAACCGGGGGAACCGGTCGACGCCGACCGCGTCCTCGGTCGCGTTGTAGCCGGCGATGAGCCCGCACACCGGGATCCGCGCGTACGTGTTGAGCCGCCGGACGACGGCGTCGAGCACGGCGCCGCCGACGTTCTCGAAGTACACGTCGATACCGTCCGGGGTGGCGGCCGCGAGGTCGTCGGCGAAGGTCGGCGAGCGGTGGTCGACGGCCGCGGCGAAACCGAACTCCTCGGTCAGGGCGCGGCACTTCTCCGGCCCGCCGGCGATGCCGACGGCCCGCGCGCCGCGCAGCGTCGCGACCTGCCCGACGACGGAGCCGACCGGGCCCGTCGCCGCCGCGACGACGACCGTCTCCCCCGCCTTCGGCCGGCCGATGGCCGTCAGCCCGGCGTAGCCGGTGAAGCCGGGCATGCCGAGCACGCCGAGGGCCGTCGAGATCGGCGCGGCGGCCGGGTCGAGCCTGCGGGTGTGCCGGGCGTCGGCGACGGCGAGCGTCTGCCAGCCGGTGAAGGCGAGCACGACGTCACCGACGGCCCGGCGCGGCGACCGGGATTCGACGACCTCGCACACCGTGGCGCCGAGGACGACGTCGCCGAGTTCGAGCTTGGCCGCGTACGACTTGGCCGTGCTCATCCGGCCGCGCATGTACGGATCGAGCGAGAGATAGACGGTGCGCAGCAGCACCTGGCCGTCCTGCAGCTCCGGCACGTCGGCCGTGACGAGCTCGAAATCGCTGTCGAGCGGCTCACCGACGGGGTAGTTGACGATCCTGATCTGGGTGCTCGTGGTCATCAGCCGAGTCTTACAGACCGGCCCGGACGATCGCGGCCAGCTCATCTCGATCGGCGGCGTTGAGCTTGAGGCAGGCGCGGTAGACGTGACCCTCCACCGTCCGCACCGAGACGGTGAGGCGCTCGGCGATCTCCCGGTTGCTCAGGCCCTCGCCGATGAGCGTCGCGACCTCCCGCTCGCGGCCGCTCACCGGCAGCGGGTGCACCGCCGCGCGGATCGCGGGGGTCGTCGCGCCGCCGCAGGCCGCGGCGAGGCGCTTGGCGCGCGAGGCCGCCTCTGCCCCTTGTCTGCGCTGCCAGCCGCGCTCGAACCAGCGGGCGGCCTGCGCCGCCGCGTCCGCGGCCGAGAGCAGGAACCCCGTCTCCTCGAAACGCCGGCTGACGGCGTCCAGCGCGGCGGCGTCGGCGGTGGCCACGGCGGCGGCGTGCTCGGCCTGCAGCGTCACCACCACGCCGTCGACGCGCGCCGGCAACTCGGCGAGCCGCCCGGCGACACTCCGGGAGCCGAATCGCGCCGCGTGATGCAGCGCTTCGGCCTCCAGGGCGAACTGGCCCGCGCGACGTGCCTGGTCCGCCGCCCGGCGTGCCAGGTCGGCGGCCGTCCGCTCCCCGCCGCGAGCCGCGACGGCCCAGCTCTCGGCGATCGTCCGGGCCGGCTCGTGCAGCGCCATCTGCGGCCCGGAGTGCTCCTTGGCGTCGGCGAGCACCCTGTCGGCCTGCTCCGGACGTCCGATCGCGGCGTAGGCCCGGGCGAGCAGGAGCCGCGCCGGCAGCTGCCAGGCCAGCGAGGACTCGGCGTTGAGCGCGGCGAGCGCCTGCTCGAACGTCGAGATCGCCGCCGGGAAGTCGCCGCGGTAGGTGTAGACGACGCCCTGGGTGATCTTGCCGATGGCCCAGCCGATGAACTGCCCCGTCGAGGAGTACTCGGCGTACTCCGCGGCGCGTCGTTCGGCGACGTCCAGCCGACCGGCGAGGACGCACGACAGCACGTCCCCGTAGCGGATCATCACGCGGATCATGCCGTCGGTGGACTTGTGGTCGTCGCGGCAGCGCGCCGCGATCGGCTCGAAGTCGCCGCCCCGGCCCGCCGGCCCCATCGCCAGTCCGGCGGCGAACGCCGCGAAGTCGACGGCCTGGGTCGGCGCGTGCGGCGCCGCGAGCACCCGCTCGGCGATGGCCAGTCCGCGGTCGAGCCGGCTCTCGTGCACCGCCATCGCCGCCTCGTGCGAGTCGACGAGCAGCAGCAGCGCCGGGTGGGTGAGCCGCTCGTGCAGCAGCGTCAGGATCTCGTAGGCGCCGTCGATCTCGCCGAGCATCCAGAACAGCGTCGACAGCCGCGGCAGCCCCCACCGCACCAGCTCCAGCTCGTCGAGCCCGGCGGGATCGAACTGCCGCAGGATCTGCTCGGCCTCACCCGGACGCCCCTGCCACAGCACGGCCCGCGAGAGCAGCTCCGCGGCCCGCAGGCCGCCGCCGTTCTCGAAGGCCTTGCGCGCCAGCCGCTCGCCGAGCGGGAGGTTGGCCAGGAACATCGCGTCCTTCGCCGCCGTGACGAGCAGCCCGGTGTCGAGCGGCTGGTCGCTGTCGGCGTAGAGCTGCGCGAGCCGCACGCGGTTGGCCGGCGACGACGCGCCGTGCTCCCGCAGCGACGCCGCGATCCGGCCCCGCAACCGCCGGGCCGTCGCCGTCCCCGTCCGCCGCCGGATGACGTCGGCGTAGAGCGGGTGGACGATGCGCGCGTACGGCTGGGCGGCGCCCATCGAGACGATCCGCAGCAGCCCCTCCAACTCGGCGGCGTCGACGGCCCGCTCTCCCACCACCTCGCAGAGCGTGTCGATGTCGAGCGGTTCACACAGGGCGAGCGCGCGCAGCGCGTCGACGGCGTCGTCACCGGCGTTGTCCAGCCGCGTCTCCAGCAGCCCGACGAGCCCGGCCGACAGCACCGTCGGCCCACGCAGCTGCCAGACGTCGCCGGTGGCGGTGAGCGTGCCGGCCGCCAGCGCACCCTCGACGCTGTAGCGCAGGTACAGCGGATTGCCGCCGGACGCCTCCCACAGGACGTCGGCGCTCAGCTCCTCGAGCGTGCCGCCGAGCACGGTCTCGACGAGCCCGATGCTCTCGGACTTCGAGAGCGGCTCCAGTTCGATGCAGCTCAGATAGCCGTCCTTCCACAGGGACGTCACCGCCGCCGGCACCGGCTCGCCGCTGCGCACCGTCGCGACGATCCGGCCCACCCGTTCCATCGCGATGTGGTGCAGCAGCGTCGCCGACAGCCGATCGAGCAGGTGCGCGTCGTCGACGCCGATGATCGTGGCGCCGCCGTGGGAGAAGAGCGCTTCACGCGCGGCGGCCAGCAGGGCCACCGGGTCGCGGGCGTCCGTCGAGGACACCCAGGGCGCGAAGGCGCCGAGCGGGATGCCGCGCGAGGACTCCGTACAGCCGGCCCAGTGCACCTCGGCGGGCAGCGAATCCGTGACGGTCCTGGCGAGCGTCGTCTTCCCGACGCCGGCGCCGCCCATGATGACGATCCCCAGCGCGTCCCCCGTCAGTGCCGACCGGATCGCCTCGCGCTCGGACGGGCGATCAAGCAACTGCCATCGACCCGACATGTTCCGAATTCTAATCGGGGGCCCGTCCTCGCACGTCGCCGGAAGCGACACCGCTCGCGTCATTACGTCGGAAGATCTTGCTCGGATGTCGGCTCGGTCCTGGGAATCTCGTTCACGGTGTGCCGATATGCGCTCGACGATTCGTAGACCTTCGCTTTGAGTCGGTTGATCGAACCGAGCGGCATGTGCGCTTCGAGTCCGCGGAACGGCATGAACGAGAGGACGTCGTCACCGTATCGGTAGCGCTCGGGATCGACGGGATCCTGTGATTCGAATACCAGCCTCGCCACCCTGCGATACGGCGATTCCTCGGTCGGCCAGACGACTTTCGCGTTCTCGATCGGCATCCGCGTCAGATCGGTGCACAGTTGCACGCCGATCTCGTATTCGAGCGTGTTCGACTCCAGGAACTCCGCCATGAAATCGCTCTGACCCTCCGGCCCCTTCTTCGGCAACTCGGAGTCCGGCGCCAATCCCGGCGGCAGCACCGGCTTCGCGTTCATCTTCGCGACGTAGTCGCCGTACCGTGCCGCCGCCGACGTGAAGAACGTCTGGGTGAGGACGCTGCGGGGCGTCTCCGCGAACGAATCGAGCAGCCCCGGGAGCGGAACGCGCAGCCGCTTCAGCACCCGCAGCACGGCCGTCATGCGGATGAGGAATCCGTCGGAGACGCGGGTGAGCAGCCACGCGATCGGCATCGCCAGCCGCCGATAGGAGCGCGCTCCCTTGAACGGGAAGGCTTCGTGCGTGACGAAGAGCAGGTCCTGGGTGTTGTAGCCGTCGGGCAGACAGCGCGGCCCGCTGACACCGATGGCCTTGACCGCGAAGCCCCGAACGCCCGACACCCGATCGCTGCGCAGCGCGCCGGACGTCGCCGCGAACCGGGCGATCACCGGATACTCCCCGGGCTCGGCGAACAACCCCTGCTTCAGTTCGGGCGGCAGATCGGCGTCGACGATCAGCGTGCCGTAGAGGACGCCGTGGGCCTTCGCATGAGCGTCCCGCAATCCCTTGTGGAATCGCTTGAAGGCCCAGCTGCTGTTTCCCTTGAGGGATTTCACGATGGCGGCGACGTCCTTCTCCTCTCCCGGCAGAGGCCGCATCATCGCGTCGTCGTATCGCACATATTCCGTCGGCCCGGATCCCCCCGAGGATCCGCCTTGCGCCGGCGCGGTCCGCTTCCATTGCGCAAAGGGATTCTCGACGCCGTCCAACGCACCCGCCAGTTCCGGATGATGCCGCAGCAGCAGGTCTTTCATGTGCACGTCGTCGATCCACGTCATTCCCGCGGGCGTGTAGATCTCCGGCCGGAAATCCGTGGTGAAGAAGCGGTCGCTCCGCAGCCGCCGGCTCGCCATCACCAAGAAGACCCGGAAAGCCGTCTCACTGAATCCGAATCCCTCCGGTTTCGGTTCGGCGTACAGCCCGACCATGAGGTCGACGCGCTCGACGTCGCCGTACACTTCAGCCAGTTCCGCGGCGAGCGGCCCGTCCCCGCCGGTGAGCTCCTCGAACGTCGCGGCCGGACGCAGCCGGAACCTCCGCCGGAACTCGTTGTACCGCGGCACCCCGCGCTCGCGCGTCCGGAGGATGTCGACGGTGGCCAGGTCGAGCACTTCACCGTCGAGGCGTTGGAACGTCCGCAACATGCTCGGATAGTTGTGCAGCGAGAGCTCGCCGGGGTGGGCGCGGCCGAAGGAGTAGAACCAGTCGGCCCGCGAGCTGTCCGCCGCCCCCAGCCTGGCCGTGACGTCGGCGATGAGCAGGTCGGAGACCGGATACGTCGCGATCTCGGTGTCGTCGGCGACACTCCGGAGCACCACCTCCTCCGGGATGAGCGGGTGCATCCGGTAGACCGCGACGAACTCCTCGGTCAGGGAGTACGGCACTCCGTGGTGCTCGGTGGCCGTGCCGGGGACCCCGCGCACCAACTCGTTCTTCGAGAAGCGCCTGACGATGCGGTGCAGTCGCTCGCCGAACGCCCCGTACCAGGTGCCGCGCAGGCCGTACACCGACGTCGGGTGGGCGAGGATCGCGGGACTCCACTCGGCGGTGTGGATCTTGGCGATGACCGCGGTGACGACGAGCCGCGCCGTCTCGTAAAGCCGCTGATCGTCGAACTCCGGGTACTCCTGCGCCAATTTCGCGCAGACGGCGTTGTGCTCGGCGAGGAAGAGCGCGTGCAACATGGCCAGGCCGACCCACATGTTGGCGCCGGGCGCGGTGGGGTCCGGATTCGGTCCGTCGGTGACCAGCGGCGGCAGCCCGAGCGCGTCGACCGCCACCGTTCCGCCGACCCAGGTGCGCAGCGCCGCCGCCTCCTGCGGGGTGCTGCCGTACAGCTGGGACGCGTCCCACCAGTGCGTGTCTCGGGTGACGAACGTCGGCGGGCCCTCGGGGTCGGGGTAGGGATCGGGGGCCGTCCGGGCGATCTGCATCACGGCGGCGGTGTTCGAGACGGTGGCGCCGGGCGGCCACAGGTCGCCGGGCTCGAGCGGGATCTCCCAGTCGTCCTCGGACTCCGCGTGGCTGAACCAGTCGTGGACCTCGAACTGGATCCACGCCGCGGCCAGCAGGTTGAGTGACGTCGCGGGTCTGAACACGGGACGTCCCTGCGCATCCGTGTGCCGGGCCAGCAGCCGCTCGCTCACGACGCGGGGGCTCGGGGTGAGCAGCTCGTCGTCCGGTTCGGGATACGTCGCATCGCGCGGCACGTTGCGGCCGAACCGGCTGCCGATGGACCCCATCAGCTCGTCGTCCGGGTCGTTGCAGCGCCCGTCGATACTGCGCCGCCAGGGGATGTTCGCCTGGCCGTCCTCGAAGGGCGGCGCGGCGGCCGCTCCCGTCCCCGTGCCGACGAGGTTCAGCCGGTGCATCCGGTGCCGCACGCCCAGGAGCACGGCGATGCCGAGGTATTTCGGCAGCCGCGACCACGCCACCCGGCCGTCGACGTACTCGGCGAACCGGCCGAAGAGATCCGCCGCCCGTGCTCCAGCTCCACCACTGCCGTCGGTCATCTCGTCCTGCTCCTCCGCCGCGCCCGGTTCGTCTCGCTGCGGAGTCTGCCTCGGACGGTCCGGAATATCGCCCGTAGTCGACTACTCGATTACCGCGCCCATCTGCGGCCGAGCGGCCGTTCACCACCGGACGGCCGTTCACTACAGTGCCCTCATGCCATCCGTCACCGTCGACGCCGCCACCCGGGCCGCCGCCTGGCACGACGCCCAGCAGGCCTGCGCCACCGCCGGAATCGAGCTGGTAGGTGTCCACGACGCCGCCGGCTGCCACGAGACGGCCGCCGTCCTCGACCGCGTCTGGGGTGAGGCGCAGCCCGTCGACGTGCTCGTCGCGCTCGCCCACTCGGGCAACTACGTGGCGCTCGCGCAACGCGACGGGCGGTCGATCGGCGCCGCGATGGGCTTCTTCGGGCCGCCGGACACCCCGTTCCACTCGCACGCCGTCGGCATCGTGCCGGGCGCCGTCGGCGGCGGGATCGGCCGGGCCGTCAAACTCCACCAGCGGGCGTGGTGCCTGGATCGCGGTGTCACCGCGATGGCGTGGACATACGACCCGCTCATCGCCCGCAACAGCCATTTCAACGTCCACCGGCTCGGCGCCCGTCCGGTCTCGTATCACCGGGACTTCTACGGCGAGCTCTCCGACACCATCAACGCCGGTCAGGCGTCCGATCGCATGCTGCTGCGCTGGGATCTGCTGACGGCCGGGCCTTCCGACGCGGGCGTGCCGACGGACGAACCCGTGCACGTCGCGCTCGCCGCGTCCGGCGACGGGCCGGGGGTCTACCGACCGATGCCGGCCGACCACACGGGCGCCGTGCTGGTCGAGGTGCCGCGGGACATCGAGGGCCTGCGGCTCTCCGACCCCGTCGTCGCGGCGGCGTGGCGCGCCGCCACCCGCGCGGCGTTCACCGACCTACTCGACGCCGGCCACACCGTCGACGACTTCGTCGAGCGGACCACCTATCTGCTGCGCCCCCGCCGAGAAGGAGATTCATGAAGCTCACCGCGCTGACCCTGCACAGCGTCCGGATCCCGCTCGTCTCGCCGTTCACCACATCGTTCGCCACCGAGACCGACAAGGAGTGCTACCTCGTCGAGGCCCGGATGAGCGGACCGGACGGCGAGGTCACCGGGTGGGGCGAGTGCGTCGCGATGGAGTCGCCGCTGTATTCGTCGGAGTACCTCGCCGGATCGATCGACGTCACCCGGCGCTGGCTCGCGCCGCTGCTGTTCGACGTCGCCGAGCTGACCGCCGAGACCGTCGGCCACCATCTGCGGCACATCATCGGGCACCCGATGGCCAAGGCCGCCGTCGAGATGGCCGTGCTCGACGCCCAGCTCCGCGCAGAAGGGCGGTCGTTCGCGAGCTACCTGGGCGCCGTGTGCGACACCGTGCCGTCCGGGGTGTCGGTCGGCATCCAGGACACGCCCGAGGAGATGGTGCGCGTCGTCGGCGGCTATCTCGACGAGGGCTATGCCCGCATCAAGCTCAAGATCAAGCCGGGCGCCGATCTGGAGCCCGTCGCCGCCGTTCGGCGCGCGTTCGGCGACGAGGTGCCGCTGCAGGTCGATGCGAACGCCGCGTACACGCTCGTCGACGCCGCGCACCTGCGCCGGCTCGACGCGTACGGCCTGTTGCTCATCGAACAGCCGCTCGGCGAGGCGGACATCCGGCAGCACGCCGAACTCGCCCGGCTGATGACGACCCCGATGTGCCTGGACGAGTCGATCGTCTCCGCCGAGGCGGCGGCCGACGCCATCAGCCTCGGCGCCGCGGCCGTCATCAACATCAAGCCGGGGCGCGTCGGCGGCTATCTGGAGGCGCGCCGGATCCACGACCTGTCCCGCGCCCACGGGATCGCGGTCTGGTGCGGCGGCATGGTGGAGACCGGTGTCGGACGCGCCGCCAACGCCGCGCTGGCCGCGCTGCCCGGCTTCACGCTCCCCGGCGACGTCTCGGGCTCGAACCGGTTCTTCGCCGAGGACGTCATCACCGAGGAGATCCGGATGCACGACGGCGTCGTCGACGTGCCCACGCGCCCGGGCTTCGGCGTCGAGGTGGATCCGGAGCGGCTGGCGAGGTTCACGGTCGAGCGGATCGATCTCGTGCCCTGAGCGGCCTCACGAACTCCCGATATCGACGGGCAAGACGTCGGCCACGAACCTCGGCCAATCCACATCCCGCGGATAGTTCGAATGCCCGAGGGGATAGCGCGGGTCGTACCGTTCCAGCGGCGGATCGGGAAGCCGGTATTCGTGACCGAGCTTCCAGAGGCCGGGTACCAGCGGGAATGATCGGCGTTCCTTCGATCCCGGATAATCGCGCTTCCCATCGACTCCGACCGACCCTTCGGCACCATCTGACGGCACCAACCAATGCGCCATTCCTTCGCTCGTGTTCTCCGGGTTCACTTTCAGATCCCATGACAGCACCGGACCACCGACCGGATCGGTGAAACGAATGAGATTGATCCAGCGCCCTCTCAGCCCTGCCATCACCGTGCAGTGGCTGTCGAACCCGAGGTAAGCGGGAAACGCACGGCCATAGGCCCATTGCAGCTGCGACCCGTACGTCAATAAACCGATCCGGTCGACGTCCGCACCTTTCTTCATCAGACGCAATACGGCCGCGTACATCAGCAACGAGCCCTGGCTGTGGCCTGACAGAACGACGACTCTCTTCGGTCGTTCTGTCAGATGCTTCTCGACCCTTTTGACGATGTCGTTCACGGCGACGGGCGCATAACAGTGCGGCACGACGGGGTGTGCCTCACGGGGCCAGAACGACGAGAGGTCCCACAGCACACCCAGGCTCCGACCGACGCCGGTCGGATTTCTCACCGCACTGTAGATCAGCCTGCTGAGCGACACGACGACGAATGTCAACCCGACGACGCCGAGCCCGCGGAGAACATGAAGCTCGTGGCCCATCATTCCCTGGGAGTCGTCGACGCCTGACACGCACCAGGACACGACGGCGGCTATCGACGCGAGAAGAAGAACGACGGCCAACAGGAGCAAGCCTTGATGCAGGTGCTGATTGATACGCGCCACGAACCAGCGCCGCCGATATCCGCCGGTCTGTCCGAATCCGAGACGGATGTCACGCCACACGGCCTTGCTCTTCCCGCCGGCCGCGTCGGCGGGGCATGTTCCAGCCATCGCTTCAGGTATCGGTTGCCCGATGAAGCGGGCAAGGACGAACACGACCAGCGCCGACACGATAAGGATGGGAGCAAGTATCGAGAACACGATTCCCCACTGCAGAGCGATCGTCTGATATAGCTCCGACACCTCGAACTCCGACGAGGACCGCTCCACTCCGAGGAACTCCAGGGGGATTCGGCCCGTCACGACGTTGGCCACCACCCTGGCAAGACCCACGCCGAAAGCCGGACCGAGAACGATCGCCGTCCAGCAGAACAACACCGGCATCCAGCCACGAAGCCACGGCCGATAGACGGCAGGAAAGTGCTTCCAAGTCTTCTCGCTCGCCTGCCACAGTGGCTTGATCAGGGCGACAGACAGGATCAGCAGGGCGAGAACCGCCGACACGATCGCGACCCCGATCGGTGCTTCGATCCCTTTGAATCGTTCTCCCGCCGTATGCCGCGCTGCCAGCTCCGGCAGGCCGATGCACGAGACAGCCATGACCACCCATGAGACAGCCACGACGGCCACACCCGACGGTCCTGCGAACCACGAGAGCCACGCGATACGCGGCTCGGACCGGCCATCGGTATTCGCCGATCGGCCGCCGAGATTGCAGTCGACGAGCAAGGCGATGCAGACGGAGAGCACGATCGAGATCGCCGCGAACCACCAGGCCAGAGAGCTCAGACCACCGTTCACCGGCACGCTGCCACCGCTGACCACGAGCGTCGCACCACCCGCCGCTGCCACGCCGTGCAACACCCGCAGCACCTTCGCGTCACGCATGCCGTCGTATAGGTCGTCGGCTTGCAGTCCCGGCTCGCCAACGGGCGGCGGCGCCGACCGTTGCCCGAACGCCTCGTCTTCGTTCTCCTCCGGCGTGTTCGCTTCACCCGTGTCGCGCCGGGTGAAACGTGTGATCCCGGCGCCGACGATCAAGATCAACAGAAGCACGAATCCCACGAGAAACGCCAGCCATTCCCACTTTCCACGGACGAAGTCGGCCGGCGGAATCCCTTGCAGGCATAGCGTCAGCGGCCCATCCCCCGGCGATCTTTTCATCGCCATCTCGGCGGCGCTGCCGCCGAGACACTGGTTGGCGACGACGTCGACCGCGACCAACGACGTCTGCATCATGAACAACGCCGTGAGCAGCAGCGCGATGACACGAATGCACGCCCGCGCCACGAGCCACCACCTCGACGGCGTCTTCTTCGACGGCTCGCTGCGCGGACGCGGCAGCATCCATAGCGCCGTGTTTGCTATGGCGAACGGAATCAGCGCCGCCCACAACGCATACCACCAACGACCCGACGTCATCCGACCCCAGTGATAGGCTTCGACGAGCCTGTCTCGCTCCTTCACCTCTTCACCACGAGAGTTCGCACGTCGATAGAAGATGCGATCTCGGCGACTGCCGAGGGTCTTGTCGACAACGACGAATTCGCACGTGAGAATGCTGCTCGGTGGCGTCCCGCTGACACCGTGGGTACGAAGTTCGACGACGTGTTGCGCGCGACTCTCGCGCATCTTTTCGGATGATTGCCGCTCCCCCACACGGCGCTCGTCCGGCCTCGTATACACCTGGATCGACAGAAATTCACCAAGCGACTGATCATCATGTCCGCCCTTCACTGCCGAGTGACACCAGCATAGGAGCCGTCAGCGGTTCTGTACCGCTCTCCAATACCGTGCGTAAAATGACCGACGAACCCCTAGTAGCCCGTACATCCGGCCTCGAACTCTCGTACTCGGCGGACATGAGGGCCATATCCGCGGTCTATCACACGTCTAGACCAGCGCTGCCGTCCGCTCATCGCGGCCCGCCACAGGGAAACGCGGCTTCGGCGACGTCACATCCGCCCTGCCGGACTCCGCGAACATCATCGCCGACGACACGTCGATATCCGCGGTCGGCGGCCCTTGACGCTTCATTCCCGACTACGCCGGACCATCGCCGTGTACTTCGCCAGTTCCTCCTCCGGGTGGTGGCGGGTGTTGAGCGGTTCGTAGCTCGCGGCGCCGGTGCGTTTCCAGAGGACGCGCGGGGTGGTGCAGCGGCGCGGCTCGGGGCTGTCCGAGTCCCGGGTCGGCGCATCGTCGGTACCGGCACCGTCGTCACCGAACGCCTCCGATCCCCCGGTGTCGGTGTTCGGGCGTGGGGTGTCGCCGCGGCCGGTGGTCGCGTCGGTGCCGGCCGGGTCGTCGCCGGGTGGGTCGCCACGGCTCACGGTCTCGGCGGTGACGGGCCGGCCGTCGGGTCCGACGAGGTCGGTGCGCCAGGTGCCGTCGGGGTTGAGCATCGGATGGCAACCGTCACACACCAACGTCAAATACTCGATATTCGTCAACCCGCCATCACGCCACTCGCGAACATGATGAACCTGCGTCCGCGTGGCGGGCGCATCACACCCGGGCCGCGAGCAGCCACGCTCGGCGCCGTACAACGCGACGCGCTGATCGAAGGACGCGAGACGTTTCCCGCGGTACAGATCGAGCGGTCGGCGTTGGTCGCAGATGGTGAGGTAGGGGTGCATCGGTTCGGCCATCCGCACCAGGTCCTTGACCGGCAACGATCCTCCGGACGCCGTCGAGGACAGGCCGGTCTCCCGTTCCAGATCGTGGACGTCGACGGTGGCGATCACCATCACCGGTAGGCCACGATGCACACCCAACTCGCCCGACCTGAGAACATCGCGTAGGGCGGTGGCGAGGGCGTCGTGTTGGCGTTGGGCGTTGTTCCGCCGATCCCGACGCGCCGCATCCAGCACATCCTCACTCGACGCATCAGCACCCAGCGGCTCATCGTCGGCCGGATTGTTCACCCCCGGCCGCGCGAACTTCGCCATAATCGGCTCCAGCAGGGCGCGGGCTTCCGGATCCAACTGCCCCGACAGCCTGCTCATCCCGTATGCATCCTGTTTCCCCAGGGTGAGGGCGCGTTTGCGGCGGCACACCTCATCGGCCTGCCGACGGTCGGGATCGACCAAGTTCAGGATCTTCGCGGACAGTTTCGCCACATCATCAGGGGTCATGTCCCGCGCCGCGGTCCCCAAAATCACATCAG
>JBGANR010000019.1:0-87045 GCA_044222225.1 Mycobacteriaceae bacterium
CGCAGCCACCACAGCTCCGGCCAGGCCGCGCGCAACAGCGCGACCGAAACCGTGGGCATGAACGGGGCCAGCAGCGTCGCCGCCATGCCGATGAGCGTGATCGGCGCGACCACCGGGGCCACCAGCAGGTTCGCCACGACCGCCACCAGCGACAGACGTCCGGAGAGCAGTGCGACGAGTGGCGCCGTCACGAGCTGCGCCGCGAACGCGATCGCCACGGCGAGCGCAAGCAGCCGCGGCACGCCGCGCTCCTCGAGCCACGCACCGATCGGCGGCGCCAGCAGGATCAGGCCGGCGGTGGCGGCCACTGACAAGGCGAAGCCCAGATCGACGGCGAACGCCGGCCGATAGAGCAGCGCGAGCAGAACAGCCGCGCACAAGGTGCTCAGCGCCGTCCCCGGCCGGCCACGAGCCAGCGCCCACAGCCCGATCGCGCCGCTGATCGCCGCACGCACCACACTCGGCGACGGCCGCACGAGGACCACGAACGCGACGACGGCAAACGCCGTCAGCGCGATGGTCACCGGTCGCGGCAGGCCCATCGCCTGCAACAGGAGCAGGACGGCGCCGCACAGGATCGCGAAGTTCGCGCCGGAGACGGCGGTGAGATGCGTCAGACCCGCGGCACGCAGCTCGGCGGACAGTGCCGGCGAGATGCCGGAGACGTCGCCGAGCACCATGCCGGCCAGCAACGCGGCCTCGTCCGGCGGCACCGCGAGCGTCGCCGTATCGGCCAGCGCGGCTCTGATCCGGCCCGCGGACCGCTGTACGAGCGGCGGCTCGCCGACCGGATCCGGGTCGCCGCGGACGCGGATCGTCGCGGCGGTGAGATCGCTGCGCAACTGCGGAACGACCGTCCCCTTGACCTTCAACCACTGGCCGGGCAGCACGCGTCCCCAACCGCCGGGCGCGGCCAGCAGCGTCAGGGCGGCCCGGCCGTCGTCCACCTTGATCGACAACCACCGGCCCTGCGCGCCGACCGGTTTCGGATCGTCGGTGACGCGGACGACCGTCCGGACGTCCTCACCGACGACGTCCGCCAGCGGATGACCGGACACGGCCGTCTGCCGAAGGACGGCGCCGGCACCGACGGCGGCCGCCACCGCGCAGGCCGCCAAGACGGCTCCGGCCACGGTCCGAATGCCGAACGGCCGTGATCCCGGAGCGCCGGGACCGCCCGAACGTCGCCGCACGACCACCACGGCCGTCGCGATGGCGACGAGCAGGCAGGCGCAGACAGCCGCCGTCCCCACGACGACGCCGCCGGCCACCGCCGCCCCGCAGACCAGCCACGCCGACGCGGCCGCCGGCACCAGCCGCGCGTCGAAGACCGTCATGACGCCCTCGCCTTGTCACGCAGCTTGGCCAGCTTGGCCGGGCCGATGCCGTCGACCTTCGCCAGGTCGTCGACGCTCGCGAACCGCCCGTTGGCCGTGCGGTAGTCGACGATCGCCTTCGCGGTGACCGGTCCGACGCCCGGCAGCTTCTCCAAGGCCGCGGCGTCGGCCGTGTTGATGTCGACGACACCGTCCGTGGCGGGTGCGCTCGCGCCAGGCCCCGGTCCGCCGGGCCCCGGTGCTCCCCCGGACGCCGCGATCACCGCACTGCCGACGCGCCGCCCAGCCGGTCCGGCGTAGCCGACGAGGATCTGATCGCCGTCGCGCACCGGCTGCGCGAGGTTGAGCCCGAGCAGATCGGCACCGGGCCGAGCGCCACCGGCGGCGTCGATCGCCTCGCCGACGCGCGTCGCCGGCGTCACCCGCACGAGCCCTGGCCGATGCACCATCCCGACCACCGACACGACGAGCTCCGACGGCGTGCTCGACGTCGGCGCCCTTCCGCCGGACGCGGGCTGCAACGGCCTGCCGAGGTCGACGTCCGGCGGCCCGTCGTCGCCGCCGATGACGACGAACCCCGTCACGAGGACCGCGACCACCGACGCCACGACGAGTGCGATCGCGCCGAGGGGCAGGACGCGCCACCGCGACCGCGGCCCCGGATCCTCCCAGTCGTCGTCCTCCGGCACAGCCGAATCGCCGGTCTCGGGCGTCACCGGCGCGAAAGCCGACGCCGTCGGATCCAGCCACGCGGGCAGGAACGGGGCCTGCGCCACAGGCGGCACCCCCGGCGAGTCCGGCCCCAAAGCCTCTTCCGCGGGCCCGGTCACATCGTCCGCATCCCCGACCGGCCGTCCCGTGATCCGGGCCGAACCGAGCGAGAACGGCTCGGCGTCCTCGCCACCGCGAACGCCGTCGGGGCGGGTGCTGTCGAGGCGGTCGATGCCACGCCGCCGGTCGGTGCTCGTCATGGCGCCACCGTAGGGGCGAGCCGCGTCGGAATCGGACGTCAGACGTCAGTACCAAGGCCGCCTGTGGATAACTCCGCGATGTTTGCGAGGGCGGAGAAGCGCGGATCAGTCCAGGTCAGAGCCGTCGACGCCGGTCGCGGTGACGATCGCGACCGAGCCGGAACCGACGTGCGAGGCGAGAACCGCGCCGATCGGCGCGACGAGCAGTCCCGTGACCGTCGGCAGCGCCGCGCGCAGCTTGGCTTCCACCTCACGCGCGAGCCCGGCCGCCTCGCAGTGCTGGATCCCCACGACACACGGCTTGTCGCCGACGGCGGCCACCGCCGCGGCGACGGCCCGGTCGAGCGCCCGCGTCAGGGTGCGCTGCTTCTCCCGCAGCACAAGCGTGCCGTCGACGATGCGCAGCAGCGGTTTGATCGACAGCGCCGACCCGAGCAGACCCGCCGCGGTGCCGATCCGGCCGCTCTGCCGCAGCCGGTCGAGGCTCGACAGGCAGACGTTCACCTCGGTGGTCGACGTCGCCCGCACGGCGGCCTCATAGGCGCGGTCCCGGTCGGCGCCGGCCGCCGCCTCCTGCGCCGCCGCGAGCACGGGGAAGCCGACGCCGAATCCGACGGACTTCGAATCGACCACCCGGACCAGTCCGGGGAACGCGTCGGCGGCGAGCCGAGCCGTCGACCACGTCCCGGACATGCGGCGGGACAGATGGACGGCGACGACACCGTCGCCCTTGCTGTCCTCGACGGCCCGACCGAACGCCTCGGCGACGTCCGCGGGCGTCGCTCCGGCCGTCGACGCCCCGGGTGCGAGGAAGTGCTCCGGCCCGATCTCGTCGACGCCCTCGCGGTAGTCCTGTCCATCCACCGTGAGATGCAGCGGCACCTGCCGGATGTCGAAGCGTTCTCGCAGGTGAGACGGCAGGCTCGCGGACGAGTCGGTGACGATGACGACGGGCACGCGTCTACCGTATTGCGTCGGCCGTCGCTACGGCCACCCGCCGGTGACACGCGAAGCCCCAATGGATGCCGTCGGGGTTGGATTCCTCGTCTCCGGCGTGGTGCCGGCGGGTGATGTCGTACAGCTCGACGGTCCCGACGCCGCGGCTCGCCGCCCATTCGGCCATCGCCGCCGTCGTCCGCTCACGCCCCGGATGGGCGTGCCCGTAGTACGGGCTGGCGTGCGTCGGCGGCAGCTGGACGACGAAGCGCATGTCGGGCCGCAACGCGGCGATCGCGGCGCGCGTCCGCTCCAGGTAGGCGACCGTGAGCGACGGCGGCACGGCCATCGGCCAGCCGAGCGGCGACAGCCGCGGCTGCAGCCACTGATACGCATCGCGCACCCGCGCGCGCAGGGCGTCGGGCCGCAGATAGCGGATCGACTCACGCAGCGCCGTCGGCAGCGGCGACGGCAGCGAGTCCATCCCCCCGATCGCGAAGACGACGACGTCGGCCGTCGGCAGCGCCTGCCAGATCCGCGGATCGCGGGTGACGGCCCACCACATGTCGCGGCTGGTCCATCCGACCTGCGCGAACAGCTCGACGTCCACGTCCAGTTCGGCCGCCATGACATTGGGCCAGATCTGCCGGTCACCGCTCGGCAGACCGCCCTTCGGGCCGTAATAGCTGAGCGAATCGCCGAAGACGACGACCGTCCGACGACCGTCCACACCGTCCGTCACAGCAGGTCCGCGACCGCCGCCTCGGCCGAGGCGTTCCAGACGTCCAGCCGCCAGCGCGCGGCGGCGACGTCGGACGCGGGACCGTGCCCGGTGAGCACGACCCAACTCGCGTTGCCGAGCCCGCCGAACATCGGCCACGACGGCACCGGCAGCTCCAGCAGACGCGCGGTGAGCGCGGAGACGAGCCCGCCGTGCGCGACGAACACGATCGGCCGGACGTCGTCGACGCCCCAGCGCGGATCGTTCTGCGCCATCTCGGCGATGAGCGGCTCGGCCCGGTCGGCGACGTCGAGGCGCGACTCCCCACCCGGCGGGCGCCAGGTCGGATCGTCCCGCCAGGTGGAACGCGCGCCTGGGAGCTGCGCGTCCACCTCGGTGTGGGTCATGCCCTGCCACTCGCCGAGGTGCGTCTCGCGCAGCCGGACGTCGGGCTCGGGCTTCAGCCCGCAGCGGCGCGCGACGGCGTCGGCGGTCTCGGCGGCCCGACGCAGGTCGGACGTGATGATGCGGCGCGGACGCTCGAGGGCGAGCATCGCACCGGCGCGCTCGGCCTGACGTTCACCGATCTCGGACAGATCGGTGTCGAGCTGGCCCTGCATCCGTCGTTCGGCGTTGTACAGCGTCTGACCGTGACGCAGCAGGATCAGCCTGCGGGCCGCCCAGGCGACCCCACCGGTCACCGCCCGTCCTGCCGACTGTCCGTCGAGTCCGTTCCGTCAGCGGTGGGCGCCGGTGCCACGGCGAAGGACGGGCAGTCCTTCCACAGCTCTTCGAGCGCGTAGAACCGCCGCTCGTCGATGTGCTGGATGTGAACGACGATGTCGATGTAGTCGAGCAGCGTCCAGCGCCCCTCGCGGGTGCCCTCCCGGCGAGCCGGCTTGTGGCCTGCCTCGCGCAGCTTCTCCTCGACCTCGTCGACGACGGCGTTGACCTGCCGCTCGTTGTCGGCGGAAGCGATGACGAAGCAGTCGGTGATGGCGAGCTGCTCGGACACGTCGATGACGACGACGTCGGTGGCGAGCTTGTCTGCTGCGGCATGCGCGGCGACGAGCGCCATGTCGATCGACGGCTGGGCTGCTGGCACGGTCACTCCTTATATTGGTCGATTTCGCAAGCCGCATCTCTGACTCGGCCCGGACGACCTCTCGGCGTAGCGCAGCCAGTCTCTCACGACGGGTCGGCGGACACCGACGGCATATCGCGGTGCCGGTACAGCCCGCTCTTGGCGATGTACTGCACGACGCCGTCCGGCACCAGGTACCAGACCGGACGCCCGCCGGCCGCGCGGGCGCGGCACTCGGTCGACGAGATCGCCAGGGCGGGCACCTCGATGAGGTCGAGCCGGTCGTCGGCGATCTCCGCGAGATGGCTCGCGGCGAGCTCGTACCCGGGTCGCGAGACCCCGACGAAACGCGCCAGCGAAAACAGGTCCTCGGTGTTCTGCCAGGTCAGGATGGTCGCGAGGGCGTCGGCGCCGGTGATGAAGTACAGCTCGGCCGACGGGTGCAGCCGCTGCAGGTCACGCAGGGTGTCGACGGTGTAGGTCTCGGTGCCGCGGTCGATGTCGACCCGGCTCACCGAGAACCGCGGGTTGGACGCCGTCGCGATGACCGTCATGAGATACCGGTCCTCGGCGCCGCTGACGGCACGGCTCTCGGTCTTCTGCCACGGCCGTCCCGTGGGGACGAAGATCACCCGATCGAGCCCGAGGCTGTCGGCCACCTCACTCGCCGCGACGAGATGGCCGTGATGGATCGGGTCGAACGTCCCGCCCATCACGCCGATCCTCGGCCCGTGTTCGTGACCGGCTACGCCGGAGGGTTCGGCCACGACTAGACGGGCCGGACGTGGCCGTCGCCCCAGACGATCCACTTCGTCGAGGTCAGCTCCGGAAGCGCGAACGGGCCGCGGGCGTGCAGCTTCTGCGTCGAGATGCCGATCTCGGCGCCGAAGCCGAACTGCTCGCCGTCGGTGAACGCCGTCGACGCGTTGACCATCACCGCCGCGGCATCGACCCGCGTGCTGAACTCGCGGGCGGCCCGCAGATCCGAGGCGACGATCGCCTCGGTGTGCCCGGTGCCCCAGCGGTCGATGTGCGCGATCGCCGCGGCGAGATCAGGCACGACCTTGACCGCCATGTCGAGGCTCAGGTACTCCCGCTCCCAGTCGTCGTCGGTCGCCGGCACCATCCCCGGCTCCTCGCCGTGCAGCGTGACGCCTTCGGCCTGCAGCGCCGCCACCAGACGCGGCAGCGCCGTCTCGGCGATCGCAGCATCGATGAGCAGCGTCTCGGCCGTGTTGCAGACGCTCGGCCGGCGCGTCTTGGCGTTGACGACGATGGCCTCGGCCATGTCGAGATCGGCGGAGGAGTGGACGTAGACGTGGCAGTTGCCGACGCCGGTCTCGATGGTCGGCACCGTCGCGTTCTCGACGACGGCCGCGATGAGTCCCGCGCCGCCGCGCGGGATGACGACGTCGACGAGCCCGCGCGCCTGGATCAGGTGCGTGACGCTGGCCCGGTCCTCGCTGGGCAGCAGCGCCACCGCGCGCGGATCGACCCCCGCCTCGGCGAGCACCCGCTGCAGGATCGTCACCAGCGCAGCATTACTCGACGCCGCCGACGACGACCCGCGCAGCACCACCGCGTTGCCCGACTTGAGAGCCAGGCCGAAGGCGTCGACCGTGACGTTCGGACGTGCCTCGTACACCATGCCGACGACGCCCAGCGGCACCCTGACCTGCTTGAGTTCGAGCCCGTTCGGCAGCGTCGAACCGCGGATCACCTCGCCCACCGGATCCGGCAGCCCGGCGACCTGCCGAAGGCCGTCGGCGATCCCCTCGACCCGCTCGGCCGTCAGCCGCAGCCGGTCGATGAGACTCCCCGCCGTTCCCGACGCCTCGGCCCGCGCGATGTCCTCGGCGTTCGCCGCCAGGATCTCGTCGCTGCCGCCACGCAACGCCGCGGCCGCGGCGAGCAGGATCTCGTTCTTCCGCGCCGCCGTGAGCACGGCGAGTTCCTTCGACGCCTCGCGCGCACCGGCCGCAGCGGCGCGGACGGTGGCACGGAGGTCGGTGACCTGGTCGGACGTGACGCTCATCGCCTCAGCCTACGACGGGGCCGGGCCGGGTCGACTCTCGGACTACGCACTCCTCCGCGGCGCGGATCGGAGCATCGGCCAACGCTCCACCAACAACGAGATCACCGTCTCACTGGACCGAGTGAAAGCGCGCGCTTCAGCGAACTCTCTAGCCTCGTACGCCTCATATTCGGTGAGCCACCCGTCATCCAACCCGTCACGGATGAGGTCGTAGGCAGCGAGCCATCCGTCGCCGTCCCGAACTAGAGCGCATGTCTCATCATGCTGTACCCGAGTCAACACATCAGAATGCCGAACCAGCAGGTCAAGCGCCCATTCGCTGACATTCATCCGTCCACCGTACCTTTCCGTAAGGGTGAACCGTCGCGATGCGCCACCCGGTCACGGCCTCGTGGCGAATCCTGATGACCAGATCGACGACGTCGTACTCGTCCCAACCCGGCGGAAACTCATCGGGCTTGATGCCGAATCCATGCCGGTGATAGCCGTGTCCACCGGTGCCATCGCCGTCAAGCACGAAACCGGCATCGAGTTCGGTGAACCTCTCGATCTCGCTTCGCAGAGCCGGCGGGGTCCATTGTCGAAAGGCAGAAAACTCGTCGACGGAAACCGGGCCGAGCATGCCTCGCACTCTCGGGGGCGGGCGGCTCAACATCGGGCCAGCACCTTCGACAGCACCGCTCGCGACGCCGCGTCGATCGCCAGACCGTACGCGGCGCAGACGACGGCGAACTGGGACGCGTAGCGGCACCAGAAACCACGGCGCGGCGGCATCCAGACTGCGGGCGGCTGATCGCCTTTCGCTTCGTTGACGGGCCCGCTCACCGCGAGCAGGTTGGCCGGATCGTTGGCGAACGCCGCGCGGCGGCCGGGCGGCCAGCCCCAGGCGCCCATGTCCCACGCATACGCCAGCGGCACGAGGTGGTCGATCTGCACCTCCCGCCCGGTCGTCGGGCCACGCCGGTAGCGCACCGCGTCGCCGGTGTACGGATCCCAGAGGACGCCGCCGAGGATCGCCGCGGGACAACTCGCGACCGAGCCCCGCGTCACCTCCCGCAGATCGCGGGCCAGCACGTCGTTGCGGGTGTCGCAGCCGTTGCCACCGCCCGCGACGTCGACGCCGTCGGCCCAGGAGGCCCCGAACGCCTCCCGCTCGTAATCCGGACGTCGGACGCGCGCGGCGACGTCGGGCGCCGACGCCAGCGCGGCGAGCCCGTCAGCGCCGCCGGGACCACCGGGCCCGACCGACGGCGTCCGCCACGAGAGCACGGCGACGAGCCACGCCGACAGGCATACCGCGGCGAGTACGAACCACTCGCGCCGCCGGATCGGGAACCCGCCCGGACGCGGCCGACGGCGGCCGAACGCGCGCCGGAACCGACGATGAAACACACGCATGACAGACCCCCGGACCCGTCACAGTCGCCCGACGGCCCACCCCCTGCGGACCCCACGACGTGTGACGGCCAGACCGTAACGCTCGGGTCCGACAGAAACACCGGGCCGACGCCGGTTATCCACAGCCGTCGGCCATGCGGCTACGACTTGTCGAGATACTCCAGCCGCACCGGCCCCAGCAACTCGTCGACGAGTCGCCGGTACCCCGGCTCCGACGCCAGGTACAGGTCCTCGCCGACAACCTGTTCGGCCAACTCACGGGTATCGGCGAGGACCTCGCCGTCGGTCAGCAGGGAGAGGAAGTGCAGCGACGAGCGGGCCCCGGACTGCAGGCTGCCCAGCAGGTCGCCCTCGCGCCGCTGCCGCAGATCCTCCTCGGCGAGGAACGCGCCGTCCGTCGACGACGCCACGACGTCCAGCCGCGCGAGCGACGCCTCCGACGATGATTCCGACACGAGCAGACACAACCCCGGCAGTCCGCCACGTCCGACGCGTCCGCGCAACTGATGCAGCTGGCTGACGCCGAAGCGGTCGGCGTCCATGACCACCATCGTCGTCGCGTTCGGCACGTCGACACCGACCTCGATGACGGTCGTCGAGATCAGGATGTCGACGGCGCCCGCGGTGAACTCGGCCATGACGCCGCTCTTCTCGTCCGGCGGCATCCGGCCGTGCAGCAGACCGATCCGGAACCGCCCGAGCGGGCCCTCTCGTAGCTCGTCGTACATCTCGAGCGCGGCCTTCGTGGTCGGCTCCTCGGCCGGCGGCTTCTTCGCCTTGCTCCGGCTCTTCGCCGGCGCGGGCTCGTCGCCGATGCGGCTGCACACGACGTACACCTGCCGCCCGGCCGCCGCCTCCTCGCCGACCCGCTGCCACACCCGCGGCAGCCAGCCGAGCGTCCGGCCGGCCACGAGACTCGTCTTGATGGGCTGCCGGCCCGCCGGCAGCTCGGTCAGCGATGACGACTCCAGATCGCCGAAGACCGTCATCGCGACGGTCCGCGGGATCGGCGTCGCCGTCATGACGAGCACGTGCGGCACGACGTCACGCCCGCGTGCGCGCAGCTTGTCGCGCTGCTCGACACCGAAACGGTGCTGCTCGTCGACGACGACCAGGCCGAGGTTGAAGAAGTCGACGTTGTCGCTGAGCAGCGCGTGGGTGCCGATGACGATGCCCGCGTCGCCGCTGATGGCGTCGAGCAGGGAATCGCGTTTGGCGGCGGTCCGCATCGAGCCGGTGACGAGCGCGACGCGCGTCGCCCCCTCGGCCCCGCCGATGAGGCCGCCTTCGGCGAGCGGCCCGAGCATGCCGGTGATCGTCCGGTAGTGCTGCGCCGCGAGCACCTCCGTCGGCGCCAGCAGCGCGGCCTGATAGCCGTTGTCCACCATCCGCAGCATCGCGAGCAGCGCCACCAGCGTCTTGCCGGAGCCCACCTCGCCCTGCAGCAGCCGGCTCGCCGGGGCGCCGATCACGAAGTCCGCGGTGATCTCGGCGAGCACCAGCTCCTGGCCTTCGGTGAGCCGGAACGGCAACCGTCCGCGCAAGGTGTCCTCGAGCCCACCTGCGACGTGCGGGCACTCCGGCCCCCGGCTGTCGCGGTCGGCCAGCCGCCGCTGGGCGAGCGCCAGTTGCAGCGCCATGGCCTCGTCGAACCTCAGCCGCTCACGCGCCCGGGCGAGCTCCGCCTCGTCGGACGGATCGTGGATGCCGCGCAGCGCGTCCGTCAGCCCGATGAGCCCGCGCTCGTCCCGCACCGCCGCTCGAAGCGTCTCGTCGATCTCCCCCGCGGCCCGCAGCGCCGCGAGCGCACACCGCCAGATCTCCCACGTCTCGACGCTCTGGCCCGGCTTGTACATCGGCAGCAGCGGGCGGCGATCGATCTCGGCGAGCCAGCCCCCGGGCTCCTCGCCGACGGCCTTCGCCAAGCCCTTGAGCATCGGCGACGCCGGCCCGACGGACTCGTCGTCATCGGAGAGGATGAGCCAGTTCGGGTGGCTGAGCTGGTACTGCTCGCGGTACATCCCCAATTTGCCCGAGAGCATGACGCGCACGCCCTGATGCAGCACCTTCGCATGCCCACGGACGTTGAAGAAGGTCACGTGATACGTCCGCCGGCCCGACTCGACGATGATCTTGAAGATCTGCTTGCCGCCCCGCGTCCGCACGAGCTCGGTCTTCACGATGTCGCCGACGACCGTGATCTTCTCGCCGATCTCCATCGGCGCGTCGTCCTCGTCGCGGCGTCCCGGGCTGCCGTAGCGCACCGGGTAGTACCGCAACAGCTCGCTGACCGTGCGCAGATCCAGCTCGTCGGCGAGCGTCTGCGCCGCGGGCAGGCCGATGACCTTGGCCAACCCGGCCGTCGGCAGTGCGACGACCTCGGCCTCCCCTGCGGGCGCCATCACTCGACGCCGATCTGCAACAGCTGTCCCTGCTGCCCCGCGGCGTACGTCACGACCTCGACGCCCGGGTGCGTCTTCTGCAGGTGCGCCTCGACGGCCTCGGGCAGGGCCGGGTCGACGCCGTCGCCGAGCAGCAGCGTGACGAGCTCGCCGCCGGAGTCGAGCATGGTGTCGAGCAGCCGTCCGGCCGCCGCGGTCGCATCCGGTTCGATGACCAGCACGTCGTTGCCGACGCTGCCGAGCAGGTCACCGGGGTGATAGGTGCCGGCGAAGGTGAGCGCCTCCTCCGTCGCCACCGTGACCGAACCCCAGCGCGCCGCCGCGGCCGCCTCGGCCATCGCGTACGCGTCGTCGTCGGCTTGACGCCCGATGTCGTGGACGGCCAGTGCGGCGAGCGCCTGTGTCATCGACGACGTCGGCAGGAAGACGACCATGTGCTGCGGCGAGCGGGTCGCCGCGCCGACGGACAGCAGGTCCGGCGCGGGCAGCGACCCGTTGGCCATGACGATGAGATGCGCGCTGTCGGCCTCGTGGATCGCGGCCGTCAGGGTGTCGGCGTCGAACTCCTCGTCGATGCGGACGACGCGCGCGCCCTCCTCCTCGAACAACTCGGCCGCCGCCTCGCCGTCGACGACGGCCAGGACCGCCCGGCGCCGCCTGGGCGGCGTCGTCTGCGAGCCCTGCGCGCGGTGGGCGTCGAGGAAGAAACAGCAGATGCGCACCGAGGCGAGCGCACCCGCGGCGATGCCGGCGTCGACGGCCGCCCCGGGATCGTTGGTGTGCACGTGCACGGAGAAGCGCTCGGCGCCGTCGAGCGTCTCACCGACGATGACGACCGCGTTGCCGATCTCGTCGAGCCGCGTCCGCAGCTCCGCGACGCGGGTAACGTCCGATCCGGCGAGGACGTACATCACCTCGAAGTCCATGTCGTCGATCGGCTCGCCCTGGCAACCGCCGGCGGCGGGCGTCACCGCACCCTGTGCGCGGTAGTGCCGACGCTGCGGCGCGGCGCCGGTGAGCACCTCGACGAGGGCGTCGAGCAGCACGAGCAGCCCGCGGGCACCGGCGTCGACGACACCGGACTGCGCGAGGACGGCCAGCGTCTCGGTGGTGCGCTCGAGCTCGTCCGCGCCGCGCTCGGCGACCGATCGCGCCAGGTCGGCGGGCCGCTGATCCGATTCGGCGCCCGCGGTGTCCGCGGCGCCGCGCAGCACCGTCAGGACCGTGCCCTCCATCGGCTCGCTCACCGCCCGGGCCGCCGCGAGCGACGCCAGCCGCAACCCGCGCACCCACCAGTCGGTGAACGAGACCGCGCCGTCGCGGGCGCCCGCCTCGGCGGCGTCGGCCAGTCCGACGAGTACCTGCGCGAGGATGATGCCCGAGTTGCCGCGCGCACCCGAGGTGGCGCCGTCGGCCGCACGCCGGGCGACGGCCGTCACCGACGCGTCGTGCGGAAGCCCGGCGACGGCCTGCTCGGCCGCCGAGAGCGTCGCGAGCATGTTGGTGCCGGTATCGGAGTCGGCGATCGGGAAGACGTTGAGCTCGTTGACCTCCGCGCGGACCACCGTCATGCCGACGACCCCGGCCGCGATCCAGTCCCGCAGCAGATCAGGCGCGATCGGCGCTCCCGGATCGGCGAACCCGGCGCCCATCGACCCTCCCACGCAAACTCCCTTCGTCGCCGGTCTTCGACAGCGTATCGTCCGGCACCGACATTTCGAGGAGCGCGGACGTCCCTCACCGAGCCGGGCGACGCGGCACGGAAGGTGGCCGATCCACCACGGTTTGGACGCCGCACGGCCAGCGGGTACGCTTGTGGGGTTGCCTGGCGCGCCCCGTGTACGCCGGTATTGCTTTGTCACAACGATCCAAGGAGTACGACGATGGCTGCCGTCTGCGACGTCTGCGCCAAGGGCCCCGGCTTCGGGAAGTCGGTCTCCCACTCGCATCGGCGCACCAATCGCCGCTGGAATCCGAACATCCAGACCGTGCACGCCCAGGTGAGCCCCGGCAACACCAAGCGGATGAACGTGTGCACCTCTTGCCTCAAGGCAGGCAAGGTCACCCGCGGCTGACGCTGGACTTTCGGTAAGAGACCCGAAACCCACCTGCTTCCGGCAGGTGGGTTTTTCGTGCCCGGCCCATCAGGGCAGACGCCAGTCGATCGGCTCGGCACCCAACCCTTCCAGTTCCGCGTTGACGCGGCTGAACGGCCGCGATCCGAAGAATCCGCGGTGTGCCGACAGCGGTGACGGGTGCGCGGACGCGATGATCGGCGTCGAACCGAGCGCCGGCCGCAGCGACGCCGCGTCCCGCCCCCACAGGATGGCGACGAGCGGCGCGTCCCGCTCGACGAGCGCGTCGATCGCGCGGGCGGTCACCTGCTCCCACCCCTTGCCGCGATGGCTGCCGGGCTCGCCGGGCGCGACGGTGAGCACCCTGTTGAGCAGCAGCACTCCGCGCTCGAACCACGGCGACAGGTCTCCCGTGCTCGGCGCGGGCAGGCCGAGATCCTCCGAGTACTCGCGGTAGATGTTGACCAGCGACTTCGGGATCGGCCGCACGGCCGGGTCGACGGAGAAGCTCAGCCCGACGGCGTGCCCGGGCGTCGGATACGGGTCCTGGCCCACGACGAGCACCCGGACGTCGGCGAGCGGCGCCGTGAACGCGCGCAGCACGTTCGCCCCCGCGGGCAGGTAGCGACGTCCCGCCGCCGTCTCGGCCCGCAGAAACTCGCCGAGCTGCCGGATCGTCGGCTCGACCGGCGCCAGCGCCTCGGCCCAACCGGGATCGATGATCTCCGCCAGCGGCTTCGCACTCATCAGCAATCCGTTCCTCTCGATCCTGCCCGCGTCAGTCGAGCCGGCGCAGCGCGTCGCGGTAGTGGGCGGCGTTCGCCGCGTACGTCTGCACGTTGACGTCGACGTGCCCCTCCGGCACCACGTATCCCTCGCGCACCTTCGCCGGCACGCCGAGCGCCATCGATCGCTCCGGCACGACGGCGTTGAACGGCACCACCGCGCCCGCGCCCACGATCGCCCCGGCGCCGATCGTCGACCCGTTGAGGACCACCGAACCCGACGCGATGAGACAGCCCTCCCCCACGACCGCTCCCTCGATGTGCGCGTTGTGGCCGACGACGCACCCGTCACCGATCACGGTCGGGTGGATCGGCGTGCAGTGGATGATCGTGCCGTCCTGGATGTTGGTCCGGGCTCCGATGCTGATCGTCCCGTAGTCGCCGCGCAGCACCGCCGTCGGCCACACCGACGCGCCGGGCCCGAGCGTCACGGACCCGATGACGACGGCGTCCGGGTGGACGTAGGCGTCCTCCGCGATGTCAGGGACACGATCGCCGAGCGCGTAGATGGCCATGGGAGAAGAACCTATCCGAACGCCGTCCAGGCGTCCGGGGCCGACTCGGCGCCCACGACGACGACCCCTGGGTCGCCCGCCACGACGTCGCCGACGACGGCCCAGCCCGCCGGAACCGATCCGGGCGGGAACGTGGCGGCGAGCTGGTGGTCCTCCCCGCCGGCGAGCACCCAGCCCACCGAGTCGGCGCCGAGTCGCTCGGCCACCACCACCAGCCACGACGGCGCCGGCACCCGAGCCGCGTCCACGGCGAGCCGCACGGCCGACGCCCGGGCGATGTCGCCGAGATCGGAGATGAGGCCGTCCGAGACATCCGTCATCGCGGTCGCCCCGGCGGTCGCCGCGACGACGCCCTGTGCCGGGTCGCCGATCGGCACGCGATGCGCGGCGACGGCCGCGGCGCTCGGGCCGTCGACGGCGTCGGAACCCGAGCTGAGCACCGCGTATCCCGCCGCCGAACCGCCGAGCGGACCGCTCACGGCGACGACGTCGCCGACGTGGGCACCCGACAATCGCACCGGAGCCGTCTCGAGCCGCCCGACGGCCGTCACGGACACGACGATCTCGGCGGCCGCCGCGAGATCGCCGCCGACCAGTACGCCGCCGACGGCCGCGGCCCGGCGCGCGATGCCCTCGTGCAGCCGGTACAGAGTCTCGGCCGGCGTCTGCGGCGGGCACGCCAGCGCGACGACGAACGCCGTCGGCGCACCGCCCATCGCCGCGACATCGGCGGCGTTGGCGATGATCGCCTTGGCGCCGACCTCCTCGGGCGTCGACCAGTCGGTGCGGAAATGCCGCCGCTCGACGAGGACGTCCGTGGTGAGGACGAGCGGGCCGCCGCCGGCGAGGACCGCGGCGTCGTCACCGGGACCGACCAGCACCGCCGGCGAGGTCACCGGGTCGGACGTGATGCGGGCCAGGAGCGCGGACTCGCCGACCTCCGCGACGGTCGGGCCGTCGGTCGGCCAGGGCCTGCGCCCACCCGATTCGTCGCCGGGCCGCGTCGCGCGCTCGGACACTCGGGCACCTCCGGCATGATGTCGTAGGCCGCCGTCGGCGGCCCGGGCCGATCGCCGGCCCGCGTCAACGCTAGAGGAATACGTGGTGACCGCCGTGACCGACGCCCGCCCACCCCGCAGCGCCGCCCTCCTCGCGACGGCGGTGGCCGTGCCCGTCGTCGTCCTCGCGGTCATTCTCGCCATCGCGTTGTTGCGGCCGACATCCCTCGACGACACCCCGCTCGACGACATGGCCGCTCCGGCGAGCTCCGATCCGGCGTGCGCGGCGCTGATCGAGGCCCTCCCGTCGACGTTCGACGGCTTCGCCGAGCGTGAGGGCGACGGCCTGCTCACCTGGCGGCGCAGCGCGGACGACGGCGCGGCGATCAAGCTGCGCTGCGGCGTCGACGCCCCGCCGAACTTCACGCAGGCGTCGCGCGTCGACGAGCTCAACAAGACGACCTGGTTCCAGACGACCCAGGAGGGCCGCGCACACGGCGCCCTCTGGTACGCCGTCGACTATCGGCCGTACGTCGCGCTCTGGCTGCCCGAAGGCGCGGGTACGGGCCCGATTCAGACGGTCAGCGCGGCGATCACGGCGAAGCTGAAGGAGTCTCCGCTGGAGTTCACGGCCGCCGTGCCGACGGTGGCGGGCCCGTCGAGCCCGGCCCTGCCGAGCACACCGGTGCCGAGTCCGTCGCGCTAGGGCAACACCCCGGCGATCCGGTACCTGGCGCAGACGAAGCCCGCGTTGCGCCGGATCTCCAGCAGGTCGAGGTCGAACCGGCGCGGCAACAACGGCCGGCCCGCGCCGAGTGTGACGGGCGCGATCGACACGACGATCTCGTCGAGCAGTCCCGCGTCGGCGAACTGCCCGGCCAGGTCGCCGCCCCCGACGACCCACACGTCACGCTCCCCCGCGGCCTCGACCATCGCCGCGTGCAGCGACGCGACGGAACCCTGCACGAAGCGGATGTCGGCGCCGTCGACAGTCGGCAGCGAACGAGACGTGAAGACCCAGGTCGGCATCGTGTACGGCCATTCACCGTGGTCGAGCAGCCACCGGTACGTCGTCGACCCCATGACGAGCGCGCCGACGCCCGTGATGAAGGTGTCGTAGGCGAAGGCCGAGTCGTCGTCCTTGTCGAGCGGCTGTTTGAGCAGCCAGTCGAGGTTGTCCTTGGTGTCGGCGAGAAAGCCGTCGAGTGTGGTGGCGGTGTAATAGACGGTGGCCATGATCATTCCTCTCCGCGCTGTGCGCGCAGCCAGTTGATGGGGTCGCCGGCGTCGACCTCGACGTTCACCTCGGCCAGCATCCGCCGGACCAGTTGGCGTCGATGCGCCGCGTAAGTGAGCACATGCGTGACGACGCTGCTCATGACGAAGCTCTCCGGCGGGTCGCAGAGCGCGTCGATGAGTCGGTCGTCCCAGCCGCCGCGCCGGTCGAGATCCCGGACGACGGCGAGCCAGCGCGGCGCCACCGCCTCGTGACGTTCGCGCAGCGCAGCGATGCCACCGGCGGTCGTCCGCGGCGGCTCGTCGGCGCCCTCGATGGCCGCGAGCCAGACCTCCTTGGTGTAGACGTGGTGCTCCAGCACGTCCCGGATGGACTCCTCCGGTCCCTCCCATTCGGTCACGATCCCGCCGTAGCGCCGCTGCGCGTCCAGTTCGGCGTCCGTCAGGCCCTTGGCGAGATCCAACAGATATCGGGTGTCGTCGAGATCATGTGAGACGAGTTGGGATACGACGGGGTTCATCTGCTGCTCCTCGGCCTGCACCCACAGCGACATCGGCGGGTGGAAGTGGATTCCGTTGGGCGCCGGCAACCAGTGGCCGGACGCCGGTGTGCTCGGCGGGTGCCCGAAGGCACGGGCGTAGGCGCGGCTGAATCCCTCGACCGATTCGTAGCCCGCCGCCCACGCCGTGTCGGTGACGCCGGCGCCCCGCCGCAGCTGCCACGCCGCCCGCTCCAGCATCACCCGTCGACGCATCGCCATCGGTGACTCACCGGTGTCCCGGGAGACCAACCGGCCGAAGTGGAACGGCGAGGAGAAGGCGTCGCCGGCCATGTCGACCAGCGAGCGGTTGTCCTCGGCGAGTACGGCGTCGAGCAGTTCCCGAAGCCGGTCACGGGGAGTCGTCGTCACAAGATCAGTCTGCTGCGCGGAGCCGCCGCGGCGCTTGACCGATCTTGCGCGCTCCCCGGCAGCGCAGGCGGCGACCGGCTCGATCCTCGTGCACGAAAGTGCAAGTGTGCCGCACCGGGATAACTAGATGTGGGCTTGTGGCATAGCAATACGGAGGTCGCAAGCATCCACGCGCTCATCGGAGAGTCTGGCTCGAATAGCCCATCCGGAACTCACCGAAGCGCATTCAAGCCATATCGCAACTCGAGGAGTGCACGCGTGATATTCGGCATGCCAAAACGGCTCATCTTTGGCTATTTAGGCCTCGAGTGCCAGCTCTCTGTACCGGACCCCGCCCACCACGCGCACCGTGCCGAGCACATCAGCCTGTCGGCCTCGTCGACCTCGAGGCTCTTCAGCAGGGCCACCGGAGTCAGCTTCGCGGACACGGTCAGCCGGCTACGGCTCTCGGCGGCCAGACGGCTACTCACGACGACGGATGGAGAGTCGGATTGACCGCCGGAGCACGGCCGGCCGTGCTCGGCCCGTCCGGCCTAGAAAGGTGGCGGATTGTCGGCGTAGAAGGCTTCGGCCGCGGCGCGTTCACGCTCGGCGGCCGCTGCCCGTTCCGCCGCCACGGTCGCGGCGTCCGCGTCCCGGATCGCGCGGGTGCACGCACGTTCGGCTCGGATCCGGGCCTGCCACTCGGCGAGCCGGTTCCGACGGGCCGGTCTGTCGGCGGGCGTGGCGCCCGGCGTCTCATCGAACCGGACGTCATCGAGTGCCGGGAACACATCGATCCCGGTGTACGCGGGGCCTGGATGACGGGCACCGAGTGGACTGACGAACACGACCCCCGCGCCGGTTCGCTCGATGCGCCAGCCGTGGTGGGTTTTAGCGTTGTGGTGACGCCGACACAGATGTTCCAGGTTCGCCGTCGTGGTGTTGCCCGGCCGGTGGTCGTCTCGGTGGTCGAGGTCGCATCGTTCGGCGGCACGCGTGCAACCGGGAAACATGCAGGTCAGGTCACGGACCTGCATGTACCGGAGCGCGGCGGCGGTCGGCCGGTAGTCGTCGGCGGCCTGAGATGCGCGCGGCGCGGCGGCCGAGGCGCCGGTCGGCGGTGTGCCATCGGAATCCGGGCACGTCGGCACGCGGTGCCTGCCCGGGTAGGCGCTGTCGGGTAGCAGCGGCACAACCCGCCCACGTTCGGCGAGGCCGCGGGCGTGGTCGGCGGTGATGACCCCGTGTCCAGGAAGATAGGCGGGCTGCTGATCGGCCGGGTCATCGATCGTGGTCTGGTTCGCGATGACGTGCACGATGATCTGCCCGGCGACCGCTTCCAGGGCGGCCAGGTCAACCGCTTGCCGGACCGTCTCATCGACGGACTGTTCAGCGCCCGCGACGGCTTCCCGGTCCCCGGACACCGTCCGTTCTCCCGGCTTCGCTGCGTCCCGGTCTCGCTCGGCCGCCACCTGTTGGTCGGCGTCTTGTCTGTTGTCACCGGTCGACGCGCCGGATTCGGCCGCCGCCGACGGTGCGGCGTCTCCAGGCGTGTCGACCGGGCCGTGGCCGGTCAACGCCGCCGCCGCGAGATCAGACATCACCTGCGCCTGGGTACGCGAGTCACCGGCCGCCCGCAGCGCCCGGGCCGCCGCTCGGAGCGTGCCGTGCGCGGCGTGCCCGACAGCAGCATCGCAGGTGATCGAGATCTGAGCGATACCGTCCCCGATGTTGCGGCACCACACGGCGCGGTCGGCGATCGCGACCCGACGCCGGATCCGGAGCGCGTCGGCATCGACCCGAGCGATGATCGCGTCGATCATCACCACCAGCCGGGCGGTGGACCAACCACCCCCGACCGACAGGGCGACATCCACGCGGTGGTCGACCTCACCGGCCAGCGCCGGGGTGAGGTTCTGCGCACGCCCGGCCAACGTTTCGGCCTGCTGCGGAGTCAACCTGCCCGACATCACATGCCGAAGTACTGATGGCAGGGTGTCGCGGAACGCCAACGCGTACCGGATCAGCCGAATCGCCTGCCCCGGCGCCCGACCCAACGCGGCACCGATCTCCGCGCACGCAGCGTCGACCGGATCACAGCGCACCCGGTTGCGTTCAGCGCCGTCGTATCCGGCGTGGACGTCGGCGACCGCGGCCATCTGATCGGCATACGCCCGACCCAACACCACCGTCGCTGCCGCCAACCGAGACAACACCGACGGCGGACGGGCACGAACACCGGAACGAGCACAGATGGGAACAGTCACGGGAACCTCCGACACAACACGACAAGCAGGGACGTATGCGGTTCCACCACTCATCGTTGCGTCTGAAGCCGACCAGGCTTCTTCTCGTCTCCCTGTATGCGCCACCACGGGCCGCTCATCCACGTCCGGGCCTATGGCACCCGGGTATCGTCGAACTCACCAACGATGATACCCGCATTCGACGAACACCGCCACCTCCGGAGCAACCGAGAATCGGCCGACGGCACGCTCTTCTGCAGCGCACTGACAGGCTCGTGGCGAGATAAGACCCACCAGAGTCGACCAGCGGTCAAGGCCGGCGCAGCGTGCACCGAACCAGGCGCTCGCGCTCGCGTCGCACAGACCGATGGGATCGCGACGTGCAAAGTGGGCCCAGCCGGGGGCCTGATCTGGAGCTGGTGACCGCACGGCGCGGTCGTCACCACCGCGTCAGTGCCGATCCTCAGCCGTCGTCCGCCGGCCGAGCAGCGACGCGATGGCCTCGGCGACCGTCGCACCCTCATGGCAGACGGCGTTGACGGCCTCCGTCAGCGGCATGTCGACGCCGGCCCGAGCGGCCAGCGCCTTGACCGACGTGCACGACTTGACGCCCTCGGCCACCTGGCCGCCCGTCGCCGCCTGCGCCTCATCGATACTGCGGCCCTCACCGAGCGCAAACCCGAAACTGCGGTTGCGCGAGAGCGGCGAGCTGCACGTCGCGACGAGATCGCCGACGCCCGCCAGCCCGGCGAGGGTGTCGGCGCGGCCGCCCAGCCCGACGGCCAGCCGCGTCACCTCGGCGAGTCCGCGGGTGACGATCGTCGCGAGCGTGTTCTCGCCGAAGCCGGCACCGGCGGCGATGCCGCAGGCCAGCGCGATCACGTTCTTGCCCGCGCCGCCGATCTCACAGCCGATGACGTCGGTGTTCGTGTACGGCCGGAAGTACGGCGCCGAGCACGCCCCCTGAGCGGCGACGGCCCGATCCTCGTCGGTGCAGGCGATGACGGTCGCGGCGGGCTGCCGCTGCGCGATCTCCCGGGCGAGGTTCGGCCCGGACAGCACGCCGACGCGCGCCGGATCGGCACCGGCGACCTCGGCGATGACCTCCGTCATCCGCAGCAGGGTGGACGTCTCGACGCCTTTGGCCAGCGAGAGCAGCGTCGCGTCGGAGCCGATGGCGTCGCGCCATTCGCTGAGGTTGACGCGCAGCGTCTGCGACGGGACGCCGCAGAACACGAGTTCGGCGCCGTCGAGCGCCTCACGGTGGTCGCTGGTGCTGCCGATGGACGCCGGCAGGTCGATGCCCGGCAGATACCTGTCGTTCCGGTGGGACTGGGCGATCGCCTGCGCCTGCTCGGACCGCCGAGACCAGAGGACGACATCGGTACCGGCATCGGCGAGCACCATCGCCATCGCCGTCCCCCACGATCCCGAACCCATCACCGCTGCACGCATCTTCGCCCTTCCCTCGCCGACGTCCCCACCCTAGAGGCGGGCTCGGCGGAACACGCCCGGTTCGGCGCGTCGATCACCACGCCGCGAAGATGGACGCCGTGGACGCTCCCTGGCACGCCGTGCTCGCCGTCAAGTCGCTGGCCGACGCCAAGTCTCGCCTCGCCGACGATCCTGCGCGTCCGACGCTGGCCCACGCGATGTTCGCCGACACCGCGGCCGCGGCCGTCGCCGCCGGATTCGCCATCGTCGTCGTGACGCCCGACGACGCCGTCGCCGCGTCCGCCCGGGCGCTCGGCGCCCGCGTGGTCGCCGATCCCGAGGCGGGTCTCAACGCGGCCTACTCGGCGGGGCTCGCGACGCTCCCGGCCGACGCGAACGTCGTCCTGCTGCAGGCCGACCTGCCGGCTCTGCGCCCGGCCGAACTCGCCGCCGCCTGCGCGGCCGCCGCGGCCCCGAACGTCGCCGGCCCGGCGATGGTCGCCGATCACCATCGCACCGGCACCGCCGCCCTGTTGCTGCCCGCGGGCCGGCGCATCGACCCGGCGTTCGGTCCGGCGTCGGCCGCGCGGCACGTCGCGGCGGGCGCCACCGCGCTCGACGGCGATTGGCCGGGGCTGGTCACCGACGTCGACACAGCCGCCGATCTCGATGCCGCCGCGGCGCTCGGGGTCGGCCCGGCGACGGCGGCCGTGATGGCGCAACGGCTCCTCCGACACGGCGGCGCGTCGCACGGAACTTGCCGAGCTCCCACGCCGGCCGGATGGGAGGATGTACGGGTGAGCACAACCACCGCCGTCACTCCCGAGGACAACGAGCCCCTGCCGGCGGCACCGCCGGCCGCCACCGACAATCCCCTCGAGACGCCGGCGGACCTGCCCGAGGACCGCTATCTCAACCGCGAGCTGAGCTGGCTCGACTTCAACGGCCGCGTCCTCGCTCTGGCCGAGGACGAGTCGTTGCCGCTGCTCGAGCGCGCGAAGTTCCTCGCGATCTTCGCGTCGAATCTCGACGAGTTCTTCATGGTCCGCGTCGCCGGCCTCAAGCGGCGCAACGAGACCGGGCTGACGGTCCGCTCCCCCGACGGCCTCACGCCGCGCGAGCAGTTGGCCCGGATCGCCCGGCGTACGCAGCGCCTCTCGGAGCGACACGCCCGCACCTTCGTCGACTCGGTGCGTCCGAAGCTCGCCGAGAAGGGCATCCGCATCGCGACGTGGGCGGAGCTCTCCGGCGAAGACCGCCGGGTCATGTCGGGCTACTTCAACCGCGAGATCTTCCCGATCCTCACCCCGCTCGCGGTCGACCCGGCGCACCCGTTCCCCTACATCAGCGGCCTGGCGCTCAACCTCGCGGTGACGGTCACGGGTCCGCACGACGGCGGCGCCGAGCACTTCGCCCGCGTCAAGGTGCCCGACAACGTCGCGCGATTCCTCTCGGTGCCGCGGTCGGTGCCCGACGACGACGAGGACACCTCCCGGCCCGAGGATCTGTTCCTCCCGCTCGAGGAGCTCATCGCCAATCACCTGGACCAGCTGTTCCCGGGCATGAAGATCGTGGAGCACCACGCCTTCCGCGTCACCCGCAACGCCGACTTCGAGGTCTCCGAGGACCGCGACGAGGACCTGCTGCAGGCGCTCGAACGCGAGCTCGCCCGCCGCCGCTTCGGCTCCCCGGTGCGGCTGGAGATCTCCGACGACATGTCCGAGCACATGTACGCGCTGCTGCTGCGCGAGTTGGACGTCAACCCCGGCGACGTCATCCAGCTGTCGGGGCTGCTCGACCTGTCGAGTCTCATGCAGCTCTACGGCGTCGACCGCCCCGCGCTCAAGGACCGGCCGTTCGTGCCCGCGACGCATCCGGCCTTCGGCGAGCGGGAGACGCCCAAGAGCGTCTTCTCGACGCTGCAGGACGGCGACGTCCTCGTCCATCATCCGTACGACTCGTTCTCGACGAGCGTGCAGCGCTTCGTCGAGCAGGCCGCGGCCGATCCGCAGGTGCTCGCCATCAAGCAGACCCTGTACCGGACGTCGGGCGATTCGCCCATCGTCGACGCGCTCATCGACGCCGCCGAGGCCGGCAAGCAGGTCGTCGCGCTCGTCGAGATCAAGGCGCGGTTCGACGAGCAGGCCAACATCAAATGGGCGCGCAAGCTGGAACAGGCGGGCGTGCACGTCGTCTACGGTCTCGTCGGCCTCAAGACGCACTGCAAGACCTGCCTCGTCGTCCGGCGCGAAGGCGCCGAGCTGCGCCGCTACTGCCACATCGGCACCGGCAATTACAACCCCAAGACGGCCCGGCTCTACGAGGACGTCGGCCTGCTGACGGCGAACCCGGAGATCGGCGCCGACCTCACCGACCTCTTCAACAGGCTCACCGGTTACTCCCGCAAGGACGAGTACCGGAACCTGCTCGTCGCGCCGCAGGGCATCCGGCGGGGCATCATCGCCCGGATCGAAGGCGAGGTCGAGGCCCATCTGGCCGGTGACGCGAACGCCCGCATCCGGCTCAAGGCCAACGCGCTCGTCGACGAGCAGACCATCGACGCGCTCTACCGGGCGGCCCTCGCCGGCGTCCCCGTCGAGATCGTCGTCCGCGGCATCTGCGCGCTCAAGCCCGGTATATCGCCGAACATCCACGTGCGGTCGATCCTCGGCCAGTTCCTGGAGCACTCCCGGATCCTGCATTTCGGCGCCCAGGGCGAGTTCTGGATCGGCAGCGCCGACATGATGCACCGCAACCTCGACCGGCGCATCGAGGTCGCCGTGCAGGTCACCGACCCGCGGCTGACGGCCGAACTCGACGACCTCTTCGAGTCGGCGCTCGATCCCGCCACCCGCTGCTGGGTGCTCGGTGCCGACGGCTCGTGGACGGCGTCGCCGGCGGACGGAGCCAAGGTGCGCGATCACCAACTCGCGCTGGTACGACGAAGGCGGAACGGCTGATGGCGACCGATACGAAGGTCCTCGCCGCGGGCGGGGTCGTGTGGCGGGCGACCACGAAGGGCGCCGTCGAGGTCGCCGTGGTCCACCGCGAGCGGTACGACGACTGGTCGCTGCCCAAGGGGAAGGCCGATCGCGGTGAGACGCCGCCGGTCACGGCCTACCGCGAGATCACCGAGGAGACGGGCCTGGAGGTCCGGCTCGGCCGCAAGCTGGGCCGCATCGTCTACCCGCTGCCGAACAACAGCGACCGGACGAAGATCGTCGACTACTGGACGGCGCCGTACCTGTCGGGTCGGTTCGTCGCCAACGAAGAGGTGGACAAGCTGCGCTGGCTGCGGCTCGACGCGGCCACCGACCGGCTGAGCTACCGGCAGGACCGCAAGGTGCTCAAGAACTTCGCGGCGGCCCCCGCCGACCTGCAGACGCTGCTGCTCGTCCGGCACGCCAAGGCCGGACGGTCCGAGCGCTACCGGGGCGACGACCGGCTGCGCCCGCTGGAACGCATGGGACGCGCCCAGGCCGAGGCCCTCGTGCCGCAGTGTCTGGCGTTCGGTTCCGAGCGCGTCCTGTCGGCGGACCGGACGCGTTGCGAGCAGACGCTCGCGCCGCTCGCCGACGAGCTCGGCGTCCGGATCGAGACCGAGGCGGCGTTCGCCGAGGAGGCCTACCTCGCGGACCCGCGCCGCGCGCACGCCCGGATCCGGGAGTTGGCGCACGAGCGCGAGGTGCTTGCACTGTGCAGCCAGGGGAAGGTGATTCCGCCGCTGCTCGGCTGGTGGGCCAAGCGGGACGGCGTGACGCTGCCGGCGAACCGCAACCGCAAGGCGTCGACGTGGGTGCTCTCACTGCGTGGCGACCGGCTGGTCGCGGCGGATCACCTGCCGAGCCCGCTCCCGCCCGCCTGATACCGACGCCCGACGCGGCCCGGGAGGTCCGGCCGCGACGGCGTCGTCAGTCCGCCCGCTCTCCGGCGGAGACGCGGCGCTTCGCGGCGATCCTCTCGGCCGCCATCGGCGACACGAAATCGTGCGTCGCCGGCCCGAGGTCACGCAGCACGTCGCCGTCGGCCATCACCTCGCCGCCCAGGCCCGTGTCACCGCCCAGGGCCGCGTCGACGCTCGATCCGTCGTCGTCGCAGCGCATCGCCTCGCTCAGCACCGACTCCTCGAACGCTTCGGCGTCGAAGTCGTCGGAATCGAACGCCGGGACCGCGCCGCGCTTCGCGGCGAGGGCGCCCGCGCTCAACCGGGCCTTTCCGGAGACGACGGACTTGAACTGCTCCCCCGCACGGAACACGGGGACGTGGGTCTCGTGGACGCGGATCGTCTCACCCGTGCGCGGGTTCCGAGCCACCCGCGAGGCCCGGCGCCGCTTCTCGAAGACGCCGAACCCCGTGATGGTGACGCTCTCCCCCCGGTGGACCGTGCGGACGATCGTATCGATGAGGTGTTCCACCGCATCGGTCGCCGTCCGGCGATCGGTGCCGAGCCGCACCACCAACGTGTCGATCAGTTCCGCCTTGTTCACCGGCATGCCTCCCACCTGCGCGAATCCGCCGTTGGACTCTTTCGCCTGGTGACAGGGTATGACCGACCGCCGCTCGGCGGCGGATACTGGAAAAATCTCAGCCTCTGGCGGCGTCTCGTGCAGGATTCCGGTGCGGGAGACCGCGAAAACGCAGGACCGGCCGAACGATTGATCCTGGCGGTGGCGACCCGGGCGAGCCGGCTCCGATCATCCGGCGGCTACGGGAGCGTGACCGGCTTGTACGACGGCCGCTCGGCCTCGAACCTGCCGATCTCCTCCGCGTCGCGAAGAGTGAGACCGATGTCGTCGAGCCCCTCCATGAGGCGCCAGCGGGTGTAGTCGTCGATCTCGAACCGCACGACGAGGTCTCCGGCCGTGATCGTCCTCGTTTCGAGGTCGACGGTCAATTCCAGGCCCGGCTGCTCGTCGAGCCGCTTCCACAGCAGCTCGACGTCGGCCTGCTCGACCTGCGCCGCGACGAGCCCGGCCTTGCCGGAGTTACCGCGGAAGATGTCGGCGAAGCGCGACGAGACGACGACCCGGAAGCCGAAGTCCATGAGCGCCCACACCGCGTGCTCACGCGACGAGCCGGTGCCGAAGTCGGGGCCGGCGACGAGCACCGAGCCCCGGTCGTACGGCGGGATGTTGAGGATGAAGTCGGGCCGCGCCCGCCAGGACGAGAACAGGCCGTCCTCGAAGCCGGTGCGCGTCACCCGCTTGAGGTAGACGGCGGGGATGATCTGGTCGGTGTCGACGTTGCTGTGCCGCAGCGGGACGCCGATGCCCGTGTGCCGAACGATCGCTTCCATGTCGTTGTCTCCTTAGCTTGCGAGTCGGCGTCAGCCGGCCGGGGTGAGGACGGCGGCCGGTTCGAGGTCGGCCGGCGCGGCCAGGCGGCCGCGGACCGCGGTCGCGGCGGCGACGGACGGCGAGACGAGGTGCGTCCGGCCGCCCTTGCCCTGCCGGCCCTCGAAGTTGCGGTTCGACGTCGACGCGCAGCGCTCCCCGGGCGCGAGCTGATCGGGGTTCATGCCCAGGCACATCGAGCAGCCGGCCTGACGCCACTCGGCGCCCGCGGCCGTGAAGATCTCACCGAGACCCTCGTCCTCGGCCTGCGCCCGCACCCGCATCGAGCCGGGCACGATGAGCATCCGCACGCCGTCGGCGACGCGGCGTCCCCGCAGGATCCCCGCGACCTCGCGCAGATCCTCGATGCGGCCGTTGGTGCACGAGCCGACGAACACGGCGTCGACGGCGACCTCGCGCAGCGGGGTGCCCGGCGTCAGGTCCATGTAGTCGAGCGCCTTGGCGGCGGCGGCCGCCTGGTCGGCGTCGACGATCTGCTCCGGATCCGGGACGGCGTCGCCGAGCGGCGCGCCCTGCCCCGGGTTGGTGCCCCAGGTGACGAACGGCGTCAGCGCGGTGCCGTCGATGTGCACCTCGGCATCGAACTCCGCGCCCTCGTCGGTGCGCAGCTCACGCCACGCCGCGACGGCCGCGTCCCACTCGGCGCCCTGCGGGGCGTGGGAGCGGCCCTTGAGATAGGCGAAGGTCGTCTCGTCGGGCGCGATCATGCCCGCCCGGGCGCCGGCCTCGATCGACATGTTGCAGATGGTCATCCGGGCCTCCATCGAGAGCTTCTCGATGGCGCTGCCGCGGTACTCCAGGACGTAGCCCTGGCCGCCGCCGGTGCCGATCTTCGCGATGACGGCGAGGATGAGGTCCTTGCTCGAGACGCCGTCGGGCAGCTCGCCGTCGACCGTGATCGCCATCGTCTTGAACGGGCGCAGCGACAGCGTCTGGGTCGCCAGCACGTGCTCGACCTCGGACGTCCCGATGCCCATCGCGATCGCGCCGAACGCGCCGTGCGTCGACGTGTGGCTGTCGCCGCAGACCACCGTCATGCCCGGCTGCGTCAGGCCCAGCTGCGGACCCACGACGTGGACGATGCCCTGCTCGGTGTCGCCCATCGAGTACAACTTCACGCCGAACTCCGCGCAGTTGCGGCGCAGCGTCTCGACCTGCGTGCGCGAGATCAGATCGGCGATCGGCTTGTCGATGTCGATCGTCGGGACGTTGTGGTCCTCGGTCGCCAGCGTCAGGTCCGGCCGCCGCACCGGACGTCCGGCGAGCCGGAGCCCGTCGAACGCCTGCGGGCTCGTCACCTCGTGGACGAGATGCAGATCGATGTAGATGAGGTCGGGACGGCGCGCCGCTCCCTCGCCCTCACCGCGTTTGACGACGTGCGCGTCCCATACCTTCTCGGCCAGCGTCCGCGGGGCCGCGGCCGGTGAACTCACCCCTGTCATGCATGCCTCCGATCGACGGCCGCCGGAGGGCTGGTCCGGCGGCGGCGACGCCCACCGGCGCCGCGAAACTCTTCGAATAGCGCCCGTCTCAGGATTCGGAACGCTAATATCGCTGTGTGGGAAATGATAGCAGCGTGGCCGCGACGAAGACTGCGAAGTCGACCGGACACCCGATCAGCGGAATCGGTGTCCTCGACAAGTCCGTGCTGGTCCTACGAGCCGTCGCGGACGGCCCGTGCAGCCTCGCCGAACTGTGCGCGCGCACCGGGCTGCCGCGCGCGACGGCCCACCGGCTGGCCTCCGGCCTCGAAGTTCACCGGCTGCTGCAGCGCAACGCCGCCGGCGCCTGGGTGCCCGGCCGGGCGCTCGCCGAACTCGCCGCGACGACCACCGACAACGTCCGCGAGGCCGCCGCGCAGATCCTGCCGCGGCTGCGGGATTCGACGGGCGAGAGCGTCCAGGTGTATCGACGCGACGGCTCGGAGCGCGTCTGCGTCGCCGCGCTCGAGCCCGCGTCCGGGCTGCGCGACACCGTCCCCGTCGGCACCCGTCTGCCGCTCACCGCCGGCTCCGGCGCGAAGGTGCTGCTCGCCTGGTCCGATCCGGCACTCGTCGAGTCGTTGCTTCCGGGCGCCCGGTTCACCGACGCGACACTCACCGAAGTGCGCCGCCGCGGCTGGGCGCACAGCAACGGCGAGCGCGAGAGCGGCGTCGCAAGCGTGTCGGCGCCGATCCGCGACGAGCGCGGCACGGTCGTCGCCGCCATCTCGGTCTCGGGACCCATCGATCGGATGGGCCGACGCCCGGGGTCTCGCTGGGCGGCCGACCTGCTCGCGGCGGCGGAATCGATCACACAACGGCTCTGACGGATCGCGTCGATCCCGACGGCAGAAATTCGGCCTGTCAGCCGACCGCCACCCCACGCGCGGCGAGTAACTCGAGTGCGCGGCGCTCGACACCCGGGCTCGCCTTGGAGAACGCACCCCTCGGCCCGCTGTCGGGCCCGGGGCGGGCGAAAGCCAGTGTCTCTCGCAGGTCCTGCTCGGTCAGCCAACCTGCCGCGGCGCCCTCGTCGAACATCGCCAACGCAGCCAGCCAGCCCTCGCCCTGCTCGACGAACGCGCGGTGGTAATCGACGCCCCGGGGACCCAGGTCATCGGCATGCCTGACGAGCAACTCGGCTGCCCACTCGCTTACGTTCACGCTGCCACTCTACGGCCGGGAACGGGTGAACCGTCGCGATCCGCCATCCCGTGCCGGCCTCGTCACGCAGGCGTACGACAGCGACGAGACCGCGGTGCGAACCGAAAAGACTGAACCGTCCCGGCGTCAAACCCGGCAACCCGTCTGCCGGATCATCGATGATCGCATTCACGATGTCGACGACATCCTCGACGTCCCACATCGGCGGGAACTCGCTCGGCTTGATGCCCGACCCATACCGGTGATAGCCGTGCCCACCCGGGGATCCGTCACCATCCAGGACGACGGCGGCGTCGTCGACCGTGAACTCCTCGACCTCGCTGCGCACGAACGGCACCCGACGGATCCCGAACACAGGCAGTTCGTCACCGGTGTCGGGGCCGAGCAACCCCTTCACTCGCGGCGGCGGGCGGTTGACGGACTCCATCCGCCGACCATGACGCCCGATCGATCCGATACCCCGCGCTGAGCCGAACCGAAAGGCGCGACTGTGGACGGAGAACACCTGATCACTCATCTGACCGGAGTTGTCCACAGCGGGCGTTCCGGAACACGAAAACGCCCCCGGTCATCGACCGGGGGCGTTCACTCTGTAGCCCCGACGGGATTCGAACCCGCGCTACCGCCTTGAGAGGGCGGCGTCCTAGGCCGCTAGACGACGGGGCCAGAACTTCCCACCGCTGACAGAGCCGGTTCTCACCGGGCCGGTCTCAGTGGGCTGTGCCAGCTTAGCTGGCCGCGGTGCGACGTTCCAAATCGGCTCGTCGTGCCGCGTTGCTGGGGTACCAGGACTCGAACCTAGAATGGCTGAACCAGAATCAGCTGTGTTGCCAATTACACCATACCCCAATGGTTTTCCGTGGCCGGGGGCCGCGAGGAACCGTCGACAAGCCTAACGGCACCCGGCCATGGAACCAAATCACCTGGTCAGGCCGGGCGCCGGTCAGATGTCAGCTCGTCGTCGGCAGCGTCGCTCGCGCGGCCCGCAGCCGGGCCAGCGTCCGCTCCCGGCCGAGCAACTCCAGCGACTCGTACAGCGGCGGGCTGACGGCCGAGCCCGTCACGGCCACGCGGACGGGACCGAACGCCAGGCGCGGCTTGAGTTCCTGCCGCTCGACCAACTCGGCGCGCAACGCCTCCTCGATCGCGGGCGTCGTCCATTCGGCCAGTTCCTCGAGCACGCGGATCGAGCCGTCGAGCACGCGATCGGACCCCTCGCGGAAGTTCTTGCGCGCCGCGACCTCGTCGACGGCGAAATCGGCCTCGTCGACGAAGAGGAAGCGGATCAGCGCCCAGGCGTCCGAAAGCACCTGGACGCGGGTCTGGACGAGGCCCGCCAGCTCGGCGAACTGCGCGTCGTCCAGCGGCGCGGTGTCGTCGACGAGATGCCCGGCGCCGACGAGGAAGGCGCGCAGCCGTGCGGCGAAGTCGGCGGGGTCGAGCCGCCGGATGTGCTCGGCGTTGATGGCGTCGCACTTCTTCTGGTCGAACCGTGCCGGGTTGGAGTTGACGTCGCGGACGTCGAACGCGGCGATCATCTCCGCCAGGGTGAAGACGTCGGTGTCGCCGCCGATGCCCCAGCCGAGCAACGCGAGGTAGTTGAGCAGCCCCTCGGGGAGGATGCCGCGCTCGCGGTGGTGGAAGAGGTTCGACTGCGGGTCGCGCTTGGAGAGCTTGCGGTTGCCCTCCCCCATGACGAACGGCAGGTGTCCGAACTCCGGCACGCCGTCGGCGATCCCGAGACGCGTCAGAGCCCGGTAGAGCGCGATCTGCCGCGGCGTCGAGCTGAGCAGATCCTCGCCGCGCAGCACGTGCGTGATCTTCATCAGCGCGTCGTCGACGGGATTGACCAGTGTGTACAGCGGCATGCCGTTGCCGCGGGTCAACGCGAAGTCCGGCACCGTCCCGGCCTTGGCGACGACCTCGCCGCGGACGAGATCGGTCCAGCTGACGTCCTCGTCCGGCATCCGCAGCCGCACCACCGCGCCGCGCCCCTCGGCGCGGTAGGCGGCCCGCTGTGCGTCCGTGAGATCGCGATCGTGGTTGTCGTAGCCGAGCTTCGGATCCCGCCCGGCCGCGCGATGCCGCGCCTCGACCTCCTCGGGCGTCGAGAACGACTCGTACGCCTCGCCCGCCTCCAGCAACCGCCGGACGACGTCGAGGTGCAGCTCACGCCGCTCCGACTGCCGGTACGGCGCGTACGGCCCGCCGACCTCCGGGCCCTCGTCCCAGTCGAGGCCGAGCCAGCGCAGCGCGTCGAGGATCGCCGCGTAGCTCTCCTCGCTGTCCCGGCCGGCGTCGGTGTCCTCGATGCGGAACACGAACGTGCCGCCGTCGTGGCGGGCCTGAGCGAAGTTGAACAGCGCGGTGCGCACGAGGCCGACGTGCGGCACACCGGTCGGCGACGGACAGAAACGGACGCGGACTGCGGAAGCGGGCATGGCAGGAAGGGTAGGCGATACCCGGAGTCCGACCCGACTCGCGTCACGAGGCGCCCGCGCCGTCACAGCCCCGAGATGAACTCCACGAGCAGTGCGTTGACCTCGTCCGGTCGCTCGAGGTAGCCGTAGTGCCCGGCCTTCTCCACCACCCGGTACGACGCCCCCGGAATCGCGTCCGCGACCTCGCGGGCGAGATGCGCCGGCACCATCCGGTCGTCGGCGAACCCGACGACGAGCGACGGCACCCGGATGCCCCGGTAGGCGGCGAGCCGGTCGATCTCGCGATCGTGCAGGCCCATCTGGGCGCGCACACCGGACGACGTCGCCGACCCCGAGAACTCGATGATGTCGAGCCAGTCCCGCACCTTCGAGTCGTCGTCGAGGGTGTGCGGCGAGAGGTTGAACTGCGCCGTGATCGCCGCGTGGTACGGCGCCGGCAGCGTGATCCGCTTGTCGTAGAGCTCGCGCTCACCGGTGTTGTACGCGTTCTGCAGCGGTCCCATGCGGCCGTAGGTGGCGATCATCGCAGCGCCCCGCAGCAGCTCCGGACGCGCCAGCGCGAGCTCCTGCGTGAGCTTGGCGCCGAGCGACGTCCCGACCACCACGGCCTTCTCGGCGCCCCGGCGGACGTATTCGACGAGCGCCGCCGTGTCGGCCACCATGTCGGCGACCGAGAACCCGCCCGGACATTCCGAGCTCGGCGCGATGCCGCGGTTGTCGAAGGTGACGACCCGGTAGCCGGCCTTGACGAGTGCCGGCACCTGGTGGGCGGCCCACACACGTCCGGGACTGCCGGTGCCCATCACCATGACGACGAGCGGACCCGAGCCGTGGATCTGGTAGGAGATGTCGATGCCGTTGAGGCGCGCCGTCTGCGGCGTCGGTCGCATCGGCTCAGCCCCTCGCCACGACGGGATTGGACAGCGTGCCGATGCCCTCGACGGTCACCGACACCGTGTCGCCCGCAGCGAGCGGGCCGACGCCCTCGGGCGTTCCGGTGAGGATGACGTCGCCCGGCAACAGCGTCATGACCTTGGAGATCCACTCGATGATCTCGCCGATCGAATGCAGCATGAGCGACGTCCGCGCGCGCTGGCGGACCTCGCCGTTGAGTTCGGTGCGCACCTCGAGATCCGTCGGGTCGAGGTCGGTGACGATCCACGGCCCCAGCGGACAGAACGTGTCGTAGCCCTTGGCCCGCGTCCACTGTCCGTCGGTCCGCTGCTGATCACGCGCCGTGACGTCGTTGGCGACGGTGTAGCCGAGGATGACGTCCTTGGCCTTGGCCGCCGGGACGTCCCGGCACGGCCGGCCGATGACGACGGCGAGCTCACCCTCGTAGTCCACGCGACTACTCGACGGCGGCAACTGGATCGCGGCGCCGGGGCCGGTGATCGACGTGCTCGGCTTGGAGAACACGACCGGGAAGTCCGGCACCTCCCCGCCCAATTCGGCCACGTGATCGGCGTAGTTCTTGCCTGCGCAGATGACCTTGCTCGCGAGGATCGGCGCGAGCAGCCGGACGTCGTCGAGCGCCCAGCTTCGTCCCGTGTACGTCGGGTTCCCGAAGGGGTGCTCGGCGATCTCACGCGCCCGCTCCCCCTCGATGCCGACGAACGCCACCCCGTCCGGGCTTGCGATCCGTCCCAATCTCATGGCTACGACCCTATCGCCGCCCACCGACGGTTCTTCGCCGTCCACCGGAGTAATGTTCCAACTCATGGAACAGGAATCCCAATATACGAGACGGTGGTCGATCTTGGCCGCCGCGGTGCTCGCCGCCGTCGCGACGTCCGCGATCACCTCGGGGACCGCCTACCTCATCCCGACGTGGCACGCCGACGGGATGAGCATGACCGTCGCCGCCACCCTCGCCGCCGCGCCCGGCGTCGGCCTGCTGCTGACGATCATCGGCTGGGGCGTCGCACTCGACCGCTTCGGCGAGCGCCCCGTGCTGCTGACGTCGCTCACGCTCTCGACCGTCTGCGCGACGGCCGTCGTCGTGGCCGCCGCCGCCGACGTCTCGGTATGGATCCTCGGCGCGCTGCTCGTGCTGGCCGGCGCCGCGTGCGGAGCGGGCAACGGCGCGTCCGGACGTCTGGTCGTGGCCGCGTTCCCGCCGGAGCGACGCGGCACGGCGATGGGCATCCGGCAGACCGCCCAACCGCTGGCCGTCGGCGTCTGCGCGTTGACGATGCCGGTGCTGGCGCACACCGAGGGACCTTCAACGGCACTGACCGTCCCGGTCGCCATCACGGTCCTCGCCCTCGCCGTGTGCGCGGTCATCGTGCCCCGCGCCACCCGGTCCGCGACGGCGCGCGACGCGGTCGTCGGCAACCCCTACCGGACCGGCCGCTTCCTACAGCGCGTCCACCTCGTCAGCGCCCTGCTCGTGGTGCCGCAGACGATGCTCTGGACATTCGTGCCGGCCTGGCTCATCGTCGGCCACGGCTGGGGCCCCGCGGCCGCGGGCGGGCTCGTCGTCACCGCGCAGTGGCTCGGCGCGGCCGGCAGGATCGCCGCCGGCCGGTGGTCGGACGCCGTCGGCTCCCGGATGCGGCCGGTTCAGATCATCGCCGTCGCCGCCACCGCCGTCATGCTCGCGCTGGCGGCCGCCGACGCTCTCGGCTGGACGGTCGTCGCGATCGTCGTCATGATCGCGGCGTCGGTCGTCACCGTCAGCGACAACGGGTTGGCCTTCACCGCGATCGCCGAGCACGCCGGCCCCTCATGGAGCGGACGGGCGCTGTCGATCCAGAACACCGGCCAGTTCCTCACCACCGCCGCGGTGACGCCGGTGTTCGGCGCGATCATCGGCGCGGCCGGATTCCCGCTCGCCTTCGCGGCGGCGGGCTGCGTCGCCGCCGCCGCGATCGGGTTGGTACCGGACGCCGGAGCGAGGACGCCTCGAACGCGCCGGCCACCTGACGGTCAGACGATCGACACACCACTCCGTCCGGCCGCGAACGAACCGGACCGGGGCTAGCCTCGAACCGTGAGCATCCCACTTCCCGACGCCTTCCGATCGATCCTCGACGCGCCCGAGTACGCGGTCGTCGCGACCGTCCAGCCCGACGGCCGGCCGCAGCTGTCCGTGGTGTGGATCAAGCGGGACGGCGACGACATCCTCTTCTCCACCGTCCGCGGCCGGCAGAAGACGAAGAACATCGAGCGCGACCCGCGCGTCACGGTCCTCGTCTACCCCAAGGACAACCCCTACTCCTACTTCGAGGCGCGTGGCACCGCCACGCTCGTCGACGACGACGGTCCCGGCCTCATCGACGAGCTCTCGCGCAAGTACACCGGCGGACCGTGGACGGCCGACGCTCCCGGCACGCCCCGCGTCATCGTCCGGGTGAGCGCCGACCGGATCACCTCGCACTGAACCGCCCGCCTCGTGCCGGGCCGGGTGACACCCGACCCGGCACGAGTCGTCTAATGCCCGGCCTTGACCGCCAGCACCGGGGCCGCCGCGTCGAGCAGGATCCGTTGGGCCGTCGAGCCGAACAGCAGCTTGCCGGTGGCCGTCCGGTGCTTGACCCCGATGACGATCACCGACACCTCGAGCCGGGACGCCGCCACGAGCAGAGCGCCGGCGGCGTCCTTGTCCCGCGCGTCCGGCCGCTCGAAGGTCACGGTCAGGCCGAGCTCCGTGCCCGCCGAGACGTCCGGCTCGGGCCCGTCGAGCAGGAAGACGACGACGTCGGTCTCCTCGCGCCGACGCGCCTCCTCGTAGCCTTCCGCGAGCGCCGCCGCGCTCGCCGCGCCGGGCTGATGGGCGATGAGAACCGTCATGGGATCAGACATCCTTCCTGGTGCGCGAGACGATCGCCTGACGCACCTTGAACAGCAGAACGAGCAGCAGCAGACCGTAGAGCACGAGCGGGATCGGCGACGACACGAACACCGAGTAGTCGCCGTTCGACGACAGCAACGCGTCCCGCATGCTGGTCTCGGCGAGCGGGCCGAGCACCATGCCGATGAGCAGCGGGGCCAACGGGATGTCGTAGCGCTTGAAGGCGAACGCCAGCAACCCGATGCCGAGGAACAGCAGCAGGTCGAACGTCGACGGCGCGGTGGCGTAGATGCCGAGCCCGCAGAAGACGACGATGCTGCCGTACAGGTACGGCGCCGGGATGAGCAACAGCTTGGCCCAGAGCTGCGCGAACGGCAGGTTGATGGCGAGCAGCACCACCATGGCGAGGAAGAAGCTCGCCAGCAGCGCCCACACCAGGTCCGGCGAGTTGTCGAACAACAGCGGCCCCGGCTGCAGACCGTACTGCCGGAACGCCGCCAGCATGATCGCCGCCGTCGCCGAGACCGGCAGGCCAAGGGCCAGCAGCGCCCCCATCGCCATGCCCGTCGTCGAGTTGCCCGCCGCTTCCGGGGCGGCCAGCCCGCGCGGGGCGCCCTTGCCGAACATCGGCGTCGCGCGCCGGGCGTCCAGCCTGCGCTCGACGTCGTAGGCGAGGAACGTCGGCACCTCGGAGCCGCCCACCGGGATGACGCCGAACGGCAGGCCGATCGCCGTGCCGCGGCCCCACGCCGGGAGAGCGTCCAGGAACTCGGCCCGCGACAGCCAGGCCCGGCCGGCCTTCGAGCGCAGTCCCTCCGGCGCCGGATCGCGGCTGAACCGCCCGGCGACGCTGATGATCTCGCCGAGGGCGAGCATGCCGACCGCGACGGTGACGAGCGGGATCCCGTCGAACAGGTTCATCGAGCCGAAGGTGAACCGCTCGGTGCCCGAGATCTGGTCGATGCCGACGGTCGCGAACATCAGCCCGAGCACAAGCGAGGCGAGACCCTTGAGCACGGATTCGGAGACCACCGAGGAGATCGCGCCGAAGGCCAGCAACGACAGGGCGAAATACTCCGCCGGACCGAACTTCGTCGACGCCTCAGCCATGAAGGGCGCGAGGAAGACGACGAGGACCGAGGCGATCATGCCGCCGAAGAACGCGCCGATGGCGGCGATGGCCAGCGCCTGCGGGGCCTTGCCCGCCTTGGCCATCGCGTGCCCCTCGAACGTCGACGCGATGGACGACGCCTGGCCCGGCGTGTTCATGAGGATCGCCATAGTCGAGTCGCCGAACAGCCCGCCGAAGTAGACGCCCGAGAACAGGATGAACGCGGCCGTGGGCTCGAGCGCGAAGGTCAGCGGCAGCAGCAGCGCCACGGCCATCGACGAGCCGAGACCGGGCAGGACGCCGACGGCGGTGCCGATGAGGCAGCCGATGACGACCCACATGAGATTGACCGGGGACAGCGCTCCGGCGAAGCCGTCGAGAAGAAGACCGAACTGTTCCACGACTACAGCCCTCCCAGCAGTCCGGACGGCAGCGCCAGATCGAGGCCGACGCCGAAGACGACGAACACGGCGCTCGACACGAGCAGTGCCACCGAGATGTCAAACAGCGGACGCTTGCCGCCGAAGGCCCGCGTCACGCACCAGAACATCAGCGCGGCCGCGAGGATCCAGCCGAGGACGTCGAGGAGCACGGCGAAGACGGCGACGCCGCCGACCAGCCAGGCCACCGCCCGCCAGTCCGTGTACGTCCGGTGCTCGTCCTCTGCCGCGATCGGATCGGGATGCCGCAGGTAATGCACCGTCAGTCCCACGGCGAGCAGGTAGCCCACCACGGCGAGCAGGATCGGGAAGAACGTGGGCCCGGGCGACTTCGCGGTCGCCGGGACCTCCATCGTGACGATGCCGATGACGGTGAGGGTGCTGGCGACGGCCAGGACGGCCGGGACGATGAGGCCGCCCCGCCCCCGGAGCACGCCGCCGCTCGGCGTGGCGTCCGGCGTGCTGTCGACGCCGGTGGGATTCGGGGTCATTGGTCGAGCTCCCGGTACAGGCCGGCGATGAGTTCGTCCTCGTCGGCGATGAACTGCGTCAGATCGGGCCCCTCCATCCAGACGCCCGTCCATTGATTGCGGCGCATGGCGTCCTTCCATTCCGGCGTGGCGAGCGTCTCGTCGAACATGCCGCGGATGGCCGCGACGTCCTCGGGCGTGATCCCCGGCGCGCCGAACAGCGCCCGCCAGTTGGCCAGCGTCACGTCGTATCCGGACTCGACGAGCGTCGGCAGGTCGACGCCCTCGAGGCGCTGCTTCGCCGCGATCGCCAGACCGCGCAGCCGACCGGACGCGATCTGGTCGGACAGATCCGCGTAGCCGGACAGCGCCGCCTTGGCGGTGTGGGTGACGAGCGCCTGCGCGACCTCGCCGCCGCCCGACTTCGGGATGTACGTCGTCTTCTTCGGATCGACGCCGGCCGCTTTCGCCAACTGCGCCATGACGAGTTGATCGAAGCTGCCGCCGCCGGTGAACGCGATGCCGCCCGGATCCTTCCGCCAGTCGTCCATCAGATCCTGCACGGTCTTGTACGGCGAATCGGCCGGTACGACGAGGACGTCGTACTCCTCGAAGATCCGCGCGATCGGCGTCACGTCCTGGACTCTGACCGACGACTTGGTCTGCTGTACGCCCGCGACGAGCCCGCTGCCACCGACCATGACGACGTCGCCGCGGCCGTCCATCGAGGCCAGCCGCGCCAGCCCGATCGTGCCCGCGGCGCCCGGGATGTTGAGCACCTGGATGTTGGTCGCGATCTTGTTGTCGCGCATCGCGCGCTGCGCCTCGCGCATGACGAGGTCCCAGCCGCCGCCGGCGCCGGCGGGCACGACGAGCGTCGCCTTGCTCCTGATGTCCGGCGCCTTGTCTCCGCGCTGGAAGGAGAAGAACACGGCCGTCGCGATGACGACCGCCGCGACCACGCCGTACACACCGAGCGTGACGAGCCGCCTCGCACCGCCTGGTGGTCGCTCCGCTCTCGCTGTGTCTTCCGGACCGTCACTCACCGGGGCCTCCTCGGCTGCTCGGCGAACCGGGTCACCGGCGATGCCCGTCGGACCGCCCGCGACCCGACTCCGCTGTCGGGTTGGTCCCGACAGCATGCCCGACATCTCCTGATCATCGAGGAGAAATACGAAAAAGGGGTCCGCCGAGCGGCGGACCCCTTTTTCAGCCGATTCCTACAGCAGAGCGCGGATGGCCGCTCCCACCTGAGACGTCGAACGCGGCTCGCCGCCCCGTCCGGCGAGGTCGGCCGCCACGGCGGCCTCGATCCGGCCGGCCCCGGCGTCGTCGCCGAGCTGACGCAGAAGCATCGCCGCGGAGAGGATCGCCGCCGTCGGGTCGGCCTTGCCCGTGCCCGTGATGTCGGGCGCGCTGCCGTGCACCGGCTCGAACATCGACGGGTTGGTTCCCGTCGCGTCGATGTTTCCGGACGCCGCAAGCCCGATGCCGCCGGTGACGGCCGCCGCGAGGTCCGTGATGATGTCGCCGAAGAGGTTGTCGGTGACGATGACGTCGAACCGGCCCGGATCGGTGACGAGATAGATCGTCGCCGCGTCGATGTGGCAGTAGTCGACCGTGACGCCCGGGAACTCGGGTGCGACCTCGTCGACCGTCCGCTGCCACAGCGAGCCGCCGTACTGCAGCACGTTCGTCTTGTGGACCAGCGTCAGCCTGCCGCGACGGGCGACGGCACGGGCGAAGGCGTCGCGGACGACGCGCTCGACGCCGAAGCGGGTGTTGAGGCTCGTCTCCGTCGCCACCTCGTGCGGGGTGCCGATGCGGATGACGCCGCCGTTGCCCGTGTACGGACCCTCGGTGCCCTCGCGGACGACCACGAAATCGATCTCCGGGTCGCCCGCCAGCGGCGAGGCGACACCGGGGAACAACCGCGACGGCCGCAGGTTGACGTGGTGATCGAGCGCGAAACGCATACGCAGGAGCAACCCGCGCTCCAGCACACCCGGCGGCACCGACGGGTCGCCGATGGCGCCGAGCAGGATCGCGTCGTGCTCGCGGATCGAGTCGAGATCGGCGTCGGTGAGCAGCTCACCGGTCGCGTTGTACCGTCGCGCGCCGAGGTCGTACTCGGTGGTCTGCACGCCGGGCGCGACGACCTCGAGCACGGCCAGCGCCTCCCCGACGACCTCCGGCCCGATGCCGTCTCCGGCGATGACCGCCAGCTTCACCGCGCTCACCGGAAGTCCACCTGCTCGATGCGGACGGCGCCGACGGCCTCACGGATCGCCGCGACGGCCTCGTCCGGCACGAGCCGATCGACGCGCAGCAGGACGGTGGCGCCGTCACCGGAGGCGTCCTGCGAGAGGCCGGCCGCCTGGATGTCGATGCCGGCGTCGCCGAGGATCGACGCGACCTTGCCGAGCACGCCCGGCCGGTCGGAGTAGCTGACCAGCAGGTTGATGCCCTCGGCGCGCAGGTCGAAGTTGCGGCCGTTGATCGTCACGATCTTCTCGACCTGCTTGGGGCCCGACAGCGTGCCCGCGGCGTTCGCGGTCGAGCCGTCGGCGTACACGGCGACGACGTCGACGACGCTGCGGTGGTCCGGGCTCTCCGAGGACGTCGTCAGTTCACTGGTGACGCCCCGCTCGGCGGCGAGCGCCGGCGCGTTGACGAACGTGACGGCGTCCTCGACGACGGCCGAGAACGCACCGCGCAGCGCCGACAGCTTGAGCACCTCGACGTTGCGCGAGGCGAGCTCGCCGCGGACGTTGACCGTGATGCTCGCCGCCAGCTCCGGGCTGATCGCGCCGAGCAGCACGCCGAGCTTGCGGGAGAGCTCCAGCCAGGGGGCGACCTCGTCGTCGACGCGCCCGGTGACGTTGACGGCGTCCGGCACGAACTCCCCCGCCAGCGCCAGCCGCACGCTCTTGGCGACGTCGGTGCCGGCGCGGTCCTGCGCCTCGGACGTCGACGCCCCGAGATGCGGCGTCGCGACGACCTGGTCGAGCTCGAACAGCGGACTGTCGGTGCACGGCTCCGACGCGTACACGTCGATGCCGGCCGCGCGGACGTGTCCGGAGCGGATCGCGTCGGCGAGCGCCTGCTCGTCGACGAGCCCGCCGCGGGCGGCGTTGACGACGATGACGCCCGGCTTCGTCTTGGCCAGCGCGGCGGCGTCGATGAGACCGACGGTCTCCGGCGTCTTCGGCAGGTGGACGGTGAACGCGTCGGCGCGCGCGAGCAGCTCGTCGAGGCTCACGAGCTCGATGCCGAGCTGGCCGGCGAGCTGCGGCGACACGTAGGGGTCGTAGGCGATGATCTTCGTCTCGAACGCGGCGAGGCGCTGCGCGAACAGCTGGCCGATGCGGCCGAGGCCGACGACGCCGATCGTCTTGCCGTAGATCTCGACGCCGTTGAAGGCGCTGCGCTTCCACTGGCCCTCGCGCAGCGTCCTGTCGGCGGCCGGGATCTGCCGCGCGGCGGCGAGCAGCAGCGTGACGGCATGCTCGGCGGCCGTGTGGATGTTCGACGTCGGCGCGTTGACGACGAGGACGCCCTTCGCGGTGGCGGCGGGGACGTCGACGTTGTCCAGGCCGACGCCCGCGCGGGCGATGATCTTCAGTTTCGGCGCCGCGGCGATGACCTCGGCGTCTACGGTGGTGGCTGACCGCACCAGGATCGCGTCGGCCTCCGGCACCGCGGCGAGCAGCGCGGAGCGGTTCGGGCCGTCGACCCACCGGACCTCCACGCCGTCGCCGAGCGCCGCGACGGTGGACTGGGCGAGCTTGTCGGCGATGAGGACGACGGGCAGGCTCACGTTTCGACTCCTGTATCTACATTGCGGACGCCCCGCGCAGCCGGTGCCGCACGCGGGCGGCGGCAGGCGGGAGCACGTGTTCTTCGGGGCTCGCGGCCCCGCGCCGCGACGTCGCGGCTACGGGCGATGACCGTTGGCGCCCATCAGAATACGGCCCGCGTCCGGTCCGACGACGCGCGGGACCTGCCCGGATGCCTTCCCGACGCCCCGCCGGGCGCGACTCGCCGCCGCCGCGAAGGCGATTCGCGGATCTTGTGCGCCGTCATCCACTCAGCGTCTGGTGGAGGCACCCGTCGGCTCGCTAGTCTCATAAGCGGTCTTCCACCACACGCTTAACACCGATTCGGGGTATCTCGCTTCATGAAGAACACGTTCACGGCTGCGCTCGCCGCCGTCGCTCTGATACTCCTCGGCATCGGCGCGGCACCTGCCGCAGCGGCCCCGACGGTCGCGATCGGCGGCGGGTCCAGCATCCTCGTCCTCAAGGGCGGAAACGAGGCGAACGCCTGCACCGTGACGACCATCGGCCGCGACGGCTCCGGCGCCCTCGTCGGCCTGACGGCCGGACATTGCGGAGACCCCGGCAACGGCGTGCTCGCCGAGGAGCATCAAGACGCCGGCTCGATCGCCACGGTCGTCTTCAAGAACGCCGGGATGGACTACTCCGTCCTCCGCTTCGACGAGTCGAAGGTCCGCCCCACGAACAGCGTCGGCGGCCTGCGCATCAACGGAATCCGCACCGAGGCCCCCCGCTTCGGCGAGATCGCCTGCAAGATGGGCCGCACCACCGGCCGCACCTGCGGCATCGTGTGGACGACCCTCGACGGCAGCCACCTCAGCCAGATCTGCGTCGCCCAGGGCGATTCGGGCGCCCCCGTCGTCGTCGACGGCCGCCTCGTCGGCATGGTCAACGCCTTCTACCACCTCAGCTGCGTCGGCCCCGAGACCGGCGGCAACATCGCCACGATCCTCGGCGACGCCGACGCCAACGGCCAGCTGCGCGGTTTCCACGTGATCTGACCCTGTCCGCGTACGACCGAGGCCCCCGGAGCCGCTGCTCCGGGGGCCTCGTCATCGATCGCGCTTGTTACGCGGTCTCGGTGATCGGCCGATCGACCCAGCTCATCAGGTCGCGCAGCTTCTTGCCGGTGACCTCGATCGAGTGCTCGGCGTTCGCCTTGCGCAGACCCTCGAGCTCGGTGTTGCCGCCCTCGACGTTCGCGACGAGGCGCTTGACGAAGGTGCCGTCCTGGATGTCGGCGAGGATGGCCTTCATCCGCTCCTTCGTGCCGGCGTCGATGACGCGCGGGCCCGAGAGGTAGCCGCCGAACTCGGCGGTGTCGGAGACGGAGTAGTTCATCCGCGCGATGCCGCCCTCGTACATGAGGTCGACGATGAGCTTGAGCTCGTGCAGCACCTCGAAGTAGGCCATCTCGGGGGCGTAGCCCGCCTCGACCATCACCTCGAAGCCCGTCTTGACGAGCTCCTCGGTGCCGCCGCAGAGAACGGCCTGCTCACCGAACAGATCGGTCTCGGTCTCTTCCTTGAACGTCGTCTTGATGACGCCCGCCCGGGTGCCGCCGATGCCGCGCGCGTAGGACAGCGCGAGCGCCTCGCCCTCGCCCTTGGGGTCCTGCGCGATGGCGATGAGCGCCGGGACGCCCTTGCCGTCGACGAACTGGCGACGGACGAGGTGGCCCGGGCCCTTCGGCGCGACCATGCCGACCGTCACGTTCTCCGGCGCCTTGATGAGACCGAAGTGGATGTTGAGGCCGTGCCCGAAGAACAGCGCGTCGCCGTCCTTGAGGTTGGGCTCGATGTCCTCGGTGAAGATCGACGCCTGCGCGGTGTCCGGTGCGAGCAGCATGATGACGTCGGCCCAGGCGGAGACCTCCGCGGGGGTGCCGACCGTCAGGCCCGCCTCTTCGGCCTTCGGGCGCGACTTGCTGCCCTCCTTGAGGCCGATCCGGACGTCGACGCCCGAGTCGCGCAGGCTCAGCGAGTGCGCGTGCCCCTGGCTGCCGTAGCCGATCACAGCGACCTTGCGGCCCTGGATGATCGACAGATCGGCGTCGTCGTCGTAGAACATCTCGACTGCCACTAGCTCATTCCCTTCTCAGTACTGCTCTTCGGTACTACATACATGGTCACCGGCGTGGACGCCGGTGTGGAACTCCGACCGACGCTCAGCGCAGCGCCGACATCGACTTCGGGCCGCGCCCCACGGCGACGACCCCGGACTGGGCGATCTCCCGGATCCCGTACGGGTCGAGGACCCGCAGCAACGCGTCCAGCTTGTCCACGGTGCCGGTCGCTTCGATCGTCAGCGATTCAGGCGACACGTCGATCACCTTCGCGCGGAACAGGTTGACCGTCTCGATGACCTCCGGACGCGTGCCGGCGTCGGCGCGCACCTTGATCATCATGAGCTCGCGAGCGACCGAGGAGGACGGGTCCTGCTCGACGATCTTGAGCACGTTGATCAGCTTGTTCAGCTGTTTGGCCACCTGCTCCAGCGGCAGATCGTCGACGGCGACGACGATCGTCATCCGCGAGACGCCCTTGAGCTCGGTGGCACCGACGGCCAGCGAGATGATGTTGAAGCCGCGTCGCGAGAACAGCGCCGCGACCCGCGCGAGCACACCCGGCCGGTCCTCGACGAGCACGCTCAGCGTGTGATTGCTGGTCACTTCCCCTCCTCAGCGGTCGTCTTGCCCGCGGGGTCCATCGCGGCATGGATGACGGCCGGTTCGGCCGCCGCCGTGTCGTCGTCGAACAGCGGACGGATGCCGCGGGCGAACATGATCTGGTCGTTGCCGGTGCCGGCGGCGACCATCGGCCAGACCTGCGCGTCGGCACCGACGATGAAGTCGATGACGACGGGCCGGTCGTTGATCTCGCGCGCCTGCGCGATGACCGATGCGACGTCCTCCTCGCGGGTCACGCGGAAGGAGACGCAGCCGAGAGCCTCGGAGAGCTTGACGAAGTCCGGGATCATCCGGGTGTGCGTCTGCAGATCCGTGTTGCTGTAGCGCTCGTCGTAGAAGAGCGTCTGCCACTGCCGGACCATGCCGAGGTTGCCGTTGTTGATGAGGGCCACCTTGATGGGGATGCCCTCGATGGCGCAGGTCGCCAGTTCCTGATTGGTCATCTGGAAGCAGCCGTCGCCGTCGACGGCCCACACCTCGGCGTCGGGACGGCCCATCTTGGCCCCCATCGCCGCGGGGACGGCGTAGCCCATCGTGCCGAGTCCGCCCGAGTTGAGCCAGGTGCGCGGGTTCTCGTACTTGATGAACTGCGCGGCCCACATCTGGTGCTGGCCGACGCCGGCGCAGTAGATCGCGTCCGGCCCGGCGGCCTTCGACAGCTCCTCCAGCACGAACTCCGGCGAGAGCATGCCGTCGGTCGGCTTGTCGTAGGACAGCGGGTACGACGTGCGGATGCGGTCGAGGTACTCCCACCAGCCGGAGAGGTCCGGGGCGGGGGTGCCGGTGGCGCGCTCGTCACGGATCGCCTCGACCAGCTCGGCGATCACCTCACGGCAGTCGCCGACGATCGGGACGTCGGCGTGCCGGTTCTTGCCGATCTCCGCCGGGTCGATGTCCGCGTGGATGACCTTGGCGTCCGGCGCGAACGAGTCGAGCGAGCCGGTGACGCGGTCGTCGAAACGCGCGCCGAGGGTGACCAGCAGATCCGACTTCTGCAACGCCGCGACGGCCGCGACCGTCCCGTGCATACCGGGCATCCCGAGGTGCTGGACGTGGCTGTCCGGGAACGCACCGCGCGCCATGAGCGTCGTGACGACCGGGATCCCGGTCAGCTCGGCGAGCGCCTTGAGCTCCGCCGACGCGTTCGCCTTGATGACGCCGCCGCCGACGTAGAGCACCGGCGAGGACGCCGCCGCGATGAGCCGCGCCGCCTCCCGCACCTGCTTGCCGTGCGGCTTGGTGACGGGCCGGTAGCCGGGCAGGTCGATCTGCGGCGGCCAGGAGAACGTCGTCTGCGCCTGCAGGACGTCCTTGGGGATGTCGACGAGGACGGTGCCGGGACGTCCGCTCTCGGCGAGGTAGAAGGCCTCGGCCATGATCTTCGGGATCTCGGCGCCCGAGCCGACGAGGAAGTTGTGCTTGGTGATCGGCATCGTGATCCCGGAGATGTCCGCCTCCTGGAAGGCGTCCGTCCCGATCAGCGGACGGCCGACCTGCCCGGTGATCGCGACCATCGGGACCGAGTCCATCTGGGCGTCGGCGATGGGTGTCACGAGGTTCGTCGCCCCGGGGCCGGAGGTCGCCATGCACACGCCGACGCGGCCGGTCGCCTGGGCGTAGCCCGTGGCGGCGTGGCCGGCGCCCTGCTCGTGCCGGACGAGGATGTGCCGCACCTTCTTCGAATCGAGCAGTGGGTCGTAGACGGGAAGGACCGCGCCGCCCGGCAGGCCGAAGACGACGTCGACGCCGAGCTCCTCGAGGGACCGGACGACGGCCTGCGCGCCACTCATCCGTTCGGGGGCCGGTCGCGTCGGCTGCGGCCGCGGTTGCGGTCGCGCTGCAGGTGCGCTCACTGCACACTCCTCTTCCTTGAGTACGGCAACAAAAAACCCTCGCCGGACCTGCCGGGCGAGGGTGCGCGTCGATGCCGAGGTACGAGCGTACGTCTCAGGCGGCGACGCGCCGCATGAGTACGATAATCCCGTTCGACATCACTCGGCCACCGTAGGCTTCCGGCGCGCGGCGCGTCAAATCCCGGAACGGCCTGTCTCAGTGAATGGGATCGTCGGCTACGGCAGCGCCGCGGCGCCCATCACCCTTGCGCTCGCCTCGGCTCGCTTCCGACTCACAAACACACCCTTGTCACTACGTATATTTCTACATACACTTGGTCCATGCCGAACAAGACCATCTACGTCTCAGACGACGATCTGCCGCTGTTCGCCCGGGCGCAGGAGCTGGTGGGCGGGAACATCTCCGGCGCCGTCGTCGCCGCGCTGCGCATGTTCGTCGACCTCCAGGACGCCCGCGAGGCGGGCTACGACACCGTCGTCGTCCGCGTCGGCAAGCACGGCGTACGGCGGCAGCGGTTCGTCGGCCGCCTGCTCGCCTCCGACACCCGTTACTCCGACGACGACGGCGTCGGCGTCGCGCGGCGCGTCTACCAGGGGCGCGGCGGCCGATTCGCGCTGCACACCCATCGCGTCGACTGGGACGACTACCGCCCCGAGGACCAGACCGCGGCGACGAAGGGCAACTGGCTCAAGAGCCTCACGGGGTTGACGAGCCTGCGCAGCACGCTCGGGATCGACCTGCCCGACTGGGGCGACTACACCCTGGAACTCGTCGACACCTTCGACGAGCTCGTCGCGCGCCTGCCCGCCGGGCTGGCACGCCAAGTGGCCGCGGCCGTCGACAGGCCCGACATCGAGGACATCGACGTGTAGCGCTGGATCGTCGCACTCGCGTGGTGCGCGATCGCCGGATATCCGTGGGCGACGCGCGCCTTCCGGCGGGGTCTGGCGCGGGCCTGAACATCCGGCTGTCCCCGCGGCGTCCCCATCGCCGACGGCACGTGGAACAATGGAAGCCGTGTCCGGATCGTCGTCTGATAAGAAACAGCCCACCGCGGCCTCCACCGCGGCACGATCCGACCGCCCGGATCGCACCGTGTTCGGGACCCAGAGACTCGCGATCATCGGCGTCATCATGTTCGCGATCGGATGCGCCTCCGTCGCCGGCGGGTCGATGCGCTACTTCGGCTGGACCCTCGTCCTGCCGTTGATCGCCGCCTACGCGATCTTCCGCGTCCGCACCGTCGTCGACAGCAAGGGCGTCACCGCGCGGTCGCTCTTCCGCACCCGCCGGGCCGCATGGGACGACGTCCGCGGCGTGCGAGTACCGCCGCGGGGACCGGTGCGCGTCGTCGCCGTCGACACCGAGTTCCCGCTGCCGTCGGTCTACCCGGCCGACCTCGCACGCCTCGCCGCCGTCAGCGGCGGGCGACTTCCCGACCTGTCCTGAAAGCAGTCCCTCCCGGCATCAGCCCACGCCGGGCCAGCACCGATCCGAGGTACCCCCGATGCCACCGCTTCGCTCTCGCACCACCACCGTCGGCCGCAACGCCGCGGGCGCCCGTTCCCTCTGGCGCGCCACCGGGATGACCGACGACGATTTCGGCAAGCCGATCGTCGCGATCGCCAACTCCTACACGCAGTTCGTGCCCGGCCACGTTCACCTCAAGGACATGGGTGAGATCGTCGCCGAGGGCGTGCGCGCCGCGGGCGGCGTGCCCCGCGAGTTCCATACGATCGCCGTCGACGACGGCATCGCGATGGGCCACGGCGGCATGCTCTACTCCCTGCCCAGCCGCGAGATCATCGCCGATTCCGTCGAGTACATGGTCAACGCGCACACCGCCGACGCGCTGGTCTGCATCTCCAACTGCGACAAGATCACGCCGGGCATGCTCAACGCCGCGATGCGGCTCAACATCCCCACGGTGTTCGTCTCCGGCGGACCGATGGAGGCCGGCAAGGCCGTCATCGTCGACGGCGTCGCCCACACGAACTCCGATCTCATCACGGCCATCTCGGCCTCGGCCAACGACGGCGTCGACGAGGCCGGGCTATCCGAGGTGGAGCGCAGCGCCTGCCCGACGTGCGGCAGCTGCTCGGGCATGTTCACCGCCAACTCGATGAACTGCCTCACCGAGGCGCTCGGCCTCGCATTGCCGGGCAACGGCTCGACGCTCGCCACGCACGCCGCGCGCCGGGCGCTGTTCGAGCGGGCCGGCCGCGTCGTCATGGACGCCGCGCGTCGCTACTACGCCGAGGACGACGAGTCGGTGCTGCCGCGCAACATCGCTTCGCCCGCGGCCTTCCGCAACGCGATGGCGCTCGACGTCGCGATGGGCGGCTCGACCAACACCGTGCTGCACATCCTCGCCGCCGCCCAGGAGGGCGAGGTGGAGGACTTCGACCTCGCGACGATCGACGGCATCAGCCGCCGCGTGCCGTGCCTGTCGAAGGTCTCGCCGAACTCCAGCTACCACATGGAGGACGTGCACCGCGCCGGCGGCATCCCCGCGATCCTCGGCGAGCTGCGCCGCGCCGGGCTGCTGGAACTCGACGTCTCGACCGTCCACTCCCCCTCGCTCGAGTCCTTCCTCGACGACTGGGACATCCGCAGCGGCAAGGCCACCGACGAGGCGATCGAGCTGTTCCACGCCGCGCCGGGCGGGGTCCGTACGACGACGCCGTTCTCCACGAAGAACCGCTGGGCCGACCTCGACACGGACGCCGCGGGCGGCTGCATCCGCGACAAGGAGCACGCGTACACCGTCGAAGGCGGTCTCGTCGTGCTCAAGGGCAACCTCGCCGAGGACGGCGCCGTGCTCAAGACGGCCGGCATCGACGAGGAGCTGTGGAGCTTCACCGGGCCGGCACGGGTCGTCGAGTCCCAGGAGGAGGCCGTCCAGGTCATCCTGTCGAAGACGATCCAGGCCGGCGAGGTGCTCGTCGTCCGCTACGAGGGCCCGGCCGGCGGGCCCGGGATGCAGGAGATGCTGCACCCGACGGCGTTCATGAAGGGCACCGGGATGGGCAAGAAGTGCGGCCTCATCACCGACGGCCGGTTCTCGGGCGGCTCCAGCGGCCTGTCCGTGGGCCACATCTCTCCGGAGGCCGCGGCGGGCGGCGTCATCGGCCTCGTCGAGGACGGCGACCCGATCATCATCGACGTCAAGACCCGCACGCTCAAGGTCGACGTCGACGACGAGACCCTCGCCGCGCGTCGGGCCAAGATGGAGGCGTCCGAACGGCCCTGGCAGCCCCGCGACCGGCAGCGCACCGTCACGACGGCGCTGCGCGCCTACGCGGCGCTCGCGACGTCGGCCGACAAGGGTGCGGTGCGCCAGGTTCCGTAGCATTCGTACGACGCAGAAGTGGCCCGTCCGCTCAGCGACAGGTACCGGACAGTCAGGTTCAGGGCGTCGGCGGATTGCCCGGCGACTGGAACGGATTGACGCCGTTGAAGACGTACCAGATCGCCACGCCGACGCCGATCGCACCGAGCAGACAGATCAGAGAACCCCATTTCGGACGCCGCGACCAGCCCCACAGGGCGTCGACGCTGAGCAGACCGGGCCCGGACAGCGCGATGCCCGCGGCCGCGACCGCGAGGACCAGTTCGAGTTCGATCCCGCCCTGGGCCGCGAAGAACGACACGCCGCCGGCGAGCGTCGCCGAATAGGCGGCCGCGACCAGCATGTTCGCCGAGATCGCGCTCGCCGCCACCGGCGTGAAGAGGCCGAGGACAAGCAGCAGGCCGCCGACGCCCTCGGTCAATCCGCAGGCCAGGCCGAGCCATTTCGCCGCACCGGGATCGAAGCCGATGTCCGTGTTCACCGAGTTCACCAGGAATCCCCGGAAACCCTCGATACCCGGCCCGTTCCACCAGCCGAACAGCTTCTGCCCGCCGTGCGCCGCCATCAGCAGACCGAGACCGATGCGGAGCACCGCCAGGCCGAGGTCCGTCGTGCCGCGGCGAGCCTTACGACGCCACTCCTCCGTCTCCGCCGAATCACTCGGCTCGATGACCCGGGGGCCGACGGGCTCGTCGCGCTCGACGACCTTCGTGGGCCGGGTCGGCGTCGGCGGCGTGTACGGCAACGGCTCCTCGTCGAGCAGCGACTCTCGTGCGGCGCGGCGGTTGTAGCGGCGATGGAAATCGTCGCGCTCGTCGACGGCCGGCAAGGTCTCGGTGACCGGCTCGTCCGCGAACTCGCCGCGTACCGGCGTTCCCGCGGACCACGCCCGCCGATCGTCGTCGGGATCCGGGGTCGCCACGGGGATCCGACGCGTCACGGGCTGGTCGATGTCGTCCTCGGGGTGGACGATCGACGCGCTGGTGTCCGTTTCCGCGAGCGGCGGCGATACGCGCTCGGCCTCGGGCGACACCGCTTCGTCGTCCGCTCCGGACATCTGCGGCTCGCTGTCGTCGTTCCTACTCACCTGCCTGACGATATCGTCACCCGCCGACCCTCGTGGGCTGCCGCGCCGCCGCGTCCCGGCCACCACTCGGGTCGAGGGACCGCCTCGGCGGATCACATCCGCCTGGCGGGCCGACGGGTTGTCGGGAATGGCTACCCTGGCCACATGTCTCGCCGCCGATTCGTGTCCGCGGCCGCGCTCGTCGCGGCCGTCGCTCTCGGCGCGACCGGCTGTATCAGCTCCGACCGGACCACCGATCCGTCGTTCACTCCCGTGCCGACGGCCGGTGCGGACGGACCGTCGTCCTCACCGACGCCCCCGTCTCGACCGCAGGTCGTCGACCCGCCGTGGCCGTGCCCCGACAAGAACGTCAACGTCATCGCGGCCTGCCTGCGCGGCACGGGCGGCATCATCCCCAACGGCGACGGCTCGGCCACGCAGGTCGTCGAGGCCCAGACGGGCGCGATCATCGCGTCGTCCCGCACGACAGCACCGAAGACCGTCGCCACCCTGCCCGCCGACCCCGGCGGGCTCTACGACATCGCGCTGTCACCGACGTTCGATCAGGACGGGCTGTACTACGCGATCCTCGCATCGGGCGGCAGCGCCCGCGTCGTCCGGTTCGCCGTTGGTCAGGAGCCCAAGCCCGTCCTGACGGGCCTCCCCGCCGGATCCGGCGCCATCGCCTTCTCCGGGACGACGCTGCTCGTCGCCACCGCCGCCGGCTCGGGACCGCTGGCGGGCAAGGTGCTGGCCATCGACGATCCGCGCGCGGGCGACAACCCGACGCGCACCCTCGCCGACGGGCTCGGGCCGCAGGCCGTCGTCTGCACGTCGGGGAGCTCGGCGTTCGTCGTCGACCGCGCGCCCGGCGGCGACCGGCTCCAAGAACTCAAGCCGCAGGCGGCGCCGACGGCCGTGTGGCGTTTCCGCGGCACCGCCGGCGTGGCGGGCTGCGCCGTCACCGACGACGGCGTCTACGTGACGCTCGCCGACGCCAAACAGATCGTCCGCATCGACCCGCCGACACCACAACGTCCGACCGTCTCCGAACCCACGCCCATGGTCAACGGTGAATGGGGCGTCCTCGGCCGCATCGTCCCGGTCCCGGGCGCCGGCGTCCTCCAGGTGGCGACGTCCAACCGCGGCACCCCCAAAGCCGGCCCCACCGAAGACCGCGTCTTCGTCATCACAGCCGCGGGATCGCCCCCAGAGAACCGCTCCTGACGACCTCACCGGCGGCCGAGAGCGCTACCGGCAGGCCGCCAGCACCAGCTCCTTGACGCGCGCCGGATCCGCCTTGCCGCGGGTCGCCTTCATGACGTCGCCGACGATCTTGCCCGCCGCCGCCACCTTGCCGCCGCGCACCTTCTCGGCGATATCCGGGTTGTTGGCCAGCGCCTCGTCGACCGCCGCCTGCAGCGCCGAGTCGTCGCGGACGACCTCCAACCCCCGGGCGGCGACGATCTCGGCCGGTGCCCCTTCGCCGTCCAGCACCCCGACCGCCACCTGCTGCGCGAGTTTCGTCGTGAGCTTGCCCGCGTCGACGAGGGCGATGATCTCGGCCACCTGAGTCGGGCTGATCGACAGCGTGGTGAGCTCGACGCCGCGCGAGTTCGCCTGCTGGGCGAGGAAGCTGACCCACCAGCCGCGCGCGGCGTCCGGGCTCGCGCCCGCGGCGGCCGTCGCGATGACGAGGTCGATGGCGCCGAGGTTGACCAGGTCGCGCATCACCTCGTCGGAGACGCCCCATTCGGCCTGGATCCGGGCGCGCCGCAGCCACGGCAGCTCGGGCAGTTCGCCGCGGAGCCGCTCGACGAGCTCGGCGGCGGCGTGGACGGGCGCGAGGTCGGGCTCCGGGAAGTAGCGGTAGTCCTCGGCCGTCTCCTTGCGACGTCCCGCGGACGTCGAGCCGTCGGACTCGTGGAAGTGCCGGGTCTCCTGGATCACCTCGCCGCCGGTTTCGAGCACCGCGGCCTGCCGCCGCATCTCGTAGCGCACAGCGATCTCGACGCTCTTGAGCGAGTTCACGTTCTTCGTCTCCGTGCGCGTGCCGAACTCCACGGCGTCTTTCGCCATGAGCGAGACATTGGCGTCGCAGCGCAGCGAACCCTGGTCCATCCGGACGTCGGACACGCCGAGCGAGGCCAACAGATCCCGCAGCGCGGTGACGTACGCGCGGGCCACCTCGGGCGCGCGCTCGCCGGCGCCGGTGATCGGCCGGGTGACGATCTCGACGAGCGGCACGCCGGCCCGGTTGTAGTCGAGCAGCGAGTGCGACGCGCCGTGGATCCGCCCGGTCGCGCCGCCGACGTGCAGCGACTTGCCGGTGTCCTCCTCCATGTGCGCGCGCTCGACCTCGACGCGCCACGTCGTGCCGTCATCGAGGACGACGTCGAGGTAGCCGTCGTAGGCGATCGGCTCGTCGTACTGGCTGATCTGGTAGTTCTTCGGCTGATCCGGGTAGAAGTAGTTCTTCCGGGCGAAGTTGCACTCCGGACGGATCGAGCAGTGCAGCGCCAGACCGATGCGGATCGCCGACTCGACGGCCGCCCCGTTCGCCACCGGCAGCGCCCCGGGCAGACCGATGCACACGGGACACACCTGCGTGTTCGGCTCGGCACCGAAGGCGGTCGGGCAGCCGCAGAACATCTTCGTCGCCGTACCGAGCTCGACGTGCACCTCCATGCCGAGGACGGGGTCGAAGCGGTCGATGACGTCGTCGAAGGCGAGGAGCTCGGTCATGCGCATCAGGCTAGATGATCGGCACCGGCGCTCACCCGGCCACCGCCGTCCGGCCGGGCGACAAGTGGTCGTAACAGGTGCCCTTACGCCCACTTATCGAATATGTGGGCGTAAGATCACCGAGCAGCGTCAGATCGGCGCGCACATTGACATCCCAAATCCAGCGAACAGGATAGATCGGGTGAGTGTCTCACAGTCAGGCGACACCTGGCCTGTTGTCGGCTATGAGGATGTCCCGTGGGAGCCGATGGAGGGTCTCAGCCGCAGGCAACGTCGCTACGGCACTTACCGAGCAGCGGTCGTCCCAGAGATCGCCGAGATCGATCCGAGGGTGACGACCGACACCGCGGCCCTGCTCGACGAGGCATCCATCGAGATCGCACGGTTCGATGCCGAGATGGGCGGCGAGATCGCACCGTTCGCCGCCGTACTGCTACGCACCGAATCCGCGTCGTCCTCGGAGATCGAGCACCTCACCGCGTCGACGAAGGCCATCGCACTCGCCGAGTTGGGCGACACCAGCAAGCGAAACGCGACGGAGATCGTCGCGAACACCAGCGCCATGAAGGCGGCGATCAGACTGGCCGATTCTCTTGACGGCGACTCTGTTCTCCAGATGCACAGGGCATTGTTCGGTGACGACGACCCGCGGATCCCGGGTGGGAGATGGCGCACCGAACCCGTGTGGATCGGCGGAAGCACACCGCATTCGGCCGTCTTCGTTCCGCCCCGGCACGAGCGAGTGGTGCCCGCCATCGCCGACCTCACCTCGTTCATGGCCCGCGACGACATTCCGGTCTTGACGCAGGCCGCCGTCGCGCACGCCCAGTTCGAGACCATCCATCCCTTCCCCGACGGCAACGGACGCACCGGCCGCGCACTGATCCATTCGATGCTGCGCGGAAAAGAGCTGACGAAGAACGTCACCGTGCCGGTGTCCGCCGGCCTGCTGACGGATCCGGACCGCTACTTCACGGCGCTGACCGCCTACCGCGACGGCGACATCGAACCGATCGCCCGTTCGATCGCGGAGGCATCACTGCGAGCCGTCGCCGGCGGCCGGCGGCTCGTCGGCGAGATCCGCGCCATCACCACGTCGTGGGCCGGCCGGATCACCGGCCGCCGCGATTCGGCGAGCCACCGGATCCTCACCGAGTTGGCCAGACATCCGGTCATGGATACGGCGTTCGTCCAACGCGAACTGAACATCAGCCCGTCGGCCGCCCGACGCGCATTCGCCGAACTCGAAGCAGCCGGCGTCGTCGTCGAGTTCAGCGGAATGAAGCGCAACCGCTGCTGGCGAAGCGACGAGGTGCTCGCGGCGCTCGACGCCTTCGCCGCCCGTGCGGGCCGCCGAAGGCCGCCGCGCGACTGACCGAGTCCCGGTCATCGCGCCAGGGCGTCGAACCGCCGGACGGCGAGCACGGCGAACACGACCGCCAGTCCGACGCCGGCGCCCAGGCTGATCGCGACGGCGTGCTCGGCGATGAAACCGGTCGCCGGCGGGCCGTCACCGAAGCGCTCCCGCAGCGCGGTGGTCGCGGCCGAGAGCGGGTTCCACTCGGCGATCGCACCGAGCCAGCGCGGCATCGTCGACGGGTCGACGAAGACGTTGGAGCAGAACATCACCGGCCAGATGAGGATCTGCACGGACACCAGCGATTCCGGCCGGCCCGCGAGGAGGCCGAGGTAGACGCCCAGCCAGAGGAACGCCAGGCGCAACCCGAGCAACACCGCCGCGGCGACCGCGACGTCGCCCGCCGACGCCTCGGGCCGCCAGCCGAGTGCGAGCCCCGCGCCGGCGACGACCGCGAGGCCGACGGCGGCGTCGAGCAGATCGACGACGACGCGTCCGCCGAGGATCGCGCCGCGGGCGACGGGAAGCGTCCGCAGCCGGTCGGTGACGCCCCGTCCGACGTCGGTGGCGACGGCGGTCGCCGTCGACTCGAGCCCGAAGAAGACGCAGACGACGAGCATGCCCGGCAGCAGGACGTCGTAGTAGTTCTCACCGTCGCCGGCGATGGCACCGCCGAAGAGCGAGCCCATCATCACCATGACGAGCACCGGGAACAGCCAGTTGGTCAGCCGGACGGCCGGGGTCGCGCGCCATCGGTGCAGGTCGCGGCCGGCGATGACGAACGTGTCCGCCAGGGCGTCCGCGGCGGACGTGGAGCGGGTCGGGATGTCGGTCACGGTGGTCACGCCGCCTCCTTCTTCTCGATGTTCGCGGAGCCGGCGTCCGTCACAGGATCCTCGCCGGGTGCCGACACGGCGCCCGTGAGCTGCAGGAACGCGTCGTCGAGCGTCGGCCCCGCGACCGCGACGTCGGCGACCACGATCCCGGCCGCCGCGAGCTCGGCGAGCAGCCGCTGAGTGTCACGCCCGCGTTCGGCGACGGGGACACGCAGCGCGGCGCCCGTGCGGTGGATCGCGCCGACCGCGACGCGCTCGGCGATGCGCGCCGCCGCGTCGGCGTCGCCGGCCGCCGTCAGGGTGACGACGTCGGTGCCCACCCGCGCCTTGAGATCGGCGGCCGTGCCCTCGGCGACGACCCGGCCCGCGGCGAGCAGCGTGATGCCGTCCGCGAGTTCGTCGGCCTCCTCCAGATACTGCGTCGTCAGCAACACCGTCGTCCCTTCCGCGGCCAGCGCCGCGACGCGTCGCCAGACGGCCGCACGCGACGCCGGATCGAGGCCGGTCGTCGGCTCGTCGACGAGCAGCACCTCCGGCCGGGCCAGCAGCGCGGCGGCGAGATCGAGACGACGCCGCATGCCCCCGGAGTAGGTGCCGACGCGTCGGCCGGCGGCGTCCGCGAGCTCGAACTCGTCGAGCAGTTCGCCGGCCCGTCTTCGTGCGGCGGACGCGCCGAGGCGGCCGAGCCGTCCGAAGAGGACGAGGTTCTCGCGGCCGGTCAGATCCTCGTCGACCGCGGTCCCCTGCCCGACGACACCGATCCGGCGCCGTACCTCGCGCGGCTGCCGAACGACGTCGAAGCCCGCGACCACGGCGCTGCCGGATTCGGGCCGCAGCAGCGTCGCGAGGATCCGGACGAGCGTCGTCTTACCGGCGCCGTTGGGCCCGAGCAGCCCGTGGATGCGGCCCCGCCCGACCACGAGATCGACGCCCCGCAGCCCGACCTCCGTCCCGTCGTCGCGATACGTCTTGCGCAGGTCGTGCACCTCGACCGCGTATTCCGCCGTCATCGGCAGCTCCCTCCATGTCGTTCCAGACTTGCTTGGCCTTTGTACCGTACCTTGTACGGTACATGCAACAACGAACGTGAGGTTGAATGCTTCCATGACCAGATCCGCGAGCGATCCGGCGCGAACCCTGTCTCTGCTGTGGGGCGCGTCCTCGAAGCCGTCACGACGCGGCATCACCGTCGAGGGCATCGTCGCGGCGGCCGTCGAGATCGCCGACGAGCTCGGCGCTGGCGCCGTCGAAGCGCTGACGATGCGCGCCGTCGCCGCGCGGCTCGGCGTCGGCACGATGTCGCTCTACGGACACGTACCCGGCAAGCCCGAGCTCGTCGTGCTCATGTACGACCGCGTCCACGCCGGGCTGTACAGCGACGTCGACGAGCCACGCCGCGCCGGCGACTGGCGGGCCGGGACGACACTCGTCGCGCACCGCAACGCCGCGCTGTTGCGGAAGCACCCGTGGCTGCTCGACTACTCGACGGCGCGGCCGATCATCGGCCCGAACACCTGCGAGAAATACGAGGCGGAACTGCGCCCGCTCGACGGCATCGGGCTCGACGACGTCGCGATGGACGCCGCGCTGGCCACGGTTCTCGGCCACGTCCGCGCCGCCGCCGAGGTCGCGGCGGCCGGGGAAAGAGCCGAGCGCGAGTCGGGCATCGACGATGCCGCCTGGTGGACTGCGATCGCCCCGATCCTCGGCAAGGCGATGGCCGGGCAGGAGTTCCCGGTGTCCGACCGGGTCGGGACGGCCGTCGGCGCGGCGTTCGCGTCGTCGGTCAGCGCGGACAATCAGCTGGAGTTCGGGCTGGCGGCGATCCTCGACGGCATCGCGGCGCGGCTGGGGTGAGATCCGGCGTCGGCGCCTGCCGGCTCACGCCGAAGACCGACGTCGGATTCGTCATCGGAGCACGACATCCGGGAGCGCCGACGGCTCCACCTCGAGCACTCGCAGAACACGGCGTACGGCGCCGATCGAGCGAACGGTTTCCGCAGCCTCGATCCGACGGACGTCCTCGACGGACACCCCGGCCGCCGCGGCGAGCTCCCGGCGCGTCAGTCCGTGGATCGCTCTTTCCGTCGACACCGTGTCGGCCAGATCGTCGGCCTGGCGCAGGTATTCGCGACGCGGGCGCGTCAGGGCGGCGTCGACGTAGGCCCGGTCCCCCGCGAGGGCGTGCTGCACGAGGTTGACACCGAAGTTCACCGCGGGAGTGACCACTGCGCCCCACCACTCGACGAGAAGTCGCGACCGGTCGTCGGCTGTGCGTAGTTCAAGGATACGCGCCGCTGTCCGAGAGATCGGAGATCTCCCACTCGGCGCCGGCCTTGTGCGCGATGATCGCTCCGCTCGCAATGAGTGCCCGGACGCGTCGCGGCGACACCCCGAGCTCGGCGGCAGCGTCCCGGGTGTTCATGACACATGTATACCGCCTCCTAGCCGCCCGAGTTCCGCCCAGCCCGCGCCCACTCCAGCGCACCGAGCGCCGCACCCGCCAGCGGGGCCGAGCCGACGACCGTGCTCCGGGTGACCGTCACCGCCGCCGGCGACAGCGTCGCGATCCGGTCGGCCAGCGCGTCGCACAGGCCGGCCGCCGCCGCCAACGGCCCGCCGACGACGACGCGGCCGGGGTCGAGCGTCGTGACGGCCGCCGCGATCGCGGAGGCGAACACGTCGAGCAGGTCGCCGGCGACCGGACCACCGGCCTCGATCGCGGCGACGGCCCGGGGGACGTCGATCGACGCCCCGCCGCGACCACCGACGGCGGACGATCCGACCCGGGCGAGCATCGTCGCGCCCCCGGCACGCAGGAAGCCGATCTCCCCCGCCATGCCTCCGGTACCGCGATGCAGCCGACCGGAGAGGAACAGCCCGCCGCCGACGCCGGCGCCAAGGTGGACGTAGAGGAAGTCGTCGACGCCGCGCATCGATCCGACGCGGTTCTCGGCGACGGTCGCCCAGTTGACGTCGTTGTCGACGTCGACGGCCGGGGCCGCGGAGAGGCCGAGCGCGGCGGGCAGGTCGGCGACGGCGCCCGGAAACGGCGCACCGGCGAGGACCCGGACGGCGCGGGTGCGCGGGTCGACCGGCGCGGCGACCGAGACCGCCGCCGCGAGCAGCGGAGAACCGGCCGCCCTGCACACTCCGGCGACCAGCCGACGGGCCGTCGCGGCCGCCGCCGGCAGATCCTCGTCCCTATCGGAGTACGCCTCGGCGACGACGCCGCCCCGGAAATCGATGCCCCGCACCCCGACGAACCCCCGCTCCAGCACGACGCCGACGACGTGCCCGTAGCGCGGATCGATGTCGTAGAGCACGGCCGTCCGGCCCCGACGCCCCGTCACCGACGGCCCGACCTCGACGACGACGCCGGCCGCGGACAGGCGCTGGGCGGCGTCGGAGATCGTCGGCTTCGAGATGCCCGTGGCGCGCGAGACGGCCGCCCGCGACGACGCGCCGTCGCGCACGAGCACGTCGAGGAACGCCCGGTCGGTGAGCTGCGCCAGCGTGGACGGCAACCCGATCACCCCGCTATCATTTGGTAAGGAGTCTTAACTATAAGGAGTCGCCATGTCCGCCAGCACCACCGCCGACGTCGCCGGGGTCCCCGAGGACGTCCCCGCCGCCATCCGCGCCGTCAAGGCGCGGTTGCGCGAGCAGATCGGCGACGTCGCCGCCGCCGTGGCGCGACTGGAAGAGTTTCTCGAGGGCGAGGTCGCTGACATCGAGGCCGCGAAGGCCCGCGGCGAACAGGTGTGGCCCGTCGTCGACTACGCCGACATCGCAGCGGGCGCGGTCTCGGACGACGCGCTGGCGGCCGTACGGCGACGCGGCTGCCTCGTCGTCCGCGGTCACTTCCCCGAGCAGACGGCGCTCGACTGGGACGCGGCGCTCGTCGACTACGTCGAGCGCAACGACTTCGACGCGAAGTACCGCGGCCCCGGCGACGACTTCTTCGGCACGCTGGCCGCATCGCGTCCGGAGATCTATCCGATCTACTGGTCGCCGTCGCAGATGGAGGCCCGACAGAGCGAGCGGATGGCGACGGTGCAGTCCTTCCTCAACCGACGCTGGACGTACGAGTCGGACGGCATCACCTGGTTCGACCCCGACCAGGACACGATGTACCCCGACCGCATCCGCCGCCGCCCCCCGGGCACGACGAGCGCGGGCCTCGGCGCACACACCGACTCCGGCGCGCTCGAACGCTGGCTGCTCCCCGCCTACCAGCAGGTCTTCCGGCACGTCTTCGCCGGCGACGTCGCCGCCTACGACCCGTGGGACGCCGCGCACCGCACCGAGGTGCACGAATACCCGGGCGGCTCGACGATGTGCTCGGCCTTCCGCACCTTCCAGGGCTGGACGGCGCTCTCGGAGATGCGCAACGACCAGGGTGTGCTCGCCACGGTTCCGATCCCCGCGGCGATGGCGTACATCCTGCTGCGGCCGCTGCTCGACGACGTCCCTGAAGACGAGTTGTGCGGCGTCACTCCGCGGCACGTGCTGCCGGTGAACGAGACCTGGCATCCGCTGCTCATGCGCACGCTCAGCGTCATCCCGGACATCCGGCCCGGCGATTCGGTGTGGTGGCACTGCGACGTCGTCCACGCCGTGCGGCCGGTCGCCGACCAGCAGGGCTGGGGCAACGTCATGTACATCCCCGCGGCGCCGATGTGCGAGAAGAATGCGGCGTACGCAGCCTCGGTGGCCGAGCGCTTCCGCGCCGGGGCGTCACCGGACGACTTCCCCGCCGAGCACTACGAGACGGACTGGGCGGGCCGGTTCACCGAGACCGACCTCAACGACATCGGCCGTCGGGCCCTCGTCCTGGATCACTGACGATCCGACGCGCGAACCGGCCCGGCGACACCGTGTCGCCCGGCCGGCTCGCGTCACGGCTCAGCCGAAGAAGGCCGCCGCGTCCTCGTAGCGGTGCTGCGGCACGAGCTTGAGCTGCTTCGTCGCCTCCGACAGCGGCACCCTGGTGATCTCAGCACCGTGCAGGCTGACCATCTGGCCGTACTCGCCGCTGTGCGCGGCGTCGGCGGCGTTGACGCCGAAGCGCGTCGCCAGCACCCGGTCGAACGCCGTCGGCGTCCCGCCGCGCTGGATGTGCCCGAGCACGGTGGTGCGGACGTCCTTGTTGATCCGCTTCTCGATCTCGAAGCCGAGCTGATGGGAGACGCCGGTGAAGCGCTCGTGGCCGAACTCGTCGAGCCCGCCCTCGCGCAGCGACATCGTGCCCTGCTTCGGCTTGGCCCCCTCGGCGACGACGCAGATGAAGTGCGAATCACCACGCTGGAAACGCTGCTTGACCAGGCGGCAGACCTCTTCGACGTCGAACGGCTGCTCGGGGATGAGCGTCATGTGCGCGCCCGAGGCGAGCCCCGCGTGCAGCGCGATCCAGCCGGCGTGCCGACCCATGACCTCGACGAGCATGACGCGCTGGTGCGATTCCGCCGTCGAATGGAGCCGATCGATGGCGTCGGTGGCGATGGTGAGGGCGGTGTCGAAGCCGAAGGTGACGTCCGTGCAGTCGATGTCGTTGTCGATGGTCTTGGGGACGCCCACGACGGGCACACCCTCGTCGGCGAGCCAGCTCGCGGCCGTCAGGGTGCCCTCGCCGCCGATCGGGATGAGGACGTCGATGCCGTTGTCGTCGAGGGTCTGCTTGATCTGATCGAGGCCGGCGCGCAGCTTGTCCGGATGGGTGCGCGCCGTGCCGAGAACGGTGCCGCCCTTGGTGAGCAGGCGGTCGTTGCGATCATCGGCGGCCAGCTGGATGCGACGATCTTCCAGCAGGCCGCGCCAGCCGTCGAGGAAACCGACGACCTGGCTGCCGTACCGCACCTGACTGGTGCGGACCACGGCGCGGATGACGGCGTTGAGGCCGGGGCAGTCGCCCCCGCCGGTGAGAACTCCGATACGCATGAGAACCATTGTCCCCGACCGCATCCGGACTCGCAGCGGCAAGGGGCGCTGCGGTCAGCGCCCGGCGCCCGGCACGACGATCCCGCTCTCGTAGGCGTAGACCACCGCCTGGGCCCGATCGCGCAGCCCGAGCTTCATCAGCACCTTGCTGACGTGCGTCTTCACCGTCTGCTCGCCGACGAACAACAGCCTCGCGATCTCGGCGTTGCTCAACCCGCCCGCGACGGCCTCGAACACCTCACGCTCGCGAGGCGTCAGCGTCTGAACCGGCCCCGCCGACGCCCGCGGCGGCCGGTGGCGGGCCATGACGTCGTCGATGAGCCGGCGCGTCACGGTGGGCGCGAGCAGCGCGTCACCGGCCGCGACCACCCGGACCGCACGCACCAGCTCGTCGGCCGGCGCGTCCTTGAGCAGGAAACCCGAGGCCCCGACCCGCAGCGCCTCGTAGACGTACTCGTCGATGTCGAAGGTGGTGAGCATGAGCACCCGGGTGGCGAGCGAGCGGTCGGCGAGGATCTCGCGGGCCGCCTCGAGGCCGTTGCGCTCGGGCATCCGCACGTCCATGAGGACGACGTCCGGACGCAGCCGGCGCACCTCGGTCACCGCCCTGGCGCCGTCCGGGGCGTCGCCGACGACGACGAGCCCCGGCTGCGCCGCGAGCAGCGCCCCGAAACCCTGCCGCACCATCGCCTGATCGTCGGCGATGAAGACCGTGATGACCGATTGTGCGCCTTCTGCCATCTCCTCATCCTTGCGCACGCGTCGGCAGCACCGCGACCACGACGAACCCGCCGCCCTCGACCGGCGCCGCCGAGAGGCTGCCGCCGACGGCCGACGCCCGCTCGTGCATCCCGCGGATGCCGTGCCCACCGCCGGCCGCGGCCAGCAGGTCCCGGCCGACACCGTGGTCGAGCGTCTTCGGCGCCGAGTTCGTCACGGTCACCGAGAGCACCTCCGGCTCGATCGACACGGCGACGGCCACCGAACTCCCGGGCGCGTGCCGGGTCGCGTTGGTGAGCGACTCCTGCACGATCCGGTAGGCGACGAGCGCCGAGGAGTCGGAGACCTCGCCGAAGGACGACGTGTCCGGCTCGTAGGCGACGGCGATCCCGGCGCCGCGCGTGTCCTCGACGAGCCGCGCGATGTCCGCCAGACCCGGATTCGGGGCCTGCGCCGCGCCGTCGTCCTCGACGCGGAGCACACCGAGCATCACCCGCACCTCCGACAACGCCTCGCGGGCGACGCCGGCGATGGCCTCGAACTCGGCGGCCGCCGCCTCGCCGACGTCCGGCACGCGGTAGCGCGCCGTCTGGGCCTGCACGACGACGACGGACATCCGGTGCGCCACGACGTCGTGCAGGTCGCGGGCGATCCGGGCGCGCTCGGTGAGCACCGCATTGACCGAGCGCGCAGCCGCCGACACCGATTCCTCACGACGCAGCGCCCCGGACGAGCGGACGACGAGCCGGACGAGCACGCAGATGACGAGCCCGACGGTGAAACCGAGCGCCCAGCCCTCCCGCTCCGAATCCGACGGCGCCCAGACCATGAACGTCACACACGTGCCGAGCCACACGAGCAGCACCGTCCGCCCAGGGGCCCGGAGGTAGACGGCGAAGGTGAGGACGAAGAGTTCGATGATGTGGACGACCTGGATGCCCCACTCCCAGCCGTTCGTCGTCGACAGCAGGATGCCGACGCCCCACGCCGACGCCGCCGACACGCCCCAGGCCCGCGTCGGCCACTGCCAGGCGAACGCGATGGGGAACGCGGCGAAGGCGGCGAACACCGGCGCCAGCACCGGGTGCACGACGTGCGTCTCGAAGAGCGTCGGCCACGCGACGGCGAACATGACGAGCGCCACGACGATGAGCAGCCGGTTGATCCGGCGCGACAGATACTCGCGCAGCGCGGGATCGGTGTTCTCGGACAGCCCGTCGATCTCGGCCACCACCGCGCGCTCCAGGCCGGCGACGACCGTCGCGAGCTGCCCGGCACCCCGGCGCAGGCCGCGGAGTCCGGTGGTGCGGCGCGTCCTGTCAGGCGTCTTCGTGCTCACGGTGGGCTCCTTCACGGTCGGTGTACCGGGCCAACGCTAGCCCCGCGAATCCCACGGACGCGTCCCTCCGGACGGGGAATCCGCGCTCCCCCGAACGAGTGAGACGCCGCGTCCCGACCCCACCACGGACGGGGCCGAGTTCGGCTCCTTCGCGGGATGTGCGCAGGTGGAAGCCGTTTCTAGCGTCCAAGGATGACCTCACCGCACTCGACCGCCCCGCCCCGGCCTCCGCTCCGGACGCGCCTGGCCGGGCCGCTGGCCGCCGTCGTCGCCGGCGGCGTCCTCGCGCTCGCGGCGGCACCGATCGACACCGCGACGGCGCTGCCCGGCTCGCCCGACGGCGCGGCGGGACGGGCCGTCGATCTGCTGACGGGGCCGCATCCCGCCGATGCGCTCGCCGCGCTGCCCGCAGACTTCGCGACGCATGCCAGCTACCGGCCGGTGCTCGTCGACGGCGTTCCGGCGCGTGCCGACGGCGGCTGCTCGTCCCCGGTTCCGCTGCCGGCGCGCTTCGAGCCCGCCTGCCGGACCCACGATCTCGGCTACGACCTGCTGCGCTACGCCGCCGACGCCGGGCGGCCGCTCGGCCCGTGGGCCCGCGCCCGTCTCGACGCCCAGCTCGCCGAGCGGATGCGGGCGACGTGCGCGGACGATCCGGCCGGCGCCCCGGGTTGCGCGGCCGCCGCCGAGACCGCCGCCGTCGCCGTCTCGCTCAACTCGGCCCGTCAACTCGGGGGCGTGCCCGGCCGGGAATCGGCGGCGCACGTCGTCGGCTCGCTGCTCACCTTCCCGTTGGAGGCGCTGTCATGACCACCGGCCCCGCCCCGACGTTCCATCCGGCGACGGCCGCGGGCGCCACGGTCGGCACGCTGCTCGCCCTCGCGCCCGGGCCGCTGCCCCGCGAACCGCTCGTCCAGGCGGTCGTCCTCGTCGTGTTCGCCGGCGTCTGCGCGGGGCTCGTCCGGAGTGTCGCGGCCGTCGCCGCGCGCCTGTACGCCAACCCGATCGGCCGCCCGCACCGAGCTCTCGCTCGGCTGTTCCCCTGGGCCGCGGCCGGCGCCGTCGCAGCGTCCGCCGGTCATCACCTCGCCTGGCAGAACGGCCTGCAACGCGCCGTCTACCAGCGCGATCTCGGTATCGACTACCCGTTGATCGCGTTCGGCCTCCCGGCGCTCGTCGTGGCCGCGATCATCGTCGTCCGGGTGGCGCGGCGGGCCGTTCACCACGTCCGGGTGGCCCCGCGGGCCGTTCGCCCACCCCGCCGGGGCGCCCGAGCGGCGGCCGCGGTGGTCGTCGCCACGTCGATCGCGATCGCCGTACCCGGCGAGGCCGCGGCGGCCGGCTCGCACGCCACGGACTTCCTTCGCGACGCCCCGGCCGCGGCGCTGCGCATCTACTCACCGCTGACGGACGGCGACCGGTCCGCCGAGGCACTGCGCGCACGCGCGGCCGACGTCGTCCGGCGCTGGGCGGCGGCGGGCGGGCTGCGGCGAGCCGCGGTCGTGGTCATGGTGCCGACGGGCAGCGGCTGGGTGGACGCCGACGCCGTCACCGGCTTCGAACGACGCTTCGGCGGCGACGTCGCGCTGCTCGCGCTGCAGTACGACGATCTGCCCAGCTGGGCCGCCTATCTGCTGCATCCCGGTGCCGCCCGCGCCTCGGCGCGAGCGCTCGCCGACGCCGTGACCGCCCGGATCGCATCGGGACCGGAGCGTCCGGCGCTGTACGTCTACGGCCAGAGCCTCGGCGCGCTCGGCGCGGCGGAGGCACTGCCGCCCGCCGCGGCGCACAGCTGCCGGGTCGTCCTCGTGGGACCGCCGGTCGGAACACGTCCGCCGGCGGGCGCGACGGTCGTCGCGAACCCGACCGATCCCGTCGGCAGCTGGTCACCGGAGCTGCTGTGGCGACCGGTGGACACGCCGCCGGCGACCGTCCCCACCGGGGCAGACGCGCCGCGTCCGGCATGGCTGCCGGTCGCATCGTTCCTCCAGACGACCGTCGACGTCATGCGCTCACTCGGCTACCCGCGCGGCGTCGGACATCGATACGGTCCGGAACAGACCGCCCCGGCGGGGTGTCACTCGATCGGCCCGCGGGCCACCTCGTAAGCCGCGCCGACGCGGTACAGCCGGTCGTCGGCCAGCGCCGGGGCCATGATCTGCAGCCCGACCGGCAGGCCGTCGTCGGCCGAGAGCCCCGACGGGACGCTCATCGCGCACGTGCCGGCGAGGTTCGTCGGCAACGTGCAGAGGTCGAACAGGTACATCGCGAGCGGATCGTCGACCTTCTCGCCGATCGGGAAGGCCGTCGTCGGGGTCGTCGGCGAGACCAGCACGTCGACGTCGGCGTACGCCGCGGCGAAATCTCGCGCGATGAGCGTGCGCACCTTGAGCGCCTGCCCGTAGTAGGCGTCGTAGGCGCCGGCCGAGAGAGCATAGGTGCCGATCATGATGCGGCGCTTGACCTCCGGGCCGAAGCCGGCGGCGCGCGTCGCCGCCATGACCTCCTCGGCGCTGCGTGTGCCGTCGTCGCCGACGCGCAGGCCGTAGCGCATCGCGTCGAAGCGCGCGAGGTTGCTCGAGACCTCCGACGGCTGGATGAGGTAGTACGCACCCAGGGCGTAGGTGAGGTTCGGGCAGGACACCTCGACCACCTCGGCGCCCAGCTCCCGCAACCGCTCGACGGCCGCGTGATACGACGCGAGGACGCCCGGCTGGTAGCCGTCGCCCGCGAGCTCGGTGACGACGCCGACGCGCAGCCCCCGCAGATCGCCCTCGGCACCCTCGCGCGCCGCGGCGACGACCGGCGGCACCGGCGCGTCGAGTGAGGTGGAATCGCGCGGATCGTGCCCGGCGATGACGTCGTGCAGCAGCGCGGTGTCGAGCACCGTCCGCCCGCACGGGCCACCCTGATCGAGCGACGACGCGCAGGCCACGAGCCCGAACCGCGAGACCGCCCCGTACGTCGGCTTGACGCCGACCGTCGCCGTGACGGCCGCCGGCTGCCGGATCGACCCGCCGGTGTCGGTGCCGATCGCGAGCGGCGCCTCGAAGCTCGCGAGCGCCGCGGCGCTGCCGCCGCCCGACCCGCCGGGGATACGCGTCGTATCCCAGGGATTGCGGGTCACCTGGTAGGCGCTGTTCTCCGTCGAGCTGCCCATGGCGAACTCGTCCATGTTGGTCTTGCCCAGGATCGGCAGGCCGGCCGCACGCAGCCGCGCCGTGACGGTCGCGTCGTACGGCGAGCGCCAGCCCTCGAGGATCTTGGAACCGCACGTCGTCGGCGCGTCGACGGTGGTGAAGACGTCCTTGAGCGCGATCGGCACGCCGGCGAGCGCCGACGGGGCCTCGCCCGCCCGGATCTTCGCGTCGACGGCCCTCGCCGCGGCGAGCGCCTCCTCGGCCCCGACGTGCAGGAACGCACCGAGCTCGCCGTCGATCTCCGCGATCCGGTCGAGGTGCGCGCGCGTCACCTCCTCAGAGCTGACGTCGCCGGCGGCGATGGACGCCGCGAGCCCGGCCGCGGTGGCCCCGGTGATCTCGTTGCTGCTGCGCGTCCCGGTCACTGCTCCTCCCCCAGGATCTGCGGCACGGCGAACCGGTCCAGCTCGACCTTCGGCGCCTGGCTCAGCGCCTGCTCGCGCGTCAGACCCGGCGTGACGACGTCGGCCCGCAGCTTGTCGCCCAGATCGAGCGGATGCGCCGTGGGCGGCACGCCGGCGGTGTCGACGCCGCCGATCTGCCGGACATGGGAGAGGATCGAGTCGATTTGACCGGCGAAGTGGTCGAGCTCGGCGCCGCCGAGGTCGAGCCTCGCCAGACGGGCGAGGTGCGCCACCTCGTCGCGGGAGATCGCAGACATGGTCATCAGCCTATCGGCGCCGACGTCGCCCGCCGAGCACGCCCCGGCTCGGCCCGGACCTCCGGCATGTGCGTTGCGGGTGCTCGGCGCGTGTGCTGCGCCACAGCGCGCCGCATCGGCCGCGCGGCGGCGAGCGGGCCGCGGGAACCCGGACCACAATCACCTCTCATGGCCTACCTGATCCGCGTCCACCTCGAGGATCGTCCCGGCAGCCTCGGACAGCTCGCCGTCGCGCTCGGCTCCATCGATGCGGACATCCTGTCGCTCGACGTCGTCGAACGCGGCAACGGGTACGCCGTGGACGACATCCTCCTCGACTACCCGACGTCGCGGATGGCGGACGCCATCATCACGGCCGCCGAGGCCGTCCCGGGGGTGCGCGTCACATCGCTGCGACCGTTCGTCGGCGTGCTCGACACCCACGGCGAGCTGGAACTCGTCGACGACGTGGCGAAGGCCGCGCCTCGCGACCGGCTCGACGTCCTCGTCGAGGGAGCACCGGCCGTCCTGCGCGTCGCGTGGGCGCTCGTCATCGCCGGGGGCGACGCCGGCCCCGACGGCACGACGCCCGTCACCTGCCTCGCCGCCGGCTCGGGTGCGCCGGAGACGCTGCCACACACCGTCGACTGGCTGCCGATCAAAGGCGCGGCCGCTCTGGCCGGCGACGCGCCCTGGGTGCCGGGCTCCTGGCGGGACATCGACACCGACCTCGCCGCCGCCGCGATCGGGCGAGGCGGCCGCGCGCTGCTGCTCGGCCGTCCCGGCGGCCCCGAGTTCCGGCCGAGCGAGATCGCCCGGCTCGCCCATCTCGCCGGGATCATCTCGACGGTGCTGCGCTGATGGCCGTAGCAAGAACATCCCGACTGGAGCGTGACGCGCTCGACGACACCCTGGCCCGCATGGCGGCCGAACACGGGCCCGTCGACGAGGACGCGGTGGACGAGATCATGAACCGGATGTCTCCTCGGCCGGCACCTCCTCCTCAGGCAACGCCACGGCGTCCGGGCCGCCCTCGAGCAGCAGGGTGAAGCCGTCCTCGTCGAGAATGCGCAGGCCCAGTTCCTCGGCCTTCACCGCCTTCGAGCCCGGCGCCTCGCCGACCACGACGAAGTGTGTGCGCTTGGACACCGAGGCCGTCGCCTTGCCGCCGCGCGCGATGATCGCCTCCCTGGCGCCGTCGCGCGAGTAGTTCGGCAGCGATCCGGTGACGACGATCGTGACGCCCTCCAGCGTCCGTGGGATCGAGGAGTCGCGGACGTCTTCCATCCGGACGCCGGACGCCCGCCAGCGTTCGACGATGTCGCGGTGCCAGTCGACCGTGAACCAGGCGACGATGCTCGCCGCCACCGTGCCGCCGACGCCGTCGACGGCCGCGAGCCGTTCGGCATCGGCCTCCTCGATACCGGCGAGCGAGCCGAACTCGGTGGCCAGCGCCCGCGCGGCCGTCGGCCCGACGTGCCGGATGGACAGCGCGACGAGCACCCGCCACAGGTCGACGTCCTTGCGCGCCTGCAGGTTGGTGAGCAGCTTGGCGCCGTTGGCCGACAACGCGCCGTCCTTCGTCCGGAACAGCTCGGTGCGCAGCAGATCGTCAGCGGTGAGGTCGAACAACCGCGACTCGTCGTCCAGCACCCCGCTCGTCAGCAGCGCGGTGGCCGCCTCGTAGCCGAGGGCCTCGATGTCGAAGGCGCCGCGCCCCGCGAGATGGAACAGCCGCTCGCGCAGTTGCGCCGGGCAGGAGCGCGCGTTGGGGCAGCGCAGGTCGGCGTCGCCCTCCTTCTGCGGCGCCAGCTCATCCCCGCATTCGGGGCAGTGCGTCGGCATGACGAACTCGCGCTCGGAGCCGTCCCGCAGCTCGACGACCGGGCCCAGCACCTCGGGGATGACGTCGCCGGCCTTGCGGATCGTCACCGTGTCGCCGATCCACACACCCTTGCGCTTGACCTCCGACGCGTTGTGCAACGTCGCCAGCGACACCGTCGACCCGGCGATCGTCACCGGCTCCATGTAGGCGAACGGCGTGACCCGGCCCGTCCGGCCGACGTTGACGCGGATGTCGAGCAGCCGCGTCGTCGCCTCCTCCGGGGGGTACTTGTAGGCGATCGCCCAGCGCGGCGCGCGGGACGTCGACCCCAGGCGACGCTGGGTCAGCACGTCGTCGACCTTGATCACGATGCCGTCGATCTCGTGCACCGGATCGTGCCGGTGCTCGCCCCAATGGGCGATCCGCTCGAGGATCGCGTCGGCGCCCGTCACCCGCGCCGTGTTCGGCGACACCGGCAGTCCCCACTCGCCGAGCGCACGATAGGCGTCGTGCAGCGTGGCGGGCCGGAAGCCCTCGGTGTGCCCGATGCCGTGGCAGATCATGCCGAGCCGCCGACGCGCTGTGACCTGCGGATTCTTCTGCCGCAGCGAACCGGCCGCCGAGTTGCGCGGGTTGGCGAACGGGGCCTTGCCCGCCTCGACGAGCGAGGCGTTGAGCGCCGCGAAGTCCTCGAGCCGGAAGAACACCTCGCCCCGCACTTCGAGGACGTCGGGGATCGGGAACTCCTCGGACGCCGCGAGCCGCAGCGGGATGTCGTCGATCGTCTTGGCGTTGAGCGTGACGTCCTCGCCCGTGCGGCCGTCGCCGCGCGTCGTGCCGCGTTCGAGGACGCCGCCGCGGTAGACGAGGTTGAGCGCGACGCCGTCGATCTTGAGCTCGCACAGGTACTCCAGCGCGCGACCCGCGTCGGCCTCGGTGCGCGAGACCCAGAGGCGCAGCTCCTCCTCCGAAAACACGTTGTCGAGCGACAGCATGCGTTCGAGGTGATCGGCCGACGCGAACTCGGTCTCGAAGCCCGCCCCTCCGACGAGCTTCGTCGGCGAATCCGGCGTCGCAAGCTCCGGGTGCGCGTCCTCCAGCGCTTGCAGCTCGCGCAGCAACACGTCGAACTCGCCGTCGGAGATGACCGGCGCGTCCTTGACGTAGTAGCGGAACTGGTGCTCACGCACCTCGACGGCGAGTTGCGCCCAGCGCTCCGCCGCCGCGTCACCACCCGGGGACGCTCCCCCGCCTCCGACGGGCTCGCCGCCGGACGCCGTCTCGCCTGCTGATTCGATCACACGGGAAGGCTAGCGAAACCGACCGACAATTTCGGAGCCTCGCACCTCAGCGTCCGGGTTCGATCACCGACTTCAGGGTCGCCGGATCGGCGTCGCTCTCGATCGCCGCGACGACGCCGTCGAGGCCGACCGACGCCGTGACCAGCGAATCGAGGTCGACCAGTCCCTGCTCCACCAGCGCGATCGCCGTCGGCCAGGTGTTGTTGTAGCGGAAGACGCCCGTCACCGAGATCTCACGCGAAGTGATCACGGACACCGGCAGCGACATGTCGTCGGCGCCCATGCCGACCAGCACGACGACGCCGCCCGGGGCCGTCGCGAGGATGCCCGAACGCACCGCGGGCAGCGCGCCGGTGGCGTCGATGAAGGCGTCGAAATGCGCATCGGGCAGCGCGTCGACGGTCGGATCGACGACGCCTGTCGCGACCGTCGCCGCGGCGCGCTCCCGACGAGCGGCGACGAGGTCGGTCATGACGATCTCGATCGCCCCGTACGCCCGCGCGACCTGCGCGCACACCAGCCCGATCGGGCCGCAGCCGGCGACGAGCACCCGCGAGCCGGGCTCGATGCGCGCCTTGCGGGCCGTCGCGATGGCCACCGACAGCGGCTCGAGCAGCGCGGCCGCGGCCATCGACATGCCGTCGGGGATCGGATGCGCGAAGTCGGCGTCGATCGTCGCGTACTCGGCGAACGCGCCGTCGACGGGCGGCGTCGCATAGAACTCGATGGCCGGGCACAGGTTGTATTCGCCGCGTTTGCAGTAGCGGCAGACGCGGCAGCACCGCTGCGGCTCTATCGAGACGCGCTGTCCGACGCGTCCGGCGTCGACGCCCGGCCCGACGGCGACGACGACACCCGCCGACTCGTGGCCGAGGATCATCGGCTCCCGGACCACGTAGTCGCCGATCCGGCCGTGCCGGTAGTAATGGACGTCCGAACCGCACAGCCCCACCGCGGCGATCCGCACGAGGACCTCGCCGGCGGCCGGCTCCGGAACCGGCCGCTCCTCGATGACCACCTCCCCCACTCCGGTGAGGACGCTCGCCCGCATCGTGGCGGGCAGGGACGCGGGCGCGGTGGCCGTCATGCACACTCCTCGTCACCCACCGCGTCGCGACGGGTCACCTGGTTCCGAAATCGACGCCGATCAGGCTACGCCGAGCACATCGCCGCCGCGTTCCGTTCGTCACGCCAGGCGAGGAGCTCGCGGACCGGCCCGAGATCCCAGTCCGGCGCCTGCAACCCGACCGTGAAGAGCCGGACGCCGACGTCGTGGAGCGCGTCGGCGTGGCCCGCGTAGTCGTCCAGCTCCTCGACGAAACGCCCCGGCTTCGGCGAGACGCCCGCGCTCCGGACGATCGCCGCCGGATCTCGGCCGACGCGGCGGCACCACTCGTCGAGCACAGCGCTCTTGGCCGCGATCGACGCGGCGTCACCGAACCAATGCCAGATGTCGGCGTGCTCGGCGACGATCCGCAGGGTCACCTGCTCACCGCCGCCGCCGATGAGCACCGGGATGTCGCGCGTCGGCGCCGGGTTCAGCCGCGCCCAACGCTCCCGGATGAGCGGCAGATCCCGATCGAGCCGGCGCAGCCGCGACCCGGACGTGCCGAAGTCGGCGTAGCCGTACTCGGTGAAGTCGCGCTCGTACCAGCCGGAGCCGATGCCGAGGATCAGCCGGCCGCCGGAGATGTGGTCGACGGTGCGCGCCATGTCGGCGAGCAGCTGCGGGTTGCGGTACCCGTTACACGTCACGAGCGCACCGAGCTCGACGCGCTCGGTCGCCTCGGCCCACGCCGCGAGCGTCGTCCAGCATTCGAAGTGACGGCCGTCGGGGTCGCCGGAGAGCGGAAAGAAGTGGTCCCAGCCGAGCAGGACGTCCGCGCCGAGCTCCTCGACGGTCGCGGCGGCGCTGCGCAGTTCAGCGAACGACGCGTGCTGCGGCTTGACCTGCACGGCGATGCGAACCGGCCGATTGTTCACCGTCACCGCCCGGACATTACGCCGCATCCGGCGTCGCCGGCCGGGGCCGGGTCGAGGCCGGCCCGACGAAGCGCTCCCTAGAGTGGCCGCATGGACACCCCGGACGACGTCGCCGCCACCCGCGCCTTCATCGCCGAGCTCGGCCTGCCCGGCATCGTCGACGTCCACACGCATTTCATGCCGCACAACGTCCTGGCCAAGGTGTGGGCCTTCTTCGACGCCCTCGGCCCCGGCGTCTGGCCCATCACCTACCGCACCGACGAGCCCGCGCGCCTCGCCCGGCTGCGCGACTACGGCGTGCTTCGGTTCACCGCCATGCTCTATCCCCACCGGCCAGGCATGGCGGCGTGGCTCAACGCGTGGTCCGCCGACTTCGCCGCGCAGACGCCGGACTGCCTGCACACGTCCACCTTCTACCCGGAGCCGGACGCCGCGTCGTATGTGGCCGAGGCGCTGGGCGCCGGCGCCCGGGTGTTCAAATCCCACGTCCAGGTCGGCGGCTACGACCCCGCCGATCCGCTGCTCGACCCGGTCTGGGGGCTGCTCGCCGACGCCGGCGTCCCGACTGTCATCCACTGCGGCTCCGGCCCGCAGCCGGGCCGGTTCACCGGTCCAGGTCCGATCCGCGCGGTGCTGCGCAGGCATCCGCGACTGCCGCTCGTCATCGCGCACATGGGCACCACCGAGTACGCCGACTTCCTCGACCTGGCCGAGACGCACGCGGCCGTCCACCTCGACACGACGATGTCCTTCACCGACTTCACCGAGGCCCTGCACCCCTACCCCCGCGAGCTGTACCCGCGGCTCACCGGACTGGTCGACCGCATCCTCTTCGGCAGCGACTTCCCCAACATCCCCTACCCGTACGCCCACGCGCTGCAGGCGCTCACACGCCTCGACCTCGGCGACGACTGGCTGCGCCGGGTGTGCTTGACGAACGCGGTGGAGCTGTTCGGGGTGGATGTCCCGACTCACCCGGGAGCGCACCGACCGACGTTCGGGCACACCGCGAGGCGAACCGGAGACAAGACGGTGTAGTGCGCCGTTTCGGCCGCCGCAGAAGCGGACCGATCCGTACGAACGGGACCTATATAGGGTGGCTAGCGTCGGACCGCAGCGGACCGATCGGTTCTCACCGCCCAGGAGCACAGATGCCGGATGTCTACAGGCCGAGTCCACGGCACAAGCAGCCGTGGCAACCGGGCGCGCGGGGAACTCTGTGCCCTCCCGAGGTCGACGGTCCTGTGCTGTTCGCGACGTCGGTCGCCGACCCGGCACGTCCCGGCAAGCGCTACAACACCGACGGCGTCCACGCCTATTGCGCACACCCGAGCACCAAGCAGACAGCCGCCGGCGACACGGTGGAGTGGCACGGGTTCCCCGTCGAGTGGAGGACCGTACCGATCGCGATCCAGCGAACCTGGGTCTCCGCCGGACTGATCGGTCGACTGCGATTGAGGGGCTGACATGTCGGTGACATGGCGCTATCTGTCCGGCGACACAGCCGTATTCGCCGTCGAGTTCACGCTCGTAACCGATGATTCCGCGGACTCGATGGTCGAGGAAGACGAGCGGAACAGTTGGGGGTCGTTCGCGATCTGGGTCCACGGCGTCAATCTCTGCGAGCACCATGTGCAGGGCGAGATTCTGCGCTCGGCACATTGGTATCTGCTTCCGGTCGCCGAATGGTTCGCGGCGAATTGGGAACCACTGTTGCACGAGGAACGCCTCCCTGTTCCCGATGGATCACGCCCCCCGGAGTCGGGCACGACGGCGGCGCGCGGATACGCGGGGATGGCGATCGCGGCAGAGCGGGACGTCCTCGACCGCGGAGAAACGACCAGAGCCGAGTTGACCCAGGACTGGTACCACCGCCACGGTCTACGAGCAGCGGCTCCCGGCGCACTCCTGCCCGATGCCTACATCCGTCGTCACGGCGACCGCATCGAGTTCTCCACCACCGCGGAACCCCCGGCCGGTACCGACTGGGGCATCACGTTCAATCAGGTCGTCGACGTGAAGATCGATGTCAGCGCGGTCGCGTCGGCATTGCATGACGGACTGACCGCACTCATCGAACGACTACGACGTCGACATCCGTCCAGCCGGCGGTATGGCGCAGTCGCCGAGTCTCTTTCACAGATCACCCGGCACGATCGAGAGCCGGAACGAATCGCGTGGCTGGCAGGAGCGGCCGAACACACGCGGCATTTCACCGCCGCTTGGCGACAGGCGCAACTCGGCGTTCCGGCGGAGCTGCGTGCCGCGCTTAAACGCTTCGTGTCGTCGACAAGCCTGGCAGGCGGTCTTGCCATCGGCGCCCCACCCGCCGCACTCCTCTTCGGTTCCATAGCACCGAACGTCTCAGGCGATGACATGGCGACGCTCTTCACCGCCCTGTTGTCGAATCGAGGGCGTCAGGAATCCGCGGCCCGCCTGCGACAGATCGGCGGGGCCATCGTCGACGGCCCCCCGCCCAGTAGGGATCTCACAGCAGGAGAAGAAGGCAGCCTCTACGGCGAAGAGGCGTCGCGAATTCTGTCGCCGGAACGGCATCGTCGAGTCGACGTCGACCGCATACTCCGCGAACTCGGTGTCGCCATCGACGATGTCGGTGTCAGCGACTCTGGAATCCGAGCCGTGAGCATGATCGCCGACGACGGCGCCGCGACCGTCCTCGTCAATCAGGCGTTTCACGCCGGTACCAATCCGACGGTGAGACGTTTCTCCCTCGCACACGAACTGGCTCATCTACTGCTGGATCAGGACCGAGCCGCTCATATGGTGGTCGCCAGCGGACCTTGGGCACCCACAGACATCGAACAACGCGCCAATGCCTTCGCCGCCGCCTTTCTCGCCCCCTCCCCGGTGCTCGATTCGATATGGCGACAGCCGGGCGATTCGCTGACGCTCGATGACGTTCGCGCGATGGCGCACACTCTCGGGATCAGCCTGTCCGCGCTGGTACGACGCCTGCAGAACATCGGCCGGATCACCGGTGATACGGCGGAATCGCTCCTCGATACGGCATCGTCCGGGCCTTGACCGCCGGCCGGGACAGGTCCCGGCCGTCAGGCTCGGCCACCCAGCAGAGCCGCGCTCGCCTGAACCACCTTCGCCGCATCCGGCCGCTCGCCGCTGATGATGTTCGTGTAGACGAAGGTCTCGGTGATCCGGACGAGCAGAAAGGCCAGGTCGTGCACCGGGAGCGGCGGTTCCAGCGTCCCGGCGGCCACCTCGCCGGCGAGCAGCTCCTCGATCTTCGCGACGATCCGGTGCTGCACCCCGCCGGCGCGGGTCGTCATCACCCGCAGCGCGCGTTCGGGTTCGCGACGCAGGAACTCGCCGAAGTAGCCGGCGTCGTTGGCCGTGGCCGCGAAATCGCCCATGATCTGCGCGATCCGCGACGCGCCGGTCCCCCGCGCGCCGGCGACCGCCGTCTCGATCGTCGGCTCGGTGAGCCGCCAGATGACCTCGCCCAACAGCCGATCGCGGCTGCCCACCCAGCGGAACAACGTCGCGCGGCTGACGCCGGCGGCCACCGCCAAGCCGCCCATCTCGATCTTCTGCCCGGACACGAACGTCCGCCGAGCGATCCGGTGCACCGACTCCACCCGGCTTTCAGCGACATCGGCCGCCGGCTCCACCTGACTCTCGGTCGCCGTCACATCGCTCACGCGGCCCGATCCTCGTTCTTCACCGGTACCATTTCACCAGCACGCAGGCTCCGGGGCCGGGGAATCGCAAGGGCCACCACCTAGACTGACCCCGTGAGCGAGCCGACCCCTGACGTCCCCCCGCGGCCGGCCCCCGGGGTCCCGCTTCGGCCGCCGGCCGGCGATGACGCCCCGTCCGACGGCACCGTGCACAAGGCCCGGCGAGCGCTCGCGAAGACCGATTCGCACCCCGCGACCGTCGGCGCCGCGAAGGCGTTGCGGCGGCTCGTCCCCGGTGGCGACCCGCTCGGCGCGCTGTACGTCACCGAGCGCCGGCACTCCGATCACCTCGCCGCGCTCATCGAGCAGTCCCGCACCGAGCATCCCAGCGCGACCCGCGAGGTGGGGCTGGCGGCGGTCTCGCTGTGGCAGGCGCTGTTCGTCGACCGCCGCGGCGGCTACGACGAGGAGACCGAGATCACGGTGCTGTTCACCGACATGGTCGAGTTCAGCACGTGGGCGCTGTACGCCGGTGACGATCAGGTGCTCGCGCTGCTGCGGGAGGTCGAGCGCGTCACGACGGACGCCGTGAAACGGTACGGCGGCCACATCGTCAAATCGCTCGGCGACGGCCACATGGCCGTCTTCAACGACGCCACGAGCGGCATCCTCGCAGCTCACCAGGCCGAGACGGCCGTCACCGCGCTCGTGGTCGACGGCTACCGTCCCGCACTGCGCGCCGGCCTGCACAGCGGCTTCCCGAAGCGGGTCGGCGAGGACTTCGTCGGCGTCGACGTCAACATCGCCGCCCGCGTCGCGCAGGCGGCCGGACGCAACGAGGTGCTGGTCTCGGGCCCGACGCTGCTGTCGGTGGACGAGAGCCGGTTCGTCAAGCGCAAGAAGCGGTTCAGGGCGAAGGGCGCGCCGAAGGGCCTGGCCGTCTACGCCATCGAACCGACCTACGAGGACTGAGCGAGCGCCGCTCATCCGCCCCGGAAGCGTCGCCGGTACTGCAGCGGCGAGACGCCGAGATCGCGCCGCATGTGCTGGCGCAGATTCGTCCCCGTGCCGAGCCCCACATGCGCCGCGATCTCGTCGACGCCGACATCGGCCGTCTCGAGCAGATGCAGCGCGGCGTCCACCCGCTGCCGACGCAGCCACGCCGCCGGCGACTGCCCGGTCTCCTCGCGGAACCGGCGGGCGAACGTCCGCTCGCTCATGTGTACGCGACGCGCCAGGTCGGCCACGCTCAGCGGTTCGGCGAGCCGGCCGAGTGCCCACTCCCGCGCGCCGGCCGTCGACGCGGCGTCCGCGACGGGCACCGGACGCTCGATGAACTGAGCCTGGCCGCCGTCGCGCCACGGCGGCACGACGATGTAGCGCGCGACGCGGTTGGCCACCGCCGCGCCGTGGTCGCGGCGGACGATGTGCAGGCAGAGGTCGAGCCCGGCGGCCAGTCCCGCGGACGTCAGCACGTCGCCGTCGTCGACGAACAGCACGCCGGAGTCCATCTGCACCGCGGGGTACCGCGCGGCGAGGTCGGCGGCCTGCCGCCAGTGCGTGGTCGCCGGGCGGCCGTCGAGCAGCCCGGCCGCCGCGAGCAGGTACGCGCCCGTGCAGATCGAGACGTAACGCTTTCCGTCGCCCAGCGCGGCCAGCACCTCGGCGGGCACCTCGCCCCGCTCCCGCACGCCCGGGTGCCGCGTCCCCGGCACGACGACGGTGTCGGCCGCCTCGACGGCGTCCAAGCCGGCGCCGGGCAGCACGCCGTACCCCGTCCAGGTCTGCACCGGTCCGCCGTCGACGCTGCAGACGGTGACCTCGTAGAGCGGCTCGCCGGCGTCGGATTCGGCACTGCCGAACACCAGCGGTGGTATCGCCGCGTCGAATCCGATGACCGGCTCCAGCAACAGGACCGCGACCTTGTGCCTGCCGTTCGGAGGTCTGTGCATGGCTGAATGCTTTCAGATGTTGGCGTCTCTGCCAATAGCCTTCGGTCAGCTCACTGCGAGAAGCTGTACCGCGTGACTCGATCCGCACCACCGTCCACGGTCGGCACCCGGCCCCGCCGTCTGCCGCACCGGGCCGTCGTCGTGGCCGCGGCGGCCTTCCTCGTCCTGCTCGCCGCCGCCGCGTTCCGCTCGGCACCCGGCGTCATGATGGATCCGCTGCATCACGAATTCGGCTGGGGCCACGGCACCGTCGGCTTCGCGATGAGCGTCAACATGCTGCTCTTCGGCGTCATCTCGCCGTTCGCCGCCGCACTCATGGACCGCTTCGGCGTCCGGCCGATCGCCGCCGCGGCGCTCGGTCTCATCGCCCTGGGCTCCGCGGCCGCCACGACGATGACCGCGTCCTGGCAGCTCGTGCTGTTCTGGGGCGTCTGCGTCGGGGCGGGCGCCGGCGGGCTCTCGACGGCGTTCGTCGCGACCGTCGCGACGCGGTGGTTCGTCGCCCGGCGCGGCCTCGTCACCGGCGTCCTCACGGCCGGCAGCGCCACCGGGCAGCTCATCTTCCTGCCGCTCGTCGCCGCCATCGAGCAGTCGCACGGGTGGCGGGTCGCGTCCCTGGTCATCGCCGTCGCGTCCGTCGCCGTCATCCCCATCGCGGTCGCCGGGCTGCGCAGCTGGCCGTCCGACGTCGGCGTGGCCCCCTACGGCGCCACCGAGGTCGACCCCCACGAGCGCGACGGCGTCGTGCCCAGCGCGCTGCTCGGGCTGCGGATCGGCGCCCGCACGTCGGTGTTCTGGCTGCTCGCGGGCAGCTTCGCGATCTGCGGCATGACGACCAACGGCCTGCTCCAGACCCATTTCATCCCCGCGGCCGGCGACCACGGGATGCCGGCCACGACGGCGGCGGGCCTGCTCGCGGTGGTCGGCGTCTTCGACATCGCCGGCACCATCGCGTCGGGCTGGTTCACCGACCGCGTCGACCCGCGGCTGCTGCTCGTCATCTACTACGTCGGCCGGGGCGCGTCACTCGCCGCGCTGCCCTCACTGCTCTCCCCCGACGCGACGGCCTCCACGGTCGTGTTCATCGTCTTCTACGGGCTCGACTGGGTCGCCACCGTGCCCCCCACGATCGCGCTCACCCGGGCCTGGTTCGGCCCCAACACACCGATCGTCTACGGCTGGGTGTTCGCCGGACACCAGGTCGGCGCGGCGCTCGCGGCGACCGGAGCGGGCCTCGTCCGCGACCTCACGGGCAGCTACACGCCGGTGTTCTACATCGCCGGCGGGCTGTGCGTCGTCGCCGCGGTGATGTGCGCGTCCGTCAAGCTGCCGGAACCCGCGACGGAGCCCTGACCGCGGCGTGGCTACGGGACGATGAAGCCGCCGCCGCCCGGGAGCCCGATCGGCAGCCCCGACTTGCCGGATCCGGGCACCAGGCTCACGGTGAACAAGACCGGCCCGCGGCCCGTCATCAGAGTGGCGGAGTCGTCGCCGCACGGCGGGACGTCGGCGGCGCCCGATCTCGCGTTCGTCAGGTTCACAAACGACACGCGGACGACGGCGTCCCATCGGGAGCCCCACGGGGGTTCGGCGCAGTACTCCGGCTTGACCAGGGCGGCGACGGTCGCCGTTCCGGGCGTCAGGCTCGCCGCGCGGATCTCGCCGACGTAACCGGAGATCGTGGAGAGCGCGAAGAGTCCCCCGGCCTCCGCGATCCCCGCGGTGGGGATCTGGTAGACGGTGATCGGCGTCGAACCGATCGCGGGACCCACCGGATCTGCGGACGCCACGGGTGCTCCGAGGGTGGTTGCCGCGGCGAGTGCACCGCCGGCGAGGAGGGTGGAAGCGTATCGGTGAAAGCGATGTCGACGAAACATGTCGAACTCCAGACGCATCAGGTGACCGAAGGCCACCGTCCGATTGCAACACGCCCGCACCCGATACTCAAACCGGCCCACGGTCCGATCGATCGATTACGGCGGACGAGTCCGGCATCCGATCGACAACGGCCGCAACGTGATACATGATCCATCACATGCGTCGAATCATCACTAACACTCTCGGCGGGATCGCGGTCGTCGCGCTCGCCACGGGCCTCACCGCCTGCGGCGGCGACACCGAACCCTCGCCCACCTCCTCGCCGGCGACGTCGACCCCGCCCGATCCGTGCGCCCAGACCCCGCCCGCCGGCGCCGCCACACTCCCCGCGGCGAACTCGACACTCACCGCGGGCGAGGCGGCGCTGACGGTCTCGCTCGACGGCTCACCGACACGTTGCGTCCATATCACGCCCACACCCGGGGGCACGGCCGCCGAGTGGGAGGTCAGCGCGGACAAGGCGGAACTCGACCTCAAGATGGGCGACGTCGACGCCGGCCTCGCCATCGACTTCGGCGCCACCCGCAAGGCCGGCGCGACGACCTCGACCTTCCCCACCGCCGTCCCCGCCCGGCAGGAGACCTTCACGGCCCTGCAGGTCGACGGCGCCTACTTCGCCGACAGCCTCCACACGAACTGCACGGTCACCTTCACGGCTCTCTCCGGCGACCTCGTCGCGGGCACCATCGCCTGCAAGGACGTCGACCGCTGGGACGCCGCCGTGTTCACCGGCACCCCGAAAGCCACCCCGACCACCGCCAAGAAGCTGACGGCGAACGGCTGGTTCGTCGCCCGGGCGCGGTAGCTGAGAGCCGAGTGGCCCGGTGGGAGGACGTCCCGCCGGGCCGCTGGCATCGGGCTTGGCGGGAGCGCGCCGGCGAGGAACGAGACAAGCCGGGCCCTGGCGGGAAGGAGGTCACGCCAGGGCCGCTGGCATCGGGCTTGGCGGGAGCGGCGCGAGGAACGAGCCCGCGGGCGCGGCGGCCGGGCTGGCGGGGCGCGAGGAACGAGCCCGCGGGGGACTGCGGCCCTGGCGGGACCTCCTTCCCGCCAGGGCCCCTCGACCCACTCTCAGCTCAGCGCACCGGCGGGTCCGCCGGCAGCACGTGCACACCCTCCTTGTCGCAGGACAGCGCCAGCGAGCTGATGTACTGCTTCTCCCCGTCCGGCCCCGGCACCGCCGACGCCAGCATGTCGGGCCGCTCGAAGTCGATGCCCGTCACACAGCACCGCAGCGTCACGTCCGACGGGTTGCCGTGCTCGTCGTACATCGGCAGATCGATGCCGTCGTCGGCGCGGCGCAGGTAGTAGCGCCCCTTGGTGAGCACCGCGATGACCGGTGGCAGCACCGCCGCGAGGAAGGCTGCGACCAGCGGCGAGTACGGGGCGATCTCGGTGCCGAAGACGTCGAAGAAGACGGCGATCGACGCGCCGGCCGCGACGGCGACCGAGACGAACCCGACCGGGTTGACGGCGTACAGCATGCCGCGCCGGAACTCGGGCTGCATCGGGCTGAGCTTGAGCAGGTACTTGTTGATGACGATGTCCGAGGCGACCGCGACGATCCAGGCGATGCCGCAGTTGGCGTAGAAGTTGAGCAGCTCGGACAGGAAGCTGAACATGTCGGCCTCCATCAGCGCGAGCGCGATGGCGAGGTTGACGACGACGAAGACGAGGCGTCCCGGGTAGGTCTTGGTGACGCGGGTGAACGAGTTGGTCCACGCCAGCGAGCCCGAGTAGGCGTTGGTCACGTTGATCTTGATCTGGCTGATGACGACGAGGATCACGGCCAGCGTCATGGCCAGCCAGGCGGGCATGATGTCGCGGTAGATCTCGAGGAACTGGTGCACCGGCTGGTTGGCGACGGCGGCGCCGTCGGCGACGTTCGCGATGAGGTAGACGGCGAGGAACAACCCGACGACCTGCTTGAGGGCCCCGAAGATCACCCAGCCCGGGCCGGCCAGCAGCACGGCCGACCACCAGCGCCGGGAGTTCTCCGGCGTCTTGGGCGGCATGAACCGCAGGTAGTCGATCTGTTCGGCGATCTGCGCGATGAGCGCCAGACACACGCCGGCCGCGAGCATGACGCCGGCGAAGGAGACGCCGTGCCCGGCCGGGCTGCCGTCGGCGTTGACGCCCGAGAACGCGAGGAACTCCCCCACCGAATCCGGGTGCGCCGCGACGAGGTAGACGAACGGGCCGACCATCATGACGAGCCACAGCGGCGTCGTCCACACCTGCAGCTTGGCCAGCACCTTCATGCCGAAGACGACGAGCGGCAGGACGAGGATCGTCGACACCGCGTAGCCCACCGGCAGCGGTACGCCGAGTCCGAGCTCGAGTCCCTGCGCCATGATCGCGCCTTCGAGCGCGAAGAAAATGAAGGTGAACGACGCGAAGATGAGGTTCGTCAGCACCGAGCCGTAGTAGCCGAAGCCGCTGCCGCGGGTGATGAGGTCGAGGTCGATGTTGTAGCGGGCCGCGTAGTACGCGAGGGGGTAGCCCGTCAGCATGATGACGAGCGCGAACAGCCCGATCCCCCACAGCGCGTTGCCGGTGCCGCCGACGATGCCGATGTTCGCGCCGATGGCGAAGTCGGCGAGGTAGGCGATGCCGCCGAGTGCGCTCGTGGCGACGACGGCGGAGTTCCAGCGCCGGTAGCTGCGCGGCGCGAATCGCAGCGTGTAGTCCTCGAGCGTCTCCCGCAGCGCGCTCTGCGAGCCGGTCTCCGGCGGCGCCGGGACGGTCCGGTCAAGCTGATCTGTCATGCGAGGACGGTAGGAGCGCGGGATCAAGCCGACGGGTCGCCGAGGTTTCCCGCGGGCAACGCCGGACGCGGCCGGGTTACCTGCGGGTAAACAAATTCACCGATGCCGGATTCGCTGGCTTCGATCTCAGATGTTCGGACACCGGACGGAAAGCTCGTCCGATACGTGGCAGCATCTGCCGGGTGGCCCCCGTGAATCCGCTCCGCGACGCGCGCGACCGCCGTGTGCCGCAGATCGCCGGTCCGTGCAGCCTCGTCATCTTCGGTGTGACCGGGGATCTCGCGCGTAAGAAGCTGCTGCCGGCCGTCTATGACCTGGCCAGTCGCGGCCTGCTGCCGCCGTGGTTCTCGCTCGTCGGCTTCGCACGCCGGGACTGGAGTGACGCCGAGTTCGCCGCCGTCGTCCGCGAATCCGTCGAGGCGCACGCCCGCACCCGCTTCCGCGAGGAGGTGTGGGAGCGACTCGCCGAAGGCATCCGCTTCATCTCCGGCACGTTCGACGATCCGGACGGCTACGCGCGGCTCGCCGATCAGCTGCGGCGGCTCGACGTCGAGCGCGGCGCCCTCGGCAACCACGCGTTCTATCTCTCCGTGCCGCCGGCGGCGTTCTCCCGGGTGCTCGCCCAGCTGTCCGAGGCCGGACTGGCGACGCCCGACGAGGGTCAGTGGCGGCGCGTCGTCATCGAGAAGCCGTTCGGGCACGATCTCGCCAGCGCGCAGGAGCTCAACGAGGCGGTGGCCCGGGTCTTCCCCGAGGAGAGCGTCTTCCGTATCGACCACTATCTCGGCAAGGAGACGGTGCAGAACATCCTCGCGCTGCGCTTCGCCAACCGGCTCTTCGAGCCGATCTGGAACGCCGAGCACGTCGACCACGTGCAGATCACGATGGCCGAGGACATCGGACTCGGCGGCCGCGCCGGCTACTACGACGGCATCGGCGCCGCGCGGGACGTCATCCAGAACCACCTGCTGCAACTCCTCGCGCTGACCGCGATGGAGGAGCCGGTCTCGTTCAGCCCCCGCCGGCTGCGCGCGGAGAAGATCAAGATCCTCTCGGCGACGCGGCTCGTCGAACCCCTGGACGAGACGACCGCGCGCGGGCAGTACAGCGCCGGCTGGCAGGGCAGCGTGCCCGCCGTCGGGCTCTCCGAGGAGGCCGGCTACGCGCCGGGCTCGCGCACCGAGACGTACGCGGCCATCACCCTCGAGGTCGCGACGCGCCGCTGGTCAGGCGTGCCGTGGTACGTGCGCACCGGCAAGCGGCTCGGCCGGCGGGTCACCGAGATCGCCGTCGTCTTCAAGAGCGTGCCCCCGCTGGGGTTCTCGACGTCGGCGACCGGGCTCGGCCGCAACGCGCTGGTCATCCGCGTACAGCCGGACGAGGGCGTCACCCTGCGTTTCGGCTCGAAGGTGCCCGGCACCAACGTCGAGGTCCGCGACGTCAACATGGACTTCAGCTACGGCGAGGCGTTCACCGTGCAGTCGCCCGAGGCGTACGAGCGCCTCATCCTCGACGTGCTGCTCGGCGTGCCCTCGCTCTTCCCCGTGACCGAGGAGGTCGAACTCTCGTGGCGGATCCTCGATCCGGTGATCGAACACTGGGCGGCCGGCGGCACACCCGAGCCGTACCCGGCGGGCACCTGGGGGCCCTCCGGTGCCGACGCGATGCTCGCCCGAGCCGGTAGGGAGTGGCGCCGTCCATGAAGGTCGATCTGCCCGACACCACGACCAACGAGGTCAACCGTCACCTCGTCGCCCTGCGCGAGGAGCACGGCGTCGTCGCCTTCGGCCGGGTGCTGACGCTGCTCGTCTGCGTCGCCGACAACGCCGACCTGGAGACCGCCATCGATGCCGCCGTCGAGGCCGGCCGTGAGCATCCCTGCCGGATCATCGTGCTCGTCGCCGCCTCGGCTGAGCCGGACGCGTCCGAGATCCGGATGGACGCGCAGATCCGGATGGGCGGCGAGGACGGCTTCTCCGAGATCATCGTCCTGCACACGCACGGCGAGATGTCGCGGCACCAGGCGAGCGTCGTCATCCCGTTCCTGCTGCCCGACACCCCGGTCGTCGCGTGGTGGCCGGGTTCGGCGCCCGACGTCCCGGCCGAGGACCCGGTCGGACGGCTCGCCCGGCGCCGGATCACCGACGCGACGCGCGCCGCGGATCCCACGGAGACGGTCCGCCTCCGCTGCCGGTCGTACGCGCCCGGCGATACCGACCTCGCGTGGGCGCTCGTCACCCATTGGCGGGCGATCCTCGCCTCGGCGCTCGACGAGCCGCCGTTCGAGCCGGTGCGCTCGGCCGTCGTGTCTGGCTCGTCGGACCAGGCGGCGCTGGACCTGCTCGCGGGCTGGCTCGCCGCGCGGCTCGGCTGCCCCGTGGTCCGCAAACCCGGGCCGCTGCAGGTCGACCTGGTACGGGACACCTCGTCGATCACGTTGGCCGGGCCGCAGCGCGGACGGACCGCGACGCTGGAGCGCACCGACCGTCCGCTGCACGAGCTCGCGCTCGCGCGGCGCAAGACGTGGGACTGCCTCGCTGAGGACCTCCGCCACATGGACACCGACGAGATCTACGCGTCGGCGCTCCGCGGGGTGGACGCCGTGTTGTTCTTGTAGCTCTTGTTCTCGTAGCCGCGATCGGGGCGGATAGCACGCCTGCGCCCGCGGGTCAAGAGTTCGGATCAGACCCCGCGCGACCCTGGGGAGTCGGGCCGACCCACGAGATGCTGATGGCAGCGCGCAGCGACCGTCTGCGCTTCCATCACAAGGGGTTCTCCGTTGCCTACATTGCTCATCGTCGCCTTCGTCGGCCTGCTCGGCCAATTGGTGGACGGCAGCTTGGGGATGGCCTTCGGGGTCACCGCCACCACATTCCTCATCGCGCTGACGACGCTGTCGCCGGCCGCGATCAGTGCCACGATCCATCTTGCGGAGATCGGCACGAGTCTCGTGTCGGGGGCGTCGCACTGGCGATTCGGGAACGTCGACTGGAAGGTCGTCGCCCGCATCGGCATCCCCGGCGGCATCGGCGCGTTCGCGGGTGCGACCGTCATCTCCAATCTCTCGACGGAGGCCGCCAAGCCGCTGATGTCGACGATCCTGCTGCTGCTCGGGCTCTACGTGCTGCTGCGGTTCACGTTCCGCGGCATCGACACCAAGAACCTCGGCCGGCCGCTGAAGTCGCGGTTCCTCACGCCGCTCGGCCTGTTCGGCGGTTTCATCGACGCCACCGGCGGCGGCGGTTGGGGCCCGGTCGGCACGCCCGCGCTGCTCGCGTCGGGCCGCATGGAGCCGCGCAAGGTGATCGGCACGATCGACACCAGCGAATTCATCGTCGCGGTCGCCGCCTCCATCGGATTCCTCGCGAATCTCGGCGGCGAGGGTGTCGACTTCGCCTACGCGGGTGCCATCCTGCTCGGCGGCGTGATCGCCGCTCCGCTCGCGGCGTTCCTCGTGCGGCATTTCCCGCCGCGGCTACTGGGCGCGAGCGTCGGCGGCCTCATCATCCTCACCAACGCCCGGACGCTGGTCGGCAAGAGCGGTCTCGCCCTCGATCCGACCTGGCAGCGGGTCGTCTACGTGGTCGTGGTCGCGGGCTGGATCGCCGCCTTCGCCTACTCGTTCATCCAGTACCGCCGCGACACGGCCCTGGAGTCCGCGGACTCCATCACCGAGATCGCCCAGCGGAACGCGGCGGCGGCCGGGCCGAAGGACGCCGGCTCGAAGGACGAGTTCGCCACTATCACCTGACGCCTGACCCCGACGGTGCGATGCGCCGGTGAATGCGGGATACGGAGCCCGCCCCGGATCGGGGCGGGCTCCGGCCGTCTCTGGTGTGTTCATCGCCCGTGCGACGGATGTCTGTCGCCACCGAGCCCGTCGTTACCGAGTCCGTCACTCCCGAGTCGGCGACCCTTCGTGACTGCAGCCGTGTACTTCGCGAGCTCTTCATCCGGGTGATGGCGGGTGTTGAGCGGCTCGTAGCTCGCAGCGCCGGTGCGTTTCCACAGGACGCGCGGGGTGGTGCAGCGGCGGGGCTCATCCCCGTGGCTCGTGCCCTCTTCGCCATGTCCGAGGGGCTCGGCGTCTTGGAGGCCGGCGTCCGGGCGTGGGGTATCGCCGCGGCTGGTAGTCGCGTCGGTGCCGGCCGAGTTGTCGGGTGGGTCGCCGCGGCTCGCCGTCTCATCACTGATGACCGGCCGGCCGTCGGGTCCGACGAGGTCGGTCTGCCAGGTGCCGTCAGGGTTGAGCATCGGATGGCAGCCGTCACACACCAACGTCAAATACTTGATATTCGTGAAACCGCCGTCGCGCCACTCCTTCACATGATGTACCTGCGTCCGCGTGGCGGGCGCATCACAACCCGGCCGGGAGCAGCCACGTTCAGCGCCATAGAGGGCGATGCGTTGGTCCATCGATGCCAGCCGGCTTCCGCGATACAGGTCGAGTGGGCGGCGTTGGTCACAGACCACGAGGTAGGGGTGCATCGGTTCGGCCATCCGCACCAAATCCTTGACGGGCAGGATCCCGCCCGAGGCGGTGCAGGACAGGCCGGTCTCCCGTTCCAAATCGTGGACGTCGACGGTCGCGATCACCGTCACCGGCAGCCCGCGGTGCACACCCATCTGTCCCGACGCCAGGGCACCGCGTAACGCGGTCACGAACGCATCATGCTGGCGTTGAGCATTGTTCCGCCGATCCCGACGGGCCGCATCCAGCATGTCCTCCGCGGACGCTTCCGCACCGAGCGGCTCATCATCCGCGGGGTTGTTCACCCCCGG
>JBGANR010000020.1:0-84839 GCA_044222225.1 Mycobacteriaceae bacterium
GGCCGGTGGTAGACTGGTATCGCATCGGTCACCTTTGGGTAGAGCTTGAGTGTGGTAACCCAATTCTCCCACGAGGTGGCCGATGCTTCAGTTAGCGACACGTCTATGGCCAAGTATCATCACCCGTGAATAACTCCCTTTGTAAAAAGATTGGTCTCAATAATTCGATTGCCATCATTTCAACAGTCTTGTCGGTAGTGTCCGCTGGAATCTCCATATACTACCAGGATAAATCTGATAATCATGCACAAGAGGCGCACGGCCAGGCTGTCTTGGCCAACAGCTATGCAGGACGTGCCGATGCACACGCCAGCGAGGCGAATGGCTATGCGAGCGAGGCTAACGGATACGCAAAGGAGGCCAATGGACTGCAATCGTCGGCCTTGGCGCAGCGCGGTGTTAGGCTGAAGATACTTGAAAGTGGCGTCCTATTCGATTTTGGCGATAATAGACCGTCTAAGCCTGTTTACCGTGAGTATCTCGCTACTGGAGAGCCTTTAGTAGTTTCCCGAGATGATATTGATGAAATACTACGAAACAAGCGTGGGAACATTTATTTGTATGCTCGCGTTGGAAATGACGGTGCGACGGACGCGACGATAGCAAAGGCGGGATTCTTGATAGAGGATGATCGCCATATCGCACTCGGAGGGGACGACCTGTACTGCTCAAGCAGTACGCCTGAGAATTACACGAACGACGAGTGTAAAAAGCCTTTACGGGCCGGACGTGAAACGCGGGTTACTGTGCGAATTACGCAAATCGTGGGCCAGATAGGCTCGGTTTCCTTCAACAAAGGCCTGTCTATGTGCCTCATCCCTGAGGTATTTGATCCCTTCTGCTCAATGAATCCGCAAATCACTATCGAGCACCCTCGGTAGAAGGCCTCCAATTAGTTCATCACTCCTCTGCGCATAACCATGCCGAAACGGCCATCTCTAGTGCAGTATCCGATGTCAAGCCGCGCTCTTTCGCTGCCGCGTTGAACCCATCGATAAGATCTTGTGGAAGACGGCTTTTGAGTTCGACCTGATTTGATCTAATTGGCTTAGGCGCTTGAGTGAAGGCGGCTCGCTCAGCTGCGAACTCGTCAAACAGTTGCCGATAGTTCTCCTGGGTCGGCTGCATCGGTTGGCCTTGCTGGAACCATGGCAGCCGTTTGCACCGCTTGTGTTTAGACGTGGCAATGCCGCGATTATGAGCGAAGTCGTTTCTCATGTACCCCAGATCGCGCATGAGTGTGGAGGTGATCGCGCGTTCGGAACAGTTGTGAATAGCGGCAAGACGTTTTCGGTAGTTTAGCTCCCACTCGGCGTAGAAGGTAACAACCCACATCCCAGCGAAGCGGTGCTGCATCTGAGTTTTTGTTTCTTGGTTCATATCTGTCATATATTCGTTGATGCTTGCCGTCCCTGGGTGGGCGGCGGCGCGTAGCGTGGGATAGTCGATAGTGCAGGTGCTCGGCTCGTCTGTTCGTATAAGGGTAAGAAGATCCAGGTATTGTGGCGAGTTATCGCTTGTGTGAAGACGATCCTCCCACTGATCAAGTATTGAATTCATTATTCCCTGGTGGCCAAGTCGCGCTGCTAAAACAAGTACCTTCAGCGCGCGCTCCATCTCGTCAACGATTTCGTCCGCCGTTTCGGCATTGATTAATGAAACGTTCATCAGATCTCTCGCCTTCTTTACCAACCCAACGTAGCGCTTGAGCGGACGTACCTCTAGTACATCCGGATCCAGTTGACGGGCGGCATCGACCGCTGGCTTGATCCATAAATACAGCTGTGATCCTTCCGGTGGCTTCGACGTCTCCCAAGCGTCGAGCAATGGTGGTACGGTTGCATTGATCATGACACCGACGGCCTGGCCACTGGGAAACGTGGCGACCTGCTCCATCAACGTGTAGGTCTGATCAAAGGCTGTTGTCACCTGGCGGAAGACATGTTGCCAGCGTTCGATAGATTCGTGCGTCGTCATAGTTCGAGTGTAGCGACGGAGGGTTGACCTAGGCGCGAGTACCTGGGACAGGGACCTGGCACGATGGATGAGATGCGGGCTAGAATGTGTCATGGGGTTTGATGCGCACGTACTTAAGGTAATGATCTCCTCTCCTGGCGATACGTCAGAAGAAGTTGGGGCTGTGACCGATGCACTGCTTGGCTGGAATCGCTCACGCGCCGAGAGCGCCCAGACGATGTTTCTACCGAGGTTCTGGAAGGCAGACGCGGTCCCAATGCTGAGCGCGTCGGGTGGGCAGAGCGTGATAAATTCACAGCTGGTGGACGATGCAGACATGGTTATCGCTCTGTTTGACTCGCGCCTTGGCCAAGCGACCGACGAGGCCGTGTCCGGCACCGTCGAGGAGATTGAACGTGCCAATGCAAGCGGAAAGCCAGTGCATGTGTGGCTCTCAGACGAGCCGATCGATCGTCGGAAGATTAATCTCACTGAACTTGCCCGCCTTGAGAAGTTTCGCGAGGAATTGCAAGGAAAGGGTTTGTACGGCGAATATGCGGATCTGAACGACCTGGCTTATAAGGTGCGGGACGCCATAGAGCATGACGTAAACAATATGGGGCTCGGCGCGCCGACGGTCATTCGTAAGGGTGAGCATGCTTTGCCGCGACTCCGTGTCAATAGGGAGACTGATAATCGTGGAAGGGAGCACGCCTATCTCGCGCTCGAGAATAAGAGCGAGACTGTAACGGCGTCTGCTTTGCAAGTGGACCTCGGCCCCTGGGAGAACTGCGTTTACAGGGAAGCGCACGAACCCTTTGATTTGCCGCCGCTCCAGAAAGTGCGTTGGTCGGCTGGTTTCTCAATGGGTGATCCTGGGCAGATCACAGCGGAACTGTCGTGGAATGAAGCAGGTGGCTCTCAGAGTGTAAGGCTGCCAGTTACAAGCTTCTAAGACGAACATCGTTTCTACCATTGATTGTAAGCGGAAGCCCGGCAGTCACGGCTGCCGGGCTTCCGCTGGCACAGGCTCGTCGCTAGCCTTCCCGCCGGCGGCTCACTTCCGCCAGCTCCACGGCCACGCCACCCACCGCCCGCGAGAACTCCTCGTTGGCGATCGACATGCTGACGGTGAACAGGGCGGCGGCGATCTGCTTGATGGCGCGGGGCTTGATTGGGCCTGGGAGACCGTCGGGATCGTCATCCGCTGGTCGGCTGGCTGAACCACGGCTGAGCGAGACGGCCCGCTGGAGGCCCTCCCGTGTGGCCAGGGACCTGATCAGCTCGATCCCCCTGCCCGGCTCCGCTGCCTCCAGCGTCGCTGCCAGATCGATGCGAGTGATGATCTGGTTGATGACGTCCATGTCATGCAGCCACCACGGATCGGGCTCCGGAGGTGGCCACGGCCACCTGTACTTGGGGATCAGAGGTGGGATGACGCCTTGGAGCCACGGTGGGCAGAGCGGATCGTAGATGTCATAGGGCATGGTGGTGCCTCCTGTTGCCGGTGCGCTGTTTGTTGCTTGCGCACCTTCGACGCTATGACCAGCGACATGGAGAAAATAGCGTAGTCGCCTACGCAGAATAGTAATCATCCGTATGCGACGTGCCCGAGCGATATGGCCCGCCATACTTTCAATGCGTGGGCGATCGTCGTATAATGAAGATATATGACGAAAGATCAGTACGCTCAGCTATTTCAGTACATGGAGACGCAGTTTACTGCTCTTGGTGAACGGATGGATGGAATGCAGGGGGATATCCGGCGCTTAGAGACCAATGTCCATCGTGACATTGCCCGCTTGGACGAGAAGATAGATGGAGTCGAGGAACGGCTGACTGCACGAATCGATGGAGTTGAGCAGCGGCTGGATGGCATTGAAATATCGCAGAACGAGATCCTCAACGTCATTGGTGAGCGTTTCGGCCAGCATGAGGCATGGATCGAGCAACTGGCAGAGGCGACGGGGACGGAGCTGCGCACAGCAGCATAGCAGAAGCAGCATCACCCACATATTGCTCGCTAAGTGGTGATGGCGATGCTTTCCTTCGGTAGAGAGGTTACGCTTTCTTGGCCGTGATTCTCTCGACCAGGCCGTGCAATGGTGCCGTGCCTGCGCCAATGACCAGTCCTGTAGCAAGTACGTCCAGCCACGCGTTCTTATTCGACACGCCGACTGTCTTGAGAAGATAGAGCCCCATGTAGTCGGTAAATATGATCGCGATGACAGTTGCGATTGTCCAGAACCATGTGCTGCGGAGAGCCTCAATCAGCGTTAGGACGTCCTTGGTCGTAGCCGCGTCATCGCTTGTCTTATTCACCTCGTCTACAGTGACTTTGCCCTGGCCGCCTTGCGTGGTATCGAGAGCGCCGAGCAGCGCGTTCCTCTTGACCTCAAGTTCCTTTATCGTGCCATGAACGGTGTCCTTCGCTGTGAAGATCTTCGTAATTGGTTCGACAATGCGTTCGATCGCGAGTGCAACGGTAAAGAACATGGCGAATAGCGTCAGGCCCTCAGCTGCTTGTGGCGCCGCAATATTCTTGTAGTCATTGGTGTCTGGCGCGACGATGTAAACGGCAATTGCCACCATGGCAAAAGAAAGGAGTACGCTTCCAATCTTCGTTACCAGTCGGCCGATGTTGCCAATGCCGACAAGTGGAGAAAATATTTTGGCATTGGGTGACGGCTGGATTGTTGTCAGCGCTCCGCCGGACTTTCCAGCTCGGAGGCTCGGTGGTTCTGGTTGAGGCGGAGGTGATTGATTCTGGATGCATTTCTGCGCGGCAGCAACATAGGCGGCTGCGACATTGGAGCTGTCAGGCAGGGAGCGACGGTTGCCATGTCGGTTCTCGTTTCGTTGAGAGAATCGCTTCCTCGGATTCTAGGTGCCGTTGATGATCGAAGAAAGAGCGTATGGCGTAAGGTTGTCTGCTGTTAGCTGCCCTGGTGTAGATTTGGCACTGGTAGCCTGCCGACCGATGTGACACGTGTGATGAATCCTGCACGAACGGCACCGACGGGCACGCAGTCTCGAGCGCTCTTCCGTACGTTCCGTACCTACCCCGGCACTTGCTCCCACTCATGCGGCCCTCGCATAGCAACTCCCTGCTTGACGAGTGCGGCTCGCACCGTCATGTCGTTGACATTGAGTTCGCTTCCGATGGTTGCGAGTGACTGCCCTGCTCTGTATAGGTGAGCAGCATGCTCGGCATCGTCGGGGGAGAGGCCCTGACGGCGCATGGCTGCTCTGTTTGCGTGGAGCAGCTTGAGGATTGTCTGCTTGCTCATGCCGGTCTCAGCGCACAGCTGGATGGAAGTCGCACCATCGTTGTAGCGACGGACCAGCTCAGCGATCTGCTCGGAGGTGAGGTGTTGTTTGAGTCGGCGCTTCGGTGCTGGCCGTGGTATGCGTGGCTGGCTCGTGGCGAGCTGATCATCCAGCCGCCGCAACCGTTCCCTGAGGTTGACCTTCTTTGAGTAGGTTGTCAGGACGTCCACCATCGTGTATCTACTCGAATCAACGCCCGAAAAGGCGAGTTGAGCAGTCTATCTGTGCTGCCTGCTTCGCTGGGCGACTGAAGGCCCCTGCATCGCAGGGGCCTTTTCTGTACTCGCCGTTGTGGTTGTGGCCGCCACGCGAAGGTCAGCGACGTCGTCGGAGAGGTGGGCGGCTTGGTCGCCGTGGTCATCGAGGTAGATGTGTCGTCGCGTCACGGACTTAGACTCGCCCCATGGGACTTTTGACCTTCAGCATCAATGTCACGCTGGACGGGTGTGTCGACCATCAGGAGGGAATCGCCGACGACGAGACCCATGCCCACTTCACCCGCCTCATAGACCAGGCCGAGGCGATGCTGTGGGGCCGTGTCACCTACGAGATGATGGAGAGCTACTGGCCGGGGGTCGCCCGCGGAGACGAAGAGGCGCCGCCGGCGATGCGCGAGTGGGCGGTCAAGCTGGAGGCCAAGCCGAAGTACGTGGTGTCGTCCACGCGAAACGACTTTCCGTGGACCAACAGTCACCACATCGCCGGCGACCTGCGCACCGGCGTGCAGAACCTCAAGGACGCGACCCCGGCCGGCGTGCTGCTCGGTAGCGGCAAGCTCGCGACCGAGCTGGACCGGTTGGATCTGATCGACGAGTACAAGTTCCTCGTCCATCCCAGGATCGCCGGCCACGGTCCGACCCTGTATCAGGGCGGGCTGCCCAGCACGCGACGGCTCGAGCTGGTCTCGGCGAAGCCGCTCCGCAGCGGCGCGGTCGCCATGCACTACCGGCGCGAGCGCTGATTCGGAGCAGTGTCGACGCGGGAGGATCGATGTCGCGATAGGCAGCGAGTTCCGTCAGGCCGACCCTAGCCGCAGGTCGCGCGATGGCCGAGCCGATGGACCGCGTACGCGCGGATGGCTTCGGCCAGCCAGCTCGGCAGTTCCGGGTCGATATCGGCGATCATGGCGTGCTGTCGAGGGTTGTCGAGCGTCGCGGCCAGGGCGTGGTAGGCGGCGGCGTCGGCAGGCCAGAGCGCTCGGACTCCCTCGTAGTGTTCGGCCATGAGGTCGAGGACATCGTGCTGTTCGGGTTTCAGCCCTGCAGCTCTGGCTGTGGAGAGTCGACGGAGCAGGTCGCGGCCTTGCTCGGCGGCCCGCTCGTGGTCCCGGCGAGTCCATGTGGCGGTAGTGGCCTCGGCGTGATCGAAATGCGCACGCACCCCATCGCCGAAGCGCGACGTCAGATCGGCCTCGAGCTCACGGGTGTGCCGTTTGAGGCCGATGAAGAACTCCTCGTCTTCAAGGCTGCTGTCGCCTCGAAGATCGTCGATGGTCCGGTCGATCGTGTCGATGACCTGATCGAGGCGTGAGCGTTCGGTTCGGAGGCGTTCTCGATGTCGAAGGAGAAACGTCACCTCGTCGATGTCGCCGTCGAGCAACGTCCGGATGTCGGGCAGCGGCAGCCGCAGCTCGCGCAACAGCAGGATGCGTTGGAGGCGGAGCAACTCCTCGCGTCCGTACCAGCGATATCCGTTCGCGCTGATCCTGGACGGACGCAGCAGGCCGATGTCGTCGTAGTGTCGCAGACTGCGGGCGGTGATGCCGGTCATGCGGGCGACGTCGCCGATCGACCGTTCCACACTCACGCCTGTCTCTGTTGACCTTCTCGTTACGTCAACTTTTAGCGTACCGGGTATGACGTCATATGAGCCGTTCACGATCGGTGACGTCCGGCCCTTCAGTGCCGGCCGGACGCTGTCTGCCACACATGTTCGAGTCGATAACGGAGTGATCGCCGCTGTCGGAGACTCCTCGATCGCGCACCGGACGGATGCGCGGATCGATGGAAAGGGCGCCGTCCTACTGCCCGGACTCGTCGACTCCCACGTGCATCTGCTGCCCGGATGTACGCAGCTGGCCGCGATCTTCGGTGTCACCACCGTGATCGACATGTTCAGCAAGCCCGAGGTCATCGAGCCCGAACGTGAACTCGTGGCCGCCGCCGAGCGGGGCGATGCGCCGCCCGCGGCCGACGTGCGCACGTCCAGCGTGGGGGCGACGGCGCCGGGCGGTCATCCGACGCTGGCGTACTCGCCCTTTCCGTATGTCGCGGGCCCGCAGGATGCCGAGTCGTTCGTCGCGGACCGCATCGCGGAAGGTGCGAACCACCTGAAGATCGTCTACGACGACGGTTCGGGGGTGATGCTGGACATCCCCGCGCTCGGTATCGACACCATCGAAGCCCTGGTCGACGCCGCCCATCGGCACGGCCTGGTGGTCGTGGCGCACGTCTCGACGGCCAAGGGGGCCGCCGCCGTCGTACGTACCGGCGTCGACGTCCTGGCGCACGTCCCGATGGATCGTCTGTCTGCCGAACAGGTCCGGGAGATCGCGGCAGCGGGCGTCGCGGTGATAGCCACGCTGAGCATCGTCGATGGTTTTCCCGACGCCGGCGGGGTCATGCCGCTGCTCGGCGAGCCACGCCTGGCCGCGCGACTGCCGGCGAGGTGGCGGCAGGTCGTCGAACGACAGGCGAACAGATGGATGCCGCCGCCGCCTGATGGACGGATCCAGCGTGAGAACGTCGCTGCGCTGCATGCGGCAGGCGTGCCCGTTCTCGCCGGAACCGACGCGCCGAATCCCGGGCTGATCCACGGAGCGAGTCTGCATCGTGAACTGCAGCACCTGGTCGGCGCCGGCCTCACCCCGCGGGAGGCTCTCGCCTCCGCCACCAGCGTTCCGGCGCGGGTCTTCGGTCTCACAGACCGTGGCGTCATCGAGGTCGGGGCACGCGCCGACCTGATGATCGTCACGGACGACCCGACCGACGACATCACCGCCAGCGCCTCGATCGGCCGGATCTGGCTACGTGGCCGCCGACTCGACGAGACGGCGTACGCCGGCAGCGCCCTGGAGCGCGACGGCATCGCGTGGTTGGGCGAATCCGTGGCGAAGATCATGCAGGCCATCCGCGATACGTGGCCGGACATCCCCTTCCCGAAGGATGCCGACCGGGGCATGTCCGCCGACGACGTCTAGATGGAAACGGTTACCATCAAAAGGTGAGTGAGACAGAGATCTTCGCGGAGACGTTCGACACCGCCGCCCGCGACTTCGGTCGGCTCGGCGAGTTCCTCTGGCGGCCGATCGGCGCCGCCACTGTGGACCGCACCGCGCCGCGGGTCGGCGATCGTGTGTTCGACGCGTGCTGCGGCGATGGTGCGTCGGCGATTCCCGCCGCGCACCGCGTCGGCCCTTCAGGCCTCGTCGACGCCGTCGATGTCTCGGCCTCCCTGCTTCGCGGGCTCGACGTCCGCGCCGCGGGACTGCCTCAGCTGCGGACGCATCGCGCCGACGTCCTCGCCTGGCCCGGCGGCGGCTACGACGTGGTGCAGTGCGTCCTCGGCGTCTTCTTCCTGCCCGACATGACCGCCGGTACCGAGCGCCTCGTCGGCCGTGCCCGCGACGGCGGCACGGTCGGGGTGACGATCTGGCGCAGAGGAGCGGTGGAAGCCGCAGGCCGTCATCTCGGTGCGGCTCTCGCCGCGGTGACGGGCGTCGCATCCGATCCGCGCCCGGAACATCTGATCGACCGCGTCAACGAGCCCGATGCGTTCCGGGATTGGTTGTGCGGCCTCGGTCTGGACGACGTCGACGTCGGGGCGCACGACCTCCGCTTGGCGATGACGCCGGAGGTCGCTTGGCTGCTCGTCACCGGCTCCGGTTACGTCGGCGCGCTGACCGGGCTCACGGTCGGGCAGATCGACGACGTCCGCGGCGAGTATCTGGCTTCCCTCGATCGGGCGGGTCTCCGAGAGCTCGACGTGACCACTCTGATCGGGACGGGCGTCCGTCGCGGCTGAACTCGGTGGTCGGGCCGCGCGGAGTCCGCGCCGGACCGTGTGAGACTGGGTGCTCGACGTCGCCGACCCTCGGTGCCGCCGACCGGCGAGGAGCTGCATGCCCACGATCCACTGGACGGAGAACGGGATCGCGTCGTCGGCGCGCTGGCACTCCGAGCACTCCGCGCCCGTGCCCACGCGCGTCGTGGTCGTCGACGACCGGACGACCGCCGCCGCGGCCCATCGTCTGGCCCGGCGGGGGACGGGTCTGCTGTGGCGTGGTGATTTCCACAACGGCCGCCAGCTGCTGCGGGCGCTGGACAAGCGTCTGCGTCCCGGCGCTCCGGCCGGCGACGATGCGGCGGCGTTGTTCGCCGCCCACCGCGCGGCGCGAGCCGAGCGGGCCCGCGTGCTCGGGAGGCTGCTCGTCGTGTTGGAGCCGGATCACTCCCTCGCGCTGCGTCGGGCCCCCGATGTCCGGACGGCCTGCCTCGACGCGTACGGCGCTCCTGACGGACCGTTGTGCGTCTCGTTCGCCGAGCTCGTCGGCGTGCTCGGGGCGTCCGAATGGCGGCGCCGGGGCGTGCCGATCGCCGCGCTCGGCGAGCGCGTGCATCCGCGTTACGGCGTCTTCTCACCGGTCAGGGGCGAATACATCGATCTCGTCGCCGAGGCGCCGTTGCCCGGCGGCGACCTGACGGCCTTCGACCTCGGCACCGGTACGGGTGTGCTGGCCGCGGTCCTGGCGCGTCGCGGCGTCGGCCGGGTGGTGGCGACCGACATCAATCCGCGCGCCGTCGTCTGCGCTCGCGAGAACGTGGCCGGCCTCGGCGTCGCCACTCAGGTGGAGGTCGTCGAGGCGGATCTGTATCCGGACGGACGCGCGGACCTCGTCGTCTGTAATCCGCCGTGGCTTCCGGCGCAGCCGACATCGCCGTTGGAGCTCGGCATCTACGATCCCGATTCGCGGCTGCTCCGACGGTTCCTCGACGGCCTCGCCGCACATCTGACGCCCGGCGGCGAGGGCTGGCTCATCTTGTCCGATCTGGCCGAACATCTCGATCTGCGGACGCGCGACGATCTGCTCGGATTCATCGACGCGGCCGGCCTGCGGGTCGCCGGCCGACATGACACCCGACCGCGGCATCCGCGTGCCGGCGATACGTCGGATCTCCTGCACGCCGCCCGCGGTAGGGAGGTCACATCGCTGTGGCGGCTGGTGCCGGCGGGTGAAACTCGGTGAACCACGGGTAACTGAAAGTGCCGGTGCGGGATACACTGCGACCGGCGACAATCCCCGTACAAAGGAGTTCCCCCGTGGCCGGAAACCCGGACTTCGACCTGTTCAAGCTCGGTGAGGAGCACGACGAGCTCCGGTCCGCGATCCGTGCGCTGTCCGAGAAGGAGATCGCGCCGCACGCCGCGGACGTCGACGAGAAGGCGCGATTCCCGGAGGAGGCCCGCAAAGCGCTCGTCGCGTCGGGCTTCAACGCCGTGCACGTTCCGGACGAGTACGACGGCCAGGGTGCCGACAGCGTCGCGACCTGCATCGTCATCGAAGAGGTCGCGCGGGTCTGCGCGTCGAGCTCGCTCATCCCGGCCGTCAACAAGCTGGGCACGATGGGGCTCATCCTGGCCGGCTCGGACGAGCTCAAGCGGCAGGTGCTGCCCGCGATCGCCGACGGCGAGGCGATGGCCTCCTATGCGCTCTCGGAGCGTGAAGCCGGCTCGGACGCCGCGTCGATGCGCACCCGCGCGCGTCGCGACGGCGACGATTGGGTGATCAACGGCACGAAGTGCTGGATCACCAACGGCGGCGTCTCCTCCTGGTACACGGTCATGGCCGTCACCGATCCGGAGAAGGGCGCGAACGGCATCAGCGCCTTCATGGTGCACTCCGGCGACCCGGGCTTCAGCGTCGGTCCGCTCGAGAAGAAGCTCGGCATCAAGGGCAGCCCGACCGCCGAGCTGTACTTCGAGAACTGCACGATCCCGGGCGACCGCATCATCGGCGCCGAGGGCACCGGCTTCAAGACGGCGTTGCAGACCCTCGATCACACCCGTCCGACGATCGGCGCGCAGGCCGTCGGCATCGCGCAGGGCGCTCTCGACGCCGCGATCGCCTACACGAAGGACCGCAAGCAGTTCGCGCAGTCCATCAGCACGTTCCAGGGTGTCCAGTTCATGCTCGCCGACATGGCGATGAAGATCGAGGCCGCGCGCCTCATGGTCTACACCTCGGCCGCCCGCGCCGAACGCGGCGAGAAGAACCTCGGCTTCATCTCCGCCGCCGCGAAGTGCTTCGCGTCCGACGTCGCGATGGAGGTGACGACGGACGCCGTGCAGCTCTTCGGCGGCGCCGGCTACACCCGCGACTTCCCCGTCGAGCGCATGATGCGCGACGCCAAGATCACCCAGATCTACGAGGGCACCAACCAGATCCAGCGGGTGGTCATGTCCCGCGCACTGCTGCGCTGACGCCTCGGGCGTTCTGCCATAGCCGTGGACAACCGCCATGGTCACGGCTATGGCGGTTGTCCACGACCATGACTGCTCAGTTCACGCAGGGCACCCCGTCAGCGGTGGTGACCGTCGGGGCCACCGCCGACCCGGACGTCGGCGCCGTGCTCGACCGGCTCGGCGTCGACGTCTCGGTGGCGCCCGGGCCGATGTAGGTGTCGGTCAGCGTCAGCACCATCTTCTTCTTCGGCAGCTGTGTGTCGACCACGATCTCGACGCCGCCGAGCCGCTCGGCCACGTCTCGCGCCGCGTCGTCGTCGTCGCGGACGGTGAGCCTCGAGTTGATGATCGTGCTGTTCGACACGCTCACCTCGCCCGTCGTGAACCCGCCGCGCTTGATGATTGCGGCGACCCGGGCCGCCATTCCCTCGACCGTGCCGGAGTTGCCGATGTCCACGGTGTAGTCGGATGCGGTGAACGGCCGGTCGTCGGGGGTCGTCGACGTCGTGGGCTTGTTCGTGCCCAGCAGGCCGTCCACGTACTGCCGCACCGCCGTCGCGTCGACGAGGACGACGTCCTGATCGTCGACGTGCCCCTTGTAGTCGGCCACCGGGATCGTCGAGAACTTCACGTTGCCGCCCGAGAGATCCTGCAGCTTGCGGGCGAAGTCGATGACGTCCCAGTCGTCGTCGAGCACGACGGACCGCGCGATCGCGGTGCTCAGATCGTTGAGTTTGCTCGGGTTCGTCAGCGTCGACGTGGCGAGGATCTGCCCGGCGAGCGACGCCATGAACGCCTGCTGCCGCACGATGCGGTCGATGTCGCCGCGCGGCAGGCCGTGCCGTTGCCGGACGAAGGACAGGGCCTGCGGCCCGTTCAGCCGCTGCTTGCCCTTGGGGAAGCGTGCGCCGGAGAACGCGTCGTTCACCCGATTGTTGAGGCAGACGTCGACGCCCCCGACGGCGTCGGTGAGCAGCGCGAATCCGATGAGGCCCACCTCGGCGTAGTGGTCTACCTCGACGCCGGTGAGTTCGGCCACCGTCTTGACGAGCTCGTCGCGGCCCGCGTCGGACGCCTCACCGAGGGATTCCTCACGGCTGGCGCCGGCTGCGACGCGCTCCTCGAGCTTCTTCTCGTGCGCGGTCGCGTAGGCGGCGTTGATCTTGCCCTTGCCGAAGCCGGGGATGTCGACGTACGTGTCGCGGGGGATCGACAGCGCGGTCGCGGACGAGCCGTCGTTCGGGATGCGGATGAGGATGATCGTGTCGGTGCTCGTGCTCTCGGCGTCGCCGGCGTGCAGTTCGGCGCGCTGCTTGTCGGTGAGCGGATTGCCCTGGGCGTCGGTCCGCGAGTCGATGCCGACGAGGAGGATGTCGATCGCGCCGTCCGCGCCGTTGCCGAGCGTGCCGCCGAACCGGGTGATCTCGTTCTCGAACGAGTTGAGGTTCGTATAGAGATAGCCCGTCACGGCGAGCACCACGACGCTGACCAGTGCCGTCAATGCGAACGCCGCTCGGCGGAAGACCTTCGGCCCGCGGTGCGGACGGCTGTGTGCACCGCCGGATGGACGCGCGCGCCGGGATTCGGCCCCGCCGCGGGGCCGCCGGCCGTCGGCTGCGTGACGTCGGCGAGCGCGCCCCTCGAAGGCCGCGTCGCCGCGCTCGTCGGACGGTGTCGACACGGTCTTCCTCTCGGTGCTCGGTCGGTCGTCGGCCGCACGGCGGCGCGACGCTCCTCGCGGTGCTCGGCTTCTCGCCCGCCGTCGCGGGTGAACCGGGGCGGGCACCCACACGCTACCGGTGGTCGCGCATTCGTCGCCCGAGCCGCCGCCGGTGAAGAATCTGACGCGTGACGATCTATGTGACGGGTGGCGGCGGCGGTCTGGGCCGGGCGTTCGCGAGTCTCGCCTCCCGAGCGGCCGACGGCGACGGACCGCGCCACGTCGCCGCGGCCGGCGTCACGGTGCTGACGCGCCGCGATCTCGACATCACCGATCCGGACGCCGTCCGGGGTTTCGGCGCGCGGTTACGCGCCGGGGACGTCGTGGTCAACGCCGCCGCATATACGGCCGTCGACGCCGCGGAAAGCGACGAGCCGGGCGCCGTCGCGGGAAACGTCATCGGGCCGCGGCTCCTCGCCGGGGCCACGGCGGCCGCTCGAGCCCGGCTCGTGCACGTCTCGACCGACTACGTCTTCGCCGCGACGCCGCTGCGCCGTCCGCTGCGGCCGACCGACGCCGCAGCGCCCGCCGGAGTGTACGGCACGACGAAGGCCGCCGGTGAGGACGCGGTGCGCGTCGCCGACCCGCGCGCCGTCATCGCTCGGACGGCGTGGCTCTATACCGGGCAGCCGCCGGTGGCGGGTGGTCCGACGGACTTCGTCACGACGATGCGGCGGCTGGCCGCCGAGCGCGAGACCGTGTCGGTGGTCGCCGACCAGCGCGGCAGTCCGACGTCGACGGCCGATCTCGCTCGCGGCCTGCTGGAGTTGGCCGCCGCGCCCGACGTCACCGGCGTCACCCTGCACGCCGTCAACACCGGTGACGCGACGTGGTGCGAGTTGGCCCGGGCCGTCTTCGCCGGCATCGGCGCAGCTCCCGAGCGCGTGCGGCCGTGCACGACCGCCGAGTTCCCGCGCCCAGCGCCCCGTCCGGCCTACTCCGTTCTCGACGCGACGTCGTGGTCCGCGGCCGGTCTGACGCCGCTGCGCCCTTGGCGAGATGCCCTCGAGGCGGCACTCGCGGCCCGCTGACCTCGCCGCGCCGGCGGAGCGGATCGGCGGCCGCCGTTTTCGGGCTCCGGCCCGGTGGCGACTACGCTGTCCGGGTGACCGACTCAGCTCCGACCGAACCGGCACTCGCCGTCGTCACCGTGACCTATTCGCCGGGGCGATATCTTGCGGGCTTCCTGGACTCGCTGCCGGCCGCGACGTCGGCGCCGACGCGCGTCATCCTCGCGGACAACGGCTCGATCGACGGTGCTCCACAGGCCGCCGCCGAGCGCGGCGGCGTCGAACTCCTCGAGATGGGTGCCAACCTCGGTTACGGGGCGGCGATCAACCGCGCCGTCGCCGAGGTCGACCCGGCTGCGGAGTTCGTCGTCGTCGCGAACCCGGACGTCGTGTGGGGGGACGGCTCGATCGACGAGTTGCTCGCCGTCGCGCGCCGGCATCCCCGGGCGGGCGCCGTGGGGCCGCTCGTCCGTGAGCCGGACGGTGAGGTGTACCCGTCGGCGCGGGCGTTGCCGAACCTCCTCGGGGGCGCGGGCCATGCGGTGCTGTCACCGGTCTGGCCGACCAATCCGTTCACGCGCCGTTACCGGGCCGAGGAGCGGGCGACGGGAGAACGGCAGGCGGGGTGGCTCTCCGGCTCGTGCCTGCTGCTGCGTCGCGCCGCCTTCGATTCGATCGGCGGTTTCGATTCTCGCTACTTCATGTATTTCGAGGACGTCGACCTCGGTGACCGGCTCGCGCGTGCCGGGTGGCAGAACGTCTACGCGCCGAGTGCCGAGGTCGTCCACGCCCGCGGCCACGCGGCGTCGGCGCACCCCGAACTGACCCTCGCCGCACACCACGAGAGCGCCTACCGCTATCTCGCCGACCGGCACCCGCGTGCCTGGCAGGCCCCGCTTCGGGGCGTGTTGCGTGCGGGACTCGCCGTGCGCGGCAGGCTGGCGATACGCGCCGCGCTCGCAGAGAAGGCCCGTGCCGGGCAAGCCGAGAAGACTGGGAGCACCCGATGAGCACCTCCGACGTCCAGGCCGTCGTCCTCGTCGGTGGGCAGGGGACGCGGCTGCGGCCGCTGACGCTGTCGGCGCCCAAGCCGATGCTGCCGACGGCCGGTGTGCCGTTCCTCACGCATCTGCTGTCGCGAATCCGCAAGGCGGGGATCACGCGCGTCGTACTCGGCACGTCCTTCCGGGCCGAGGTGTTCCGCGAGCACTTCGGCGACGGTTCCGAGCTCGGCATCGACCTGCGCTACGTGTTCGAGCCGCAACCTCTCGGCACCGGCGGCGGCATCCGCAACGTTCTCGACGAGGTCGACGCGGAGAACATCGTCGTCTTCAACGGCGACGTGCTCGGCGGCACCGACATCGGCGCCGTCGTCGACACGCACGTCACCTCGGGTGCGGACGTCACGCTGCACCTCGTGCGGGTCGGCGATCCGCGCGCGTTCGGCTGCGTCCCGACGGACGCGGACGGCCGAGTCACGGCCTTCCTCGAGAAGACCCAGGATCCGCCGACGGACCAGATCAACGCCGGTTGCTACGTCTTCCGCCGCGAGATCATCGAGAAGATCCCCACCGGACGGCCGGTGTCGGTGGAACGCGAGGTGTTCCCGGCGCTGCTCACCGAGGGCCGCCACATCCAGGGTTATGTCGACGCCGCGTACTGGCGTGACATGGGCACCCCGGAGGACTTCGTCCGCGGCTCGGCAGACCTCGTCCGGGGCATCGCCCCCTCGCCGGCGCTGCCGGGTGCGCGCGGTGAATCGCTTGTACACGACGGGGCGGGCATCGCGCCGGGTGTGCTGCTCATCGGCGGCACCGTCGTCGGTCGCGGCGCCGAGGTGGGTGCGGGCGCCCGGCTCGACGGTGCGGTCGTCTTCGACGGGGCCAAGATCGAGGCCGGGGCCGTCATCGAGCGCTCGATCATCGGCTTCGGTGCGCGCATCGGGCCGCGGGCGCTGATCCGTGACGGCGTCATCGGCGACGGCGCCGACATCGGAGCGCGCTGCGAGCTGCTGCGTGGCGCCAGGGTGTGGCCCGGCGTGATGTTGCCCGACAACGGCGTGCGGTTCTCCTCCGACGTCTGAATCCGCTTCCGACGTCTGGTCTGTACGCGGCGGTCGGGCCCGGCTTCCGGCCGGCCGCGGTGGGTCAGGCGTTCGGGTCGGCGGGCGCCTTCGCCGCGACGAGGAGCCCCTTGCCGAGGGGGAGGACGACGGGCAGCAGGGACTCGTCCTCGGCGACGATGCGCGCCGCCTCCCGCGCGGCGAGGCTGCCGGGGTCGCGCCGCTTCGGGTCGGCCGCGCCGCCGTCGGCGCCTGTGTTGTGGACGATGAGAATGCCGCCGGGGCGCAGCAGGCGCAGCGCGGCGACCACGTAGTCCGGCTGGTCGAGCGGCCGGGAGTCGATGAAGATGAGGTCGTAGGACGCCTCGGACAGTCGCGGCAACACCTCGCGGGCGCGGCCGTTGATGAGGCGTGCGCGGCGCGCGGGGATGCCGGCGGCGGTGAACGACTGCCGTGCCGCGGCATGGTGTTCGGCCTCCGCGTCGATGCTGGTGAGCACGCCGTCGGTCATGCCGGAGAGCAGCCAGAGACCGCTGACGCCGCCGCCGGTGCCGATCTCGACCACGGCGTGCGCGTCGACGGCGCGGGCGAGCATGGCCAGCGTCGCTCCGACGGCGGGGGTGACGGTCGGGGCGCCGAGGTCCTCGGCCCGCTCACGTGCGGCGAGCAGCGCCTCGTCCTCGACGATCGCCGCCTCGGCGAAGGCCGTCAGGTCGGGATCCGCAGGTGTTTCAGCCACGTGGTGACCTTATACGCCACGCAGCCCCGAGCGGGGCCGTCGGCTCTCAGGTAACACTCAGGACACTCAAATGCTCGCCATATCAACATGGGGTTGAGTGATGGTTACTCGCGGGGAATACCGCCGAGTTCGACGGTGTTGGCTGTCGGTAGGCCGGGCTTGCACCCTGACGGTGCGGCGCGACACGGAAGGGATCTGGCATGACGAGCATCGAGGGCGGCGGACGAACGGATGCGCAAGCCCTGCAGGGCACCGCGCGATTCGACGCGACCGGGGATGCCACGTTGATGCCGTCGTGGGAGGAACTCGTCGCGGAGCACGCCGACCGTGTCTACCGCTTGGCCTACCGGCTCTCGGGCGATCAGCAGGACGCCGAGGACCTCACCCAGGAGACGTTCATCCGGGTCTTCAAATCTCTGCAGTCCTACCAGCCCGGCACCTTCGAGGGCTGGCTGCACCGCATCACGACGAACCTGTTCCTGGACATGGTCCGGCGCCGGGCGCGGATCAGGATGGAGGCTCTGCCGGAGGACTACGACCGGGTGCGCAGCGACGACCCCGATCCCGAGCAGATCTACCACGACGCCAACCTCGACGCCGACCTGCAGCGGGCACTCGATGCGCTGGCTCCCGAGTTCCGCGCCGCGATCGTGCTCTGTGACATCGAGGGTCTCTCGTACGACGAGATCGCGACCACCCTGGGCGTCAAGCTCGGCACGGTGCGCAGTCGAATCCACCGTGGCCGGGCAGCTCTGCGCGAGCAGTTGGCGGCCGCAGGACACCATTCGATGCGCTCGGTGACAGCCGCGATCTGACGCGGATCTGCGCCGCCTCGCCGGTGCCGAACAGCCCGGCTCCCCGAATTCCCTTGGGGCCGTTGGTGTCTCCGCGGGACCGCCGAAAGGATGAAATTCCGCGCTACTGTGGGGAACTGATCGTGGGAGTGGGTCGTTAACTCTTTCGTGAGATCGAGTGGCGCCACGTCGGACGGCGTCCCGGAGGCAGGCGGAGGTGGAGTCGATGACGATCGATGAGCGCGGTGATCGCCGCCGGTGGGCTTGGGTGCCCTCATCGATGATCTCGCCGAATCCGGACCACCGCCCCCCGGGCAGCGTCGGCGGTCGTCCCTTCCGATCGACGGAGCATCTCTCCACCGAGGCCGTCGCGGCATACGTCGACGGCGAACTGCCGATGGCGGCGTTTCAGCGCGCGGACGAGCATCTGATCCGCTGTCCGCAGTGCCGCGCCGAGGTCGACGCGCAGCGCGCCGCGAGTACGCGGCTGCGCCAGTCCGGTGAGATCACGATCCCGGCGTCGTTGCTGGGGCAGCTGTCCCGGATTCCGCAGGAGGCCTCCCGTGGGCACCTCGACGCACCGGGCTTCCCCGTTCTGCCCGCCGACCAGCGCAACCGCCGACGCGGGCGCTGACACACGTCTGTCCCGAACGCACTCCGACGTGCTCGGTATCGGGGCGATGCGCGCGGGCCGGACTCGACGCGTCCGGTACGTTCGATGACGGTTCCCGCGGAACGCGGGGTGGGTGAGCGAAGGGACGGGAGTGTCGGACGCCGGTGATCCCAGTGCTGATACCGCAGTAGAAGACGTGACCTCCACCGCCGGTCCCCGCGCCGTGCCACCTGCCGTGGCCGCTGTTTTCGGACGGCCGTCGGGGGTCCGTGGATCGTTCGAGACGGCGTCGTACACGGCTGCCGGGCGCCGGAGCGGGGGGCTCGAGCCCGTCGTCGCTCCGCCGGATCCGATCCTCGCCGAAGCCTTCGGACGTCCGCCGGGAACCGCCGAATCGCTGCCGCGTGACCCGCACGCTCGCTTCGGTGAGGAAGCCGAGGCCGAGCCCGAGTCGCCGTGGCGCGATCCCGAGGCGCCGGCGCTCCTCGGTGCGCCGGCCGTCGTCCGGGCGCTCGAGACGGCCGTTCCGCCGCCCGCGGCCAAGCTGACGGCGGGCGAGGTGTTCTTCGGGCGACGCATCACCTGGCAGGCGTACGTGATCCTCGGTGCTGCGGCGCTCGTCGTCGCGCTCGTCGGCGGTCTCATGGGCAGGATGACGGCCGAGGTCGTCGAGCCGCTGCACTCCGACAACGTGACTCTGGCGGCCCCCGCGCCTGGCGAAGCGCCGGCCACCGATGTCGAGCGCGTCGCCGCCGAGGCCGCGCGGTCGGTCGTCACGATCTACGTCGCCACCTCGTCGTCGCTGGAGACCGGCTCGGGCTCGGTCATCGACGAGCGCGGCTACGTCCTCACCAACAACCACGTCGTCGAGCGCGCCGCGACGAATCCCGACGCGAAACTGACCCTGCGCTTCGTCGACGGCACCGAGCGGCCGTGGCGGCTCGTCGGGCGGGACCCGACGTCCGACATCGCCGTCGTCAAGGTCGACGGCGTCGACAATCTCAAGGTCGCGACGTTCGGCGACTCCGACGCGCTCAAGGTCGGGCAGCGGGTGGTCGCCATCGGCGCCCCGCGCGGGCTGACGACGACCGTCACCAGCGGCATCGTCAGCGCCGTTCGCCGGGCCGTCATCGGACCGACGGAGAATCCGGGCGACGTCCCGGCGGTACTCGACGCCGTGCAGACCGACGCGGCCGTCAACCCCGGCAACTCCGGTGGTCCGCTGCTGGATGCCGAGGCGCGGATCATCGGCGTCAACACCCTGGCGAAGACGACGTCCGGCGGCACCCAGGGACTCAACTTCGCCGTGCCGGCCAACTGGGCGCGGTCCGTCGCCGAGTCGCTCATCCGTGACGGCCGGATCACTCATCCGACGATCGGGGTGACGGCCCGAGACGTCACGAACGACACGGTCCGCGGCGCCGCGATCGCCGACGTCAAGAAGGATTCGCCGGGGGAGCGCGCCGGGTTGCGCGAGGGCGACGTCGTGGTGAAGTTCGGTTCGCGGGACGTCGCCGACGCCGCGGAGCTCATGGTGGCCGTGCGCACGTCGAAGGCGGACGCCGAGAGCGACGTCGAATACATCCGCGACGGCCGCCGGCTGACGACGAAGATCACGCCCCGCTCGGAATGACGGCCGACCGACCGGTCGTCGTCGCGCGGGTACCCTGAGTCGCGTGTTCGCGAACATCGGCTGGGGCGAGATGGCCATCCTCGTAGTGGCCGGACTCGTCATTCTCGGACCCGAGCGACTGCCCGGCGCGGTCACGTGGACGATGCGATCCATCCGTCAGGCCAAGGACTACGCGACGGGCGCGACCGAGGGACTGCGCAAGGAGATGGGCAGCGACTTCGACGACCTGCGAGAGCCGATCGCCCAGCTCAACGAGCTGCGGCAGATGACGCCCCGCGCGATCATCACCAAACATGTGTTCGACGGTGACGACCGTCAGATCCGCGATCTGGAGAAGAGCGCGACCTCGGTCGTCGGTGATGTCAAGGACGCTCTGGATCCGCACAAGCTCGTCGGCGGCGCGGCGGCGCCGAACATCCCGCCGCCGGCGCGGCGGGCGGTCGCGGTGCGGTTCGACCCGGACGCGACGTAGCCGCGATCGCTCGCCCTTGTCGTCAGCCGCGGCGCGTCGTGTCGATGCCCAGGCTCATGCCCGCGAGGCCGCGGCGGCGGACGGCCAGGCGGTCGGCGATCGCTCGCAGGGCGATGGCCGACTCGGATTCGGGATGGCCGATGACGACGGGGGTTCCGGAGTCGCCGCCTTCTCGTAGGACGGTCTCCAGCGGTACCGAGCCGAGCAGCGGCACGTCGGCGCCGACGGCCCGGCTGAGACGCTCGGAGACCTGCTGGCCGCCGCCCGCGCCGAAGGGCTCCATGCGGGTGCCGTCGGGCAGCGTCAGCCACGACATGTTCTCGACGACGCCGAGCACGCGCTGGCGCGTCTGCAGCGCGATGGCGCCGGCGCGCTCGGCGACCTCGGCGGCGGCCTGCTGCGGCGTCGTCACCACGAGGATCTCGGAGCTGGGCAGGTACTGGGCCAGCGAGATCGCGATGTCGCCGGTGCCGGGCGGCAGGTCGAGGAGCAGGACGTCGAGATCGCCCCAGTAGACGTCGGTGAGGAACTGCCGCAGCGCGCGGTCGAGCATCGGCCCGCGCCACACGACCGGGACGTTGCCCTTGGTGAACTGTGCGACGGAGATGAACCGGACGCCGTAGGCGATGGGCGGCATGATCATCGACTCGACGCGCGTCGGCGGTGCGTCGTTGCCCAGCATGCGCTGGATGGAATGGCCGTAGATGTCGGCGTCGAGCACTCCGACGGACAGGCCCTTCGCGGCGAGCGCGACGGCGAGGTTGACCGTGACGCTCGACTTGCCGACGCCGCCCTTACCGGACGCGACGGCGTACACCCTGGTCAAGGAACCGGGCTGAGAGAAGGGGATGACGGGCTCGGCGGCGTCGCCGCGCAGCGTGCGGCGCAGCTCGGCGCGCTGTTCGTCGTTCATGACGTCGAGTTCGACCCGGACCGTGCCCACTCCGGGGACGTCGGCCGCCGCCTTCATCACACGATCGGAGATCTGGGTGCGCATCGGGCAGCCGGACGTCGTCAGGTAGACGGCCACGTCGACGCTGCCGTCGGGGTGAGCGGTGATCGACTTGAGCATGCCGATCTCGGTGATGGGCTTGCCGATCTCGGGGTCGATGACCCCGGCCATCGCGGCGCGGATCGCGGCTTCGTCGGGTGCGGTCACTCGTTCGACCCTACCGGTGGCCTCGCGGCCGCCGGTGTCACGGCCACTTCGGGGGCGGCGGCAGGCAGAAGATGACGCAGGGCGGCTTCGGCTTCGCACTCGACGACGGCGGCTGCTTGGGCTTCGTGCTCGACGGCTTCGACGAGGACGACGACGGCGTCGACTCCGGGGCCGGACGGCGCGTGCGATCGCCGGGCGTCGGGACGACGCCGGTGGCATACGCGGCGGCCCAGGTCAGCACGTCGTGCACGTAGTCGGCGGAATGGTTGTAGGTGAAGACGGCCCGGTTCTGCTCGGGCTCCCCGGTGAGGTCGCGGGCTGCGGCGCAGAGATAGCGCGCGGCGGCGAAGGTCGCGTCGAAGGCGTTCTGCGGATCGGTCCTGCCGTCGCCGTTGGCGTCGACGCCCCACCGGTTCCAGGTCCCGGGCATGAACTGCATCGGGCCGACGGCGCGGTCGTACTCCTTGTCGTCGTCGAAACGTCCGCCGTCGGTGTCGCGGACGACCTCGTGTCCGGGCAGATGGCCGTCGAGCCGGGGGCCGCGGATCGGGGTGAGCGTGGTGCCCGAGTCGTCGACGTTGCCGCTCGACGCGTGGCCGGACTCGATGCGGCCGATCCCCGCCAGCAGATACCAGGGGATGACGCAGCCCTCGCCTTTCGCGCGTTCGGCCGCCAGCTTGTACGCGTTCAGGACGATTCCGGGGATGCCGAGCGGGCCGTCCGGAATGCCGACGGCGCGCCGCCGTTCGACGGGGACGGGTGCGGGGCGGCTCGGGCGCGGGGCGGGCGGCCGGAGGACCGGTGCACGTCGCGCCGCCGGAGGGGTGACGACGACGGCGTCGGCGGCTGAGGGAACGGCGACGGCGGCGGCGACCGGTGCTTCGAGGGAGTCGGGTGAGGCGCTTGCGCTGACGGACGAGAGGACCGTCGTTCCGACGAGCGCGGCCCCGATGATTCCGATGAGTCCTCGCCCGCCAAGTCTCATCCCGCGCGTCCTCCCCACAGACGACCGATTAACGTGACCCAGGGTACAGATATCTTCGGCCATGTCTATAGGCACATGGTGCCGCCGCCGACGTCGCGGCCTCACCGGCCCCGTGCGTCACTTGCGTCCCGAACGGTCCTCTCGCTGGTCGTACGCGAGCTCGTCGCGCAGTTCCTCCAGCTCGCGACGCAGCCAGTCGCGGGTCGCGACCTCGCCCAGCGCCAGCCGGACGGCGGCGAGCTCGCGGGCCAGGAACTCGGTGTCGGCCTTCGTCTGCTCGGCGCGCTGCCGGTCCTCTTCGAGCGCGATGCGGTCGCGATTCTCCTGCCGATTCTGGGCGAGCAGGATGAGCGGTGCGGCGTAGGCCGCCTGCGTCGAGAAGGCGAGGTTGAGCAGGATGAAGGGGTACGGGTCCCATCGCTGACTCACCCAGAGGATGTTGAGGGCGATCCAGACGATGACGAAGATCGTCTGCATCGCGAGATATCGTCCGGTACCGAGGAAGCGCGCGACGCTCTCGGCGTACTGACCGACGATGTCGGCGTTGAACCGGAAGCGCGGGCCCCGCCGCGAACTCGGTTGATCGAGGTGCCGTCCGCCGCGCTCCTTGGCCATTTAGGCGTCCTCCCGATCGTCGTGGCGCGGCTTGGTCCGCTGCATGCGGGAGAGGGCGTCGAAGACTCGGGGCATCTCAGGCGTCCTCCCGATCATCACTGTGGAACTCGATCTCGCGCCAGTCGCGGGGGAGCAGGTGATCGAGGACGTCGTCGACGGTGACGGCGCCCAGCAGGTGTCCGGAGGTGTCGATGACGGGCCCGCAGACGAGGTTGTAGCGGGCGAAGTAGCGGGTCACCTCCTCGAGGGGGTCGTCGGGAGCGAGCGTCGGCAGATTCGCGTCGATGATGCCGCTGGCGAGCGTCGCCGGCGGTTCGCGCAGCAGCGCCTGGAGGTGCACGCAGCCGAGGTAGGTGCCGGTCGGCGTCGCCGTGGGCGGCCGGACGACAAACGCCATGCTCGCGATCGCCGGCGTCAGATCGGGGTGCCGTGCCCGGGCGAGCGCCTCGGCGACGGTCGTCCGCGCGTCGACGATGAGCGGTTCGGGCGTCATCAGGCCGCCCGCGGTGTCCGGCGAGTGGATGAGCAGGCGGCGGACGGGTTCGGACTCCTGCGGGTCCATCGTCGCGAGCAGGCTCTCCGCCTGCGCGGCGCCGAGGGCGCCGAGCAGATCGGCGACGTCATCGGCGTCCATCGCGTCGAGGATGTGGCCGGCGCGGCGGCGGTCGAGCGTCGTGATGAGTTGACGTTGCTCGTCGACGGGCAGCTCCTGGATGACGTCGGCGAGCTTCTCGTCCGACAGCGCGGCGACGAGTTCGGCGCGTCCTCGGGCGGGCAGGTCGTGGAGGGTGTGTGCGACGTCGGCGGGGCGCAGGCCCTCGAGCTGGTCGAGCAGCGATGCGACGGTCGTCGCGGCGCCGGCGATCTGGCCGGCGGCCAGGCCGTCGACGAGACTCCACTCGACGAGCACGATGTCGCCGCGGCGCAGGCCGACGCGGGCGGCGCGGACGGCCACCGTTCCGATCGTCCAGTCCCGGGTGCGGCCCTGCTCGATCCGGACGTCGACCACGGCGACGGTCTGCCCGGCGAGCGCCGGCAGCTCCGGGTCGCGGACCCGGACCCTTGTGCCGACCAGCTGAGCGAGGGCGAACGCCTCGCCGGCGCGCAGATGCAGCGGGCGCAGCGAGACACTGCCCGTGTTGAGGGTCACGGCGTGCGGATCGACGGCCGTCACCCGCAGCATGGGCACGAAGATCCGTCTGCGCGTGGACAGTTCGACGGCGAGACCGAGGACCCGGGGAGGCGTTCTCGTCGCGCGGATCGCGACCACGGCGTCCCGGACGCGGCCGATCGACTCGCCGTCCGGACCGAGGACGGGCAGTCCGGCGAGGCGCGCCACGAACACCTTGTTTTCGGGGGCCATACGATGAAGCGTATTGCGGATCGTCCGCGATGGGACCAGGGGCTCGAAGGTCGCGATTTCTCGGGAGGGCTTCGGACGTGAGCAACCAGTTCGGTGGAGGACGACGGCAGGAGATGCCGACACCGCCGCGGGGGTGGCCGATCGGCTCCTATGAGACGTATGCCGAGGCGCAGCGCGCCGTCGACTTCTTGTCGGACGGCCAGTTCCCGGTGGAGGACGTGACGATCGTCGGCGTCGACCTCATGCAGGTCGAGCGGGTGCTCGGCCGTCTGACCTGGGCGAAGGTGATCGGCGGCGGTGTCATCTCGGGCGCCTGGCTCGGTTCGTTCTTCGCCCTCATCGGCGGGCTCGTCGTCGGCGAGATCTGGGCGTTCCTCTTCGTCGGCGTGACGGCCGGCATCGCGTTCGGCGTGGTGACGGCGGCCGTTCCGTACGCCGCCAGCCGGGGGCGTCGGGACTTCGCCTCGACCATGCAGCTCGTGGCGCGTCGCTACGACGTGCTCTGCGAGCCGCGGAACGCCGAACGCGGGCGCGAACTGCTCACGACGCTGCAGCAGCGGCCGCCGGGCTGAGCGCTACTTCTTGCGGGCGGCGATGTCGCGCAGCTCGGTGAGCACCTCGTCGTCCCAGGTGTGACTGCGGATGAGCCGGAAGCGCTCGCCCGACAACCACATGTACAGCTCGGCGTCGGTCGCGTCGGGCAGGATGTCGGCGCGGCGCGCCATGCGGACGACGGGCAGGAACTCCTCGCCGAACCAGCGGCGCGCGACGGTGGGCCGGCCGAGGAACTCGCCGCAGTCCTGGATGAGCCGGAACCCCCAGGCTTCGACGGCCTCGGCCAGCCGGGCGTAGGCCCACGGGTCGGTCAGCTCGATCGCGGCGCGCTGCGCGTGGTCGAGCGGCACGCGGCTGAGGAACAGCCGGCGATGATCCTTGAGGACGAGGTCGCTGCGCGCGGTGATCCCCGTCGGGCTCAGCCGGGTGTGCACCTCCGTGACGTAGGCGTCGATCGTCGGGAAGTGGTGGGCCATCGCGATCGACACGCGGTGGTGGCCGTCGACGACGAAATGCATGTCGCCGATCCGGTAGAGCTCGACGGGCGGCATCGACTCGCCGCGCCGCTGCGCCGCCGCGAGCCGCTGCCAGCGTGCGCGGGTGCGCGTCGTCGTCGGGCGGAACTTGCGGTCGAACTCGCGGGTGCGGTCGACGCTGCCGACGATCGACGAGACCGGAACCGTCTGCAGCCCGAGGGAGGTCTCGCCGGTGCGGCCGAGAGCGGCGACGACCTCGTCGAACGGCAGCACGTCGTTGACGTCCGCCGGGTTGCGGGCGATCCAGTTCCGCAGCCTGGCGAGCTCGGCGCGGCGCCGCTGCCGGGTGAAGTCCGACTGCGCGTCGGCGTCGGGGAAGCCGGTGTCACCCGCCATGACGGCGCCTCGTGATGGTGATTCCCGTGCCGCCCGGTTCGATGTCGAACAGGCAGTACCCGACGGTGTTGATCGACACGGTCGCGCCGAGGGCAGCCGCGTCCCGACCCACCGGCAGCGGGATCGTGCGGTCGGACGGGACCTGCCCGTGCGGGTGGATGTGGCCGTGGACGAGCGCCTGCGGCCGCAGCTTCCGGACGAGCGGGGCGAGGGCGGTGAAGCCGCGATGGCAGGGGTCCTCGGCGTCGCCCAGACCGCGGGCGGGGCTGTGGGTGAGCAGGAGGTCGACGCGGGCGCGCCGGCCGTGCCATCGGACGCGGCGCGCCCGGCCGGCGAACTGGCGATCGGTGTATTGGTTGGGGCCGGCGTTGTGCCGGATCGACCCGCCGAGACCGGCGATCGTCAGGCCGGCGACGGTGACGACGCGGCCGTCGGCGTTGACGCCGCCGCCGGGGCCGGGGTTCTCGCAGGGCAGGCCGGCGTACGTCCAGCCGGAACGAGTGCGCCGATAGCGGGTGAGATCGCGATCGTGATTGCCCGGTACGAAGACCAGGGGGACGTCGCAGGCGTCGACGAGGGATTCGAGGTAGTCGAACGGCAGATCGCCCGCCGACAGCAGCAGGTCCGGACGCATCTCGGCGGCGCCGCCGCCCGGCAGAGCGGCGACGGTCTCGTCGGCGACCGCCAAGACTGTGACCACGGGGCAAGCCTAGACGAACGGATCAGCGGCCCGCTCGGGTCGGCGTTGCGCCGCGGACCCGTTCATCTAGCCTGACCGGCATGGGTCAGGGCTTGACGGGGGAGGCCGTTCTCGGGCGGGTGCGCGCTCACCTCGACGCGACGCTGGGAGCAGGGCAGAAGGCGTCGGTGACGTTTCTGGGCGTCGAGCAGATCGACGTGCACCGCTATGCGGCGACCGGCGATGTCGTCTACGTCACGGTGGGGTGCTCACGGCATCCGATGCAGGACGCGGCGGCGACGCGGGGGGTGTCGATCGTGTCCGAGACGGGGCCGCGGGCCGAGCTCGTCATGCGGCTGCAGGCGACCCGCCCGTATCCGGGGCTGCATCGGCGGCTCGCGGCGATGGCGGCGGCTCCGGCCGTGGACGGCCTGGTGCTCGCGGCGGACGCCGTGCTGCGCGTCGGCGAGCCGTTGTGGGACGGTGCGCCGTTCGACGCCGTTCTGCTCACCGGCGACGAGCTCGGTGACGTGCCGCTGGGCGACTCGCCGCTCGGTGACGTCCGGCCCGGCGGCCGGACGGAGCCTGCGGAATCGGCTCGGCATGTGGAGCCGGTGCGGCTGCTGCGGGCCGATCCGATCACGGAGAACGAGGCCGCGTGGGTTCGGCTGCGCGGCGCCGACGCACTGCGGCAGGCCTGGCGGGAGGCCGGCGTCGACCCGGCCGATCCGGAGCGGCGGCCGGCGACGCTGTGACGCGACGGTCCTACAAGACGCGGCGGTCCTACAACCAGTGGTTGCGGCGGAAGTTGCGGAACAGCAGGATCACGACGACCACCATGGCGCTGAGCACGACGTAGTAGCCGTACTCCGTCCCCAGCTCGGGCATGTGCTCGAAGTTCATGCCGTAGATGCCGGCCAGCATCGTCGGGAACGACGCCATCGCCACCCACGCGGTGATCTTGCGCATGTCGGTGTTCTGCTGCAGGCCGACCTTGGCGAGGGCGGCCGCCAGCAGGGAGGACAGCACGTCGTCGTAGGTGCCGACGCGTTCGGCGACGACGGTGTGGTGGTCGAGCACGTCGCGGAAGTAGCGCCGGATCTCCTTCGGCACGATGTCGCTGTGCTGGCTCGTGACGCGCTCGAGCGGCTTGGCCAGCGGGTCGATGGCCCTCCGCAGCTCGACGACCTCGCGCTTGAGCAGGTAGATCGGATCGACCTCGATCTTGCGCTTGGGCGCGAAGACCGTCGATTCGACGGCGTCGACGTCGTCCTCGATCGCGTCGGCGACCTCGAGGTAGGTGTCGACGACGTGGTCGGCGATCGCGTGCATGACGGCGCACGGGCCGAGGGCGAGCAGATCCGGGCTCGCTTCGAGCGTGCGGCGGACGCCCGTCAGCTCCGTGTGCTCGCCGTGGCGGACCGCGATGACGAAGTTCTCGCCGACGATGATCATGATCTCGCCGCTGTCGACGACCTCGCTGGCGGCCTCGATCGTCTCGTGCTCGACGTAGGTGACCGTCTTGAGGACGAGGAACAAGGTGTCGTCGTAGCGCTCCAGCTTCGGCCGCTGGTGGGCGTGCACGGCGTCCTCGACCATGAGCGGATGCAGGCCGTAGGTGACGGCCAGCGACGACATCTGTCGCTCGTCGGGGGCGTGGAGCCCGATCCAGACGAATCCCTCGCCTCGGGCGCGAACCTCCTGTAGGGCCTGGGTGTGGTCGAAGCGGCCGGGCAGGCGTCTGCCGTCCACGTAGATCCCGATGTCGACGACGGCGCGGGCGACGGGGACCGGCGGCACCACGGGCCGCGGGCGTCCCGGAGTTCCACCGCCGGTGTTTCGGCGCGCGGACAGCGGCCGCATGGCCCACCTCCTCGTCGGACTTCACGATCCGGGCCCGTTCGCGTCGTGCCTGCGCCCGTGGTGGCCGGACGCGTCGCCGAGCCGACCGCAGGTCATGGTAGACCTCCCGGCGCAGCGGCGACCGCCGAAGCACGGGCGACCGCTGCTGGGCTACGGTGGCCGAGATGCCCAGGAGACTGTCGTTGGTGGTCGCCGTCGTGATCGCGGCGGCACCGGTCGCGGGGTGCGCGACGGACTCCGGCGCGCGCCCGGACGCGGTCGTCGTGGGGTACGCCGGTGATCCGGTGCGCCGGGCGGCCGCGGCCGTCTATGCCGCGGCGATCCCCGGCGCGCGGCTGGCCGACGCTCCCGCCGAGGACGGGGAGCAGCTCGACAGGTTGCTGCGCGGCGAGACCGACGTCCTGGCGACCTATAGCGGCCCGCTGCTGGCGCGGCTCGAACCGGCCTCGCCCGCGACGACCGAGGACGAGGTGTACGCCGAGCTGTTCCGGGCCCTGCCGCCCGGGGTCACGGTCGGGGTGGAGGGCACCGTCGGCGCCGATCCGGGCGCCCCGGAGGCGACGCCGGTCCGTGCGCTGCTGCCCGTCGTGCGCACCGCGCGGCTGGACAAGGCGCTGTTCCAGCGGCTCAGCGCCGTCTCGTCCGTGCTGACGCGGACGGCCCTCGCCGAGTTGGCGAGGGCCGTCGAAGCGGGTTCCGACGTGCGGGAGGCGGCCCGCAGCTGGGTCGAGGAGAACGTCAGAACTTCGTGAAGCGTCCGGCGATCCGGGCGTTGACCTGGCGATAGAGCGCCGGGAACAGCCGGACGAGGGCGTCGAGCAGCTTGGCGTCGGCACCGATGAGCACGCGGCTGCGGTCGCGTTCGACGCCGCGGATGATCGTCGCCGCGGCCTGTTCGGCGGTCGTCCGTGCGAGGTGCTTGTCGAAGAAGGCGGCGGCGTCCTTCGCGCTCATGCCTTCGGCGGCCGTCGCGTTGCGCGCGATGGCGGTCTTGACGCCGCCGGGGTGCACGCACGTCACGCGGACGGGGCGTCGGTCGGCGATCATCTCCTGCTGCAGAGCCTCGGTGAAGCCGCGGACGGCGAACTTCGCGGCGTTGTATGCGGCCTGCCCGGGCATCGAGAGGAGGCCGAAGAGCGACGAGACGTTGACGACGTGGCCGTCGCCCGACTCGATGAGGTGGGGCAGGAACGCCTTGGTGCCGTTGACGACGCCCCAGAAGTCGACGTCCATGATGCGCTCGACGTCCTTGAACTCGGTCTGCTCGACCGGGCCGTTGAACGCGATGCCCGCGTTGTTGACGATGATGTGCACGGCGCCGAAGTGGTTCTTCACCGTCTCGGCGTATTCGAGCACCGCCTCGCGCTCGGCGACGTCGAGGCGCTGGACGTGCACGGCGGTGTCGTCCGTCTCGCCGGCGGTGAGGCCGGCCTGCGTCGCGAGCAGCGCGCGGGTCTGTTCGAGCCCGGCGAGGTCGACGTCCGAGACGGCGACCCGCGCTCCCTTGGCCGCCAGCTGAAGTGCCAGCTCGCGGCCGATTCCGGACCCCGCGCCCGTGACGACGGCGACTTTTCCCTGGATCTTCGTCATGATTTTCGCTTTCTTCGTCGTCAGGATGCGGCCCGGACGGGCACGCGGGTGTGGGCGGGAACGGCGTCGTAGGCCGGCAGGTCGAAGGTGCGGGTGGCGCGGCGGAAGACGAAGGTGAAGCCCGGCCACAGCGTCGTGATGTTGCCGAAGCGGTCCTTGTACCAGCTGGAACAGCCGCCGGTCTCCCACACCGAGTCGGCCAGCGTCTTCTGCAGCCCCTCGTTGTAGTCGCGCTGCACGCCGGCCCGGACGTCGACGGCCGCGAGCCCGCGCTCGCGCATCGTCGACAGCTGGCCGATCAGGTAGTTCAGCTGCGATTCGATCATGAAGATCATCGACGTGTGGCCGAGGCCGGTCGACGGGCCGACCATGAGGAACAGGTTGGGGAAGCCGTGGACCGCCGAGCCCTTGTAGGCCGTCATGCCGCCCTCCGCCCAGACGTCGGCGAGGCTGCGGCCGTCGGCGCCGTGGATGGTGGCGAAGGCGGGCGAGTCGGTGACGTGGAAGCCGGTGGCGACGACGAGCGCGTCGATCTCGCGGACGGTGCCGTCCTTCGTGACGACGGCCGTCGGGGTGATCTTCGCGATGGGATCGGTGACGACGTCGACGTTCTCCCGCGCCAGCGCCGGGTAGTACGTGTTGGACAGCAGCATCCGCTTGCAGCCGACCTTCCAGCGCGGGGTGACCTTGGCGCGCAGCTCCGGGTCGGAGATCGCGCGGGCGATGTTGGCGCGGCCGAGCCACTCGAGCGGCTTGAGGATGTTCGGCCGGTACGTGAGGCCGAACGAGACGAGTTCGTGGCCCGCGTAGATCGCGGTGCGCGAGGTCTTCTGCACGATCGGCGTGCGCCGGAACAACGTGCGTTCGGCGTCGAGATAAGGCCGGTCGGTGCGCGGCAGCACCCACGGGGCCGTCCGCTGATAGACGTCCAGCCGGCCGACCGTGCCGGCGAGCTCGGGGATGATCTGGACGGCCGACGCGCCGGTGCCGATGACCGCGACGCGCTTGCCGGTGAGGTCGTAGTCGTGATTCCAGCGGGCCGAATGGAACACCTCGCCGCCGAAGTCCTCGATGCCGTCGATCTCCGGGAGCTTCGGCTCGCACAGCGGGCCGACGGCGCCGACGAGGAATGAGGCGACGACGGGCCCGGTGCTCGTCGCCAGCCGCCACGCCTGCTCGGCGTCGTCCCAGTGCGCCTCGGTGACCTCGGTGGAGAAGCGGGTTCGGGAGGCGATGTCGTACTTGGCCGCCACGCGTTCGATGTACGCGTGGATCTCCGGCCCGCGACCGTAAGAGCGGCTCCAGCCGGGATTCGGCTCGAAGGAGTACGAGTACAGGTGGCTGGGGACGTCGCAGGCGGCGCCGGGGTAGGTGTTGTCGCGCCAGGTGCCGCCGAACGTCGTCCCCCGGTCGAGCAGGAGGACGTCCTCGAAACCGTGCTGCGTCAGCTTGATGGCCGCGCCGAGGCCGGAGAACCCGGCGCCGATGATCGCGACGCCGACCCGGACAGGAGCGTCCGCGGCGCCGGAGGTGTCTGTTACTGCTGTCATAGATATCAATGTAGGGCCCTGTTGACCGATAGTCAACAACTAATTGACCGCGAGTCAGTAGAATCGCCGGCATGACCGCCATCGCACCCCGCCGCCGCTTGAGTAAAGAGGAGCGGCGCCGTCAGCTGCTGGAGGCCGGACGCGACCTGCTCGCCGAGCGCGGCCTCGAACAGGTGACCGTCGACGCCGTGACGTCGCGCGCCGGCGCGTCGAAGGCGTTGCTGTTCCACTACTTCGGGTCGTTTCCCGACTACCAGCTCGAGCTGCTGCGGGATCAGGGCGAGCGGCTGCTGGAGGCCACCGCACCCGACCCGGCGCTCGCCGACGATCCGTTCGCCATGCTGCGGGCCTCGCTCGCGGCGTACGTCGACTTCATCGAGCAGGAGCCGTCCGTCTACGTCTCGCTGCTGCGCGGTACGGCCAGCACCGATCCGGCGATGCGCGAGCTCGTCGACGACGTTCGCGGGCGGATGGCGGCGCGGCCGCTGGCGCTGGCGCCCATGTTGGGGATCGAGCCGACGCGGCAGCTGGAGCTCGCGGTGACCGGGTGGATCGCCTTCGTCGAAGAGGTGACGATCCGCTGGCTGCAGGGCGGCACGGACGTCGATCGGGAGGGGCTGCTCGACCTCACGGCGGGGGCGCTCATCGGCGTCGTGGGAATGGCGATCGGCGACGGGTAGAGACGCCGCCGGCCGGCCACCGCGTCGAAAGCGGGGCCGGCCGGCGGAGTGATCGGGTCAAGCTGCGACCGGGTCAGGCTGCGATCGGATCAGGAGAAGGCGTCGTCGACGATCTTCGCCTGCTCGACGGCGTGGACCTTGCTCGAGCCCGAGGACGGGGCCGACATCGGGCGTCGGGAGACGCGCTTGATACCGGTGAGCAGGTCGGGCAGGTACTCCGGCAGCGCGAGGCCGAACTGCGGCCACGCACCCTGGTTCGCCGGCTCCTCCTGCACCCACCGGAAGTCCGTCGCGTTCGGGTACTGCTCGAGCATCGCCCGCAGCCGGCGATGGGGGATCGGGTAGAGCTGCTCCATGCGCAGGATGGCGACGTCGTCGCGGCCGTCCTTCGTCTTGCGCGCGGCCAGCTCGTAGTAGAGCTTGCCGGAGACGAGCAGGACCCGGGTGACCTTCGAGCGGTCGCCGCCGGCGAGCATGGCCGGGTCGTCGAGCACCGAGTGGAACTTGCCGTGGACGATGTCCTCGACGGGGCTGACGGCGGCCTTGTTGCGCAGCATCGACTTCGGGGTGAAGACGATGAGCGGACGCTCGATGCCGTCGAGGGCGTGCCGGCGCAACAGGTGGAAGTAGCTCGCCGGCGTCGACGGCAGGGCGACGGTCATCGAGCCCTCGGCGCACAGCTGGAGGAAGCGCTCGATGCGGCCGGACGTGTGGTCCGGGCCCTGGCCCTCATGGCCGTGCGGCAGCAGCAGGACGACGCCGGACGTCTGGCCCCACTTCGCCTCGCCCGAGCTGATGAACTCGTCGATGATCGACTGCGCACCGTTGACGAAGTCGCCGAACTGCGCCTCCCAGAGCACGAGCGCCTCGGGGTTGCCCACCGAGTAGCCGTACTCGAAGCCGAGCACGGCGTACTCCGAGAGCGCCGAATCGTGGACGAGATAGACGCCGCGGCCGTCGTCGTCCTGGGCGCGGAGGTTCTGCAGCGGGGTGTACTCGGCACCGGTGCGGCGGTCGATGAGCACCGACTGACGCTGCGTGAAGGTGCCGCGCCGGCTGTCCTGACCGGACAGTCGCACCATGCGGCCCTCGTAGACGAGGGAGCCGAAGGCGAGCAGCTCACCGAAGGCCCAGTCGATGTCGCCCTTGCGAGACATCTCCTGCCGGCGCTTGATGACGGGCGCGACCCGCGAGTGGACGGCGAAGCCCTCGGGGACGTTGACGAAGGCGTCGCCGATGAGCTCGACGAGCTCGCGCGAGATGGCCGTGTGGAGCTTGACCGGCAGCTGCTGGTCGCCCTCCACCGACGGGCTCGGTGCGGCCTGGTACTTCTCCAGATCGCGGATCTCGTTGAACACCCGCTCCAGCTGGCCCTGGTAGTCGCGCAGCGCGTCCTCGGCCTCCTTGGTCGAGATGTCGCCGCGGCCGATGAGGGCTTCGGTGTACGACTTCCGGACGCCCCGCTTGGTGTCGATGATGTCGTACATCGCGGGCTGCGTCATCGACGGATCGTCGCCCTCGTTGTGGCCGCGCCGGCGGTAGCAGACGAGGTCGATGACGACGTCGTTGTGGAACCGCTCGCGGTAGTCGACGGCGAGCTGGGCGACCCACACGCACGCCTCGGGGTCGTCGCCGTTGACGTGCAGGATCGGGGCGCCGATCATCTTCGCGACGTCTGTGCAGTACTGCGACGTCCGCGACGACTCGGGCGCCGTCGTGAAGCCGATCTGGTTGTTGACGACGATGTGGACGGTGCCGCCCGTGCGGTAGCCGCGCAGACCCGCGAGGTTGAGGGTCTCGGCGACGACGCCCTGGCCGGCGAACGCCGCGTCGCCGTGGAGCATGAGCGGCAGCACGGTGAAATCGCGGTCCAGCAGGTCCTGCTTGGCGCGGACGAGCCCTTCCAGGACGGGGTCGACGGCCTCCAGATGCGACGGGTTGGCCGTCAGCGAGACCTTGATCTCGTTGTCGCCGAACATCTGGTAGTACTTGCCCTCGGCGCCGAGGTGGTACTTGACGTCACCGGAGCCGTGCGCCTCCGACGGGTTGAGGTTGCCCTCGAACTCGGTGAAGATCTGCGAGTACGGCTTGCCGACGATGTTGGCGAGCACGTTGAGCCGGCCGCGGTGCGGCATGCCGATGACGACCTCGTCGAGGTGGTACTCGGCGGCACGGTCGATGACGGAGTCCATCATCGGGATCACCGACTCGGCGCCCTCCAGCGAGAAGCGCTTCTGGCCGACGTACTTCGTCTGGAGGAAGGTCTCGAACGCCTCGGCCGCGTTGAGCTTGCTGAGGATGTACTTCTGCTCGCCGACCGACGGCTTGACGTGCTTGACCTCGACGCGCTCGCGGATCCACGCCAGCTGCTCGGGGTCGACGATGTGGGTGTAGTCGACGCCGACGTGCCGGCAGTACGAGTCGCGCAACACCGACAGGACGTCGCGGAGCTTCATCCGCTCCTCGCCGTGGAAGCCGCCGACCTTGAACTCGCGGTCGAGGTCCCACAGCGTGAGGTCGTAGGTGAGGACGTCGAGGTCGGGATGCGTGCCGCGGCGCGAGTTGAGACGCAGCGGGTCGATGTCCGACATGAGGTGGCCGCGAGCGCGGTAGGCGGCGATGAGCTCGAGGACGCGGGTCGACTTGTCGACCGTGCCGCCCGAGATGTCGCGCCGCCACCGGATCGGCTCGTAGGGGATCGCGAACGACGCGAAGAGCTCGTCCCAGAAATCGTCGGAGAGCAGCAGCGTGTGGATCGTCCGCAGGAAGTCGCCGGACTCGGCGCCCTGGATGATGCGGTGGTCGTACGTCGAGGTCAGCGTCTGCAGCTTGCCGACGCCCATCTCGGCGATCGTGCGCTCGCTCGCGCCCTGGAACTCGGCCGGGTACTCCATGGCGCCCGCGCCGACGATGGCGCCCTGGCCCTTCATCAAGCGCGGCACCGAATGGACCGTGCCGATGGTGCCGGGGTTGGTCAGCGAGATCGTGACGCCGGCGAAGTCCTCGGCCGTCAGCTTGCCCTGGCGGGCGCGCCGCACGATGTCCTCGTAGGCGGCGTGGAACTCGCCGAACGACATCGTCTCGGTGCCCTTGATGGCGGCGACGACGAGGGAACGGCTGCCGTCCCGGCCGGGCAGGTCGATGGCGAGGCCGAGGTTCGTGTGCTCCGGCGTGACGACGTTCGGCTTGCCGTCGATGACGTCGAAGTGCCGGTTCATCGCCGGGAACGCCTTGACCGCCTGGACGATCGCGTAGCCGAGGATGTGCGTGAAGCTGATCTTGCCGCCGCGGGTGCGGGTCAGGTGGTTGTTGATGACGACGCGGTTGTCGATCATGAGCTTCGCCGGGACCGCGCGGACGCTCGTGGCCGTCGGGATGTCGAGCGAGGCCGTCATGTTGCGCACGACCGCCGCCGACGCGCCGCGCAGCACCCGGGCGCCGCCCTCTGTGGTCGCCGCGGGCTTGACGGCGGGTGCCGGCGCGACGTTGGCGCGGCCGCCGGCGTTGTTGGACGTCGCGGGGGCCGCGACGGGCGTCGGGCGGGCCGCCGGAGCGGCCTGGGATGCGGCGGGGGCCGGCTTGGCGGGTGCCGCCGCCTTGGCCGGGGCCGCCTTCGCCGGAGCAGGGGGCTTGGCCGGAGCAGAGGGCTTGGCCGGCGCGGGGGCTGCCGCGGCGGCGGGCTCGGCGGGTGCCGACGCGGCGGCCGGCTTCGGGGATGCGGGCGGGGGCGTCGCCGCAGCCGCGGCTCGGTTCGCCGTCGACGGCGCGGTGTTCGTCGCGGCGCCGTCCGAGTTCGGCGAGTAGTTCGCGAGGAACTCTCGCCAGCTGGGGTCGACCGACGCCGGATCTGCCTTGAAGCGCTCGTACATCTCCTCGACGAGCCACTCGTTCTGCCCGAACTCCGACTGTCCGTATTCTGAAGTAGAAGTGCTACTCACCGCAGGATCTCGCCTCACTTGTCTCGACATCGACCACGGGCCCACGTCTGGATGTCTATTCGTGTCCGTTTCGGAGCATGGACGCCACCGGAGTCACGTTCCGGACTCCGTCCGGATCGTGTCATCCCGACCCTGACCGACGGGATCGGGCCGGTCGGCGCCACATGTGATGCTACGCATCTGCCGGACCGGTTTCCGGCGAACCGCACGACCTCTGACGTGCCGTGTTCACCGGCGGCCTCCGGCCGAGGCGCCGCGGGTCGTGCGATCGCCCGGCCGTCGCCCGGTGTCCGCGATGCGAATCGGTCGGAGCTCGGCCACCACGGCATCCGGCTCGACGGACGTGCGCGATTCGCCCGCGTCCCACAGCCGTTGGTAGAGGCCGCCCGCGCGCGCGAGATCGGCGTGCGAGCCGTACTCGACGATGCCGCCGCCCGCGACGACCGCGATCCGGTCGGCGCGGGCCGCCGTCGCCAACCGGTGCGCGACGATGACGGCCGTGCGGGTCCGCGCGAGCCGGGCGCCGGCGGCCAGGACGCGACTCTCGGTCGCCTCGTCGAGTGTCGCCGTCGCCTCGTCGAGCAGCAGGACGTCGGGGTCGGCCAATTCGGCGCGGGCGAGCGCGATGAGCTGACTCTGTCCGGCCGAGAGCCCGCGGCCGCGTTCGCCGATGGGGTGCAGCATGCCGCCGGGCAGACGCGCGATGACATCGGTGGCGCCGACGGCCGCCGCGGCGGCGGTGATCTCGGTGCGGGTGGCGTCGGGGCGTCCGAACGCGATGTTGTCGGCGACGGTGCCGGTGAACAGGTGGGGCTCCTGGGGCACGATGCCGATGCGGGCGCGCAGGTCCGGCGTCCGATACCCGCGGGCGTCTACGCCGTCGAGTAGGACGGCGCCGGAGGTCGGATCGTAGAACCTGGCGATGAGTTTGACGATCGTCGACTTGCCCGCGCCGGTGGGCCCGACGAGGGCGAGCGATCCGCCGGCCGGAATACGCAGGTCGACGCCGTGCAGCGCCTCCTGACGTGCGCCCGTGTATCGGAAGCCGACGCCGGCGAGCCGCACCTCACCCGTCTGTGGCGCGGGTTCGAGGCCCGGAGTCCGGTGGCCGTCGGCGGCGACACGAGGCCGGGGACGTGCCGGGGCGTCGGGGTCGTCGCGAAGTGAGGACTCCGTCCGCAGCAGCTCGCCGATGCGACGCAGACCGACGGCCGCCTGCTGATAGCCGTCGAAGACCTGGGTGAGCTGCTGGACGGGGCCGAAGAGCATGCCGAGGTAGAGCACGAAGGCGACGAGCGCGCCCGCCGACAGCGACCCCGCGGCGAGGTGTGCCGCACCGATGCCGACCACGGCGGCCGTCGCGAGGTCGGCGGCGAACGTGATGAACGGGAAGTAGAGCGAGATCGCGCGCTGCGCACGCATCCGCTCGGCGACGTACTCGGCCGAACGCGCGGCGAGCACGGCGTTGCGCGCCGGCTCGGCCCGGTAGGCCTGGACCGTGCGCAGTCCGGTGAGCGCCTCCGTGAAGTCCGCGTTGACCGCGCTGACGACCTCTCGGGATCGGGTGTACGCGCGTCCGGACACCCGGGCGAACCAGATGGTCGCGACCACGAGTACCGGGAGCACGGCGAGCAGGATGAGGGAGAGCGAGGGGTCGGTCGCGACGAGCGCGACCGCGACGCCGCCGACCGTGAGCGTCGCGACGACGGCCCCGGCGAGTCCCGTCTGCAGGAAGGTCGAGAGGGCGTCGACGTCCGTCGTCATCCGCGTCAGGATCCGGCCGGTGAGTTCGCGCTCGAAGAAGTCGAGGCCGAGTCGTTGCAGATGGGCGTAGCTGCGAACGCGGAGGCCGTAGAGCACGCCCTCGCCCGCGCGGGCGGCGGTGATCGTCTGGACGCTGCTCGCGACGAGCCCGATCGCGACCAGCACCACGCCGACGAGCGCAGCCGCGAGGACGGGGCCCGAGCGGTCGTCCGCCGCGGCGTCGGCGGTGACGCGCAGCAGTGACGGATAGCCGAGTGAGACGACGGCGTCGATTCCGATGAGCGCGATCGTGAGCAGGAGCAGAGCCCGGACGGGCCGGAGCACCTGACGCAGCGAGAATCCGCCGGTTCCGCGGCGGGCCTCGGCGTCGTCGATCGTCGGCGTCGCGACGGCCGGCGGCAGTGCGTCGACGTGTCGCCGCAGCTCCGGCAGCAGATCGTCGTCGACGGGCCGGAGCGGCGGGTCCGCGGGCCAGAGGGCGGCGTCGGTCATGGTGCTCGCGGTGTCGTCACGGTCCGTGGTGAGAGCGCGGAACTCCGGCGAGGAGACGGCCAGCTCGGCAGGTGTCCCCACGGCCGCGATGCGGCCTTCGGCCAGTACCGCGACACGATCGGCGTGCGCGAGCGTCGACGCCCGATGCGCGAGGACGAGCAGGGTGCGGCCGTCGGCGGTGAGCGAGCGGTGGACGGCGGCCTCGGTCTCCGCGTCGACGGCGGACGTCGCGTCGTCGAGGACGAGGACGCGCGCATCGGACAGGAGGGCGCGGGCGAGGGCGATGCGTTGACGCTGGCCGCCCGAGAGCGTCAGGCCGCGCTCGCCGACCCGTGTCTCGTAGCCGTCGTCGAGATCGCGGATGAAGCCGTCGGCGGCGGCGCGACGAGCGGCGTCGACGATGTCGTCCCGGCTCGCGCCCGGACGTCCGAGCGCGATGTTGGCCGCGACCGTGTCGGAGAAGAGGAAGGGCTCGTCGAACACCGCGCCGACCGCGCCGCGCAGCTCGTCGCGCCCGAGTCCGGTGGTGTCCGTCTCGCGGCCGTCGGCGGTGGTCAGGGCGATGGCGCCCGCGTCGGGAGCGTAGAGACCGACGGCGAGACTCGCCAGGAGTGATTTGCCGCTGCCGGGTGGGCCGACGACGGCGACCGTCTCGCCGGGCGCGACGTCGAGGGTGACGCCGCGCAGCACATCGGCGTCGGGGAACGAGAGCGCGACGTCGCGCAGCCGCAGGCCGATCGGTCCCTCGGGGACGCGCCCCGCGGTGTGCGGACGAGGGTCCGCGGGCAGGTCGACGATCTCGTAGACCCGTTCGGCGGAGGCTCGGGCGAGCTGGGCGGTGACGATCGTCATGGTGAGATGACGGGCGAGGGACGTCATGGCGAGGACGTACGTCGCGAACGCGAGCAGGGTGCCGGCCGTGATCCGGCCGTCGAGCGCGAGGACGCCGCCGACGCCGATGACCCCCACCAGCCCGAGCTGCGGGATGGCGCTCATCGTCGCCGTGAACGGACCGTTGATCGCCGCGACCCGCAGCCGGCGGGCGTAGAGCCGTCGGCCGTGGTCGGCGAGCTCGTCGACCATCCGGCCCTCCTGGCCGAATCCCTTGACGACGCGGACGCCGGAGATCGTCTCCTCGACGTGCTGGGTGAGGTCCGAGCCGGCCTGCTGGGCTGTCCACGTCGCGGCGAGCATCCGGTTGCGCGTGCGCACCACCGTGACGGCGACCGCCGGCACGATGAGCAGGGCGACGAGCGTCAGCGGCGGCGACAGCCACGCCATGACGACGAGCGAGAGCACGACCTGCACCGCTGCGCCGAGCGCGAGCGGTGCCATCGCCAGAATCCCCTGGATGAGTTGGAGATCGGTGATCGAGCGGGAGACGAGTTGTCCCGTGCTGAGACCGTCGGCCGTCCGCCCGCCGACGGCGAGCACCGAGCCGAGCAGATCCGTCCGCAGATCGTGCTGGACCGTGAGGGCGAGGCGGCCCGCCGTGACCCGGCGGACGAACTGGCCGAGGTAACGCAGCACCGCGAGCACCACCAGGGCGGCGACGACGGCGCCCAGCGCGACCCCGGGGTCGACGCCGGTCGCGCCGTCGACGGCCGCTCGGACGACGAGCGGCATCGCGAGGTCGACCGCGACCGCCGCCGTCGTCCCCGTCAGCGCCGCCGCGAGCAGGCCGCCGTGCCGGGTGCACTGCCGCCACGTCCGGCGGATCCAGCAGCCGCTCACGTCCAGGCCGAGCCGGGGTCGATCGTCCCGTCGACCACGGTGAGGTGGGCCCAGCTCCGCGGCGGCGGACCGTACGCGGAGCGGGCGTTGTCGACGATGACGCGGCCGAGTGCACGGTTGCCGATGCCGCCGACGACGGCGCCGATCCCGGCCGGGAGCAGCTTGCCGAAGACGAGCGGCGCCCGGTTGCGCAGCAGCCGCTTGACGAACTGCTGCATCAGGCGCTTGTTGAGCCCGTTCAGCGAGGGAAGAGACACCGGCCCCTTGGCGATGCCCCGCAGCGAGGCGGCCTTGGCGCCGATCGCCGCGCCGGCCGTCTCCAGCCCGGCCTCGCCGAGGCAGACGGTGAGGATCAGCGCACTGCGCCGCGCGTCCTCACGCGGCGTGATGCCGTAGACCTCGGCGAGCGCGAGGGCGAAGAACGCCGCCGCGTCGAAGAAGACGGCCGTCTCGCCCGCGAGTGCGGCCATCGCGGCGATGGTTCCGACGCCCGGCAACGCCGCGGCGGCACCGGTGCCCGCGCCCGTCGCGGTCACGGTGTGCAGGAAGTGCTTCTCGATGCGGGCGACGAGCTGTGCGGGGGACTCGCCGGGATGGTCGGCGCGCAGCTTGGCGACGTACCGCTGCGCGAGCCCGGCCTGGCTGCGTTGCGCGGCGTCGAACGCCTTGCCGACGGTGCGTGCCGTCAGACCGTTGCGATCCCGGCCTGCGGCCGGAACGACGGGTCCGCCGACTCCTTGAGCTCCGCCGGTGGGTCCGAACGGGGGTGTTGCGTTCATGCTGCTCCCTCTCCTCCTGGTCGGCTGGGCACCGACTCTCCCAACGGTGGCGGTCCCGGCGGTGTTCCCGTTCCGAACGCCGAGCCGCCGAGGCGTTCCCGACCGTGCGGTTCGAGCCAGCCCGAGAGGTCGGGGCCCGCGGGCACGATCCCGGTCGGGTTCAGGTCCCGGTGGACGACGTAGTAATGCCGCTTGATCTGGGCGAAATCGACGGTGTCGCCGAACCCCGGCGTCTGGAACAGGTCCCGCGCATAGGCCCAGAGCACATCGAGCTCGGTGAGCTTCTGCCGGTTGCACTTGAAGTGCCCGTGATAGACGGGATCGAAACGTACCAGCGTCGTGAACAGCCTGACGTCGGCCTCGGTGACGTGGTCGCCGACGAGGTAGCGGCGAGTGGCGAGCCGCTCGGTGAGAATGTCGAGCGCGTCGAAGAGCCGGTGGTAGGCGGCGTCGTACGCGTCCTGCGTCGCCGCGAAGCCGCAGCGGTAGACGCCGTTGTTGACCTCGGTGTAGACGTGCCGGTCGATGGCGTCGATCTCGGCGCGCCACTCCTGCAGGTAGAGCTCCGGAGCACCCTCGCGACGGAAGGACCGCCATTCGGTGGAGAAGTCCAGCGTCATCTGCGCGAAGTCGTTGGTGACGACGGCACCGGTCCGCTCGTCGACGATCGCCGGCACGGTGATGCCGCGCGGATAGTCCGGATCACGCGCGAGATAGGCGTCCTTGAGCCGCGGGATGCGGAGCACCGGGTCGACACCGCCCGGGTCGAGGTCGAAGGTCCAGCTGTCGGCGTCGTGCGTCGGCCCGCACAGGCCGAGCGAGATCGCCTGCTCCAGACCGAGCAGACGCCGGACGATGAGCGCCCGGTTCGCCCACGGGCAGGCGCGTGCGGCGACGAGGCGATACCGGCCGGCCTCGACGGGGAATCCGTCGCGGCCGTCGGCGGTGATGCGCGTGGTGATGTACCTGGTGTCACGGACGAAGTCACGGCCGGTCTTCGACACGTAGACACCCTGCTCGGTCTGTTCCTCCTGCATGGTCAGTGACCGTACGCCGGGGGTCCGACAGAATGCGGTGGCGACGATGTGCGTCCGCGACCGTGTGACGCGGTCGCGGACGACGGTGGGCGGTGCGCCCGACGATTCTGTCGGTGGCCTTTCGTAGGGTGGTCATGAGCTTTCCGGCGGGCCGCGCGACGGCCGGATCCGGATACGGGGGCCCGCTTCATCGAGGCGGCGGAGAGGGTGAGGGGTGGATCGTGAGTCGACGGCGTGACGGCGGGTCTTCGCGACCGGACGTCGATCAGCCCGGCCTGTTCGATCAGCCGGGTCTGTTCGACATCCCGGGAACCGTCGAATCGCCCGCGGTCGACGACGCGCCGTCGGCCGGTGTGGCCGACTCCGTGCGCTTCGTCCACATCGCCGACGCGCAACTCGGCATGACGCGGCGGTTCCTCGGTGCCGAAGCACAGGCGCGATTCGCCGACGCGAGGCTGTCGGCGTTGGCGCGGGTGGGCGCGCTGGCGGCGTCGGCCGGGGCGGAGTTCGTCGTCGCCGCGGGCGACGTCTTCGACGCCAATCTCCTGCCGGGCACGGTCGTGCGCCGCGCGCTGGACGTGCTCGCCGGTTTCGACGTGCCGGTGTTCGTGCTGCCGGGCAACCACGATCCGTACGACGGTGCGAGCGTCTATCGCTCCGAGGTGTTCCGCGAGGCCTGCCCACCGGGAGTCCGGGTGCTCGCCGACGGCGAGCCGGTCGTGGTGCGTCCCGGCGTCGAGGTCGTCGGTGCGCCGTGGCACTCCAAGGTCCCGTCGGCGGAGCCGACCGGTGCCACGCTGTCGGCGTTGGAGCCCACGGACGGGGTGCGTGTCCTCGTCGCGCACGGCGCCGTCGACGTGCTCGAGCCGGGGGCGTCGTCCTCGGCCGTCGTCGTCGCGGACGTGGAGGCGGCGCTGGCCGCCGGCGTCGTGCAGTACGCCGCGCTCGGCGACCGTCATTCCGTGACGTCGGTCGGCGATACGGGCCGGATCTGGTATTCGGGTGCACCCGAGGTGACGGCCTTCGACGACAGGGAGAGCGATTCGGGGCACGCGCTGCTGGTGGACCTCTCGCGGGAACGGGTGCGCGTCGAACGGCATCGGGTCGGCCGGTGGCGGTTCCGCCGCGTGCGGGCGGACGTCGCCGACAGCGCGGGGTTGCGTCGCGTCGTCGCCGAGCTGGAGGCGATGGCGGACAAGCCCGAGACGGTCGTCTCGCTTGCCGTGCGGGGCGTCGTCACCGTGGCCGAGCAGGCCGAGTTCGACGCCGCGATCGAGGCGTTCGGCGAGCGGTTCGCGGCGATCCACGTCTGGCGCCGGCATCACGATCTTCGGGCCATGCCGGACTTATCGGAGTTCGCCGACCTGGGGTTGCGTGGCTTCGCGGCGGCCGCCGTCGCCGATCTCGTCGCGCGTGGCACGGACGGCGACGACGCTGCGACCGATGCGCTCGGTCTGCTCTACCGGCTGCGGGCGGAGGTCGCGCGATGAAACTGCATCGATTGGCGGTCCGCGATTTCCGCGGGGTGGCGACGCGGTCCGTCGATTTTCCGGATGACGGCGTCGTCGTCTTGCAGGGACGCAACGAGGTGGGCAAGTCGTCGCTGGTGGAGGCCCTCGATCTGCTGCTGCACACCCGATCGGACTCGACCGCCAAGCGTGTCCGGGACGTCGCACCGCGTGGTCGCGACGTCGGCACGCGCGTCGAGGCGGAGATCACCTGCGGGCCGCACCGGTTCCACTACGCCAAGCAGTTCAACCGGGGGATGGCGACGGAGCTCGCCGTGTTGCGACCGCAGCCGCGGCAGCTCACCGGGCGGGAGGCGCACGACTGGGTCGCCGACGTGCTGTCGACGCATGCGGATCCGGATCTGCTGCGGGCTCTGCAGTTCCTCCAGGCCGACGCGCCGACGGCCGACGGCCTGGGAGGTTCGGCGGCGCTGTCGCGGGCGCTCGACGTCGCCGCGGGCCGGATGGGTGACGACGGCGAGGGCGGCGACCTGCTGGCGGGCGTCGAGGAGGAGTACCTGCGCTACTACACGCCGACGGGGCGTGAGGCGCGGGAGTTGGCTGAGGCCCGTTCCGCGGTGGTGGCGGCGCGGGCCGAGGTCGCCGCAGCGGACGCGGCGGTCCAGGAGGTCGCCCAACTGCTGTCCGACCTCGCGGCGGCGCAGGAGCGGGTGCGGCGGCTCGGGGAGCGGGCCCACGACGTCAAGGGCAGGCGTGGCGTCGCGGGCCAGGCGCGCGAGGACGTCGAAGGCGGTCGCAGGCGCGCAGAGCACGCCGCCGGTGATGCCAGACTGCGGCACGCCGAACTGACGACGGCGGCCGAGCGGGTCCGCCGGCGCGACGAGCTGATGGCCGCGCGGGAGCGAGCCGCAGCGGATCTCGACGCCGCTCGCGGCGAGGCGGAGCGTCTCGATCGGGACATCGAGGCGGCCACCGAGGCGCGCGGCGAGGCCGAGCGCCTGGCCGGCGCCGCCGCGCGGGCGGAGATCGCGGCACGCGCCGACCTGACGCGTGCGCGCGCGGACGTCCGGATGCTCGGGCTCGCGGCCGAGGCGGACGCCGCACGTGCGCAGATCGCCGAGGTCTCGGCGCTCGTCGCCAGGCTGTCGACGCTCGATGGCCGCCTGGCGGCGGACCGTGCGACGGATGCCCGGCTGCGCCGGCTGCGGGAGGCGGATCGGGAGTGCGACATGCTCGCCGCCCAGCTTCAGGTGGCGAGCGTCGGCGTCGTCGTGACGGCCGCCGACGGGGGCGAGGTCGTCATCGGCGGCGAGCGGGTCGAACTCGACGGCTCGGCCGGCGCGGAGCGACGCGTCGCTCGACCGACGGAGATCGAACTGCCCGGCGGCTTCGTCGTCACCGTACGTCCCGCCGAACAGACGGAACGGCTGGCCGAGCGCCTCGCCGACGCCGACGCGCGCCGGGCCGAACTGGTCGCCGATGCGGGCGCCGAGAGCGCCGCGGCGGCCGAGGCCGCGAATTCGCGGCGTCGAGCGCTTGTCGCGGATCGCAACGAGGTGAGCCGACGGCTCGCGGCGTTCGGTGGAAACGCGGCGATCATGCGGCTGCGGTCGGCGGCCGCAACGGCGGACAAGGCGCTGGAGAACGCGCGCCTCGTCCGCGACACGTCCGCGGCGCTGCCGGCGGACGCCGACGAGGCGGAGGCGGTGGAGGCGGCCGCCGGCGCCGTGTTCGCAGACGAGCGGGAGACGCTGGGTTCCGCTCGGTCGGCGGCGTCCGCGGCGCGCGAGCGGGTGTCCGATCTGGTCGAACGGCGAGAGGAACTGCGGCGACGACTCGCCGAACTCGAACGACGGGCCGCCGGTGAGGCGTCCGTGGAGGGGAAGGCCGAGCCCGGCGATGACCGGTCCGATGCCGGCCTCGACGCCGCGTTGGCGGAGGCCCGAGCGGCCCACGAAGCCGCCGCGGCGGCGGCCGAGACGGCCCGCGCCGCCCTGGCCGCGCGCGATCCGGAGGCGGTCGAGCGCGAGTTCGCGGCGGCTGACGCGGCGCTGGAGGAATGGCGTGTCGAGTGCGAGATCGCCGAGCGCCGAGTCGCCGGCCTGCGGGCCACGATCGCCTTCGCCGGCAATGAGGGACGTCAGGAGCACGCCGGACTCGCGGCCGCGACGGCTTTCGCGGCGGAGGAGCGGCTGACTGGCGTCGAGCGCCGCGCGCGGGCCGTCACCGCGCTGCGCGAGACGTTGCTGCGGCACCGCGACGAGGTACGCGCGTCGTACGTCACTCCGTTCGCACGGCAGATCGAGGAGCTCGGCCGTCCGGTTTTCGGCGAGGACTTCCAGGTCGAGGTGGACGACGACCTCACCATCCGGTCCCGGACGCTCGGCGGCGTCACCGTCGAGTTCGACCAGCTCTCGGGCGGCGCGCAGGAGCAGCTGGGCATTCTCGCCAGGCTGGCGTGCGCCGTGCTGGTCGATGCGGACGAGGGCGCGCCGGTCGTCATCGACGACGCTCTCGGTTACAGCGACCCGGACCGGCTCGCGTCGATGGGCCGCGTCCTGTCGACGGCCGCCGGACGCGCACAGGTCATCGTGCTGACCTGCGATCCGACCCGTTACGCGTCCGTGACGTCGGCGAAGGTCGTTCAGCTCGCCTGACCGGCGCGGCCTGAGACGGGGAGTCGACGATGATCGTGGAGCTGAAGACGGCCGGCGAGATCGAGGCGATGGCGGCGGCCGGTGCCGTCGTCGCCGAATGCCTGGCGGCGGCGCGGGCGGCCGCCGTCCCGGGGGCGTCGACAGCCGATCTCGACGCCGCCGCTGCGGCCGTCATGGCCGCTCGGGGCGCCACGCCCGCGTTCCGCGGTTATCACCCGGGATGGGCGCCGACGCCGTTCCCCGGCGTCGTCTGCGTATCGGTCGACGACGCCGTCGTCCACGGCATTCCGCGGGTCGACGCGGTGCTGCGCGACGGTGATCTCGTCAGCATCGACTGCGGCGCGTTCGTCGACGGTTGGTGCGGTGACGCCGCCGTCAGTGTCATCGTCGGCACGCCCGCGCCTGCAGACGTGGCCCTTGTCGCCGCGACCGAACGTGCGTTGGCCGCGGGCATCGAGGCCGCACGGCCGGGCGGCAGGATGGGTGACATCGGCGCCGCGATCGACGCCGTCGCCCGCGCCGCGGGCGTCGGCAATCTCGACGACCACGGTGGTCACGGCATCGGACGCGCGATGCACGAGGCGCCGTCGGTGCCGAACGTCGGCCGACGCGGCGAAGGCCTACGCCTCGTGCCCGGACTCGTCATCGCGATCGAGCCGATGTTCCTGGCCGGGGGATCGGGCGCCTACCGGCACGACGCGGACGGCTGGACGATCCGCTCCCGGGACGGCTCACGTGCCGCGCACGCCGAGCACACGGTGGCGATCACGCCGACCGGCCCGCGAGTGCTGACCGAACGAGGCTAGGCCCGCTCGACGTCACCGGAGCGCCGGTCTACGTTCGTGCGTTCGAGGAATCGCAGCAGCTCCACCGGGAACGGCAGCACGAGCGTCGAGTTCTTCTCCGAGGCCACTTGCACGACGGTCTCCAGCAACCGCAGCTGCATCGCGCCCGGCGCGTCCTCCATCACCTTGGCGGCCTCCGCGAGTTTCTGCGACGCCTGGAACTCGCCGTCCGCGGAGATCACCCGGGCGCGACGGTCCCGTTCGGCCTCCGCCTGCCGGGACATCGACCGCTTCATGGTCTCGGGCAGCGCCACGTCCTTGATCTCGACGCGATCGATGTGCACACCCCAGCCCAGCGCGGGGGAGTCGATCATGATCTCCAGGCCCTGGTTCAGCCGTTCCCGGTCGGAGAGCAGGTCGTCGAGGTCGCTCTTGCCGATGATGGAGCGCAGCGACGTCTGCGCCACCTGCCCGACGGCGAACCGGTAGTCCTCGACCGTCACGACGGCGGCCACCGGATCGACCACCTGGAAGTAGACGACGGCGTCGACCCGGACGGTCACGTTGTCGCGGGTGATGCCGTCCTGCGCGGGCACCGGCATGGTGACGATCTGCATGTTGACCTTCTCCATGTGGTCGGCGATCGGCAACATGAGCTGTAGTCCCGGGGCGCGCACTCCATCGCGGACCTTGCCGAAGCGGAACACGAGCCCGCGCTCGTATTGCCGCACCACGCGCATGCTCGACGAGGCCGAGATCGCGGTGATGAGCAGAATCGTCAGCAGTACATAGATCGCGATCATGGCGCGCCTCCAGCCGAACTCACGATCGATGCTACGCCCGCCGACATCTCTGACGGAGGTCTGAATGAGGCCGTGGAGCGCCGTTCAGACCGGCGAGTTCGAGCCGGGATCGGTCGGGCGAGGACGGCGAGATATGCATTCAGGGAACCGGCGGCGTCGAGCATCGCGATCCCCTGTTCGGTGTGTCTGCATCGCCAATCGTCCAGCGTTCGCGACAGTTCTTCGGTGCCGCCGGCCGTACGGATCTGCTGGATCACCATGGCGATCTGGTCCAGCAGACGGCCCCCGCGCCTGAGCAGATGAGCGAGTTCGGCGTCGCGGACGTCGTCCTCGCCGTAGACGCGGTAACCCGTGCTCGGGTCGCGTCGGGGGACCAAGATCCCGTTCCGCTCCCAAACTCGCAGCGTCGCCGGGTCGAGGCCGAGCCGGTGGGCCAGGTCGCCGATGGTGAGGACGCGGGGGCCGGCTCTCGTACGACGAGGATCGGCCGGGGCGTTCGCCGTCAGGTGCTCGACCGCCCGCCGTGCCGCGTCGAGGGTCTTCCGGTCACGGTGCATCTGTTCGTGGCCGGCGTCGATGACGGCGAGGGCTTCGCCGATGTCACCTCCGTGCACCGCCCTCATGATCTGGCCGCCCGCGGCGTGGCCGTAACCCCGGACGAGTGCGAGATAGGTGCGGAGGGCCGTGGCGTGGACCCGCGTGTAGACCCGGTACCCGGATGCCGTCCGCTCTGTCGGTGGGAGGCACCCGGCGTGCTGGTAGTTGCGGACAGCCTGGGTCGAGATACCGTGTTCCCGAGCGAGGTCGACCGGTCGCAGGCCACTCATGACTTTGAGACTTTACCGGTGCCGGTCGCGATGAAACGACGTCAAGTATCAATCGGTCGTTCAGCGATACGATTCAGTCACATGAGTGATCATGTCAGCGGCGCGTGGCGCCGGAACGTCATCCTGTTCCTGGCCGGGCAGACGGTCTCCCTGTTCGGTTCGATGATCGTGCAGTACGTCGTCATGTGGCACATCGCGCTCGAAACCCGTTCCGGCATGACTCTCGGGCTCTTCATGCTCGCGGCCTTCGCGCCCCAGGGAGTGATGTCGATCCTCGGGGGAGTACTGGCCGACAGGATGGATCGCAAACGGCTCATCATCGCCGCCGACACCACGATCGCGGCTGTCACCATCGCTCTCGCCATCCTGATGACGGCGGGGATCACCGACCTGTGGCTCATCCTCGGCGCCGTCGCGATCCGCTCACTCGGCGCCGGTGTCCAGACCCCGACCGTGCAGGCGCTGATTCCGCAGCTCGCACCGACCGAGCAGTTGATGCGGGTCAACGGCGTGTTCATGACCATCAACTCGGCCACGGCCCTGCTGGCGCCCGCCGCGGGCGCGGCGGTCTATGCATGGGCCGGCCTCGTCTCCGCGTTCTATCTCGACGCTGTGACGGCCGTCATCGGCATCGGATTCCTGCTGCTCGTCACGGTGCCGTCGTCGATCCGGGATCTTGGCGACGCGCCGACCTATCGCAGGGACCTTGCGGACGGGATGCGCTACATCGCCACGAACGTCGTCGTCCGCTGGCTCATCGTCGTCCTTGCACTGCTCTTCGTCCTGACACAGGCGCCGGCGTGGGTGGTCTCGCCGCTGTTGATCGCCGAGAATTTCGGACCCGAGGCCTGGATGCTCGCCGTCGTGCAGACCGCGTCCAGTGTCGGAACGATGCTCGGCGGCGTCCTCGTCTCGACCGCCCTTGTGAACCGGAGTCGCGCCGGCCTGCTCATCGGCGCGGCCTACGGCATCGCCGTCTGCACGGCCGCTCTCGGACTGAGCCCCGCCCTCTGGCTGTTCTGCCTCGTCACCTTTCTGTTCGGCCTCGCGATCCCGGTCTTCTCGGCACCGTTCATGACCCTCATCCAGCAGAATGTCGAACCGGGCATGCTCGGCCGCGTCTTCAGTTACGTCAGCATCGCGATGACGCTGTCGACGCCGACCGGGGTCATCGTCTTCGGCCCACTCGCCGATGCCGCCGGCCTGCGCGGGATCCTCATCGGTTCCGGCATGCTTTTCGCCGCCGTCCTCTCGGTCGCCGTCGCACTACCGTCCGGTCGGGCGACGCTGGCGGCGGCGAAGGACACAGGACTCCGTGATCGGAGATGACAAAAACCCCTGACCCGTATGAATACGGGTCAGGGGTATGTGTGCCCTCGGCAGGATTCGAACCTGCGACCTTCTGCTCCGGAGGCAGACGCTCTATCCCCTGAGCTACGAAGGCGGGGGGCCGTTGGCCGGAAGTCAGCCTATCTGACACCTCGCGGCGGCGCAAAACACCTGGTCGGAGCCGAATCGGCGGCGCGGACCGAGGGCGGCGGCGGGCGGCATCGCTCGCGCGCACGCCCCGACGATGACGGCCACGGCGATCCAAAGCGTCGCCACCGGGCCACCCAAGAACATCATCTGTCAGTTCATCGGCAGTTCGGGGGCGCGACGATCGGCGAGCAGACCGCGCATGAGCGTCGACTCCTGGCCCTGGACGCTGATGATCGACGTCGCGAGGTTCCGGACGGCGTCGACCTTGGCGTTGGCGGCCGCATATTCGGCCATCGGCACACCGCCGAGGTGGTGCCGCAGCATGAGTTGCAGGAAGAGGACATCCGCCTCGGCTCCCCGCAACCCCCGCAGTCGGGCGATGTCCGACGGCGTCGCCATGCCCGGCATCTCCGGGGTCTCCGCGCCGGGCGCGGCGGGTGTCGACGGCATGGCGTGGTCGTGGTGGTGCCCGTCGCCCTCGGCGCCGGTCATCCACGCCATGTACGTGCCGCCGACGCCGGTCCCCGACAGCCCCCACAGCGCGAGCCAGCCCTGCATCCGGCCGATCTGCTCCTGCTGCGTGGTGAGGATGTCGTAGGCGATGGCCTTGATCCGGGCGTCGGCGCCGTTGGTCAGCTCGATCGCCGCCATCTCGACGGCCTGCTTGTGATGCACGGTCATGTCGCGGTTGAAGCCCACGTCGACGCTGTCGCCGGCCGGCACGGCGGCGACGGGAGGGGAGTCGTCCCTGCTCAGCGCGACGCCGACGGCCGCTCCGATCCCCATGCCGATGACAAGCAGCGCGATGGCCGCCAGCACCGCCAGCGCGGGGAGTTGCCGACGCGCCGACGACGGCCCGGCAGCCTCGGTCGCCACCCCGGCGTCGGCGTCCGAAGCACCGGTATCCGAAACCGCTCCGTCCCCGTCACTCACGTCAGTTCGTCTCCGGTGCCGTGCTCGTCGACTGCGGTGCCGCTGTCGACGGCGCCGATTCCGTGCCCTCGGGCGCCTTGTTCATCGGCACCGCGTTCGCCGGCGCCGGGCTCGGATCGAACGGCGGCGGGTTCGCGACGTCGAAAGCGCCCGGGTAGGCGTCGCAGGACGCGCCGACCTCGGGGTACGTCGCCTGCGACGGATCCTCCTCGTACGCGCCGACCTGACCGTTGAGGCGCAGCGCGGAGATGAACTGGTCGATCCGCGGGTCGTCGGCGCTCGACAGCTTGAGCTGGTGGCCCCACGACTGCAGCGAGATCGGCTGGTCGAGCCCGGGGTACGGCGACATGAGCATCGCCTGACGCCCCTTGGCGCGGCGCGAGAGCTTGGTCACGTCACCGGGCGACAGCTTCTCCGGGTTGTAGGCGATCCACACGGCACCGTGCTCGAGGCTGTGCACGGCGTTCTCGGTGCGGATGGCGACCGGGTAGACGATGCCGGTGCAGCCGGCCCAGATGCTGTCGTGCGGACCACCGAACGGCGGCGTCCTGTCGTACGCGACGCGCTCGGTCGGCGCGACGTGCACGGCGGCCTTGTAGTGCACCTTGACGACGCCGTCGATCTTGTCGGACGGATCGGGATTCGTCCGGGACGGCAGCCAGTCCTGCAGATCCTGCTGATACTGCGCCAGCTCGTCGCGTTCCCGCTGCTCAGCGACCTTGATCTCGTTCTTGTCCGACCAGATGCCGTAGAAGTAATAGCCGAGCGAGGCGACCAGGGCGATGACGACCACCACACCGACCACCGTCATCCACGGCAGGCCGCCGCCGCCGGCGCCTTTGATGTTCGGGACGGTTCCGGGCTTCTTCTTCTGCGCTGACAAGGGACGTGCGCTCACTTTCCTCTTGCGGCCGCCGGGCCTCGCCGTCGGGCGGACACGCACATGACCATGGCGCGGACCGCGCATCGCGGGCCGTGCCGGGCTCTCAGGTTTCCGGGCGAGTGTACCGGCCGGGGCTCGGCCACCTCGTCGAGCGAGGAGGTCAGCCGCATAGGATGAAGCCCCGTGACCCCCGCCGAACTCGCCGCGCTCGTCCGCGCCGCCACAATCTTCGTCGTCGACGCGCAAGGACTGGATTCGTCCCTCGTTCCCGACCAGGTCACGGTCGAGCGTCCGCGCAACCCCGAGCACGGCGACTACGCCACGAACATCGCGCTGCAGCTGGCCAAGAAGCTCGGCACGGCCCCCCGGGACCTCGCCGTTCGGCTCGCGACGGCGCTGGCCGCAGACCCCGCGATCGAGACGGCCGAGATCGCCGGGCCGGGCTTCGTCAACATCCGGCTCGCGGCGGTCGCGCAGAACGCCGCCGTCGGCGTGATCCTCGCCGCCGGTTCCGCCTACGGCCGGTCCGATGTGCTGGCGGGGACGACCATCAACCTCGAGTTCGTCTCGGCGAACCCCACCGGTCCGATCCACCTCGGCGGCACGCGTTGGGCGGCCGTCGGCGACGCGCTCGGCCGGGTGCTCGCTGCGGCCGGCGCCACGGTGGTGCGCGAGTACTACTTCAACGACCACGGTTCGCAGATCGACAGGTTCGCGCGGTCGCTGGTCGCCGCGGCGCTCGGTGAACCGGCGCCCGAGGACGGCTATGCGGGCGAGTACATCGCCGACATCGCCGCGCGGATCGTCGCCGATGTGCCCGGCGTCCTCGAGCTGCCGGCCGACGACCGGCAGGAGGCGTTCCGCAGCCGCGGCGTCGAGCTGATGTTCGACCACATCAAGCGGACGCTGCACGAGTTCGGCACGGATTTCGACGTCTACACCCACGAGAACTCGATGTTCGACAAGGGCCTGGTCGACGAGGCCGTCGCCGAACTCAAGGCCAACGGCAACCTCTACGAACTCGACGGCGCGTGGTGGCTGCGCTCGACGGCCTTCGGCGACGACAAGGACCGCGTCGTCATCAAGTCCGACGGCAGCGCCGCCTATATCGCGGGTGACCTCGCGTACTTCCGCGACAAGCGCAAGCGCGGCGCCGACCTCGCCATCTACATGCTCGGCGCCGACCATCACGGCTATGTGGTGCGGCTCAAGGCCGGCGCCGCGGCGCTCGGCGACGACCCCGACCGGCTCGAAGTGCTCATCGGGCAGATGGTCAACCTGGTCAAGGACGGCACGCCGGTGCGGATGAGCAAGCGGGCGGGCACCGTCATCACGCTCGACGACCTCGTCGACGCGATCGGCGTCGACGCCGCGCGGTACTCCCTCATCCGCTCGTCGGTGGATTCGACGATCGACATCGACCTCGACCTCATGACGCGGCAGTCGAGCGAGAACCCCGTCTACTACGTGCAGTACGCGCACGCGCGGCTGTGTGCGATCGGCCGTGCGGCCGACGATCTGGGCCTCGTCGCGGACGCCGGCGCGGCCGACCTGCTGACGACGCCGTGGGAGGGCGACCTCATCCGGACGCTCGGCGACTTCCCGGGCGTCGTCGAGACGGCCGCCGAGCTGCGTGAACCGCATCGCGTCGCCCGCTATCTGGAGACGCTGGCCGGCTCGTACCACAAGTTCTACGACCACTGCCGGGTGCTGCCGCAGGGCGACGAGGAGCCGAGCGACCTGCATCGCGCCCGGCTCGCGCTGTGCGCGGCCACCCGCGTCGTGTTCGCCGCCGGGCTCGCGCTCGTCGGCGTCAGCGCTCCGGAGCGGATGTGAACGCGCATCCCGCGGGCCCGCGGCACGCGGCGATCCCGGTCGCGCCGACGCTGCCGCCGCGTCCCGAATCGCCCGCCGAGCTCGCCGCGCTCGCGCCGAACGTCTGGCCCCGGACGGCCGAGCGGGACTCAGGCGGCGTGCTGTGCATCGGCGGAGTCTCGGCGACGACGCTCGCCGCGGAGTTCGGCACGCCGCTGTTCGTGGTCGACGAGGCCGACTTCCGGTCTCGCTGCCGGGAGATCGCCGAGGCGTTCGGCGCGCCGGATCGCGTCCACTACGCGTCGAAGGCGTTCCTCTCGGGACAGATCGCCCGCTGGGTCGACGACGAGGGGCTCTCGCTCGACGTCTGCTCGGGCGGTGAGCTGGCGCTCGCGCTCCACGTCGGATTTCCGGCCGCCCGGATCACGATGCACGGCAACAACAAGTCGGTCGCCGAACTCACGGCGGCCGTCGAGGCGGGGGTCGGGCACGTCGTCGTCGACTCGCTGACCGAGATCGACAGGCTCGACGCCGTCGCTCGCGAGGCCGGTGTGGTGCAGGACGTGCTCGTCCGCGTCACGGTCGGCGTCGAGGCGCACACCCACGAGTTCATCGCGACGGCGCACGAGGACCAGAAGTTCGGCTTCTCGCTGTCCGGCGGCGCCGCGCTGACGGCCGTCCGCGCCGTCTTCGCCACCGGCAACCTGCGGCTGATCGGGCTGCACAGTCATATCGGCAGCCAGATCTTCGAGGTCGACGGCTTCGAGCTGGCCGCGCACCGCGTGCTGGGCCTGCTGCGCGCGATCGTCGACGAATACGGTGTCGACAAGACCGCGCAGGTCTCGTTGCTCGACCTCGGCGGCGGTCTCGGCATCTCCTACCTGCCGTCCGACGATCCGCCCGCCGTCGGCGATCTCGCCGCGAAGCTGCGCACGATCGTCGAACGCGAGGCGGCGGCGCTCGGTCTGCCGACGCCGACGATCGCCGTCGAGCCGGGCCGGGCGATCGCGGGACCGTCGGGCGTGACGCTGTACGAGGTCGGCACCGTCAAGGACGTCGGTCTCGATCAGGGCGCCGTCCGTCGCTACGTGTCCGTGGACGGCGGGATGAGCGACAACATCCGCACGGCGCTGTATCAGGCCGAGTACGATGTGCGGGTCGCCGACGGCGTCAGCGATGCGCCGCCGCGAGTGGTGCGCGTCGTCGGCAAGCACTGCGAAAGCGGCGACATCGTCATCCGTGACGCGTGGCTGCCCGAAGACACCGGGCCGGGGGACCTGCTGGCCGTCGCCGCGACGGGGGCCTACTGCTACTCGATGTCGAGTCGCTACAACATGGTGACGCGGCCGGCCGTGGTCGCGTGCCGTGACGGCCGGGCGCGGCTCATCCTGCGCCGCGAGACCATCGAGGATCTGTTGAATCTGGAGGTTGAACTGTGACTGTGAGGCCGATCGGCGTCGCCGTGCTCGGCATGGGCAACGTCGGGGCGGAGGTCGTGCGGATCATCCGCGACTCCGCCGGCGATCTCGCCCAGCGCATCGGGGCCCCGCTGGAACTGCGCGGCGTCGCGGTCCGCGACGGCTCGCGTGACCGGGGGATCGAGCGGGAGCTGGTGACGACCGACGCCATGTCGCTCGTCCTGCGCGACGACGTCGACATCGTCGTCGAGCTCGTCGGCGGCATCGACCTGCCGCGCGAGCTCATCCGCTCGGCGTTGAAGTCCGGGAAGTCGGTGGTCACCGCGAACAAGGCGCTGCTCGCCGAGTACACGGGAGAGCTGGCGCAGGCCGCCGCCGATTCGCGCGTCGACCTCTACTTCGAGGCGTCGGTGGCGGGGGCGATCCCGGTCATCCGGCCGCTCATGCAGTCGCTCGCCGGCGACCACGTGGTGCGCGTGGCGGGCATCGTCAACGGCACGACCAACTTCATCCTCTCCAAGATGGACTCCGAGGGGCAGGGCTACGCCGAGGCTCTCGCCGAAGCCGGCCGGCTCGGCTACGCCGAGGCCGATCCCACGGCCGATGTCGAGGGCTACGACGCCGCATCGAAGGCCGCGATCCTCGCCTCGCTCGCGTTCCACAGCCGGGTGACGGCGTCGGACGTCTACCGCGAGGGCATCAGCGCGATCACCGCCGAGGATCTCGTGGCGGCGAAGGCGCTGGGCTGCACGGTCAAGCTGCTCAGCATCTGCGAGCGGTTCACCGACACCGAAGGCGTCGAGCGGATCTCCGCGCGCGTCTACCCGGCGCTCGTGCCGCTCGATCACCCGCTGGCGAGCGTCAACGACGCCTTCAACGCCGTCGTCGTCGAGGCTGAGAACGCGGGCCGGCTCATGTTCTACGGCCAGGGTGCGGGCGGTGCGCCGACGGCGTCGGCCGTCATGGGCGACCTGGTCATGGCCGCGCGCAACAAGGTCTACGGCGGCCGCGGCCCACTCGAGTCGACGTACGCCCAGCTCCCCGCCGCTCCGATCGGCGAGGTGCCCACCCGCTACTTCGTGTCGATGCGCGTGCACGACAAGCCGGGGGTGCTCTCGACGGTCGCCGGCGAGTTCACCAAGCGCAACGTCTCGATCTCGACGGTTCGCCAGGAGGGCCTCGGCGACAGCGCCACGCTTGTCGTCGTCACCCACCGGGCGCCCGACTCCGCGCTGTCGGAGACCGTCGCCGCCCTGGAGAAGCTCGACGTCGTCGAGGCCGTGTCCCGTGTCCTGCGTCTGGAGGGAACCGATGAATAGCCCCGTGCACTCCCGTTGGCCGGGAATCATCGAGGCGTACCGCGATCGCCTGCCCGTCACCGCGGGCTGGCGCACCGTCACCCTCTACGAGGGCGGCACGCCGCTGGTGCCCGCGCCGTATCTCTCGGAGCTCACCGGCTGCGAGGTCTACCTCAAGGTCGAGGGCCTCAATCCGACGGGATCGTTCAAGGACCGCGGCATGACGATGGCGGTCTCCGAGGCGGCCTCCACGGGCAAGCAGGCCGTGCTCTGCGCGTCGACGGGCAACACGTCCGCCTCGGCCGCGGCCTACGCGACGCGCGCCGGCATCGGCTGCGCCGTGCTCATCCCGCAGGGCAAGATCGCGATGGGCAAGTTGGCCCAGGCCGTCATGCACGGCGCCAAGATCATCCAGGTCCAGGGCAATTTCGACGACTGTCTCGAGCTCGCCCGCAAGGCGACGGCGGAGTTCGACACGCTGGCACTGGTCAACTCGGTCAACCCCGTGCGGATCGAGGGTCAGAAGACCGCCGCATTCGAGATCTGCGACGTGCTGGGCCGCGCGCCCGACATCCACGCGCTGCCGGTGGGCAACGCGGGCAACATCACCGCCTACTGGCGGGGCTACAGCGAGTACCACGCCGACGGCATCACCGGCTCGCGGCCGCGGATGCTCGGCGTCCAGGCGGCCGGCGCCGCGCCGCTCGTGCACGGTGCACCGGTGAAGAACCCGGAGACGATCGCCACCGCGATCCGCATCGGCGATCCGGCCAGCTGGACCCAGGCCGTCGCCGCGCGCGACGAGTCCGACGGGCAGTTCCTCGCCGCCACCGACGCCAAGCTCCTCGAGGCGTACGCGATCGTGGCCGGCAAAGAAGGCGTCTTCGTCGAGCCGGCGTCCGCCGCCAGCGTCGCGGGCCTGCTCGCGGCGAGCGCCGACGGCTGGATCGAGCGCGGCCAGACGGTGGTCTGCACCGTCACCGGCAACGGGCTCAAGGACCCGGACACCGCGCTGCGCGAGGTCGGCGAGGTCGCGGCGATCCCCGTCGACCCCGCGGCCGTCGCCGACGCGCTGGGCCTGCGGTGACGATGGTGGCAGACCTCGACGTCGACGGGACGCCCGCTGCGCTGCGAACGCCGCTGCCGATCGGCGCATCGGCGTCCGTGCGGGTGCCGGCGTCGACGGCGAACCTCGGTGCCGGTTTCGACTGCCTCGGCCTGGCTCTGGGCCTCTATGACCATGTCTCGGTCGAGGTCGCGGCCGCGGACGTCGTCGTCGAGGCCTCCGGCTGCGGCGCCGATCAGGTACCGAGGGACGGTCGCCACCTCGTGGCGCGGGCCGTCGCGGCGGGGCTGGCGGCGTCGGGGGCGGCGGCCCCCGGGCTGCGACTGACGTGCCGCAACTCCATCCCGCATTCGCGGGGACTGGGCTCGTCGGCCTCGGCGGCCGTCGCCGGCGTCATCGCGTCCCAGCGGCTCGTCGCCGTAACGGGTGTCGGCACGCCGTTGACGACGGACGAGATCGTGCAGCTCGCGGGGGAGTTCGAGGGGCACCCGGACAACTCGTCCGCGTCGGTGCTCGGCGGGGCGATCGTCTCGTGGACCGAGGGCGGTCGCTACTTCGCGCGCCGGATCGACGTCCACCCGGCGGTGCGGGCCACGGCCTTCGTGCCCGACCACGAGTCGTCCACCGAGCACACCCGCGGCCTGCTGCCGGACGTCGTGCCGCGGTGCGACGCCGTCTTCAACCTCTCGCGGGCGGCGCTGGCCGTGCACGCGGTCTGCAACGAGCCGGAGCTGCTCTTCGCCGCGACGGAGGACCGGCTGCACCAGTCCTATCGCGCCGAGGCGCTGCCCGAGACGACCGCGCTGGTGGCCGCGCTGCGGTCGCGCGGCGTCGCGGCCGCGGTATCGGGTGCGGGGCCGACGGTCCTCGCGCTCACCGTCGACCGGACGGGAGCCGGGCTCGACCCGGCTTTCGGGTCGCTCGCGGCCGAGCACGGTTTCGACGTGCTGCCGCTCGACGTCGCGGGGCCGGCGTCGGCGTACTGAAGAACGCTCCCGACGTGTCGTTGTTGCCGTGACGTCGTCGGGTGGATAGTATCGGTTCTACCTCGTGACAGGTCTGCGCCGACTCTCGGTGCGCGGCGGTCAACGACTCTCGACATCATCAGCCGTCGATCGACGATTCACCTTTCTCGGTTCGATCGCCGACGGCGTCATCGACTCACCGGACGCGATCGGCTCGAAGCCGACCCTCGTCTACGGGGACGTCGACGGGAACGGTCGCCGCAGGGCCACACGAGGATGCAGAACATCGCCACAGCGCCGCGCGTACGGCGCGTCATCGGCCGGTAGTCATCGGCCGCCGGGCCGCGGTCCCTTCACGGGTGGCGGCAGGAAAGGAAATCCGTGACGGAAACGGGTGTCATCGATAAGCAGGAGGCGTCGCGGCCTCGTCGGGGAAGCGGCCTCTCGGGCATGGTGCTCGCCGAGCTCAGGGCCATAGCCGGCGAACTGGGCATCCGCGGTACCTCCGGGATGCGAAAGGGCGATCTGATCGCCGCGATCGCCGAGCGGGCGGACGGCGGGCCGGCAGCGCCGCCGCGCACTCGTGCCCCGCGCAAGACCGCAGACGCCGCGGCGCCCGCGGCCGCCGAGCCGGCGGTCGCCGCTGCTCCGGCAGCCGCCGAGGCCGCGGCCCCTCGCGACCGTGTGACCAGCGACGTCGCGGCTCCCGTGACGTCCGCCCCGGTCCGGACGCCGGAGGCCGTCAAGGCCGAAGCGCCGGCCGAGAAGGTCGCGACGCCGGACAAGGGTGCCGCGGTGGAGAAGGCTTCGGCTGTCGAGAAGGCCCCGGCCGTCGAGAAGGCTCCGGCTGCTGAGAAGAGCACGGTGGCCGACAAGGCCCCGAAGGCTGAGAAGTCCCCGGTGGCAGAGAAGGCGCCCGTGGCGGAGAAGGCCGCGGTCGTCGACAAGACGCCGGCGTCGGTCGAGACGCCGGCCGAGGGCTCTCGCGACAAGGGCGCGGACCGAGGTGACGAGCGCCAGGACGAGTCCGGCAAGGACGGTGACCGTCGAGTGGACACGAACAAGGACGACGCGACGAAGAGCACGGACCGCCGCGACAACGCGCGCCGGGACGACGCCGGCGACGACCAGCAGGGTGACGATCAGCAGGGCGGCGGACGCCGTCGCCGGCGCGACCGTGGCCAGAACGCGGGCGATGCCAAGGGCGATCGCCCGAACACCCAGCAGGGCGGCCAGAACGCGGGCCAGGGCAATCAGTCCCAGGCCAGGGACGGCCAGGGCGGTCAGACGCGGGACAATCAGGCCCGCGACAACCAGGCGCGCGACGGCCAGAACCGCGACAACCAGGCCAGGGACAACCAGAATCCTCGCGGCCAGGGCGGCGAGAATCAGGGCGGCCCGCAGAACCGGCAGCGCAACAGCAACAACGATGACGACGACGAGAACGGCAGGGGCCGGCGCGGCCGGCGCTTCCGGGAGCGGCGTCGGGGACGCGACCGCGTCGAGGTCGGCTCGGATCCGCAGCTCGCCGAAGACGATGTCGTGCAGCCCGTCGCGGGCATCCTCGACGTGCTCGACAACTACGCGTTCGTCCGGACCTCCGGCTACCTCGCCGGCCCCAACGACGTCTACGTGTCGATGAACCTCGTGCGTCGCAACGGTCTGCGCCGCGGTGACGCGATCACCGGCGCCGTGCGCATCGGCAAGGAGGGCGAGAACGTCGGCACCGGCAACAACCGGCAGAAGTTCAACCCGCTGGTGCGGCTGGACACCGTCAACGGCACCGATCCGGAGACGGCCAAGAAGCGTCCGGAGTTCAACAAGCTGACACCGCTGTACCCGAATCAGCGGCTGCGGCTGGAGACGACCCCGGATCGCATCTCGACTCGCGTCATCGACCTCATCATGCCGATCGGCAAGGGGCAGCGCGCCCTCATCGTCAGCCCCCCGAAGGCGGGCAAGACGACGATCATGCAGAACATCGCCCACGCGATCACCACCAACAATCCGGAATGCCACCTCATGGTGGTGCTCGTCGACGAGCGTCCGGAGGAGGTGACCGACATGCAGCGGTCGGTGCGCGGCGAGGTCATCGCCTCCACCTTCGACCGTCCGCCGTCAGATCACACGTCGGTCGCCGAGCTCGCCATCGAGCGGGCCAAGCGGCTCGTCGAGAACGGCAAGGACGTCGTCGTCCTGCTCGACTCGATCACGCGGCTGGGGCGTGCGTACAACAACTCCTCGCCGGCGTCGGGCCGCATCCTGTCCGGCGGCGTCGATTCGACGGCCCTCTACCCGCCGAAGCGGTTCCTCGGTGCGGCGCGCAACATCGAGAACGGCGGCTCGCTGACCATCATCGCGACGACGATGGTCGAGACCGGCTCGACAGGCGACACGGTGATCTTCGAGGAGTTCAAGGGCACCGGCAACGCCGAGCTCAAGCTCGATCGCAAGATCGCCGAGCGGCGCGTCTTCCCGGCCGTCGACGTCAACCCGTCGAGCACCCGTAAGGACGAGCTGCTGCTCTCGCCGGAGGAGTTCGGCGTCGTCTACAAGCTGCGCCGGGTGCTCTCGGGCCTCGACAGCCAGCAGGCGATCGACCTGCTGATCAGTCAGCTGAAGAAGACCAAGACGAACTACGAGTTCCTGCTGCAGGTGCAGCAGAACACCCCGGGTTCGATGTCCGACAACTGATCGCCTTCGAATGAGAACGCCCGCACCGGGAGATCGGTGCGGGCGTTCTCATTCGCCGGAGAACCGGCGGGAAAGGCTACTCCGGCAGGTAGTCGTCGACGGCCCGGGCGATGTCGGCGAGCCGGCCGCAGTTCGCCGTGCTGGACTGCTGCAGGCCGATCCACAGCGTGCCGTTGGACGCCGACTTGTAGGCGAGGACGCAGAAACCGGCGGCCGTCGAGTTGGTGTTCGTCGCGTTGAACTGGCGCCACTTGTCGTTGACGACGCTGGCGGTGCCGCTGTCCCAGTCGGTCGAGTTCTGGAAGGTGGCGAACTTGACGTCGACGTTCCCGTTCTTGCTGTCGACGCCCTTGCAGGCCCACTTGACGCCGCTGGTGTTGCGCTGTCCGGGGTCGTCGAGGAGCGCCGAGATGCCGAGATTCGTGATGACGTCGCTCGGGATCTTGCAGGGATCGATGTAGTTCTCCCGCAGGACGGCGACCTTGTCGATCGACGGCTTCGTCGAGGTGGACGTCGTGGGAGCAGTGGGCCCCGGGTCGTCCGAGCCGCTGGACATGATGATGACGACGGCGGCGATGACGGCCGCGATGGTGACGACGACCGCGCAGGCGATGAGGACGTTCTTGTTTCCGGACTTCGCCGGGGGCGTCGGCGACGCCGGCCGCACCGGTTGCGGCTGCTGCCACGACTGCTGCGGGGGGCCGTTCCACGACTGCTGCGGGCCGGACTGTCCGGTGTATCCCTGATGCGGACCGGCCTGCGTGGGAGGTGACTGGTAATTCGGATGCGGGACCGACGGCTGCGAGCCCGGAGTGATCGGCATCACCGGCATGGACGGCATCGACGGTCGGCTGATCGGTCCGCGGCCGATGGTGGTGCTGTCCGGAACCGCGCTGGCCGGCAGCGCGGCGTGCGTGCCGGCGGCGGCGGAGAGGGCCTGGGCGAACGCGCGGCAACTGCCGAAACGCTGCGTCGCGTGCTTGGCCATTCCGCGGGCGATGACGCCGTCGACGGCGGGCGGCAGACCCGGCCGGTTGTGCGACGGGACGGGCGGAGGGGCCGTCAGATGCTTGCCGATGACGGTGGCGCTGGACGCCGAGCCGAACGGCTTCTGTCCGGTGAGCAGGTGGACCGCGGTGCACGCGAGGCTGTACTGGTCGGTGCGGCCGTCGAGATGATCGCCGGAGAGCTGCTCGGGCGAGCAGTAGTCGACGGTGCCGACGGTGGTGCCGATCGCCGTCAGCTCGCTGGGCTCGTCGGCGCGGGCGATGCCGAAGTCGCCGAGCATGATCCGGGGTGTCGATCCGCTGGAATCGATGAGGATGTTGCCGGGTTTGACGTCGCGGTGCAGCAGCCCCTTGCTGTGCGCGTAGTCGAGGGCGTCCGCGACGGCGTTGATGATGGCGATGACCTGCCCGAGCGGCAGACCGGCCGGATTCTGCAGGAGCATCGCCGACGCGTCGGGCCCGGGCACGAGCTTCATGCTCATCCAGAGGCGGCCCTCGTCCTCGCCGCGGTCGTAGACGGGCACGATGTTCGGGTGGTCGAGCGCACCCGCGAGGTCGGCTTCACGTTCGAAACGGCCGCGATAGGTGTTGTCGTCCGAGAAGCGGTCGGCGAGTACCTTGAGGGCGTCCGTCCGGGGTAGGCGGGGGTGCCGGGCGGCGTAGACGGCGCCCATGCCGCCGGTGCCGAGGACGCGTTCGATCGTGTATCCGCCGATGACGGCGCCGGCCGGTTCGGTCACCTGAGCCTCCTCGTGTGCTCGACGTCCGCGCTGGCGGACGGGATCTCGGTCCGCGCGCGCGGACGCGAATGGTCGACGTTCATGAGCACAGTAGCACTATCTAGTGATCCTTAAACGTCAGGTGATGATCTGCTAGTGAGGGAGCACGGTGTCGACCTCGTAGGCGATCGAACTCAGGTCGTCGCACACGCCTCCGGTGGTGCCTTCGCGCGGCTCGATCGAGATCTCCAGCAGCCCGTCCTCGCCCGGGCCGTCGTAGCCGACGTAGCAGCGGGTCTCCGTCTTGTAGAGGCGCCAGCCCTGACGGCCCGGCAGCGGTGTCCGGTCCGGCGAGGACCGGCGCTTCGCCGCCTCCGCCGCGCCGTCCGTGCCGCTCCGATGGACGACGAAGGACACGGTGTGGTTGCGCAGCTGCGCCACGCACCCCACCTCGGCGGTCGTGAGCGGACCGACGCCGGCCCTGGCCAGCGTGCTGTCCGGGATGCGGCACGGGTCCATGACGCCGTCCACGACGATCGTGCCGTTGATCAACGTCCCGCTGGGCTTCGTCCCGGTGGGTGACGTGGGCGTCCCGGTCCCGCTGGTCGCTCCGGACGTCGTGCTGACGGACGACGTGCCGGGCGGCGCGGCATCGTTCGTCTTGCGCTTCTCGAGGTACACGAACACCCCGGCCACCACGAGTGCGACGACGAGCACGCCGATGCCGGCGACGAGGCCGCGCCGACGCGTGCTCCGCCGCCCCGGGGCCGGCCGTGCGGCCGGAGTGTGCGGGGCCGGACCGGCATGGTCACCGGAACCGGACCGGGTCGGCGGAGCCGGCGTCCGGGGTGCCGCGGCGCCGGAGGCATGACGACCGGTGGGCGCCGGCGCCGGGGTCTGTCGGCGCTGGGTGGGGAACTGCTGCGGCGTCGGATGCCGCGGGGGCGCGGGCGGAGTCATGGCGCCGGCGGTCCGGTGCCGCGGCGGGTGCGCGCCCGACGGCGTCTTCGTCGTCCGCTGATCCGGCCCGAGCATCGTGGGCTGCGCCTGCGAGGCCGGCGGTGTGCGCGGGCGTCGCGCATCGGCTGCGGGGTTGCCGGGCGGCGTTCCCGGACCGGGCGCCGGCAGGCGACGTGAGACCGGGGTGCCGGGTCGCGGGAGACCGGGGTGCGGCGACGTCGGGGCGGTCGGCTCGTCCGGCGGCGACGTCTCGGCCTCGAGGCGTGACGTCGTCCGGTCCGGCAGGCTCGTGCCCGGCACGAACTTGACGGTCGACGGGTCGTCGAGCGCCTCGGCCAGCGCGGTCGCGAACGCCGCGCACGTCCGGTAGCGGGCCTCGGGCGCCTTGGCCATGGCGCGGCCGATGACGACGTCCGCCGCGGCCGGGGTGTCGCGCCGGAAACGGGAGAGCGGTGGCGGCACCGACACCATGTGCTGGCCGATGACCCCCGCCGTGCTCGACGAGTCGAACGGCGGCGCGCCGGTGAGCAGAGTGAAGGCCGTGCAGGCGAGGCTGTACTGGTCCGACCGGCCGTCGATGTCGCCCCCCGCGAGCTGTTCGGGGGAGCAGTAGTCGACCGTGCCGAGCACCATGCCGGTCGCCGTCAGTCGCGAGCGGCCGAGCGGTCGCGCGATGCCGAAATCCGAGAGCAGGACGAGCTTGCGCGTTTCGTCGATGAGGATGTTCGCCGGTTTGACGTCCCGGTGCAGGAGCCCGCGGGCGTGGGCGAAGTCGAGCGCGTCGGCGACGGCGGAGACGATCGAGACCGCGACGGCCGTCGGCAGGCCGTGGGGAGAATCGACGAGCATCGCGTCGGCGTCCGTGCCGCGGATGAGTTTCATGCTCATCCAGAGCCGACCGCGGTCGGCGCCGCGGTCGAAGACCTGCAGGATGTGCGGGTGGTCGAGGTCGGCGGCGATGTCCGCCTCCCGCTCGAACCGCCGCTGGAACTCCGGATCATCCGAGTACTCCGCTGCGAGCACTTTGAGTGCGTCGACCCGCGGCACGCGGGGATGCCGCGCGGCGTAGACGGTGCCCATCCCCCCGGATCCCAGCACCGATTCGATGCGGTATCCGGAGATGAGGCTCCCGATCGGCTCCGGCATCGATTCCTCCATCACGAACGGCGTGGCTGGATAGACGCTAGCGCGAGCTCCCGCTGCCGCGCCGCCGCCGTCCAGGGCGGTCGCTGCGCGGCGCCGACCACCGTGTGTCGTTTCGCGTATCGGTTCGCCGCCGCCGAACCGGGCTCTCATGGCAACGCGGGCGCGAGCGCACGCGCGAGGTCGGGGAGCCGGTCGCAGATCGGTGTCACTCCGGGCTTCGCGGGAATGAGATAGGTCGAGTCGACCGATTGCAGGACCACGAGGCCGTCGTCGTCGGGCGTCTTGTACATGGCCACGCACTCGTGCGAGTTCGGGTCGGCGGACAGCCGCCAGGCGGGCATGCCCGGAATCGTCTCCGACGCCCCGGCGTAGCGGGTCCAGTACGACGGATTGCCGTCGACGGCCCAGGCGCCGATGAAGATCGAGTCGTTCGACGCGGCGTCCGGCGTCCAGCATGAGTTCCCGCCCACCTGTGCGGGCCCGAAGCCGGCGCCGCTGAGCAGGTCGGCGGGCACCTTGGCGCAGTCGACGACGCCCGCCGTGACGAACGACGGCCGCTGCGCGACCGAGGAGGACGGCGCGGTGGAGGCCGGCGTCGTCGCGGCCGTCCCGCCGCCGGGCGGCGTGGTGGTCGTCGCGATTCCCGGCGTGCTCGACGACGACGACGCGGCGGCGCCGTCGTTCCCGGTGCCCGTGCAGGCGGCGGAAAGGGTGGCGACGGTGAGCAGACCGGCAGCGGCGGCGGCGCGGGTGCGGAAGACGGACATGGCGGGCTCCTCGGGTTCTGGTGGTCGTGTGGGCGCTTCGTCGGGCGGGTGAGGTCAGGGCAGGACGGTGTCGACGGCGTGTGCGATGTCGGCGCGGCGATCGCAGAGCGAGACGAGCTCGCCGGGGAGGGGATCGGTCTGGACGCCGAACTCGATGTAGTAGAAGGCGCTTCCGTCCGGGGCGTCGTACCCGGCGAAGCAGCTCAGCTCGTCTCCGTAGAGGCGCCAGCCGGCGAGCCCGGGCACGATGTCGGCGCCGGTCGCCGCGAATGCGGCGCGGGCTTCCGGTCCCTTGCCCGGCGCGACGATGTTGATGTGCCCGTAGTTCGGGCGCACGCCGGCCTGATTGAGTGCCGGATCGCTGATCTCGCAGGTGTCGTCACCGCCGCTCTGCTGATGCAGCCCGATGCGGGCCAGCGGCTCTTCGAGGAGCTCGCAGTTGGGGCCCGTGCCGTCGCGGAGCACGAGGTTGGCGCCGGCGTGTCGAGCGGGGGCGCTCGTCGGGGTCGTCGTCCCGGATGTCGTGGACGTCTGCGGGGCGCCGCCCGGCGCGCTGGACGTGGGCGTGCCGGAGCTGCTGGCGGCCGTATCGGATCCACCGGCGTCGCACGCCGAGAGCGACAGTGCCGAGAGCGCGGCCGCAATCGTCAGTCCGGCGGCGAGACGGCGGGATGCGGTGATGGCCATGGCGGACCTCCAGATCGAACGTGTGATGTACCAAGGAAATCGTCTGCCGACTGCCTCGTGAGGGCATCGGTAGTCGACTACTCGAACGACGCGCGCCGGATCGGACGGGCCAAACGTGAGGCCCCACAACGGACCGCAGACGCACATCGCGCCGGCCGCGGACTGCGGCCGGCGCGATGCGTCGGATCGGGTCGGAGCCCGCTCAGTGGGTCGGCTGGGGCGTCTGGGTCTGGTTCGCCGTCGTCTGGTGAGGCGTCGTCTGAGTGGTCGTGGGTTCCCAGGTCGTCGTCGGCGGCGTCGTGTGGGTCGTGGTCGGCTTCCACGTCGTCGTCGGGCAGTCGTGGGTGCAGCCGTAGGTGGTCGTCGGCGGCGGCGTCCACGTCGGCTCCGGCGTGTACGTCGGCTGTGGCGCCGCGGTGGTGGTGGCAGCGGCCGCGACGGCCGGCGGCAGTACGCCGCTCACGGCACGGGCGACGTTCGTCAGGGCGTCGCAGATGCTCTCGGAGCTGGAGGCGTAGTGCATGGAGAGTTCCAGCAGACCGGTGTCCTTCGCTCCGGCGTAGCCGACGAAGCAGTCCGTCGCATCCTTGAAGTGCCGCCAGCCGGGCACGCCGGACAGCGGTTCACCGCCGGTGAAGCGTGCCCACGCCTCCTCGTCCTTCCCGGCCGGATGAACGTCGAACGAGACGGCGTGGCCGCCGTCGACGGTCGTCGCGATGCACCCGGTGTCGGTCGTCTTGAACTCCTGCAGCCCGGCCGCGGTGAGCACCGACTGCGGGATCTTGCAGGCGTTCATGACGCCTTCGTCGACGATCGTCTCGCCGTCGGGCGCCGGTGCCGGGAGCGGACGCGTCGACGTCGACTCGGTGGCCGACGACGGGGTCGTCTCGGCCGACGTCGTGGCTGTCGTAGCCGTGTCGGTGCCTTCGTTGTTCTTCGACACGAGGATGTAGCCGCCGGCCCCGAACGCGACGAGGGCCGCGACCGCGAGCGACAGCAACAACAGCGGCCCCCGGCGCGACCGGGGCTCGCCCGGACGCGGCCCTCCGCCGCCCGGCGGTGGCGGCGGGAACGGCGGCGGAGCGGCCGTCGGCGGCATCGTCTGCCGTCGGGTGGCACCGTCGGCCGGGCCTGAACGCCCGACGAGAGCCGGGCCGCGTATCTCGGTGGCCGAATCGTCGAATCCGCCGGGCACATCGGTCGTGCGCCGCCGCATCTGCTGGTGCATCGGCGGCCGGGTGGGCGTCCGGGGCGGCATCGCGGCCGTCGGATCGTCGAGGTACTCGGTCGCGGGGTCGAGCACCGGCAGGGGCTGCGACGGCGGCGGCGCGTCGAACGCGGCGCGCAGGGCGTCGGCGAAATCGCTGCAGCGCGCGAACCGGTCGTCCGGCTCCTTGGCCATCGCGCGCGCCAGCACGGCGTCGACGGCCGCCGGGGTGTCCGGACGGAACTGCGAGATCCGCGGCGGCTCGGACACCATGTGCTGGCCGATGACGCCGGCGTTGCTCGGCGCGTCGAACGGCGCCCGGCCGGTGAACAGCGCGAACGCCGTGCACGTGAGGCTGTACTGGTCGGCGCGGCCGTCGAGCGGCGAGCCGGTGAGCTGCTCCGGCGAGCAGTAGTCGACGGTGCCGATCGTCATTCCCGTGGCCGTCAGCCGCGTCCGCCCCATCGGGCGGGCGATGCCGAAGTCCGCCAGCAGCACCTGACGTCCCTGGTCGGCGATGAGGATGTTCGCGGGCTTGACGTCGCGGTGCAGCAGATTACGCCGATGCGCGTAGTCGAGGGCGCGGGCGACGGCGTCGATGATCGTCAGCGCGGAGGTGACGTCGAGGCCCTGGGGCGAGCGGTGGAGCAGCGCCTCGGCGTCCGTGCCGCGGACGAGCTTCATGCTCATCCACAGTCGGCCGTGGTCCTCGCCGCGGTCGAAGACCTGCAGGATGTGCGGGTGGTCGAGGTCGGCGGCGATGTCGGCCTCGCGTTCGAACCGGGCGCGGAACTCGGGATCGGCCGAGTACTGCTCGGCGAGCACCTTGAGCGCGTCGATGCGCGGCACCCGAGGATGGCGCGCGGCGTAGACGGTGCCCATGCCGCCCGCCCCGAGCGTCGAGAGCACGCGGTATCCGGAGATCGTCATGGCCGCCGGCCCGAGCGCGGTGCCGGGCCCCGTGGTGAGGTCGGCTCCGTAGGTCTCGTCCGGCGACGGACCGCGCCCCTGTCCGGGGCCCGCGGGGGGACTGCTCGGCATGATCACTCCATCAGGTCGCTGGGACGGACGCGGGCCGCGCCTGTCGATCCAATCGTCAGACGTTCGCCCCGGGTGGGCATCAGTAGTCGACTACTCGTCTCGATCATCCGCTCGAGACGCGCCGGCGGTGCAACGGGAATGCGACCGGCCCGAGCGGTGTTCAACCGGTGGCCGACGATTGGAGACGTCGGTGCCCGTCTGGCATGATCGACGGGTCAATCGCTCCAACAGCACATCTTCAGTCCGGTTCCGGTTCACACCGTGCCGCCACGTCCGTGAGCAGGTTCTCGATTGCGCCGACCATACGGTGCGACGGGGGCCGATGCGCAACGGAATCGGCGGGCGGTGACCCGGAGCCATGAAAGGGACACCAATGAAGCAGGGAATCCATCCCGAGTATGTCGAGACCACGGTGCTCTGTGGCTGCGGCAACACGTTCACCACGCACAGCACCAAGACCAGCGGCCGGATCACGGTCGAGGTCTGCTCGCAGTGCCATCCGTTCTACACCGGCAAGCAGAAGATCCTCGACACCGGCGGCCGCGTGGCCCGGTTCGAGGCCCGCTACGGCAAGCGCAAGCGCGTCGGCGCCGAAGACTAGCCGCCTCACACGCGCCCGACTCGATGTTTCGAGTCGGGCGCGTGTTGCGTTCACCCGGATCAGTTCACCCCGGATCAGAGGAGTCTCATGCCCACGGGTGCCGACCGTTCGCCGTCCGCCGTCGACGACGTCCTGAGCGAGTACGCCGGTCTCGAGCAGCAGCTCGCCGACCCGGCGCTGCACGACGATCCCGTCGCTGCCCGCCGCGTCGCGAAGCGGTTCGCCGCGTTGGGGCCGATCGTCGCCACCCACGGCCGGCTGGTCGCGGCGCGCGGGGATCTCGAGGCGGCGCGCGAGCTCGCGGCGGACGATCCGTCGTTCGCCGAGGAGATCCCGCCGCTGGAGGAGACCGTCGCCGAGCTCGACGAGCAGCTCACCGATGCGCTCGCCCCGCGTGATCCGCACGACGGTGACGACGTCGTCCTCGAGATCAAGTCGGGAGAGGGCGGCGAGGAGTCCGCGCTCTTCGCCGGCGACATCGCCCGGATGTACCAGCGCTACGCCGAGCGCCGTGGCTGGCGGTTCGAGGTGCTCGGCGTCACGGAGTCGGATCTGGGCGGTGTCAAGGACGCGACGATCTCGGTGCGCACCAAGCGGGATCCCGCGGACGGCGTCTGGGCGCGGCTCAAGTTCGAAGGCGGCGTCCACCGGGTGCAGCGCGTCCCGGTGACGGAGTCGCAGGGCCGTATCCACACCTCGGCGGCCGGCGTCCTCGTCTATCCGGAGCCGGACGCCACGGCCGAGGTCGACATCGACGAGAAGGACCTGCGCATCGACGTCTACCGCAGCTCGGGCAAGGGTGGGCAGGGCGTCAACACCACCGACTCGGCGGTGCGGATCACCCACCTGCCGACGGGGATCGTCGTCACCTGTCAGAACGAGCGCAGCCAGCTGCAGAACAAGGCCCGTGCGATGGAGGTGCTCGCCGCGCGGCTGCAGGCCGCCGCGGAAGAGGCCGCCGACGCCGAGGCCGCCGCCGGACGCGCCGCGCAGGTTCGCACCGTCGACCGCAGCGAGCGCATCCGGACGTACAACTTCCCCGAGAACCGCATCACCGACCACCGGATCGGCTTCAAGGCGCACAACCTCGACGTCGTCCTCGACGGTGAGCTCGACGCCGTCCTCGACGCCCTCGGTGCGGCCGACAGGCAGGCCCGGCTGGAAGCGGAGTGAGCGCGCCGGTCGAGCCCGGGGGATCGCCCGTGCGGCCCGCGCAGCTCCTCGCCCCGGCGGTGCGACGGCTCGCCGCCGCGGGCGTCGACGCCCCGGCGGTCGACGCCCGCGATCTGCTGGCGCACGTGCTCGGCGTCGGCAGGGGAGCGCTCGTGCTCGTCGACGACGTGCCGACCGAGTCCCGCACCCGGTTCGAGGAGCTGATCGGCGAGCGGGAGCGGCGCGTCCCGCTGCAGCATCTGCTCGGCACCGCGGCGTTCGGCCCGGTGACCCTTCAGGTCGGACCGGGGGTCTTCGTGCCGCGACCCGAGACCGAGGCGCTGCTCGAATGGGCGGTCGCGGCGGCGCGGACGTCCGGCGCCCGCACCGCGGTCGACCTCTGCTCGGGGTCCGGCGCACTCGCCATCGGGTTGGCGACCCTCGCCCCCGCCCTGTCAGTGACGGCCGTCGAGATCGATCCGGCCGCCGCGCGCTACCTCCTGCGCAACGTGGCCGCGCAGCCGGCGGACGTCCGGGCGCGGCTGCGGGTGGTCGTCGCCGACGCCTGCGGAGACCCGGCTGCGCTCGGCGGCCCGTACGACCTCGTCGTCTCCAATCCGCCGTATGTGCCGGCCGGCACCGACGTCCCCCCGGAGGTGCATGCCGACCCGGCCCGCGCCGTCTTCGCGGGCGCCGACGGGATGAGCGTCATCCGGCCGTTGCTCGGAGGTATCCGCGTGATCGCTCCCGGCGCTCCCGTCGGCGTCGAACACGACGACGCCACCGCGGCCGAGGTGGTCGCCGCCTGCCGGGCGATCGGCTTCTCCGACGTCACCGAGCGGCGTGATCTCGCCGGGCGGCCGCGGTTCGTCACGGCGCTCGTGCCGAATGGGATGATCGTGCCGTGAGCGTTCTCTATGACTGCACGGATCCAGGATCGCGTTCGGCCGGTCTGACGGCCGCCGTCGGCGCCGTCAAGGCGGGCAGGCTCGTGGTGCTCCCCACCGACACGCTGTACGGAATCGGTTGCGACGCCTTCGATTCCGAGGCCGTCGCCGCGCTCCTCGCGGCGAAGGGCCGCGGCCGGGACATGCCCGTGCCCGTGCTCGTCGGCTCCTGGTCGACGATCGACGGCCTGACGCTGTCGGTGTCGAAGACGGCGCGCGATCTCATCTCGGCGTTCTGGCCCGGCGGGTTGTCGCTCGTCGTCGAGCAGGCGCCGTCGCTGGCCTGGGACCTCGGTGACACCGCCGGCTCGGTGCTGCTCCGGATGCCGCTGCATCCCGTCGCGATCGAGCTCCTCACCGCGGTCGGTCCGATGGCGGTGTCGAGCGCGAACGTCTCCGGACGTCCACCGGCCGCCACCGTCGGCGACGCCCGCGCCCAGCTGGGGGAGTCCGTCTCCGTCTACCTCGACGGCGGCCCCGCGGACGCCGCCGTCGCGTCGACCATCGTCGACGTCACCGGCCCGGTGCCGCGCATCCTGCGGGAGGGCGCCGTGCCGACGGCCGACGTCGCCGAGGTGACGGGCGTCGATCCGGCCGATCTGCTCGGCGGGCCGTGACCGGCGCGTTCTCCGGCAGTGTCGGGGTCCCGCTCCGGGAGCTGGCCCTCGTCTTCCTGACGGCCGCCGTCGTCACGTTCTTCGCGACGGGCCCGGTCCGCGCCTTTGCGACGCGGTTCGGTGCGGTCGCCGTCCCACGCAGCCGCGACGTCCATTCGGTGCCGACGCCTCGGCTCGGCGGCGTCGCGATGTACGCGGGCATCCTCGCGGCGGTCGGCATCGCCTCGCAGATGCCGGCCCTGACGCGGGGTTTCGACTACACCGACACCCGTGAGCTGCCCGCGGTACTGCTCGCCGGGGGGGTCATCATGCTCGTCGGCGCCGTCGACGACCGGTGGGGGATCGACGCGCTGACCAAGTTCGTCGGCCAGGTGACCGCCGGCTGCGTCCTCGTCCTCATGGGGGTGAGCTGGTACGTCCTCTACGTGCCGGTGACGGGCATCGGCACGGTCGTGCTCGACCCGTTGCAGTCGGGCCTGCTCACGGTTCTCATCGTCGCGGCGACGGCCAATGCGATGAACTTCGTCGACGGTCTCGACGGCCTGCTCGCCGGCCTCGGCTTCATCGCGGCGGCGGCGATCTGCGTCTTCTCCCTCGGTCTGCTCGCCGACCAGGGCGGTGACACGAGCTACTACCCGCCGGCACTCATCTCGGCCGCGCTCGCGGGTGCCTGCCTGGGTTTCCTGCCGCACAATTTCCAGCCGGCGCGCATCTTCATGGGCGACTCGGGTTCGATGCTCATCGGCCTCATGCTCGCTGCGGCGTCGACGAGCGCGTCGGGACGCGTCGCCGTCAACCTCTACGGTCCCGCCGACCTCTTCGCGCTGCTCTCGCCGCTCGTCCTGGTCATCGCCGTCATGTTCATCCCGTTCCTGGACATGACGCTGGCCGTCATCCGCCGCCGTCGCGCGGGCCGCAGCCCCTTCAGCCCCGACAAGATGCACCTGCACCACCGCCTGCTGGCGCTCGGCCACAGCCACCGTCGGGTGGTGCTCATCGTCTATCTCTGGGTGGCGCTGCTGGCCTTCTCGGTCGCGCTCTCGACGATCGTCGGCCCGTGGCGGATCGCCCCGGTCTTCGTCGTCGGTGTCGTCGTGGCGACGCTCGTCACCGTGGTGCCCCGCATCCGCCGTCGCCGGCGCACCAGATGATTCCGATTCCCGGGGCCGGTGACCCAGGCGCGTCGGCTCCGGCCATCCGGCGACTGGTTAGGCTCGTCGCGTGACGATCATCCCCAACGACCCGACCGACTCGAACGCCGCCCTCAAGATCGCCATCCGTTTCGGACTGCTCGGCCTCGCCGTACTCACCGTCGTCGGAATCGCCGGCTGGGGTCTCGCCGACGGCTCCCGGGGGAGCTGGGGAGCGATCATCGGCTCCGCCGTCGGCGGCGGCTTCATCCTCATCACCGTCGTGCTCGTACTCGTCACGTCCTCGATGTCGCCCACGGCGTCGATGTCGGTCATCCTCGGTGGCTGGTTCGTCAAGACGGTCGTGGCGATCGTCGTTCTCGCGGTGCTCAAGAACTACGACTTCTACAACAAGTGGGCGCTGGCGATCCAGGTGATCGCGGCCATCGTCATCGTCCTGGGCGCCGAGCTGTTCGGCCTGCTCCGCACCCGTGTGCCCTACGTCGACGATGCGCCGGGAGGGTGATTCACCCGGCTCTCGTCCTTTGAGGAGGAGGGCGTTTCGGGCTTACCGAGCCCCTGACCAGCTACTACAGCCTGTCGTAGACGAGGCCGCTTGCCCGGATTTCCTCACGTCAGAGGCACTTGATAGGCTAACCGCAGCCCGGACGCCGAGATCCGAACGCGACATCGCTCGTCGTGAAAGGATGGACGCGTCGCGGATGTGTTGACGGCGGACCCGACGGGGGCGTGTCGTCGACCGGCTCGACGATGTCGCCGACGCCGGCAGAGGCAAGTCCAGGGGTGGACGCGTCGCTGACGAGATCGAAGAACGACCTCGCCGAGAGCGGATGTACGTGTCCATGTTGTGTCGCACTTGTCGCGGCCTGAGCACTGGAGAGACTCCTGAGCGTCACAGATGTCGCGGCCGAGTTCCACGCGCCGAGTCTGGCCGACTTCTTCCCACCGGCGATCCTGTTCGAGGGCACCCCGTTTCAGCTGGACCGGATCATGCTCATCCGGCTCATCATCACCGCGCTGATCGTCGCCCTGTTCGTCGTCGCGTTCCGGCGCCCCCAGTTGATCCCGCGCGGCGTCCAGAACGTGGGGGAGAGCGCGATCGACTTCGTCCGCGTGAACATCGCGGAGGAGATCCTCGGTAAGCGGGACGGCCGCAAGTACCTGCCGTTGCTGGCGGCGATCTTCTTCGCCACCCTCTTCCTCAATCTGACGTCGATCATCCCGGTGCTGAACATCAGCTCGAACGCGCGGATCGGCATGCCGCTCGTCATGGCGATCGTCGTCTACCTGACGTTCGTCGGCGCCGGCGTCGCGAAGTTCGGCTTCTTCCGGTTCATCCGGCTGTCGATCGTGCTGCCCAACGTCCCGCTCCCGGTGCATTTCCTGCTCGTGCCGATCGAGCTCGTGTCGACGTTCATCCTGCGGCCGTTCACGCTGACCGTCCGTCTCATGGCCAACATGCTCTCGGGCCACATCATGCTCGTGCTGTTCTTCGCGGCGACGCACTACTTCTTCACCAACTTCGACGCGATGACGGTCTTCGGTGTCCCCGCACTGCTCATGGGTGTCGTGTTCAGCTTCTTCGAGCTCATGGTCATCGTCCTGCAGGCGTACATCTTCGCCCTGCTCGCCGCCGTCTACATCGAACTCTCGCTGCACGCCGACTCGCACTGACCCGGGGGGCGGCCCGCGGGCCGTCCACCTCGATCCGGCGGCGCGGCGGAGGTCGAAGACTCTCGACGCGACGCCCACCAGCTGCCATCACAAGCAGGACCCGCCCGCACGGGCGGGCCACACGAAAGGGAAACAACACACATGAGCGCCACCCAGCAGGTTCTGGATCTCGCCGAGGTCTCCGGAGAGATCGGCACGGGCTACGGTGCGATCGGCTACGGCCTCGCCGCCATCGGCCCCGGCATCGGCGTCGGCATCGTCGCGGGCAAGGCCATCGAGGGCATCGCGCGTCAGCCCGAGCTCGCCGGCCAGATCCGCACCACGATGTTCATCGGCATCGCGCTCTCCGAGGCGCTTGCCCTCATCGGCATCGTCGCCGGCTTCATCTTCTAGGAGACGCGCATGTCTGCCACGACCCAGTTGGCGGCCGAGTCGCAGAACCCACTCGTCCCGCAGCTGTACGACATCATCTGGTCGACGGTGGCGTTCCTTGTCATCCTGTTCGTCTTCTGGAAGTTCGTCATCCCGAGGTACAACAAGATCCTCGACGAGCGCACCGAGAAGATCGAAGGCGGCATCGAGCGCGCCGAGGCCGTTCAGGCCGAGGCGGAGGAGACCCGCGCGAAGTACCGCGCACAGCTCTCCGAGGCTCGCACCGAGGCCGGCCAGATCCGCGAAGCGGCCCGTGCCCAGGGCCAGCAGATCATCCGGGACATGAAGTCCCAGGCGCAGGAGGAGAGCGATCGCATCGTCTCCGCCGGCAACAGCCAGCTGCACGCCCAGCGTCAGCAGCTCGTCGCCGAGCTCCAGGGTGACGTCCGCCGCAACTCCGTCGTGCTGGCCGAGAAGATCGTCGGGCGTTCGCTCGCCGGTGACGTCGCCAAGGCCGGCTCGATCGACCAGTTCCTCTCCGAGCTCGACGGCCCGGTCCAGTCTGGAAAGTGAGATCCATGTACGCATCCAGTCGCGAGGCCTTCGGCCGCGCGCAGGAGGTGCTGACGGCCGAGCTGGCCGCGGCGCCGGCAGCGGCGGAGACCGTCGGTCGCGCCCTGCTCGACGTCGTCGGCCTGCTCGGTGAGAACCGCGCCCTGCGCACGGCGTTGACAGACCGTTCGGCCGAGCCGGCCGAACGTCGCGGGCTCGCGCAGCGACTCTTCGGCGGCAAGATCGACGACGCCGCGGTGACAGTGCTCACCACGACCGTCGAGCAGGACTGGTCGCGTCCCGAGGACCTCGTCGACGGACTCGAGCGGCTGGGTCGTTCGGCCCTGCTGCGGTCGGCCGCGAACGCCGGTGAGCTCGAGACGGTGGAGGACGAGCTGTTCCGGCTCGGCCGCGTCCTCGCGGCGAACCCGGTGCTCGAACAGGCGGCCGGAACCCGCTCGCGTTCGGCCGAGGATCGCGCCGGCCTGATCGCCGGGCTGCTCGCGGGCAAGGCGCATCCGGTGACGATCGCGCTCGCCACGCAGGCCGTTCGCGGTGACGGTCGTCGTGCGGCGGCCGCCGATGCGATCGACGGGCTCGCCGATCTGGCGGCCGCTCAGCGGGATCAGGCGGTGGCCCATGTGCAGACGCCGACCGATCTGTCCGACGCCCAGCGCGACGACCTCGTGCGACGGCTGTCGGAACTCTACGACCGGCCGGTCACGCTCCACGTCGAGGTGGATCGGGCCGTCGTCGGCGGCCTGGCGATCCGCGTCGGCGGAGAGGTGATCGACGGCAGTATCGCGGGCCAGTTCGCCACGCTCAAGCGAGCCGCGCACTGATGTCGCGGGCCGTCATCGACGCATAACCACTCCCGAGACCCCATGCGAGCCGGACGTCGGCTCCCACGAAGAAAGAAGAGCAGGCAATCATGGCCGAGTTGACGATCTCCGCGGAAGAGATTCGCAGCGCACTGGACTCCTACACGTCCAGCTACACTCCCGAAGCCTCCCGCGAGGAGGTCGGCACCGTCGTCGATACCAGTGATGGCATCGCCCACGTCAGCGGCCTGCCGTCGTGCATGACCAACGAGCTCCTCGAGTTCCCGGGCGGCGTGCTGGGCGTCGCCCTGAACCTCGACGAGGACGAGATCGGCGCGGTCATCCTCGGCGACTACGAGAAGCTCGCCGAGGGCCAGCAGGTCACGCGGACCGGCGACGTCCTCTCGGTGCCCGTCGGCGACGGCTTCCTCGGCCGTGTCGTCAACCCGCTCGGCAAGCCGATCGACGGCCTCGGTGACGTCGTCTCGAACGAGACCCGCGTCCTCGAGCTCCAGGCCGCCTCCGTGCTGGAGCGGCAGCCGGTCGAGGAGTCCCTCGCCACCGGCATCACGGCCATCGACGCGATGACGGCGATCGGCCGCGGCCAGCGTCAGCTCGTCATCGGCGACCGCAAGACGGGCAAGACCGCCGTCTGCGTCGACGCGATCCTCAACCAGAAGGCGAACTGGGAGAGCGGCGACCCGAAGAAGCAGGTGCTCTGCATCTACGTCGCCATCGGCCAGAAGGGTTCGACGATCGCGGGCATCAAGACCGCGCTCGAGGACGCCGGTGCCATGGCGTACACGACGATCGTCGCGGCCCCCGCGTCCGACTCGGCCGGTTTCAAGTGGCTGGCCCCGTACACCGGCTCGGCCATCGGCCAGCACTGGATGTACCAGGGCAAGCACGTCCTCATCGTGTTCGACGACCTCACCAAGCAGGCCGAGGCCTACCGCGCCATCTCGCTGCTGCTGCGTCGCCCGCCGGGCCGTGAGGCGTACCCGGGTGACGTCTTCTACCTGCACTCGCGGCTGCTGGAGCGTTGCGCGAAGCTCTCCGACGAGCTCGGCGGCGGCTCGATGACCGGACTGCCGATCATCGAGACCAAGGCCAACGACGTCTCGGCGTTCATCCCGACCAACGTCATCTCCATCACCGACGGCCAGGTCTTCCTGGAGTCGGACCTGTTCAACAACGGCGTCCGGCCGGCCATCAACGTCGGCATCTCGGTCTCCCGCGTCGGCGGCGCCGCGCAGACGAAGGGCCTCAAGAAGGTCTCCGGTTCGCTGCGTCTGGAACTGGCCCAGTTCCGCGAGCTCGAGGCGTTCTCGGCGTTCGCCTCCGATCTCGACGACGTCTCCAAGCGGCAGCTGGCGCGTGGCGCCCGCTGGGTCGAGCTGCTCAAGCAGGACCAGTACACGCCGATGGCCGTCGAGGACCAGATCGTCTCGATCTACCTCTGCGGCACGGGCAACTTCGACGACGTCCCGGTGAGCGACGTCCGGCGCTTCAAGACCGAGCTGCTCGAGGAGCTGCACCGCACGGCCGCCGACGTCTACGAGTACATCGCGGGTGGCGCCAAGGCGCTGAACGAGGAGAACACGGACAAGCTCGTCAAGGCGACCGACCAGTTCAAGCTCTCCTACGTGGCGAGCGACGGCAGCCGCATCATCAACGAGGCCGACGTCGAGCCGCTGGACGCCTCGGAGGTCCACCACGAGAAGATCACCGTCAAGAAGAAGTCGGCGGGCAAGTGAGTCGGCCCGACCAGACCATCGACGCGAAGGGACGGTGACGCGCAAGCATGGCAAGCATTCGTGAGCTGCGATCGCGCATCAAGTCGGTGCAGTCGACCAAGAAGATCACCAAGGCGCAGGAGATGATCGCCACGTCGCGGATCGCCAAGGCGCAGACCCGCGTCGAGGCGGCCAAGCCGTACGCCCAGGAGATCACCCGCGTCGTCGCCGGCCTCGGCAGCGTGACCCCGAAGCTCGACCATCCGCTCCTCACGGAGCGCGACGACCCCGAGCGCGCCGGGATCCTGCTCATCACGAGCGACCGCGGCCAGTGCGGCGGCTACAACGCGAACGTGCTGCGTGAGGCCGAAGAGCTGATCGCGCTGCTGCGTTCGGAGGGCAAGACGCCGGTCGTCTTCGTCATGGGACGCAAGGGCCTCGGCTACTACACGTTCCGCGGCCGCGAGGTGGCGGCGGCGTGGACCGGATTCTCCGAGTCGCCGACCTTCGAGCACGCAGGTCCGGCGACGAAGCACCTGGTGGATCTGTTCGTGGCCGGCTCCGGCTCGTCGATCCCGGCGTTCAACGGGGACGGCGACATCGAGGGTGTCGACGAGTTGCACATCGTGTACACCCGGTTCGTCTCGATGCTGAGCCAGACGCCCGAGGTACGGCGGATGGCGCCCGTCGAGGTCGAGGTGGAGCTCGAGGAACTCGACAACTCCGAGGGGATCGTCGGCGGCGGCGACCAGGAGGTCGTGCCCGGGTTCGAGTTCGAGCCCGAGGCCGAGCGGCTGCTCGGCGCGCTGCTGCCGAAGTACGTCGGCACCCGCATCTTCGCCGCGCTGCTGGAGGCGGCGGCGTCCGAGAACGCCGCGCGCCGCACCGCCATGAAGAACGCGACCGACAACGCGACCGAGCTGGAGCGAGTGCTGTCCCGTGAGGCCAATCAGCTCCGGCAGGCGCAGATCACCCAGGAAATCAGCGAGATCGTCGGCGGCGTGGCCGCCCTGTCGGGCTAGCACCCGCACCGAATGAGGAAGTGACAGAAACCACATGACTGCTGTAAGCACGCAAACCGCGGGTGCGAAGGCGAGCAGTGCCGAAGGGCGCGTCGTCCGCGTCATCGGCCCGGTCGTCGACATCGAGTTCCCGCGTGGCGAGATCCCCGCGCTGTTCAACGCGCTCCACGCCGAGATCGCGCTGCCGTCCGTCGCCAAGACCCTGACGCTCGAGGTCGCCCAGCATCTCGGCGACGGCATCATCCGCGCCGTCTCGATGCAGCCGACGGACGGTCTCGTCCGCGGCCAGACGGCCGTCGACACGGGTAAGCCGATCTCGGTCCCCGTCGGCGACGTCGTCAAGGGCCACGTCTTCAACGCCCTCGGTGATTGCCTCGACGCGCCGGGCACCGGCCGCGACGGCGAGCAGTGGGGCATCCACCGCAAGCCGCCGGCGTTCGATCAGCTCGAGGGCAAGACGGAGATCCTCGAGACCGGCATCAAGGTCATCGACCTGCTCACCCCGTACGTCAAGGGCGGCAAGATCGGCCTGTTCGGCGGTGCCGGCGTCGGTAAGACCGTCCTCATCCAGGAGATGATCACCCGTATCGCGCGTGAGTTCTCCGGCACCTCGGTGTTCGCCGGAGTCGGCGAGCGCACCCGTGAGGGCACCGATCTGCACCTGGAGATGGAGGAGATGGGCGTCCTGCAGGACACCGCCCTCGTCTTCGGCCAGATGGACGAGCCGCCGGGCACGCGTATGCGCGTCGCCCTCTCGGCGCTGACGATGGCGGAGTACTTCCGCGACGTGCAGCACCAGGACGTGCTGCTGTTCATCGACAACATCTTCCGCTTCACGCAGGCCGGTTCCGAGGTCTCGACGCTGCTCGGTCGTATGCCGTCCGCCGTCGGTTACCAGCCGACCCTCGCGGACGAGATGGGTGAGCTGCAGGAGCGCATCACGTCGACCAAGGGCCGCTCGATCACCTCGCTGCAGGCGATCTACGTCCCCGCCGACGACTACACCGACCCGGCGCCCGCGACGACGTTCGCGCACCTCGACGCCACGACCGAGCTCTCGCGTCCGATCAGCCAGCTCGGCATCTACCCGGCCGTCGACCCGCTGACGTCGACGTCCCGGATCCTCGAAGCGTCGATCGTCGGCGAGGAGCACTTCCGGGTGGCCAACGAGGTCAAGCGGATTCTGCAGAAGTACAAGGAGCTGCAGGACATCATCGCGATCCTCGGCATGGACGAGCTGTCGGAGGAGGACAAGGTCCTCGTCGGACGCGCACGTCGCATCCAGAAGTTCCTCGGCCAGAACTTCCTCGTCGCGGAGAAGTTCACGGGCCAGGTCGGCTCGGTCGTGCCGCTGACCGAGACGATCGAGGCGTTCGACCGCGTCTGCAAGGGCGAGTTCGATCACTACCCCGAGCAGGCCTTCGACAGCTGCGGCGGGCTCGACGACGTCGAGGCGGCCGCCAAGCGCATCCTCGGGAAGTAGGCCGTCATGGCGCAGATGCAGGTCGAGGTCGTCGCGGTCGAGGAGCGGCTGTACTCCGGTGCGGCCACCCTCATCGTCTCGCAGACGACGGAGGGACAGATCGGCGTCATGGCCGGTCACGAGCCCCTGCTCGCCGAGATCCCGCAGGGGGGCTTCGTCCTCATCAAGGAGGAGGACGGCACCCGTCGCGCGGCGGCCGTCTACGGCGGCTTTCTGTCGGTGACGGGCGGGCACGTGACGGTGCTGGCCGAGTCGGCCGACTGGGCCGACACGGTCGACGTGGCCGTCGAGCGCGAGGTGCTCGCCTCTGAGGAGGAGGGCTCGGTCGCCTATCGCCGCGCGCAGTCGCGGTTGCGCGCCGTCGAGCAGGTGCAGAGCTAGAAGACCGACACGATCGAACGCGGGCCCCGCCGGACGACATCCGGCGGGGCCCGCGTCGTCGTCGGCGAAAGGCGGCGGCGGCCCGCGCTCTCGCACCGATATCGTGCCCGGATCGGCCCGACCGTGCCCGCAGTGGCGTCGTCGCGGCTATCATGGAGGATGTATCCGGACTGTGGTTCGCGCCCTCGACGAGCGGTCCCGGATCTCATTCTCTCGCCGCTCCGGCGATGACGAATCGACAGCCTCGATCGGACGTCCGGCGTCCGAGAACGGAAGGTCCCGTTGACGACTGCGGTGGCGATCACGGTGCTAGCGGTGATCGTCGCGGTCTGCGTCGTCTTCATCGTGCGGATCCAGCGATTGCGTGCGACGGGCGTCGGGGCCGTCCTCCGCTCGCTGCCGGCGGAGGGGCATGACGGCTGGCGACACGGCTTCGTCCGGTACGACGACGATGCACTCGGCTTCTACTCGCTGCGCAGCCTGCGGCCCGGGCCTACGCGCGTCATGCGACGGCGCTCGCTCGACCTCGTTCGTCGCCGGCCGCCGCAGGCGGGGGGCGAGACCGAGCTGACCGACGGCTACGGAGTGATCGTCGTCTTCACCGACCGGTCGGCACGCTGGGAGCTCGCTCTCGACGCGGACTCCGCGACGGCCTTCCAGTCCTGGGTGGAGGCGAGTCCGTCCGAACGGATGCGCCGCTCGCGCCGGCCGGGCCGGTAGGACGTCAGCGTCGGCTCGCGCCGGGGACCCAGGTCACGTCGCCGCCGGGGTTGGCGACGCGCGCGAGGATGAAGAGCAGGTCCGAGAGCCGGTTGAGGTACTTGGCCGGTAGGACGTTCGTGTCGGCGGGGTAGGCGTCGACGGCCGCCCAGGCGGAACGCTCGGCACGACGCACGACGGTGCGCGCCTGATGAAGCAGAGCGGCCAGGGGAGTGCCGCCCGGCAGGATGAACGAAGCGAGCGGGGCGAGCCCCTCCGAGAATTCGTCGCACCAGCGTTCGAGTCTGTCGACGTACCCGTCCTCGACGCGCAGCGGCGGCACCTTGGGATCGGCGATCACGGGCGTCGCGAGATCTGCGCCGGCGTCGAACAGGTCGTTCTGCACCGTGCGCAGCACGTCGGTCATCCGGGCGTCCGGGCCGCCGAGTGCGATCGCCGCACCGATGGCGGAGTTCGCCTCGTCGCAGTCGGCGTAGGCCGCCAACCGGGCGTTCGATTTGGGCACGCGCGAGAAATCGGCCAGACCGGTGGTGCCGTCGTCGCCGGTGCGCGTGTAGATCCGGGTGAGGTGGACAGCCATCTCGCGAATCTACCGCGCGGTGGCCGGTCGGCCGGATGAGCCGGTCCCGGGGGACTGTCGTCCGGGTGTGCGGAACCCGAGCGTGCGGCGACTAGGCTGACTGATCGTGAGCGATCGATTCCTCGTCACTGGCGGTGCGCGACTTGCGGGCGAGGTCCGCGTCGGTGGCGCGAAGAACAGCGTCCTCAAGTTGATGGCGGCGGCCCTGCTCGCGGAGGGCACGACCACCCTGACCAACGTTCCGCAGATCGCCGATGTGCCGTTGATGGCGAAGGTGCTGGAAGGGTTGGGAGCGAGCGTCTCCCAGGACGGTGACGTCGTCCGGGTGACGACGCCCGAGGCACCCGACTTCCACGCCGACTTCGACGCGGTCAAGCAGTTCCGCGCGTCGGTCTGCGTCCTCGGCCCGCTGGTGGCCCGCCGGCACCGCGCCATCGTGGCGCTGCCGGGTGGGGATGCGATCGGCTCCCGTCCGCTCGACATGCATCAGGCCGGCCTGCGCCGCCTCGGCGCGCGCAGCGTCATCGAGCACGGGTGCGTCGTGGCCGAGGCCGACAAGCTCGTCGGCGCCGAGATCGAGTTGGAGTTCCCGTCGGTGGGGGCGACCGAGAACATCCTCATGGCCGCCGTGCTGGCGGAGGGGGAGACGACGATCGACAACGCCGCTCGTGAACCCGAGATCGTCGACCTGTGCCGGATGCTCGTGGAGATGGGCGCCCGGATCGACGGTGCGGGGTCGTCGACGCTGCACGTCGTCGGAGTCGATGCGCTCTCGCCCGTGACGCACGCCGTGGTCGGCGACAGGATCGTCGCGGCGACGTGGGGGATCGCGGCCGCGATGACGCGCGGTGACGTGACCGTGCGCGGTGTGGAGCCGGAGAACCTGCGACTGGTGCTCTACAAGCTCAACGACGCCGGCGCCGACGTCCAGGAACTGCCCGACGGATTCCGTGTCGTGCAGTCGGAGCGTCCGCGGGCGGTCAACTTCCGGACCCTGCCGTTCCCCGGATTCCCGACGGACCTGCAGCCCATGGCGATCGGGCTCGCCGCGGTGGCCGACGGTGTCTCGGTCATCACCGAGAACATCTTCGAGGCGCGCTTCCGGTTCGTCGAGGAGATGGTCCGGCTGGGTGCCGACGCACGTACCGATGGCCACCACGCGGTGATCCGCGGCGTGCCCGAGCTGTCGAGCGCTCCGGTGTGGAGCTCCGACATCCGGGCCGGCGCCGGTCTCGTGCTCGCCGGCCTGGTGGCCGAGGGCGTCACGGAGGTGCACGACGTGTTCCACATCGACCGGGGCTACCCGGACTTCGTCGAGAATCTGCGGCGACTCGGTGGGCAGATCGAACGCGTCTGACGCGGTCGAGGCCGGAGATCCGGCCGTGACCAGGGGATTTGCATCCGGCAGGGTGCGTGCGTAACTTAGTCCAGGCCGCAGCGAGGAGCCGGGCCGATCCGAACGGGATCGGGTCGGAACACCGAGTTGCGGGCCGACATCGAGCCTGATAGGCTGGTGGGGTTGCTCCGGAACGGGTGAGAGTCCGGCCGGGGAGCGCAAGAAGTCAGAAAGATCTGGTCTGCTGGTTGGTGGTCCGCCTCTTCGGGGTGGGGATCCGGTTGGTGGGGCGTGTTGTTTGAGAACTCAACAGTGTGATGATGATTGGTTGTTTTTTTTGTGTGCCATGGTGGCGTGCATGACGGCCGGTTCTCGTGGTCTGACCTCTTGGGGTCGGGCCGCTGGGGGTTGGTTGTTGTGGATGCTTTTTGTTTTTGAAAGTTGAATGCCAGATTTGGTGTTTGGCTAGGATTTTTTCTGGAATAACTTCGATTGCGCCTTCGGGTGTTGATTGGGTTTTCACGGAGAGTTTGATCCTGGCTCAGGACGAACGCTGGCGGCGTGCTTAACACATGCAAGTCGAACGGTAAGGCCCTTTCGGGGGTACACGAGTGGCGAACGG
>JBGANR010000021.1:0-78934 GCA_044222225.1 Mycobacteriaceae bacterium
TCTCAGACGCAGCCCGCGCCGAGACCTACAACGCCTGGCTACACCACTACAACCACCATCGCCCCCACACCGGCATCGGAGGCCTCTCACCCATCGACCGCGTCCACAACGTCCGTGGGAAGAACACCTAGCGGGCCCTCCCGCCAGGCCCGCTGCCAGCGGCCCGGACGGGGTCACCGACACCGCCTCGAACATCGCTCATATCTCAGTCGCGGGGGTCGAGTGGGGCGTAGACGGTGGTCGTCTCGTCGATCGTCTTGACGGCGCGCAGCTGCGGCTGCGGATGGATCTTCTCCGAGAGCTTGCGGCGGCCGAAGTCGACGACCTTCTTGGACGCCGGCGACGACGTCACGGCCTGGTAGGCCTTGTTGATCTGCTCGAAGCGACGGCGTCCGGCCTTCGCGCCGAGAACATAGCCCACTCCGACAGCGGCGACGATACGAAGCATGGGTCAGCGACCTCCTGCGATCGGGGATGTGCCGAGATCCATCGTGCCCGATCGGCGCGGTGGGCGTCGCCGGGGGTCATCTGCCGGCTGCGCCGGTCGCGGCGAGGCTGCCCAGCAGACGCAGTCGCTCCTCGCTGACGCTGCCGGATTCGGCGGTGAACACGAACATGGTCCAGTCGGGGTCCGTCGGGAGTCCGAGGGCCTCGTAGGAGAGCTCCAGGTCGCCGACGGCGGGGTGGTGGAGACGCTTGAGCCCGGTGCGATGGTGCCGGACGTTGTGCGCCGCCCAGCGGGCGCGGAAGTCGTCGCTGCGGGTGACGAGCTCGCCGATGAGGTCGGTGAGCCCGCTGTCGAGGGGCGACTGTGCCGCGTAGCCGCGCAGGGTGGCGACGATGTCGTCGGCGCCCTTGTCCCACTCCGGGTAGTAGCTGCGGGCCGCCGGGTCGAGGAAGACGAAGCGGGCGTTGTTCCGGCGGTTGGCGGGATTGTCGAGGACCGGGCTGCAGAGGGCGCCGCCCAGCGCGTTGACGGCGATGACGTCCATACGGGTGTCGCGGATCCAGGCCGGTGCATCGGTGATCGCGTCGAGCAGACGTTGCAGGCCCGGCCGCACGGCACGGGTGCCGGGCCGGGTGCGTCGGCGCGACTGCGGCCCGGCGGCGTGCGCCAGGGCCTGCAGATGCGCGGTCTCGGCCTCGTCCAGCATGAGGGCCCGGGCGAGGCTGCCGAGGACGTCCGCGGAGACGCCGGCGAGGTTGCCGCGTTCCATGCGCGCGTAGTAGTCGACGCTGACGCCGGCGAGGAGGGCGACCTCCTCGCGGCGTAGGCCCGGGACGCGCCGGTAGCCGCCGCCCGCGATGAGTCCGGCCTGCTCCGGTGTGATGCGGGCGCGGCGCGTCCGCAGGAACTGCGCTGTCTCGGCTCGCTGGTCCACGTGGCACACGCTACGGCCGCCACGGCTCGTGAAGGAGGGTCTGCCGGTACACGGAACGACCGGGCCTGTCGCGAACACCGCGGGAGGTGGAGACTGAACGCGTGACCGCGACCCCGCTTCGCCGCCGCACCGTTCTGCGCGCGGCCGTCGTGGCCGGCGGCGCCGTCGTCGCCGGATGCACGTTCGACGGACCGTCCGACGAGCTCATGAGCGAGACCGGCGCGGTCACCTCGATGTCGACGCGGCGGCGGATCCTGCTGGTCGTCTTCTCCCGGCCCGGGGAGAACTATCACGACGGCGGCAGGCGGGTCCTCACGGTCGGCAACACGGAGGCCCTGGCGGGGATGATCTCCGGCCGCCTACGGTGCGACGTCTATCGCATCGAGGCCGCGGACCCGTACCCGCACGGGTACGACGCGACCGTGGTGCGGAACGCGCGTGAGCAGCGCAACGACGACCGGCCCGGCATCGTCGGCGGGCTGCCCGACGTGCGGCGGTACGACACGATCCTGCTCGGCTGTCCGGTGTGGAACACCCGTGCGCCGATGATCCTGGCTACCTTCCTCGAGGGCGTCGACCTGGCGGGCAAGGACGTCTTCCCGTTCGTGACGTACGCGACGAGCGGTCTCGGCTCGGTCCCCGACGACATCGCCGCCCTCGCTCCGGACGCCGACATGGGCAAAGCGCTGGCCGTCCGGGGCGAGGAGGTGAGCACGGCCGGCAGTCGGTTGGAGAGCTGGCTGCGGAAGGCCGGCATCGCGCGCTGACGGCCGTTTCGGCCCCCGACCTGCTGATTCGTCTCCCCGTCGGACGGTGGGGTACAGTGTCTTCCGGCCCGCAACGCGGCGCCCATGCAATCCCCCATAGCTCAATTGGCAGAGCATTCGACTGTTAATCGAAGGGTTACTGGTTCGAGTCCAGTTGGGGGAGCAGGAGAAACCCCCTATCGGGCATGACGCCGGGTAGGGGGTTTCGTCGATTCACGGTGCCGAGATCGGTGACGACGGCCGGTTTGATCGCTCCTTGTGGTGCCCCAGGCGGGGCTTGAACCCGCGACCTGCCGATTATGAGTCGGTGGCTCTGACCAACTGAGCTACTGGGGCGCGATCCGTAGAGTACCCCGCGGTAGTTTGTAGCCCATGTCAACGGGCGATAAGGACACCGATTCGGTCGGCGAAGACGCGGACGGCGAGGTCACGACGCCCCCGGGCGCCGATTCGGCCGAGGAGTCCGACGTCGTCGTCAGCGAGGACGCGACGCTGGTCCTGCCGAAGAAGCCCGGCGAGCGGCTGCGGTACACCAAGGATCAGAAGCCCGAATCGAAGCCGTTCGTCGATCCGGAGACCGTGACGGTCGGCGGCGTCATGCGAGACCGCGTCTCGCTCAGCCGAGCCGCGCAGTACGGCGTGATCGCCGTGACGGTGCTGTCGGTCGTCGCCGCGGCGGTCTTCGCCTATCTGTACGTGACGCGGGAGCGACCGTCGGACGCCTATCGCGCCGGCCCGGATCCGTGCGATCGGGCCGTCGAATCGGCGAACCGGATCTCGACGCTGTACGGCACCTTCGACTACGAGCGCTCCGACGACTGGTACGCGCAGCTCAAGACGCAGGTGGCGAAGGAGTTCGAGGTCAACCTGCAGGGGCTGCAGACGCAGCAGATCCCGACGCTCCGGGATGCGAAGTACGTCACCGAGGGTTCGGTGGTCGATTCGGCGCTCAAGAACTGCGACGGGTCGACGGCCGTCGTCCTGACGTTCTTCAACCGCAAGATCGTCAGGTCCGACAACCGAGAGCCGGGCATGGAGTACAGCCGGCTGCAGCTTCGACTGCGCGACGTCGACGGCGTGTGGAAGCTCGCCGCCTTCGAGGTGCTGTGATCGCCATGGGAGAGACCCCGGCAGACGTCCTCGCCCAGATCGGCGACTGGCCCGTTCCCGCTGCCGCCGGCGCTGTGCTCGACCGTTCGGGTGTGCTGGCCGCCCACGGCGACCGGCGACGGCGCTTTCCGCTCGCGTCGGTGACCAAGCCGCTCGTCGGCTACGGCGTCCTCGTGGCCGTCATGGAGGAGGCGATCGGCCTCGACGATCCGCTGGGGCCGCCGGGCGCGACCGTTCGGCACCTGCTGGCGCACGCGTCGGGCATCGGCTTCGACTCCGACGAGGTGCAGGCGCCCGTGGCCACGATGCGGATCTACTCGAGCCGGGGCTTCGAACTGCTCGCCGACGCCGTCGCGGACGCCACGGACATCCCGTTCGCCGAGTACCTGCACGAGGCCGTCTTCGAGCCCCTCGGCATGACGGGGACGGCACTGACGGGCCCGGCGGGGCACGGCGCCGTCTCGACCGTCGCCGACCTGACGCGATTCGCCGCCGAGCTCCTCTCGCCGCGGCTGCTGCCGCAGGAGACGCTGGACGCCGCCACGACGGTCCAGTTCCCGGGGCTGGCGGGGTTCGTCCCGGGCTACGGACGATTCCGGGAGAACGACTGGGGCCTGGCGTTCGAACTGCACGGCGCCAAGTCGCCGCACTGGGCGGGGACGAGCGCCGGTCCGCACGTCGCGGGGCACTTCGGCCAGTCCGGCACGTTCCTCTGGTTCGACGCGGCGGCGGGCCAGGCGGCCGTCGTCTTGACCGATCGCGCGTTCGGGCCGTGGGCGAAGCCGCTGTGGCAGGACTTCAACGACGCGTTGCGCGCCTCCTTGACCTGACGCCTCCCGGGATGTCCGGCTGAGCGGGCCGCCGAGGAGGATATTGTCTCGGCGCCCGGCTCAGGCGTACATTTCGGGAGGTACGACGGGTGCTCGGCGCGCCGTCCGCGGACCGATCCGCAACCTTGGATTCTGCTGAGTGATCAGTTGACTACTGGCGCAACACGCGCACCATGGGGCACAATAAACGACAACGGTGTGGTACTGATCCGGGTTCACATGAGGCGTTGGGGAAGACGATCCTCGTCGAAACCGGAGGTATCACCGTGGCACAGCCGCAGCAGTTCGCGGACCTGACGTCTGGCGTGGTCTACATCCACGCCGCGCCGGCCGCGCTATGCCCGCATGTCGAGTGGGCTCTGTCGTCGACCCTCGACGCCCGCGCGAACCTGCGCTGGTCGGCGCAGGACGCGATGGTGGGGCAGCAGCGCGCGACCGTCGACTGGGTCGGCCCCGTCGGCACCGGCGCACGCCTGGCCAACGCTCTACGGGAATGGAGTGCGCTGCGCTTCGAGATCACCGAGAACGCCTCCGACGGCGTCGACGGTGAGCGCTTCTGCTTCGTCCCCGGTCTCGGTCTCTGGCGCGGCTCGATGAGTGCGAACGGCGACACGGTGATGGGCGAGATGCAGTTGCGCGCTCTGCTCGACGCCCATGCCGACGGCGCGGGCCTCTCCGGTGCTCTCGACGCGGCCCTCGGCACCGCCTGGGACGACGCCCTAGAGCCGTACCGTCTGGGCGGCGTCGGTGCCGAGGTGACCTGGCTGCACCAGCGCGTCAGCTGACTCTGCACGGCCGGCCGCACCCCGGCCGACGCGCCGGTCCGGCCACGGACCCGTAAAGACCCTCCGAAGAGACGTGAGGCCCGGACCGACGGTCCGGGCCTCACGTACGTCTGCGCGAGTCAGTAGCGACCGAAGGCCAGCGCGACGTTGTGCCCGCCGAACCCGAACGAGTTGTTGATCGCGTACTCGTAGTCGCCCTTGCGCGGCGCCCCGTGCACGACGTCGATGTCGCACGCGGGATCCTGGTTGTCCAGGTTGAGCGTCGGCGGAATGACGCCCTCTTCCAGCGCCTTGATGGTGAGCACGGCCTCGAGGGCGCCGACGGCACCGATCGAGTGGCCCAGCGCCGACTTCGGTGCGTAGACGGCCGCGTGGTCGCCGATGGCGGCGCGGATGCCCTTGCACTCGGCGGTGTCGCCGATCGTCGTGGACGTCGCATGCGCGTTGACATGCGAGATGTCGGACCGCTCGAGCCCCGCGGTCTGCAGCGCCCGCGTCATCGCGCGTGCGTTGCCCGTGCCCTCGGGGTCGGGGGCGACGATGTGATAGCCGTCGGAGGTGATTCCGGCGCCCATCAGCCGGGCGTGGATGTGCGCGCCGCGGGCCCGGGCGTGGTCTTCACGCTCGAGGACGATGAGCGCTGCGGCCTCGCCGAAGACGAATCCGTCGCGGTCGATATCGAACGGCCGCGAGGCGGCCGCCGGATCGTCGTTGCGCGTACTCGTCGCCCGCGTGATCGCGAAGGACGCGATCGCCACCGGCCCGATCGGGTTCTCGACGCCGCCCGCGATCACCATGTCGGCGTCGCCGAACACGATCTGCCGCCAGGCGTGGGCGATCGCCTCGGCGCCGGAACTGCAGGCCGAGACGGGCGTCATGACGCCGGCCCGGGCGCCGACCTCGAGGCCGAGGACGGCCGCCGGACCGTTCGGCATCGACATGGCGATCGCCAGCGGCGACACCTTGCGATAGTTGCCCGTGTCGCGCAGCGTCACGTGCGCGTCGACGAGCGTCTCGGTGCCGCCGGCGCCGGTGCCGAGGACCACGGCGAGCCGCGTCGGATCGACGTCCGGCTCCTTCGCCTCGTCGAGCCACAGCCGCCGGCCCATGACCTTGGCGATGCGCTCGACGTGGGAGAGGCGACGGGCTTCGACGCGGGTGAGGACGTTCGCCGGATCGTCGGCCATCTGCGCGCCGAACCGGACCGGGAGGTTGTACTCCGCCACCCACGGGTCGGTGATCTCCCGAATCCCGGACTTCCCCGCGAGAAGGCCCTGCCAGGTGGAGTCGAGATCGCCCGCCAAGGCCGTCGACGCCACCATCGAGGTGACGACGACGCTGGGGAACTCACCCCCCTTGGTGGAGAAATCGCGCAGTTCGGTCACGGCAGGATCACGCGTTCTTGTCGGCGTCGATCTTGGCGCGAATGGCCGCGTCGGCGTCCTCGAGGCTCTGCAGGTAGGTGACGACGTCGCCGACGGTGCGCAGGTTCGCGAGATCCTCGTCCGGGATCTTCACGCCGTACTTGTCCTCGGTCTGCACGGCGATCTCCACCATCGACAGCGAGTCGATGTCGAGGTCGTCGACGAAGGACTTCTCGATGGTCACCTCGGAGGGCTCGATACCGGTGACTTCCTCGATGATCTCGGCGAGTCCGGTGATGATCTCATCCTGGCTGACAGCCATGAAGGTTCCCTTTCATCCGTGTGACGGCCCGTGGCCGGTCGTGTTCGTTGCGCGCAGCGCGAGCGCTGCTCCGGACGGCCTGAGTGCTGCCGCTGGACGGACGCCGAGCGTCTTCCGGTCGCGGCGTCAGGAGACGCGCGCGGTCCAAGCCTGGTCGCCCCGGCTCCGCGATGGGGGAGCGAGGCGTGGGTGAGCACCGCTCAGCAGATGCCGGCGGGTTGTGCGAGCAGGACGTCGTCGGCGTCTGCCGGCGCCTTGAGCGCCTTCGCGGGAACGCCTCTGAACTCGCGACGGGCCATGCCGACGAGCGTCGCGCCCGGGGGCAGCTCGAAGATCCGGCTGACGCCCTCGGTGCGCAGGTAGGCGAGGCACAGGTCCCAGCGAACGGGGCTGGTCATCTGCTCGACGATCTTGGCGAGCGCGTCGGCGCCGGACGTCACGGGCAGGCCGTCGGAGTTCGACAGCAGCGTGTACGCCGGATCGGCGGGGACGATCCGGTCGGCCGCCGCCGCGAGCGCCTCGCGCGCCGAGCCCATGTAGTGGGTGTGGAACGCGCCGGCCACGGCGAGCCGGCGGATCCTGGCGCCGGTGGGCGGCTCGGCGACGAGCTCGTCGATCGCGTCGACGGCGCCGGCGGCCACGATCTGGCCGGGCGTGTTGCGGTTGGCGGCGACGAGACCGAGTTCGGTGAGCCGCGCGAGCACCTCGCGCTCGACTCCGCCCAGCACGGCGGCCATCGTCGTCGGCTGTTCGGCGCACGCGGCGGCCATGGCCCGGCCGCGGACGGCGGCGAGCGTGATGGCCTGCTCATCGCTGATGACGCCCGCGACGGCGGCCGCGGTGATCTCGCCGATCGAGTGGCCGGCGAGCACGGTGTCGGCCGGGAGCGGGCCGCGCGCGGTGAGCCGACGGCGGCCCAGCAGCGAGGCGGCCACGATGAGGGGCTGCGTCACGGCGGTGTCGGTGATCTCTTCGGCCGTCCCGGTGGTGCCGAGGGCCGCGAGGTCGAGACCGGCGAGAGCCGACCAGGATGCGACGGTGGCGGCGGCGGCGGGGTCGTCGAGCCACGGCGTGAGCATGCCGGGCGTCTGGGATCCCTGACCTGGAGCGAGCAAAGTGAGCACGTGACTACTGAACACCGTCGGGGCCCGGATCCGGGGTGTAGATCTGGCTGAACCTCGTTCGAACTTTTTGTGAGAACCCTACAAATCCATCCCGATGCGATTCCCTATCGTCGCCGTACCGATATTCGTTACGGTGATCTTGTCGATCGTCGTCAGCCGCCGGGCATCCCGCTCGGTCGTGTGAGTGGAGTGATTGATGTGGTCTGTGAGGCGACTTGATCGGCGAACCGCGTCAGTCGTCCGACCGATACGGCTATCCGGAGGACGTAGGCGTCCCTCGGTCGGGTGGGGTCGCGGCCGGTGATCTCGGCGATCCGGCGCAGGCGGTAGCGGACGGTATTTGGATGAACAAACAGTGAGCGGGCACACGTCTCCACCGAGCCGCCGGCGTCCAGGTAGGCGTCGAGCGTCACGGGAAGGGTGGCTCCGCCCTCGGCGAGCGGCTTGACGAGGAACTCCACGAGGATCTCCCGGGCCCGCCGGTCGCCGGTGAGAGCGCGCTCCGGCAGCAGTTCCCAGCTGTAGACCGGACGCGGCGCTCCCGGCCAACCCGAGACCGCCGCCATCCCCGCCATCGCCTCGACGACGCTCTCGTGCGCCGTCGCGATGCTCGACGTGGTGTGCCCGATGACGACGGGTGCGTCGGCGAACAGTTCGAGGAGGTCGTCGATGAACTCGACGTCGTCGTCGACCTTCCCGGAGACGATCGCCACGAGGTAGGTGCCCTGGACCACCGACAGCGCCGATCGGCTGTGCTCGCGGGCCACCGCGTGGATCGACGCGGGCACAGAGACCCCTAGATCCGGCGGCGGATTGCCGACGATGACGGTCGCCGGCGCCGCGGTGTCCCAGTTGAGGGCCGCCGCGCGGGAGAGCAGCTGCGGGCCCGTGTCGCCGCGGACGACGGCGTCGACGACGAGCGCCTCCATGCGGGTGTCCCAGGCGCCGCGGGACTCGGCCGCCGCCGCGTAGATGGACGCGGCGGCGAAACCGATCTCGCGGCCGTAGCGGAGCACGGCCTCGGTGAGGGCGCGCAGCTGCACCTCGTCACGGGCGAGCCGCGGCAGCCACTTCTCGAAGAACTCCATGGCCACGCGGACCATCTCGACCGTCTGCAGCAGGCTGATCCGGCGCGTCAGATCCTGCGGCACGATGCGGAACGCCTCGACGGTGAACTCGACGTTGCCGTCGGAGCTCTCCAGCCATTCCACGAAGTTGCTGACGGCCGTCTGGACGACGATCTGGACGTCCGCCCGCTGCGACGCCTCGAGATCGGAGAAGTAGGGCAGCCGGCTCTCCATCGAGTGGACGGCCTCCCGGGCGAACCGTCCGCTGTACTGCTTGATGCCGCGCAGGAGCGTGTCGGGCAGCACGTCGCGCACGCTGGCCGGCGGTGAGGCGCTCCGGGGCGTATCGGCGTCCGGGAACCGCGGACCGTCGGCGGGAGAGGGCATGGGTCCGACCCTAGCTCCGGCCGACGGTCCGTCCGGTCACGCCGAGCCGGGGTCCGCGTGCGATACGGGCGCCGCCTGCGGATCGGTGATCCGGTAGCGCGCCGCCGCCTTCGCCGCGACGGACTCGTCGAGCTCACCGTCGTCGGCCAGCGACAGCAGCACCGCCGTGACGATGGACGCCGCGTCGATGTTGAAGAAGCGACGGGCCGCCGCGCGGGTGTCGGAGAAGCCGAAGCCGTCGGCGCCGAGCGTGTTGTAGGTGCCCGGGACCCACGGCCGGATCTGCTCCGGGACCGCGCGCATCCAGTCGGAGACGGCGACGAACGGGCCGTCGGCGTCCTGGAGTGCCGCCGTGACGTACGGCGTGCCGGCGTCGGTGCCCGGCTCGCGCAGCCGGCGTCGCTCGTACGCGCCGCCGTCGCGGGCGAGCTCGTTCCACGACGTCACCGAGTAGACGTCCGCGGAGACGTTCCAGTCCTCGGCGAGCATCTCCTGGGCCTTGAGCGCGTCGTTCATCGTGACGCCCGAGACCAGGATGTTGGCCCGCAGCCTCTTCTTGCCGCCGGGGCCCGACGCGTACTTGTAGACGCCGCGCAGGACGGCGTCGACGTCGAGGTCCTTGGGCTGCGGCGGCTGCGAGATCGGCTCGTTGTAGATCGTGATGTAGTAGTAGACGTTCTCGCTGTTCTCGCCGTACATCCGCTTGATGCCGCTCTCGACGATGTGGCCGAGCTCGAAGGCGAACGCCGGGTCGTAGGACACGACGGCCGGGTTCGTCGTCGCGAGCAGCTGGCTGTGACCGTCGGCGTGCTGCAGGCCCTCGCCGGTCAGCGTCGTGCGGCCGGCGGTGGCGCCGAGCACGAAGCCGCGCGTCAGCTGGTCGGCGGCGGCCCAGAAGCTGTCGCCGGTCCGCTGGAAGCCGAACATCGAGTAGAAGATGTACACCGGGATCATCGGCTCGCCGTGCGTCGCGTACGACGTGCCGACCGCCGTGAACGACGCCGTCGAGCCGGCCTCGTTGATGCCCTCGTGCAGGATCTGGCCCTGCTCGGACTCCTTGTAGGCGAGCATCAGCTCGGCGTCGACGGACGTGTACGTCTGGCCGTGCGGGTTGTAGATCTTGAGCGACGGGAACCACGAGTCCATGCCGAACGTGCGGGCCTCGTCCGGGATGATCGGCACGATCCGCTTGCCGATCTCCTTGTCGCGCAGCAGATCCTTGAAGATGCGCACGATCGCCATCGTCGTCGCGACCTGCTGCTTGCCCGAGCCCTTCGCCGTCGTCTTGTGGACGGACTTGAAATCGGCCGTCATCGGCTTGGCGCGGACCGGACGCGAGGGCAGGAAGCCGCCGAGCTGGCGCCGGCGGTCCAGCATGTACTGGATCTCGGGGGAGTCGGCGCCGGGGTGGTAGTACGGCGGCAGGTAGGGATCCTTCTCCAGCTCGGCGTCCGAGACGGGGATGCGCAGCGCGTCGCGGAAGTTCTTGAGGTCCTGCAGCGTCAGCTTCTTCATCTGGTGGGTCGCGTTGCGGCCCTCGAAGTGCTCGCCGAGGGTGTAGCCCTTGATCGTCTTCGCGAGGATGACGGTCGGCTGACCCTTGTGCGCCATCGCGGTGGTGTAGGCCGCGTAGAGCTTGCGGTAGTCGTGGCCGCCGCGCTTGAGGTTCCAGATGTCGGCGTCGGTGAGGTTCGCCACCAGCTCCTTGGTGCGCGGGTCGCGACCGAAGAAGTGCTCGCGGACGAAGGCGCCGTCGTTGGCCTTGTAGGTCTGGTAGTCGCCGTCGGGCGTCGAGTTCATGAGGTTGACGAGCGCGCCGTCACGGTCGGCGTGCAGCAGCGCGTCCCACTCGCGGCCCCAGACGACCTTGATGACGTTCCAGCCGGCGCCGCGGAAGAACGACTCCAACTCCTGGATGATCTTGCCGTTGCCGCGCACCGGGCCGTCGAGCCGCTGCAGGTTGCAGTTGACGACGAAGGTGAGGTTGTCCAGCGCGTCGTTGGCGGCCAGCTGGACCAGGCCGCGCGACTCCGGCTCGTCCATCTCGCCGTCGCCGAGGAAGGCCCAGACGTGCTGGTCGGAGGTGTCCTTGATGCCGCGGTCGTGCAGGTAGTGGTTGAAGCGCGCCTGGTAGATCGCGTTCATCGGGCCGATGCCCATCGAGACGGTCGGGAACTGCCAGAAGTCGCTCATCAACCGCGGGTGCGGGTAGGAGGGCAGGCCACCGCCCGGGTGACTCACCTCCTGCCGGAAGCCGTCGAGCAGATCGGCCGAGAGCCGGCCCTCGAGGAACGCGCGGGCGTAGATGCCGGGGGAGGCGTGGCCCTGGATGAAGACCTGATCGCCGCCGCCGGGGTGGTCGTGACCGCGGAAGAAGTGGTTGAAGCCGACCTCGTACAGCGCGGCCGACGACGCGTACGTCGAGATGTGGCCGCCGACGCCGATGCCGGGCCGCTGCGCGCGGTGCACCATGATCGCCGCGTTCCAGCGGATGAGGCGGCGGAATGCGCGCTCGACGTCCTCGTCGCCCGGGAAATAGGGCTCGAGATCGGTGGGGATCGTGTTGACGTAGTCCGTCGACGTCAGGGCGGGCAGCGAGACGCGCTGCTCGCCGGCGCGCTCGAGCAGGCGCAGCAGCACGTACCGCGCCCGGGCGGCGCCGCCGGAGTCGAGAAGCCCGTCGAAAGAGTCGAGCCACTCGGTCGTCTCGGAGGGGTCGATGTCCGGCAGATAGGACGCGACCCCCTCACGGATGACCCGGACGCGGTCGGGGCGGTCGTTGCTGGCGGTCGTCACCTGAGATGCCTCCTGCTGGTGCGTGGTGTCGTGCGGGTGGCGGCGCTCCCGCCACGCGCGCCGGTGGGCGACACCGGACGGCCGTCGACATGACGCATCGTCGAAGCAGTCCGGGGCGGGAGGTGCATCACATATCGTGCCCCATCCGGCGGGGACCGGCAGCCGCTACGGGGAACCCGCGTGGCGCCGGCGGCGTCCGGCGACCGATCGGAAAGAATGACGGCGTGTCGTCCACCGGCCTCCGGCAGCGCGTCTGCGCGGCGCTGCTGTGCGGGTTCGCCCTGCTCGCCGTCGGCTGCGGACGCAGCGTCGACGGCTACGCGGTCGTCGATCCGGCCGAGGTCGGAGCGGGTGCCGACGATCTCGACGCCGTCGCGAAGGCGATCGGCGTCTGCGCGCGGATCGTGCCGGCGGTGAGCTTCGTGCCGCGGACGGGAACCCTGTCCGACCCGGAGCGACGCGATCTGCTCGTCCGGCTCGATCGCTCCGAGCAGATCGCGCGCGCCCCCGAGACCGTCGGCGCCACCGATCCGGTCGGTGGTGCCCTCGCGGCGTATGCCGACGCCACGTCCGCCTACGCCCGGGTGCTGCGCGACGGCGGTGCCGTGGCGACGGAGCCGGAGCGCTGGCGCGTCGCGCGCGACCGGCTGTTCGGAGCCTGCAACGGCGTGTCGCCGGGGCTCGCGCCGTCCTGACGCAAGGTGGCCGCAGGCCGAACAACACACGACTTCGGCGTTCCCGCGGGTGGCGCTGCATGCGCGCCCCGGATCGTTCGCTACAGTTCTCACCAGTCAAGAACCGCCGAACAGGGAGGATCTCGCGTTGGTTGCCGAGGCACGCAGCGGCAGTGCCGAGAAGCTCGGTCTGCGCAGCGGACAGGTCGTGGCCGAGTTCGGATGGGACGAGGACGTCGATGATGCGCTGCGCGCAGGCATCGAAGACGTCATCGGTGGCGAGATGCTCGACGAGGACACCGACGAGGTGGTCGACGTCGTGGTCTTCTGGTGGCGTGATGGGGACGGCGATCTCGTCGATGCCCTGATGGACGTCATCGGCCCGCTCGCCGACGACGGCTACGTCTGGGTGCTGACGCCCAAGACGGGTATTCCGGGACATGTCGAGCCGAGCGAGATCGCACAGAGTGCGCCGTCGGCCGGGTTCACGCAGACGTCGAGCACACCGCTCGGCGGTTGGGTCGGCCTGCGCCTCGTGCAGCCGAAGGCGCGCCCCGGCAAGCGCTCGTGAGCGGTTGCGCGGCGGCGGCCTCCGAGACGGTGCCGCCGGCGCCGTTGCCCATCGGGACGCTCGCCCCCGACTTCACGTTGCGGGATCAGAACAACCAGGTCGTGACGCTCTCGGAGCTGCGCGGATCGAAGGTGCTGCTCGTCTTCTTCCCGCTGGCCTTCACCGGGATGTGCGAGGGCGAGCTCGGCGTCATCCGTGACCGGCTGCCGGAGTTCACCGTCGACGGCAACCGGGTGCTGGCGATCTCGGTCGGCCCGTCGCCGACGCACAAGGTGTGGTCGTCGGCGCAGGGCTTCCTGTTCCCGATCCTGTCCGACTTCTGGCCGCACGGTGACGTCGCGCGACGCTACGGCGTCTTCAACGAGACCGCCGGATACGCCGACCGGGGCACGATCGTCGTCGACGCCGAAGGGCGCGTCGTGTTCGCCGAGGTGCTGAGCCCCGGCGAGGCGCGCGGCAGCGCGGTTTGGGGCCGGGCGCTCGCCGCGCTAGCCTCTTAGGCGCCCCGACGCCGACGCCCGGCGAAACCGCGTCGGGCGAGGCGCGTATAGCTCAGTGGTAGAGCACTGGTCTTACACACCAGCGGTCGTAGGTTCGAAACCTACTGCGCGCACTTTCGGCCGTCGCCCTCAGGCACTCGTGAGAATCACCAGTTCCCGCGTCGCTCGGGTCATCGCGACGTACCGGTCGACGGCGCCTTCGATGCCGGTGCCCCAGGTCTGCGGGTCGACGAGGACGACGAGGTCGAATTCGAGGCCCTTCGCGTTCTCCGGGGTCAGCGATCGGATGCGAGGCGTCTCGGCGAACGTCGGATCGCCGATGACGCAGGCGATGCCGTCGGCGTGCTCGGCGAGCCAGCGGTCGAGGATCCGGCGCAGGTCGGACGTCGATCCGCGGCCGACGGGGACGCCGCTGCTGCGGATGGAGCTCGGCACGCCCGCGTCCGGCAATGCCGCGCGGATGACGGGTTCGGCCTCGGCCATGATCTCGGTCGGCGTCCGGTAGTTGATGCTCAGCGTGGCCGTCGTGATCCGGTGAAGCCCGTTGCGCTCGAGCCGCTGCCGCCAGGACTCGCCGAAGCCGTGGCGGGCCTGGGCGCGGTCGCCGACGATCGTGAAGCTGCGGGACGGGCAGCGGCGCACCAGCATCCGCCACTGCGCGTCGGTCAGCTCCTGCGCCTCGTCGACGATGATGTGCGCGAACGGCCCGGCGAGCAGATCCGGGTCGGCGGCGGGCAGGCCGGCCTCGTCGACGAGGGCGTCGCGCAGATCCTCATGCCGCAGCATCGTCATCAGCCCCTCTCCGTCGTCATAGGCGTGCGAGGCGATGAGGTCGTCGACGACCCGGTCGCGGCTCTCCCGTTCGACGGCCTCGGCGGCCTGCCGTCGTCGCCGGAGTCGCGACGCCTCCGGGTCGCCGAGCCGCTGCCGGGCGGCGTCCAGCAGCGGCAGGTCCGGCAGCGTCCAGGCCTGCGCGTCGGCCCGCTGCAGTGCGCGGACCTCGTCGGGGGTGAGCCGGGGAGCGCACAGCCGCAGGTAGGCGGGCACCGACCACAGGTCGCCGACGACGTCGGTCGCCTCCAGCAGCGGCCAGGCGCGGTTGAAGGCCGCGGTCAGCTCCCGTTTCTGCGCCAGCGAACGGCGGAGTAGTCGCGGCGGCACGTCGTCGTCGTGCCGGTCGACGATGATCGACACCAGCTCGGCCCACACCTGATCGCGCGCCTCGTTGTGCGGCGTTCCGAGCTCGGCCGCATCGAACGCCTCGGCCCACTCGGCGCGGCCGATGCGGACCTCGGACCACGGCGTCTCGACCGTGAGGGGCGTCGTCGGCGGCGTCTCGTAGAACCGGACGGCCGCCTCGATCGCGTCGACCATGTCCCCGGAGGCCTTCAGACGCGCGACGGCCGGGTCGGGCTCGTCCGCGGCCGCCGCGCCCTCGGCGACGAGCTCGCGCAAGGTGCAGATCTGCACGCTCTCCTCGCCGAGTCCGGGGAGGACGTCGGCGACATAGGCGAGGTAGGGCTCGTGCGGTCCCACGAACAGCACGCCGCCGCGGCGATCGCCGAGGCGCGGGTCGGAATAGACGAGATAAGCGGCGCGGTGCAACGCGACGACGGTCTTTCCCGTACCGGGACCGCCGTCGACGACGAGTGCGCCGCGCGAACCCGCGCGAATGATCGCGTCTTGATCGGCCGCGATGGTGCCGAGTACGTCGCGCATTCGAGCGGACCGATGTCCGCCGAGTGAGGCGATGAAGGCGGATTGGTCGTCGAGCGCCGCGTGCCCTTCCCATCCGTCCGGGGTGAACACCTCGTCCCAGTAGTCGGTGATCCGGCCACGGGTCCAGCGATATCGGCGCCTGCTCGCCAGACCCATCGGATCGGCGTGGGTCGCCGCGAAGAACGGTTCGGCCGCGGGGGTGCGCCAGTCGATCATGAGCGGACGGCCCGCGGCGTCATCGAGGCCGAGCCGGCCCACGTAGACCGGATCGGCGCCATCGGCGTCGACCATGCGGCCGAGGCACAGATCCAGGCCGAAACGGCGGAGCAGCCGCAGCCTCCCGGTCAGCCGGCGGATCTCGGCGTCCCTGTCGAGCGCCGTCTGGCCCAGGTCACCGGGCGCCCTGCGCTCGACGGCGAGGCGATCGGAGAGGTCGCCGATCTGCTGCCGCAGGCTCGTCGCGACGGCTGCGAAGTGCCGCTCGTCCGAGGCGATCAACGCAGGGTCGGCCTTGGCGGCGAGGTTCGCCGAAAGTGCGAACGCGGCGGTGGTCATAGGGGTCATGGCGTCGGCTCCGATATCGATCGAGAGGTCGTATTCCGTATCGCGTCAATATTTCTGGGACGGCTGTGAAGAATTCTTATAGCTGATTTCCTTTTTCGGTCTTTCTCGGTGGTGAGGTGACGATTCTGCACCGTGATAGGGGCCTTGCGGCAAGACCCCCTGTGCGCTATAGATTGAAAGTGGAAACGGTCGCCTATTCTTCCGGGCGTACCCCGCTGCGGTAGTACGCGGTCGGGGAAGAGGGGATCGATGGATATGGGCGAACGCCTTTCGCGGCATGCTGTCCGGCGGGCGGCGATCGCGTCGGTGCTGCTGGGCGTCGTCGTCGCATTCGGCACCGGAACGACGCAGGCGGCTCGGCCCGACGTCGTTCCACCGCCCAAGGGCACGACGCTTCTCGTCGGCGGCACCGATGATCCGCACGCGGACGACATGCTCGACGAGACTGTCGGCAGGGGCTGGTTCGCCGGCGGCGAGCCCTACCGGAGGGTGAACACCCCGGCCGGTTTCGGGGCGGGGTGGGACGGCGTGGCCGTCGTTCCCTTCGTGCTCGGCGACAGGGGCCGGGTGGTGACGTACAACGGCTCGACCGCGGCCGGCACGTCGGCGGTGCTCGACGCGTTGCGAGACACCCCGGGACCCGTGACGCTCGTCTCCACCTCGCAGGGTGCCAACGTGGTCTACGACGCCGCGTACATCGCGGTGCGCGACGGCGTGCGCAGCCCCGACGACATCGAGCTCGTCATGCTGGCGCCGCCGCGCTTCAAGAACACGGGGCTGGAGGTCGTCGCGCCGAGCCTCCTGCCCGGGGTCTACACGAACGGACCGGTCGATCCGGCGGCGACGGCCGGCGTCCAGGTGACGATGGTGTGCATCGCGAGCGACCCGATCTGCGGTTTCGATGTGTACTCGCGGTCGTCGTGGTTCTACGCGCTGCCCGGCTACGTCCAGGTGCATGCGCGGGAGTACGGGAATCTGCGCACGATGCGCGTCATCTCCGACGAGCGTGACGGCGACATCCGCTACGTCGCCGTCGATCCCGGTTTCAATCCGTGGGGCCGGCTGCTGCGGCGGTTCGGCATCCCGGTGCCCGGGAGTGCCGACGACGCGTTGACGAAGGCCGTTCCGCTCGACGTGCCGGGCACGCCGCCGTCCGATCACGGGCGGGCGGTCCCGACCCCCCGCGAGGAGGCGGCCGAACGCGGTGCGGGCGTGCCCGAGACGGCGCCCGACCGCGTCGATGCGCGCGGTGGTTCCGGCGGGGTGCCGCCCGCGCCGCGTCCTCCGACGGCGGCGTCGCCCGCCGCGTGGACGGCGCAGCCGGTGCGTCTGCCCGAGGTGTCGTGGCCGACGGTCGCGCCGCCCGCCGCGACCGTGCCTGTCCTGCCCATCCCGCCGGTCCACCGCTGAGACGCTGGTAGCGTCCGCGTTCATGACGGATCTGGCGGCCACGATCGGCGCGCTTCCCGGTGCCGCGGAGGTGCGGAGCACCTTCGATCGCGCCGTACGCACCCTCGACCGGCTCGGCGTCCAACCGTTCTCGTGGAAGACGGCCGCGCTGTTCGCCTCGCAGCTGCCGGGGGCGCCGCTGGGCATAGTGCCGGCCGTCGTCGGCGCTCGTCCCGGCCCGTACACGCCTGTGTTGCCGGGCGAGCGGCTCGTCGTCGACGTCCTCGGCATGCGCATCGATCTCAACGCCGTCCGTTCCGGCGAACTGTTCATCGCGTTCGCGCCGGCGGGCATCGTCGTCGACACGGCGCAGAAGGACGGCATGACGGTGATGTGGCTCAACCTGTCGACGTGCACCACCGGCAGCTCCGGCATGGGCAGTCTGACGGACGTCGTCGTCTCCGCGGTGCTCTCGCGGGCGAATCCCTTCGGCAGCGCCGTCGAGCGGGCCGCGCGGATGCTCATCGACGCCACCGTGCGGCCGGCGCTCAACACCGTCCCGCAGGCCGGTCTGCGGGCGGCGATCGTGGAGACCGGGCCGGGGCTGGTCGTCGCGCTCGTCTGCGGCAAGGTGACGCACGCGACGGGCACCGCGTACTTCCCGCCGGCCGTCGGGATCACCAGGGTCCGTTGACGTCCGCGTGAACCGTCTGACCGCGCACGTTGCCGGCGCCGCACTCGGGCTGGCGGTCGACCGGGTGCTCGGCGACCCCGCTCGATACCACCCGGTCGCCGGGATGGGGGCGCTTGCTGCCGCCGTCGAACGCCGGTTCTACGCCGATTCCCGACTCGCCGGCGCCGGCTACACGGCGGTGCTGGTCGGCGGCGCGGTCGCCGTCGGGAGCGCCGCGGCGGGCAGCGGTGCCGTCCGGGTGCTGACGACGGCCGCCGCCACCTGGGTGGCGCTCGGCGGGACGACGCTCGCGCGCGTCGGCGACGAGCTGGCGGCCGCCGCCCAGGGCGGTGATCTCGCGGCGGCGCGGGCCGTCGTGCCGTCGCTCTGCGGACGCGATCCGGAGCTGCTCGACCTGCCCGGGACGGTCCGCGCCGGCGTCGAATCCGTCGCCGAGAACACCTCGGACGCGGCCGTCGCACCGCTCGTCTGGGCCGTGGCGTGCGGGCCCGCGGGCGCGTTGGGCTATCGCATGGCCAACACCCTCGACTCGATGGTCGGCTATCGCAACACCCGCCACGGCCGGTTCGGCTGGGCGTCGGCGCGGCTCGACGACGTGGTCAACTGGCTGCCCGCACGGCTGTGCGCCGCGCTGACCTGCGTCGTCGGCGGCCGGCCGCGGGAGGCGGCGCGGGCCTGGCGCCGGGACGCGGGCCGGCACCCCAGCCCGAACGCCGGGCCTGTCGAGGCGGCGTTCGCCGGATCGCTCGGCGTCCGGCTCGGCGGCCTGACGGTGTATCGACACGGCGCCGAGCAGCGTCCGACGCTCGGTGACGGGCCGCCGCCGACGGCCGCGGATCTGCGTCGTGCGACCCGGCTGTCCCGGCGCGTCCAGGCGGCGACGGTCGCGGTCGCGGCGGGCGGGCTGATCGCGGCGGGTGCGCTGCGGCGTCAGCGGCCGTAGCGCGCGTGCAGTCGATCGTCGGGGGACGCGGCTCCGTCGCCGATGCTCGTCGCCGCCGCGGGCGCGTCCCGGTCGACGGTCGACGCCGCGCGCAGCGCCGTCCGCGTCGCGCGCGCCTGCACGGCTCGGCGGGTCGCGGGCCGCTGCGTGAGGCCGCGGCCCTTGCGGCGCGCTTTGATCTCGTTCCACACGAGATAGGCCAGCCCGAGCGGCGCCATCGTCCCGAAGGCCAGCCATTGCAGCCCGTAGGAGAGGTACGGTCCGCTCTCCAGCTGCGGCAGGTCCGCGACGCCGAGCACCCCGGGGCCGTCCGTCTGCTCCAGGTAGCCGGCCGTCAGCCGTTCACCGAACGACGGCGCCAGCGAGACCGAGTCGATCGAGTACACCTGCAGGTGCCCGGCCTCCTCCCGCGCGGGACGGCCGGGTGTCGTGCCTTCGTCGGCCCGCAGCCGGGCGGTGATCGTCACCGTGCCGGACGGCGGCGCGGAGACGGGCGGGACGTCCGTGCCCTGGACGGGACGGGCGTAGCCGCGTTCGACGAGGCGGACGCGTCCGTCATCGGTGCGGAACGCGGCGAGCACCTGGTAGGCGGGGCTGCCGTCGACGCTGCGCAGCCGGACGAAGGCCGTCTTGCCGGGCAGGAACGTGCCGGTCGCGGTGACGCCGCGCCATTCGGCGCCGGGATCGAGCGGGCCGTCGCCGAGCAGTCGCTCGACCGGCACGGGATCGATGGTGGTCGACGCCCGGATGCGGTCGTTGCGATGCTCGGTGTCGGTGTTCTTGCCCAGCTGCCAGGGTGCGAGCACGAGGAAGCAGGCGGCGGCGAAACCGAAGACGACCACGGCCAGCAGCAGCCAGCCGGGGCGCAGCAGGCTCCGCACGAGGGTCACGGCTTCACACGCTACCGCTGGTTCTCGGCGATCCAGGCGACGATGCCGGGGGCCGCGGCCTCGATCTGGGTGCGGACGAGCTCGAATCCGGAGTCGTCGCCGTAGTACGGGTCCGCGACGTCGGGGCCGTCGGCGGTCGGGTCGAAGGACCGCAGCAGCCGGGTGCGGTCGCCGGCGCCGAGTCGGCGCAGGTCCCGGGCGTGACCGGTGTCGAGCGCGACGACGAGATCGGCCGACAGGTGCGCCGGCGAGACCTGCGCGGCGATGTGGGCGTCGTCGTAGCCGGCGGTCCGCAGCGCGGCCCGCGCCCGTCGATCGGCCGGATCGCCGGCGTGCCACGGGCCGGTGCCGCAGCTGTCGATGCGGGCGGCGAGCCCGGCGTCCGCGACGGCGTGGCGCACGATGTTCTGCGCCATCGGCGAGCGGCAGATGTTACCGGTGCAGACGAATGTGACGTGTGGCCCGGTCATCGGAGCAGGTCCTCCAGCTCGGCGACGGTCTCGGCCCGCCAGCGGGCGCCGGCCGTCTCCTCCCGGGTGCCGTAGCCCCAACCGGCCACGACCGTCGGCAGGCCGTGCTCGGCGGCGCCCTCGACGTCGTGCAGGCGGTCGCCGACGAGCAGCGCCGGATCGCCGGCGGCCACGCCGAGCCGCTCCAGGGCGCTTGCTACGACGTCGGCCTTCGCCCGGCGGCTGCCGTCGTCGGAGGCCCCGGCGATCACCTCGAAGCGGTCTGCCACGCCGAAGTGGGTCAGCATGCGCTGCGCGACGCCTTCGTTCTTCGAGGTCGCCACGGCCAGCCGGCGGCCCGTGAGTCCGTCGAGCATGCCGGGGACGCCGTCGAACAGGCTGGACCGCTTCCAGCCTTCGCCCGTGCGATAGAAGTCCATGTACGCCGCGACGCCCGCCTGCGCCTGCTCCTCGTCGAGGCCGATGCGGCGGAACGTGTCGATCATCGGCGGCCCGACGACGACGGTGGTGAGATCGCCGTCCGGTTCGGGGGCGCCGACCGTCGCGAGGGCGAACCGGAAGCCGGCGACGATCCCGGGCGCGGAGTCGGCGAGCGTTCCGTCGAGGTCGAAGAGCAGGACGGTGTCGGGGGAGTGCGGGTCGACGTCGAGGACGGCGGGAGCGGGGGTGCTGGTGTCGAGACTCATCGCGGTCCATTGTCCCGCACGGCGCGGTGTGGGCCAGACGAGCGGTGTCCTGGGGGCCCGGATCAGGAATGGCCGCGCGGTCGGTGAGGTCCGGGGTGTCCTAGGTTGGACGGATGGTCGCGGATCAGGAACAGTGGCGTTCGCCCCGTCACCACGGCGATCTCGACGCCGCGCCGGGGCTCGTCGACTTCGCCGTCAACGTGCGCGGGCTCGCGCCGCCGCGCTGGCTGCTCGACCGGCTGGCCGATCGGCTGCCCGACCTGGGGCGATACCCCACCGTGCGGGACGAGAAGCGGGCGCGCACCGCGATCGCGGAACGTCACGGCCGTCGCGCGGACGAGGTGCTGCCGCTGGCCGGCGCCGCGGAGGGCTTCGCGCTGCTGCCGGCGCTCGCGCCGCGTCGGGCCGCCGTGATCGCACCGACGTTCACCGAACCGGGCGTCATGCTGCGTGCGGCCGGGGTGCCGGTCGACGACGTCGTGCTGCCCGAGCCGTGGACGTTGGCAGGCCTGCCGCGTCTGGCCGATGACGTCGATCTCGTCGTGATCGGTAATCCGACCAATCCGACGTCGGTGCTGCATGACCGGGCGGACATCCTCGCGCTGCGCAGGCCCGGCCGGACGATCGTCGTCGACGAGGCGTTCGCCGATTCGGTGCTCCGCGAACCGATCTCGCTCGCGGGGGCGCGGCACGACGACGTCCTCGTCCTGCGCAGCGTCACCAAGACCTACGCACTGGCCGGGTTGCGCGCCGGCTATCTGCTGGGTGCGCCCGAGGTGCTGGAACGGATCGGGCGGCGGCGGCCGGCGTGGCCCGTCGGCACGCTGGCGCTCGAGGCGCTGACGGCGTGCTGCGAGCGGCGCGGCATCGCCTTCGCCCGGGACAACGCCGAGGACGTCGCCCGCCAGCGCGAGCACATGATCGCGGCGCTGACCTCGATCGGCGTCGAGGTGCTGGGCGAGCCCGCCGGACCGTTCCTGCTCGTGCGCGTCGAACGCGGCGCGGAGCTCAAGGACGAGCTGGCGCGCCGCGGTTTCGCTGTACGCAGCTGCGCGAACTTCGCGGGGCTCGGCTACGACCACCTGCGGCTGGCGGTGCGCGACAGAGTGCTCGTCGCCAAGCTCGTCGGGGCGATCCGGGATGCGCGCGCGGAGATCGCGCGCCGAGGGGAGAAGCGATGACGGACGAGTCGGACGCCGGCGCCGGGCGGCATCGGGCGGCGGCGGGACTGACGGTCGGTGACGCGATCGCCGTCGTCGAGGACGCCTATCCGCCTCGGCTCGCCGAATCGTGGGACGCCGTGGGGCTCGTCACCGGTGATCCGGCCGCGCCGCTGGGTCGGGTGCTCGTCACCGTCGACGTCACGGCGGACGTCGTGGCCGCGGCCGTCGCCTCGGGTGCGGGGCTCGTCCTGGCCCACCACCCGCTGCTGCTGCGCGGGGTCACGTCGATCGCCGAGACGGGGGACAAGGGCAGGCTGCTCGCCGACCTGATCCGCGGCGGCGTCGCGCTGCTGACGGCGCATACCAACGCCGACAGCGCCGACCCCGGGGTGAGCGACGCGCTCGCCGCGCGGCTGGGGCTGCGAGATGTCGTCCCGCTTGCGCCCGTGCCGCGCTCGGGGCTCGACAAGTGGGGCGTCTACGTTCCGGCCGAAGCGGCCGACGGCGTCGCGGCGACGGTGTTCGCGGCGGGGGCCGGTGCGATCGGCGACTATCGCGAATGCTGCTGGCGGACGTCTGGAACGGGGCAGTTCCGGCCCGGTGTCGACGCGAATCCGGCGATCGGCGCGCGGGGCGAGCTGGAGATCGTCGCCGAGGAGCGGATCGAGTTCGTCGCGGCCCGGTCGCGACGGACGGCGGTGCTTGCCGCGCTGCGCGGGGCACATCCGTACGAGGAGCCGGCGTTCGACGTCGTCGAGACGGCCGCGGAACCGGGCGCCGAAGGTCTCGGGCGGATCGGCGAGCTCGCGGAACCGATGTCGTTGCGGGAGTTCGTCGCGCACGTCGCGGGCCGACTGCCGGCGACGCCGTGGGGTGTGCGGGCCGCGGGCGATCCGGAGCGGATCGTGCGGCGTGTCGCCGTGTGCGGCGGTGCGGGGGATTCGCTCGTCGAGGCCGCCGAGCGCGCTGGCGTCGACGCGTACGTCACCGGTGACCTGCGGCATCACGTCGTCGACGAGTCGCGGCGACGCGGCGGGCCGGCTCTTGTCGACGCGGGGCACTGGGCGACGGAGTTCCCCTGGTGCGAGCAGGCCGCCGAACTGCTGCGGACGCACCTGCCCGTCGATGTCGCCGTCTTCGACGTGCCGACCGACCCGTTCGGGCTCCATACGGCCGGTTCCGGGAGCACGATGACCTAGATTGGGGGGTCGCTGGCGCCCGGCCGATTGTCCGGCGGCGGTGATCACCGATGTGCCATGTGACAGACGATAGAGAGGACCCGCCGTGAAGGCTCCAGCCTCGGCGCAGCGACTGCTGCTCGATGTCGCCGATCTCGACGCCGAGATCTCGCGGCAGCGACACCGGCGCTCCCGCCTGCCGGAGCAGGTCGAGCTCGACCGCCTGGCCGCGGAGACGCAGGACCGGCGTGACGACGCCGTGGCCGCGGACATGGTGGTCGAGGACGTCGACCGCGATCTCACGCGGGTCGAGGGTGAAGTCGATTCGCTGCGTCGCCGCGAGGACAAGGACGGCGCGCAGCTGGCCGCCGGCGGCCTGCCGCCGAAGCAGCTCACGGAGCTCGAGCACGAGCTCGCGGGCCTGCGCCGCCGGCGCGACGTCCTCGAGGACCAGCAGCTGGAACTCATGGAACGGCGTGAGGAGGCGGCCGCCGTGGCGGCGGAGGCGCAGTCGCGCGTCGATGCGCTGACGGCCCGCGTCGCCGAGGCGCAGATGGCGGTCGGACGCGCCCTGGAGGGTATCGACCTGGCCGAGCAGACGGCGGCGACGCGGCGCGTTGAACTCATCTCGCAGCTGCCCGCCGAGCTGGCCGCGCGCTACGAACGGCTGCGCTCGCGCGGTGGCATCGGTGCCGGTCTGCTGCGCGCGCGGCGGTGCGGGGCGTGCCGGGTGGAACTGGATCGCGGCACCGTCGAGCGGATCGCGGCGGCAGCCGACGACGAGGTCGCCACCTGCGAGGAGTGCGGTGCGATCCTCGTCCGCACCCACGAATCGGGCCTGACCCCGGTGGTGCGCGCCGAATGAGCGGCGGAGGGTCGGGCGCTGCCGCGGGGACGGGATGGACGGGCGCGACGGGCGTCTCGACGCGACTCGTGCTGCTGCGGCACGGGCAGACCGCGCTGTCGGTGGAGCGACGCTACTCCGGGCTCGGCGATCCGCCGCTCACCGAGCTCGGCCGGCGGCAGGCCGCCGCGGCGGCCGCGGCGGTCAGGCGGCGGTATCCCGACGCGGACGCCGTCGTCTGCTCACCGCTGACACGCGCCCGGCAGACGGCCGAGGCCCTCGGGTTGCCCACGACCGTCGACGACGGCCTCGTCGAGGTCGACTTCGGCGCCTGGGAGGGACTGACGTTCGTCGAGGCCGCCGCGGCGACGCCCGAGTTGCATTCCGCCTGGCTCGGCGACGCGTCGGTGCCGCCGCCGGAGGGGGAGAGCTTCGCCGACGCGGCCGTCCGCGTCCGCGCCGCCCGGGAGCGGATCGTCGCGGCGCACGCCGGGCGCACGGTCGTCGTCGTCACGCACGTCAGCCCCATCAAGCTGACGCTGGCCGACGCGCTCGGCGTCGGGACGTCGCTGCTCTACCGGCTGCATCTGGAGTTGGCGTCGATCTCCGTCGCCGAGTGGTACGCGGACGGCAACTCGACGGTGCGGCTCATCGGCGACGCGGCGTTTCACAGCGAATAGGACCTTGCCTGACGCTTGGCTTTTCTGTCCTGCGGCGGCTACGGGTAAGGTGACTCTTCGCGAACGAGTCGGCCAGGCGGCCGCGGCGCGCGGAACGGCCACGTGAGTGGTACGCCGCGGGCCGAGGAAAGTCCGGACTCCGCAGAGCAGGGTGGTTGTCAACGGCAACCCGGGGCGACCCGCGGGACAGTGCCACAGAGAACAGACCGCCTCGCATGCGAGGTAAGGGTGAAACGGTGCGGTAAGAGCGCACCAGCGCCGCGGGTGACCGCGGTGGCTCGGTAAACCCCACCCGGAGCAAGGCCGAAGGTCGCACCGCATCCGTCCTCGTGACGGGTCGTGCAGTGCGGCTGCGCGGGCGATCGAGGGCTGCTCGCCCGAGCCCGCGGGTGGGCCGCTCGAGGCCTCCGGCGACGGAGTGCCCAGATGGATGGTCGCTGCCGCTTCGGCGGTACAGGATCCGGCTTATCGGCTGACTCGTTCGCCTACTCCGCCGTGGCTCCATCGTCGTGAGGGGAACCGCGGCCCGATCAGGCGCGTCGAAGTCACGTGAGGGCGATCATGCGGGCGGTGCTGCCCGTCGACGTGGAGGTCGCCGCGACACCGGGCGGGGAGCTCGTCGACGCGGCGAAAGTCTTGTCGCCGCAGCAACTCGAAGCGTGGAACTCGGTCGCCCCGGACACGCTCGAGGACAGATGGAAGTACTTCGAACCGCACGAGGCCGATATCGCGCGCTGGCTGGATGGGCGGGGCGTACGGGTCCGGTCGGTGCGTGAGTTCAAGAAGCGTCGCTCGCCGGACGCGGTGACGGCCGGCGATCATCCGGTGCCGATCGAGTTCAAGACACTCAACCCCGCCGACGGGCGGACGTACAGCCACTCGCAATGCAAGAAGAACGTACGCGAGGCGTCGGCGAAATGTCGGAGAGTCGTCGTGGACGCGCGGACGACGAGGGCCACTGTTGAGCAGGCCGGCGCGACGGTTGTGGAGATCATTCGGGAGAACGGCGCGAATCTTGACGAGATCGTCCTGATCGTGGAGCGGGGCACAGCGGTAGCATGGCGCCGTGGGTAGTCGATCGTTCTCGTACAACGTCGCCGCCGGCCCTACCGCAGCACAGGTAGAGGCGGCGGTTGCCGCGTTCGATGATCCTGACGATGCCTGGGCGTGGGCGCTGACCGACGAGTCGGACCCTGCGTTCCCGGTCCGAGTGGTGTTCGAGGGCGTCATGGCCCGTGCGTTCGCTCAGCGCGCCGTGCCGCACCTCCGACGGACCTTCGGAGTCGAGGTGATCGATGACCACGATCATGCGATGAGGTTCGATCCGGTGTACCGCGACGGTGTACTCGCCGGCGCGCAAGCGCGTGCCAGCTGAGGCGGCTGCCTCTCACCCCTCGCCCGGCGCCGGATGCTCGGCCAGCCACGCATCGGCGCGGCGCTTGGAGGCCCGGCTCAGCCACGCGTCTTCGATGATCTCCGCCAGTTCTCGACGGGTCACCTCGCCGAGCCGGCTCGCCTGGACGAGCACCGAGCGATGGCCGTTGAAGTGCGGTGTCGTGAAGAACGGGGAATCGGGATCTTGGACGAGGGCCTGCTTGTCGGCCTCCGACGGCACCCAGATGACGATGACGTCCGCGTAGCGTTCGCCGGTGACGGGGTCGACGGCGTCGGGCCTGGGTGTGCGGAAGAAGACGAACGACTTGCGTCCGACCTGGTAGACCGGCCCGACCGCGGGCTCGACGTACGGCATGGCCGCGGCGATCTCGTGCACGTCCTCCGGCGTCGCCGGGCGGTCGTCGTCCATGGGCTCACCGTAGACGCCGGTCGCGTCAGGCGGCGTCGATCACCGACTGCTCGGCCGCGGCCAGGACGCCCAGCGCGACGGCCTGGGCCGTGGTCGCCCGGGGGTCGGCGGCGAGTGCCGCGATGATGTCGAGCGAGAACGCGGCGTCGGTGAGATCGCCGAGCTTCGTCTGCCGGTGTTTGGCCTTGGCGACTAGCGCCTGATAGGCGTCCGCGGTCTTGCCGGACGAGGCCCGGGCCGCCCCCTCGGCGAGGTAACGCAGCCGCTTGGCGCGCTTGCGCAGCCGGTGCCGGTCGTGGACGTCTCCGCTCCGGCGGGCCGTGCGCTTGGCCTTGCGCAGCCGTCGGCGGGCGTGGGCGACGGCGTCGGCCGCGGCTTCGGCGGCGTCGGACGGCACATCGGGGGAGACCGCCGGAGCTTCGGCGCGTTCGTCCAGGGTGTCGAGCAGGGCGTGATAGCGCTCGCCGGAGAGATAGTCGACGGCGGCCGCGGCGGCGTCCCGGCGCAACTCGGCGATCCTGTCGAGCACGCCGTCGAGATCGGCCCCGGCGGGCATGGACTCGCGCCGACTCCGGAAGCGGTCGGTGGCGACGTCGTAGTCGCGGGCCGCGCCGAGCACCGCGGCGTAGTGCTTGAGCTCGTCCTGCGCCGCGTCGCCGGAGACGCCGTAGGCCTCCAGCGCCGAGCGCGCGCGCCGGCTCGCGACGCGCGCATCGTGCAGCGCCTCCTCGTCGCCGACGCGCAGGGTGGCGTCGAGCCGGTACAGCTCGTCGCGCTGGGCCGAGACCACCGACGCGAGCAGCGCCTCGGTCGACTCCGCGGGATGCCGCTGGAACTCCGGCGCGTCCGGCCCGAGCGCTCGTGCCAGCTTGGACGGCGACGGGCTGGGCGTCGCGCCCGCCCTGCGGAGCTCGGCGTCGGCCGCCTCGAGGAGCCCGCGATCGCCGGTGACCAGCTCGAACTCCCACTCCACCCAGCAATCGGTGCCGGCCGAGGGGAGCAGTGAACGGGTGGTCACGTCGTCGACGCAGAGCACCGCGAGCACGGCGCCGTCCGGCCCGTGCAGTTCGGTGATGCGGCGCGTGTTGCCGACGACGGCGACCGGCACCGGTTCCCGTCCGCGCAGGTATCCCTGCAGACCGTCGGTGAGCGCCGCCGGGACGCGCGCCGACGGCACGCCGCCGGTGGGCCCGGTCTCGTCGAGCGGCCCGTCGTCGTCGAACGGCACGCCGACCTCGGTGCGCGCGTCGCCGCCCGCGGCGGGGAGCTTGAGGTGCCAGCCGGCGTCGTCACCGCCGGTGCGGCGGCGCAGCGTGATCCGGTGCCGCGCGAGCGCGAGGTCGGGGGAGTCGAGGTAGACGGCGTCCAACCGCTGCGGCGGACGGACGACGACGCCGGCGACCCCCGGGAGTCCGGTGAGTATCGGTTCGCCGGCGTCAGCGGCGTCGTACTTGCGCTCGATCTCCGTCGTGACGTCGGCCATGTGCGGCGGTGCCCCTCTCGGTGGGTGTGATGCGATGCGGCCGCTCGGTCGCGAACCGGTCCGTGGCTTCGACGAGGCGATCGACGATGCCCGGTTCGTCGGCGGCGTGACCGGCGTCGGGAACGATGCGCAGCGTCGCCGTCGGCCAGACGCGGTGCAGATCCCAGGCGTTGCGCACCGGGCAGACGACATCGTAGCGACCGTGCACGATGACGCCCGGGACGTCCCGCAGCCGGGCGGCGCCCGTCAGCAGCTCGTTCTCGGCGAGGAAGCCGCCGTTGACGAAGTAGTGGTTCTCGATGCCGGCGAACGCCAGCGCGAACCGTGCCGATTCGGGGGGCGCGTCGACGGGACGCAGGTGCGAGGTGCGCTGCTCCCACGTCGTCCAGGCCAGGGCCGCGCGCTCGGCGGCCCGCCGATCCGGCCCCGTCAGCACCCGGTGGTAGGCCGCGATGAGGTCACCGGAGATGGAGCTTGCGGAATCGACCCGATCGCCGGAGATGGAGCTTGCGGAATCGACCGAATAGCCCGCCCGTTCCTCGTCCGGCAGCCCGGCCAGAAAGCCCTCCCACTCGTCGGGGAAGACTTTGGCGGTGCCGCCGTTGTAGAACCAGTCGAGCTCGAACCGGCGCAGCAGGAAGATGCCGCGCAGCACGAGCTCGCTGACGCGGTCGGTGTGCCGCTGCGCGTAGGCCAGCGCGAGCGTCGAGCCCCACGAGCCGCCGAACACGAGCCACTGCTCGACGCCCAGGTGCACACGCAGCCGCTCGATGTCGTCGACGAGCGCGTCGGTGTGGTTGACGGCGAGATCGGCGCCGTCGGCGATGTGCGGCACCGACCGCCCGCAGCCGCGCTGGTCGAAGAGCACGATCCGGTAGCGCTCCGGGTCGAAGTAGCGGCGCTGCGCCGGGGTGGACCCGCCGCCGGGCCCGCCGTGCACCACGACGGCCGGCTTGCCGGCGGGATTCCCACTGGTCTCCCAGTAGATCCGCTGGCCGTCCCCCACGTCGAGGTGCCCGCTCTCGTCCGGCTCGATCTCGGGGTACAGGCTCCGCATGCGCCCCAACCTAACCGTCCGGCGCGGCGCGCACAGCGATCGGCTGGATGATCGATTCCCGGACGGGGCATGTAGGCGCGTCGGCTCCGACCATCCGGCGACTAGAAGCTGTGCTCCGGCGCCGGGAACGTCCCGGAGCTCACCTCGGCCGCGTACCGCGTCGCCGCCCGATGCAGCTCCGCGCCCACGTCGCCGAAGCGCTTGACGAAGCGGGCCGTCTTGCCGCCCGGGTAGCCGGCCATGTCCTGCCAGACGAGCACCTGCGCGTCGCAGCCCGCGCCCGCGCCGATGCCGACGGTGGCGATCGTCAGCTTGCCGGTGATCTGCGTCGCGAGCTCGGCGGGAACCATCTCCATGACGACGGCGAACGCGCCCGCGTCCTGCACGGCGAGGGCGTCGGCGAGGAGCTGTTCGGCGGCGTCGTCGCCGCGGCCCTGGACGCGATAGCCGCCGAGGCCGTTGACGCTCTGCGGGGTGAAGCCGATGTGCGCGCAGACGGGGATGCCCGCGGCGGTGAGTGCGGCGATCTGCGCGGCGACGCGCTCGCCGCCCTCGAGCTTGACGGCGTGGGCGCCGGTCTCCTTGAAGACGCGGATGGCGGCGGCGAGCGCCGCGTCCGGCCCGGATTCGTAGGAGCCGAACGGCAGGTCGACGATCACGAGCGCGTGCGGCGCGCCGCGGACGACGCCGCGGGCGAGCGGGATGATCTCGTCGAGGGTGACCGGGACCGTCGTGTCGTAGCCGTAGACGACGTTGGCGGCGGAGTCGCCGACCAGCAGGACGGGGATCTCGGCGGCGTCGAGGATGCGGGCGGTGGAGAAGTCGTAGGCGGTGAGCATGGCCCACCGGTGGCCTTCGTTCTTCCACTTCGCGATGTGGTGGACGCGCGTGGCGCTGCGCGCCGCCGGGCGGGCGGTCGCGACGGCAGGCGAGGAGGAACCGTAGACAGCGATGTCTGACATGACTGTGTCGCTCATTTCGTGCCTCGAGTCCCGCCTGGCGGGTACCCGGGTGGATGTTCGGACGCCTACGAGTCTGGCACCGTCGCCGGGCGTCGGCGCGTGCGGAATCGTCCGGGTTCCGTGAGTTCGCTCACAGCCGTGCCATGATCGGCGATGTGACGTCGACGAAACGCCGGACGTGTCGCGGGAGAGCCGCGGCGGGCGCCGCGATGGCCCTGGTGCTCGCGCTCACGGCGTGCGGCTCCGGGGAGCGGGGTGCCGGACCGTCGCCGACGGAACCGAGCGCGACGAGCGTCCCGGCGGCGTCGGCCGATGCCTTCTACCAGCAGAAGATCGCGTGGGGGAGTTGCGGCGGCTTCGGCGTCGAGGTGCCGGAGGAGTTGGCCGGACGCGTCGACTGCGGCCGGATCGCCGTGCCCATCGACTACGACGCGCCGGGCGGACGGCAGGCGTCGCTCGCGGTGCTCCGGTTGAAGGCTGCGGGGGAGCGGATCGGGTCGATTCTGACCAATCCCGGTGGGCCGGGCGGCTCGGGCGTCGAGTTCGCGGCGGGGCAGCTGCGGTCGTGGTCGGCGCTGGAGCTGGCCGAGCGCTTCGACATGATCGGCTTCGACCCGCGGGGGATCGGCCGGTCGACCCCGGCCTTCGTCTGCCTGTCCGGCCCGGAACAGGACGCGCTGCGGGCCGCGCCGTTCAAGCCGGGCACACCGCAGGGCGTCGCCGACCAGGAGAAGGACGCCCGCGACTTCGCCGAGACGTGCCGCGCGAAGCTGGGCGACGACGTCCTCGCGCACGCCGGGACCGTCGACGTCGTCCGCGACATGGATGTGCTGCGGGCCGTCCTCGGCGACGAGAAGCTCAACTACATCGGGTACTCGTACGGCACGCACATCGGCTCGGTCTACGCCGAGAAGTTCCCCGAGAAGGTTCGGGCGATGGTGCTCGACGGCGCCGTCGACCCGGACGAGGACCGCGTCGACAAGATCGTCCGGCAGGGCGCCGGCTTCCAGCAGGCGTTCACCCGGTTCGCGCAGAACTGCGCGACGCGTCCCGACTGTCCCGTCGGCACCGATCCGAAGAAGGCGAACGATCGTTATCGCGCGCTGCTCGCGCCGCTGCAGAAGCGGGCGGCGCCGACGTCCGACGGCCGTCCGCTCTCCTTCGTCGACGCCCAGACGGGCACGTTGCAGGCGCTCTACCAGCAGAGTTACTGGCGGTACCTGCGCGAGGGCCTGACCCAGCTCGCCGGCGGCGACGGCGGCCGGCTGCTCGCACTGGCGGACCTCTACCTGGGCCGCAACGTCGACGGCAGCTACACCGGTGAGCAGGACGCGTTCACCGTCGTCCGCTGCGTCGACGGGGTGCAGGACAAGGACCGGGCGAATGCGAACCGGCTCGACGTCGAATATCGCAAGGCGGCGCCGTTCCTCGACGACGGCACGGGCACCGGCATCGGACCGCTCACCTCCTGCGCGTTCTGGCCGGTGCCGAACACCGACCGCCCGCACCGCGTCTCGGCCCCCGGGGTGCCGCGGACCGTCGTCGTCTCGACGACCGAGGACCCGGCGACGCCCTATCAGGCCGGCGTCTCGCTGGCGCGGCAACTCGGCGCCTCCCTCATCACCGTCACGGGCGTCCAGCACACCTCCTCGCTGCGCGGCTCCCGCTGCGTCGACGAGCCCATCACCCGCTACTTCATCGACGGCACCACCCCGGACGAATCGCTCCGCTGCTGACGGCCCGGAGGGGAAGGCGAACCGCTACTCTCCAACGCATGGACCGGCAGATGGAATTCGTGCTTCGCACCCTCGAGGAGCGAGACATCCGCTTCGTCAGGCTGTGGTTCACCGACGTCCTGGGCTATCTCAAGTCGGTCGCGATCGCGCCGGCCGAGTTGGAGGGTGCCTTCGAGGAGGGCATCGGCTTCGACGGGTCCGCGATCGAGGGCTTCTCCCGCGTGTACGAGGCCGACATGGTGGCCAAGCCGGATCCGTCGACGTTCCAGGTGCTGCCGTGGATGACGTCGAGCGGGCACCATCATTCGGCCCGCATGTTCTGCGACATCGTCATGCCCGACGGCTCGCCGTCGTGGGCCGATTCGCGGCACACCCTGCGTCGGCAGCTCAACCGCGCGGCCGACCAGGGCTTCTCGGCGTACGTGCATCCCGAGATCGAGTTCTTCCTGCTCAAGCCCGAGCTGATCGGCGGCAGGCCGGTGCCGGCCGACAACGGCGGCTACTTCGACCAGGCCGTCCACGAGGACGCGCCGAACTTCCGCCGGCACGCCATCGACGCGCTCGAGTCGATGGGGATCTCCGTCGAGTTCAGCCATCACGAGACGGCGCCGGGCCAGCAGGAGATCGATCTGCGCTACGCCGACGCGCTGTCGATGGCCGACAACGTCATGACCTTCCGCTACGTGGTCAAGGAGGTCGCCCTCGCGGAGGGGGTGCGGGCGTCGTTCATGCCCAAGCCGTTCAGCGATCACGCGGGCTCGGGCATGCACACCCACATGAGTCTGTTCGAGGGCGACACCAACGCCTTCCACAATCCCGACGATCCGGTGCAGCTGTCGGAGACGGGGCGCCGGTTCACCGCCGGCATCCTCGCCCACGCCCACGAGCTGTCGGCGATCACGAATCAGTGGGTCAACAGCTACAAGCGCCTCATCCATGGCGGCGAGGCGCCAACGGCCGCGACCTGGGGCGCGGCGAACCGCTCGGCGCTGGTCCGGCTGCCGCTCTACACGCCGAACAAGGCGTCGAGCCGGCGCGTCGAGATCCGCTCGCCCGATTCGGCCTGCAACCCGTATCTGACGTTCGCGGTGCTCATCGCGGCCGGGCTCAAGGGCATCGCCGAGGGCTACGAGCTGCCCGAGGAGGCCGAGGACAACGTCTGGAACATGACGCGCGCCGAGCGCCAGGCGATGGGCTACGAGGAGTTGCCGGGCTCGCTGGCCGAGGCGCTCAAGGCCATGGAGCGCTCCGATCTCGTCGCGGAGACGCTCGGCGAGCACGTCTTCGACTACTTCCTGCGCAACAAGTGGGACGAGTGGACGGCGTATCGCAGCACGGTCACGCCGTACGAGCTGAACCGCTACCTCGAGCTCTGATCGTGATCGGAGTCCTCGTCACCCGGCCGGCCTCGAGAATGCGGGGCGCGTCGTGATCCCGCCGCCGAACCGATCGACGATCCCCCGGCCGGGACGGCTGGGGCTGGTCGACGCCGGCGCCGCGGCGGCGCTCGAGTCGCTCGGCTGGAACGACGAGGCGGCCGTTCCGGTGCTGTGGTCGCTCTCGCGCAGCCCCGATCCGGATATCGCGCTCAAGGCGCTGGTGCGGCTCTCGGAGGTGCTCGGGCCCGACTGGGCGCAGGTCGACGCGGCGATCCGCGGCGACTCGCGGCTGCGCGGCCGGTTGTTCGGCGTGCTCGGCTCGTCGACGGCGTTCGCCGATCACCTCGTCGGCTCGCCGGCGAGCTGGCGGCTGCTGACGGCGCCCGGCCCCGGACCCGACCGCGACGAGATCCTGCGGCGGATGCTCGCGTCCGTGGCCGCCGAACCCGAGCCCGGCCACGACGGCGAGCTCGTCTTCCGGGCGCAGGTCACGGGGCCGAAGGCGATCATCGCGATGCGTCTGGCCTACCGGGATCTGCTGCTGGAACTGGCTGCGCGGGACATCGCCGCCGTGGTGGAGAACGAACCGGTGGTGCGGTTCGTCGAGGTCGGCCGCTACCTCGCCGACCTCGCCGACGCCGCGCTCACCGCGGCTCTCGCCGTCGCGATCGCGCAGGTGTGCACGCTCGGCCCGCTGCAGGCGCGGCTCGGCGTCGTCGCGATGGGCAAGTGCGGTGCGCGCGAGCTCAACTACGTCTCGGACGTCGACGTCATCTTCGTCTCCGATCCGGCCGACGGGCTGGTCAGCCGCGTCGCGGGGGAGATGATGCGGATCGGGTCGCAGACCTTCTTCGAGGTCGACGCCGGGCTGCGGCCGGAGGGCCGCAACGGTGCGCTGGTGCGGACGCTCGATTCGCACCACACCTATTACAAGCGCTGGGCCAAGACGTGGGAGTTCCAGGCGCTGCTCAAGGCGCGGCCGTGTACCGGCGACGTCTCGCTGGCGCGGGAGTACGTCGCGCGGCTGAGCCCGATGGTGTGGACGGCGTGTGAGCGCGACTCGTTCGTCGAGGACGTCCAGGCGATGCGCAGGCGGGTCGAGGAGCTGCTGCCGGAGACGGTGCGCGAGCGCGAGCTCAAACTGGGCAAGGGCGGGCTGCGAGACGTCGAGTTCGCCGTGCAGTTGTTGCAGCTGGTGCACGGCCGGACCGACGAGACGCTGCGCGTGCTCTCGACGGTCGACGCGCTCGGTGCGCTCACGGCCGGCGGCTACATCGGCCGTGACGACGGCGCGAACTTCGCGGCGTCGTACGAGTTCCTGCGGCTGCTCGAGCACCGGCTGCAGCTGCAGCGGCTCAAGCGCACGCACACCCTGCCGCCGTCGGAGGACGAGGAGGCGATGCGCTGGCTGGCGCGAGCGGCCCACGTGCGTCCGGACGGGGAGCGGGACGCGGCCGGGATGCTGCGGCAGGAGATCAAGCGGCAGTCCGCCCGGGTGCGCCGGCTGCACGCGAAGCTGTTCTACCGGCCGCTGCTCGCCTCCATCACCAGGCTCGACCCCGAGGTCATCACGATGTCGGCCGACGGCGCCGAGCGGCAGATGGCGGCGCTCGGCTACGCCCGCGGCAAGACCGCGATCGGTCATCTCAAGGCGATCGCGTCCGAGGGCGGCCGCAAGGGCCAGATCCAGACGCTGCTGCTGCCGACGCTGCTGGAATGGCTCGGCGAGACGCCCGATCCCGATGCCGGGCTGCTGCACTACCGGCGCGTCTCGGAGGCATGCCTCAATCAATCCTGGTTCCTGCGGCTGCTGCGGGACGAGGGCGTCGTCGGGCAGCGGCTCATGCAGGTGCTCGGCTCGTCGGCGTACATCCCGGAGCTGCTCATCCGCTCGCCCGAGGTGATCAAGCTCTATGCCGACGGCTCGCGTGACTGCCTGCTCGTCGAGGTCGACTCCGCGGACGTCGCCAAGGGGCTGATCGCGTCCGCGGCGCGGCACGAGCAACCGGATCGGGGCATCGGCGTCGCGCGCAGCCTGCGGCGGGCCGAGCTGGCGCGCATCGCCTCGGCGGATCTGCTCGGGCTGCTCGACGTGCCGCAGGTCTGCGCGGCGCTCTCCAGCGTGTGGGCCGCGGTGCTCGACGGGGCGCTGCGGGTGACGATCGCCGACGAGGAGCGCAAGACCGGAAAGTCGGCGCCGGCCCGGATCGCCGTCATCGGCATGGGACGGCTCGGCGGCGGTGAACTCGGCTACGGTTCCGACGCCGACGTCATGGTGGTCTGCGAGCCGAACACCGGCGTCGCCGATTCCGACGCCGTCCGCTGGGCGACGCGGATCGCCGACAACGTGCGCGGCCTGCTCGGCAAGCCGAGTTCGGACCCGCCGCTCGAGGTCGACCTCGGGCTGCGGCCGGAGGGACGCAACGGGCCGATGGTGCGGACGCTCGCGTCGTACGAGGCGTACTACGCACAATGGGCGCAGCCGTGGGAGGTGCAGGCGTTGCTGCGGGCGCACAACGTGTGCGGCGATCCCGAACTCGGCCTGCGTTTCCTGCACATGATCGACAAGACGCGGTATCCCGAGGGCGGCATCAGTGCCGACGCCGTGCGCGAGATCCGGCGGATCAAGGCCCGCGTCGACGCCGAGCGGCTGCCCCGCGGCGCCGATCCGGCGACGCACACCAAGCTCGGCCGGGGCGGGCTCGCCGATGTCGAGTGGACGGTGCAGTTGTTGCAGCTCCGGTACGCGCACCGGTACCCGGGCCTGCACAACACGTCGACGCTGCAGACGCTCGCCGTCGCCGAGGAGGCGGGCCTGCTCGACGCCGAACAGGCCGCGTCGCTGCGCGAGGCGTGGCTGACCGCGACGCGCGCCCGCAACGCGCTCGTCCTCGTCCGCGGCAAGCCGACCGATCAGTTGCCGGGGCCGGGCAAGATCCTGCGCCAGGTGGCGTACGTCGCCGGGTGGCGGGACGAGCCGAACGAGTTCCTCAACCACTACCTGCGTGTCACCCGGCACGCGAAGCGCGTCGTGACGGACGTGTTCGGGGGATGAGCGTGCGCATCCACCTCCCCGAGGCCCTGACGCGCGCCGCCCCGCAGGTCGACTTCGATGCGATCGCCGAGGAGTTCGAGCTTCCCGGTGCGTTCGACGCCGCCGCCGAGGCCGAGGCGGCCGGAGCCGTCGACAGGTGCGCGGCCGAGCGCATCGACGCGACCGACGTCCCGTTCGTGACGATCGACCCGCCCGGCGCGATGGACCTCGACCAGGCCGTGCATCTGGAGGCGGACGGCGCCGGATTCCGCGTGCGGTACGCGATCGCGGACGTCGGAGCACTCGTGGCGCCCGACGGCGCGCTCGCCGCCGCCGGACGCGTCCGCGGTCAGACGTACTACCTGCCCGATCGCACCGTGCCGCTGCATCCGCGGGCGCTCTCGGAGGGGGCCGGCTCGCTGCTGCCCGACGTCGTGCGGCCCGCCGCGCTGTGGGACATCCGGTTGGCCGCGGACGGGTCCGTGTGCGACGTCGCGGTGCGGCGGGCCGCCGTGCGGTCGGTCGCGCGGCTGGACTACGCGGGCGTCCAGGCCGACGTCGACGCCGGACGGACGCACCCGTCCGTGGCGCTGTTGCCACAGGTCGGACGTCTGCGGGCGGCCTGGGGACGTGCCCACGGCGCCGTCGATCTCGCGCTGCCCGCGCAGGAGGCCGTCCGCGATGACGACGGCTGGGGGTTGCGCATCGAGCCGCGCACCGAGGTCGACGCCTGGAACGCCCAGATCTCGCTGCTGACGGGCGCCTGCGCCGCCTCACTCATGCTCGCCGCGGGCGTCGGCCTGTTGCGCACGCTGCCGCCGCCCGGCGCCGACACCGTCGAGGCCCTGCGCCGTAGCGCCGCCGCACTCGGCGTCGCCTGGCCGGCCGGCGCGACGGTCGGTGACGTCCTCGCAGGTGTCGACGCGTCCACGCCCGTCGGGCTCGCGCTGATGACCGACGCCACGAGCCTGCTGCGCGGCGCCGGCTATGCGCCCTTCGACGGCACACCGCCCGCGCAGCCGCTGCACGCCGGCGTCGGCTCGCCGTACGCACACGTCACGGCCCCGCTGCGCCGGTTCGCCGACCGCTACGCCACCGAGGTCTGCCTGGCCGCGAGCGCCGGACGGCCCGTCCCGGACTGGGCGCGTGCCGGGCTGGCGCCGGCCGCCGACGTCATGCGCCGCACGGACGCCGTCGGCCGCAAGGTCGACCGCGCCTGCCTCGACCTCACCGAGGCCGTCGTCCTCGCCGGCCGCGTCGGTGAGACGTTCGACGCCGTCGTCCTGCGCGACGACGAGATCTTCATCGCCGACCCGACGGTCTTCGCCCGCTGCAAGGGCGCGTCCGGAGACGGGCGGCGGATCGGTGTGCGACTCGTGGGGACGGACCCGGTCGGGCGGACGGTGACGTTCGAGCCCGCAGACGTCTGATCGGTCGTAAACTACCGTCTTGATTCTGGGATACGGCGATGCCCCGGGCGGCGTGCCGAAGCAGGGGCGACCCGGGGCGTACTCCTTGACGATAGCAGGCTCGGCCGACGAGGCGGTGGGGAGCGGACTGATGAACGGCGAGCCCGATTGGATCAGTGAAGTGGTCTCGGTGCCCCGTTTCGCGCCGTATCTGACGAAGACATCCGGAGACCTCCGCAGTGCCATCGACCTGTATTGGTGGAACATCGCCGCATCTGCGGCCTTCTATGCACCGCTGCAATGTCTTGAGGTCGCCCTCCGGAACTGCACTCACCGACAGTTGACCGGCCACTTCGAACGATCTGATTGGTGGGAGGTGGCGCCGTTGAATCGAAGCGGTTTGCGGATCGTGTCGGAAACCCGAGAAAAGCTGGTCGGGCGCGGTCGTGCGTACACTGCTGACGACATGGTCGCCGAGTTCTCGTTCGGATTCTGGGTGTCTCTGGTCAGCGGCGCCTATCACCGTGACCTGTGGGTTCCCGTCTTGCATCGGGCCTTTCCCCGGCACCGGCAACCGCGACGGGCGTTGCATGCGGATCTGCGTACGGTGCTGCTGTTTCGAAACCGGATCATGCATCACGAACCTATTCACCATCGCCATCTGGAAGCAGACCACGCCACCATCATTCGGATGATCGGGACCCTGTCTCCGTCGATGGTCGACGCGCTGGTGGTCTACGACACAGTCGGTGCGGTGTTATCTCGCCGACCGGCATCAGGGTCGAGGGGTCGACTACCCGGCGATGGTGACGCCGGCGAGACCGTGGGCCGCTGAGGTCAGCGCCGTTCGTGCCGCGACCACCGCCGGGTGCTCGGCCGCGCCTCGCCGACAGGCCAGGAACGTGCGGCGGCGCGTCGGCAACTCGGTGAGCACCACCGATGCCGGCGGCCGCTCCGCGCCGAGTGCGGGCACGAAGGCGACGCCCTGTCCGGCGGCGACCAGCGCGAGGACGGTGCTGAAGTCGTCCGTGAGATGCCGGATGCGGGGGGTGAAGCCGGCCGCCTCGCAGGTGCGCAACGTCATCGTGTGGCACAGGGTGCCGACGGTGCCGGCGATCCAGGAAACGTCGGTGAGATCGCTGAGGGACGCGCTCGAGCGGGCCGCGAGATAGACCGGTTCGGTGAGCAGAAGTCGGGCCTCGAGCGCGGGATCGCGAGGTGCCGGGACGTAGTCGTACTCCTGGACGAGGGCGACGTCGAGCGTGCCGGTGCGCAGTGCGTCGGGGACCTCGGCCGGATCGATCTCGGTGATCATGGTCGTCAGGAGGGGGTGGTCGGCGGTGAGGGAGACAAGGGTCGTCGGCAGGAGGGCGTGCCCAGCCGTCGCGAACGCGCCGATCCGGAGGGTGCCGGTGAGCTCGCTGCCGGATAGTTCCGTTGAGCCCGCTCGAGGACGGCGAGGATCGTCTCGGTGTGGTCGACGAGTCGAAGAGCTGCGGGGGTGAGGGCCACGCGACGTCCCGAGCGGGTGAGCAGAGCGGTTCCGGCTTCGCGCTCGAGTGCGGAGAGTTGCTGCGACACCGCGGACGGCGTGTAGTCGAGCGCTTCAGCGACCGCCGCGATGGTGCCGCGTCTGGCCAGTTCCCGGAGCAGCCGCAGTCGGCGGACATCGAGCATCAGATCAGCTTATGCTTGCTGTGAGAAATCTGAACTGGATCTGAGGGCATTGCGGGTCGAGACTCGAAGCATGCCACTCTCCGGACTGCTCGTACCTCTGATCACTCCCTTTGACGCCGGGGGCGAACTCGCACTGGACGCCCTCGAATCGCACGCCCACGCCGTCCTCGACGCCGGCGCCGACGGCGTCGTCGCGCTCGGCACGACGGGTGAGCCCGCCACATTGAGCGCCGGTGAGCGCTCACTCGTCGTCGAGGTCTGCGCCCGCGTGTGCGATGAGCGGAGGGCCGCACTCGTGGTCGGCGCGGGCGGCAACTCGACGGCGGCGACCATCGAAGCGCTGCAGGGGATCGGTCGAGGCGTCACAGCCGCGCTGACCGTCGTGCCGTATTACACGAGGCCGAGCGAAGCAGGCGTCGTCGCGCACTTCCGCGCCGTGGCGGCGGCGAGCCCGGTGCCGATCATCGTCTACAACATTCCGTATCGGACCGGTCGTCCGCTCCGGGCTGAGACGCTGCGCGAGCTCGCCGAGATTCCGGGTGTCGTCGGTTTCAAGCACGCGGTCGGCGGCATCGACGACGCGACGGTGTCGTTCCTCGCCTCAGGGCCGTCCGTTTCGGTGTTGGCGGGCGACGATCTCTTCGCCTCGGCGATGCTCGCTCTCGGGGCGCCGGGCGGCATTCTTGCGACGGCGAACGTCGCTCCACGGACGTGCGCGCGACTGGTCGCCGCGTGGCGCGCGGGTGACGTGGCGACCGGGCGGGCCGTCGGGAATCGGCTCGCCCCCGCCGCGTCGGCGCTCTTCGGTGAACCGAATCCGGTGCTGGTCAAGGCCGTTCTCGCCGAGCGCGGTGTCATCCCCACGCCGACGGTACGACTGCCGCTGTTGCCAGCCGGGCCGGAGCGTCTCGCGGAGGCGCTGGTAGCCGTCCATGGCTTGGATTGACGGGCGAGGTGCCGTCGGCCAACCCGCTGGACAACGGCCAACGTCATGACGTTGGCCGTTGTCCATGACGTTGGCCGAGGCGGGCCGGCTCGCCTGCGGCAAGGGCGGTTCGGTGACTCGGGCCGTAGAGTTGTTCATGCTCTGAGCGAGGAGGTGTCATGGCCGGGAAAGTTCTGTATCGGGATATCGTGCCGTACGACGTGCCGATGTCGTTAGAGGCTTTGGGCGGCCCGCTTTCGGGGACGATCGAATTGCCGATGACGGTGCACTGGGGGCCGCGGCGAGTGTTCGACCTGAGCGTGCCGGCTTTGCGTCGCGCGGCCTATCGGGCGATCGTGCGTGAAGGCACTTCCGATGTGCAGGAGGCGCTGCTGAACGCCGAGCTGTTGCGGGAGATCTGGTCGGATCTGGTGCTCCCGGACCGTTGCCGGGCGTTGTGGGAGGCCCGTTTCATCGAGCTCGCGGTGTAGTCGTCGGGCTGACTGGTCGCCGAAGACGAAGAACGTCAGGGTCGACCTGTTCTCGGAGCCGTTGATCGGCGACGAGGAGTTTCGGGCTGCCACGGTGAAAGGGAGAGTGCGCTCAGACGTGCCGGGTACGAGGTCGTCCGGCTTCGAGCCACGGCCGCCTTTGCGCGACTGCGTGTCCACGATCACCACGGGCGGGTGCTGGACGTGGACCTTGCTGTGAACTGGCGCGCCGATCCGCCGGTGCAGATGAGCGTCGGACCGGTGCTCTCCGAACGTGATGCCGTGGCGGGCAAATTATCGGCCGTCTATTCGCGGGGCGAGGTGCGTGACTTCCTCGACCTAGACGCGATCCGGTCGTCCGGTCGTTACGGCGACGACGATCTCATCGCCCTGGGGAAAGAGCACGACGATGGTTTCGACGAAGTGATGTTCGCCGAACAGCTTTCTCGGGTGCTTCGCATCGACGCGCTTGAAGCGGCGGAGTATGGAGTGACGACCGTCGACTTCACCTCGATGCAGGAACGTGTCGTGGCGTGGGCGGTCAGGCTTCGGGATGAGAACTCACCTGCGTGACGGTTCGCCGGCTCTGACCTCGCGCGGCCGGCCGTCACCGCCCGCGCCTCGTCGCGAGGATCACGATGAACGCCGGAACCCCGACGAGGGCCGTCGCCACTCCGACCGGGACCTCCTGCGGCGCCAGGACGACGCGCGCCGCGGTGTCGACCCACACGAGGAACACCGCGCCGAGCAGCGCCGTCGTCGGTATCGCCACGCGGTGCCGCGCTCCGACGAGCGCCCGGGCGACGTGCGGCAGCACCAGCCCGACGAACCCGATCGCCCCGGACACACTGACGATGACGGCCGTGACCAGCGCCGTCGACACGAGCAGCGTGACCTGCGTCCGGCGGACGTCCACGCCGAGGGACGACGCCGCACCGCGGCCGAAGGTGAACGCGTCGAGCGCGGACGCGTTGCCGACGCAGACGGCGACCCCGACCACGACGGCCGCGGCGGCGACCGCGACGTCCGTCCAGCTCGCCGAGGAGAGCGAGCCGAGCAGCCAGAACAGCACGCCGCGGGTCTGCTCGGCGTCGGCGGAGGTGAACACGATGAACGACGTCAGCGCCGAGAACAGCTGCGTCGCCGCGATCCCGGCGAGCAGCACCCGATCGGTGGTGCCGCCCGCGACATGAGCGAGCGTCAGGACCGTCGCGAATGCGACGAGGGCGCCGACGAACGCCCCGCCGGCCATTCCGACGACGCCGCCGCCGACGCCGACGAGGATGACGGCGACGGCGCCCGTCGACGCCCCGGACGACACGCCGAGCACGAACGGGTCGGCCAGCGGGTTGCGCAGCAGCGATTGGAGCACCGCGCCGCAGACGGCCAGGCCCGCGCCGCACGCGGCGGCGAGTAGCGCCCGCGGCAGCCGCAGATCCCAGACGATGCCCTCCTGGATCCGCGACAGTCCCGACGCGCCGCCGAACACCTTCGTCCCGGCGACCCGCAGGACGTCGTCGGGACCGAGGTCGGACGGCCCGATCGCCACCGCAGCGGCGATCGAGCCGGCGAGCAGCGCGAGCCCGCCGGCCCACAGCACGGCGAGGGCGACGGGGCCGCGTACCCGGAGCCCGCGCCGCACCTCGGCCACCGTCACCGTCAGCCGGCCAGACCGAGCCTGCGCAGGCCGGCGGCGACGTTCTCGATCCCGTAGACGGTGCGCAGCGACGGATTCATCTCGGCGCCCGTGACGAGGATGTAGCGCCGGTTCTTGACGGCGTCCATCTCGCGGGTGACCGGGTTCGATTCGAGGAACTCGATCTTCGCCCTGCCCGATTCCGCGGTCTGGCTCTTGCGGGTCAGATCGCCGAGGACGAGCACGTCCGGATTGCGGGCGGCGACCACCTCCCAGTTGATCTGCGGCCACTCGTCCTTGGTGTCGTCGAAGACGTTGCGCAGGCCGAGGGTGTTCGCGATGATGCCCGGCGCCCCGCAGCAGCCGGCGAGATACGGCGACTCGGCATTGGCGAACCAGAACATCGCGGACGTCTTGGTGGTCTTCGCCGGTACCGACGCCTGGGCCTTGGTGACCTTGTCGCGCAGCTCGCCGACCAGCGTCTCGCCGCGGCCGGAGACGTCGAAGACGCGGGCGAGCTCGGTGATCTCCTTGTAGACGAGATCCAACGTGGCGGGCGTCTGGCGGGCGCCGTCCTCGCTGCCTTCGGTCGTCTTGCCTTCGCAATCGGACGGCGCCAGGTACGTGCCGACGCCGAGGTCGCTGAACCGGTCGCGGGTCGCGACGCCGCCCGGACCGAGTGTGCTGATGAACGAGGCCGCGACGAAGTCCGGTTCGGTGGCGAGCACCGTCTCCAGCGCCGGCTTGTTGTCCGCGAGACGCGGCACCTTCGCGTTCGCATCGGCGAGGGCGGGGAGGACGGGGTCGGTCCAGGTGGCGGTGCCGACCAGTCGGTCGGCGACGCCGAGGGAGAGCAGGACCTCGGTGGTTCCCTGGTTGAGTGAGACGGCCCGCTTCGGCGGTGCGGGGACGGTGACGTCCCGGCCGCAGTTGGCGAGGGTGAACGGATAGCCGGCGACGGCCGCGGGGGACGCGGAGTCGCCGTCGGCGCTGCTGCAGGCGCCGAGCAGGAGGGCGGTGACCGCCGTGCCGGCGGCGGATACGCGGAAACGATGCTTCACGAGAAGGGCTCCGGATGAGGTCGGGGCTTGGCACGCGAAGCCCGAAGAACACGACCTCTCGGCGGCTGCCGAAAGGGCCAGCAGGTCTTCGGACTCGGGTTCATCCGGTGCGGACGCCTTCCCAGACGCCGCGGCGCCCAGTGGCATATCGTCCGCCCGTCCCCCTCACCGCTGCGCGTCAGTCTCGGATTCGCACCGAGTTCCCTGCCCTGGTGGGTCGACTGGCGTCTCGGATGATACGCGGAGCCGAGGGACGAGCGGGTAGACGACTCGACCCGCCCGGCCGTCGCCGGACGGGTCGAGTCGACATCAGCTGTGCCTCCCCGGATGTCCGGCTGAGCGGCCCACCGAGGCGATTATCTCCTCGGCGGTTCGCCCAGCCGGACATCTGGGGAGCGTCGTGGCTCAGCAGTCGTAGTAGAGACTGAACTCGTACGGGTGCGGACGCACCTGCGTCGGCAGGATCTCGTCGTCGCGCTTGATGCGGATCCAGGTCTCGATGAGGTCCTCGGTGAACACGCCGCCCTCGGTGAGGTAGTCGTGATCCTCCTCGAGCCGGTCGATGACCGTCGCGAGCGACGTCGGGGCCTGCGGGATGCCCTTGGCCTCCTCCGGCGGGAGCTCGTAGAGGTCCTTGTCGACGGGCTCGTGCGGCTCGATCTTGTTCTTGACGCCGTCGATGCCCGCCATCATCATGGCCGCGAACGCGAGGTACGGGTTGCCCGAGCTGTCCGGGCAGCGGAACTCGATGCGCTTGGCCTTCGGGTTGTTGCCCGTGATCGGGATGCGGACGCACGCCGAGCGGTTGCGCTGGCTGTACACGAGGTTGATCGGAGCCTCGTAGCCGGGCACCAGACGCTTGTACGAGTTGATCGTCGGGTTCGTGAACGCGAGCAGCGACGGCGCGTGGTGCAGGATGCCGCCGATGTAGTGCCGCGCCATGTCCGAGAGCCCGCCGTAACCGGCCTCGTCGTAGAACAGCGGCGAGCCGTCCTTCCACAGTGACTGGTGGCAGTGCATGCCGGAGCCGTTGTCACCGAAGAGCGGCTTCGGCATGAAGGTGATGGACTTGTTGTTGGCCCAGCCGGTGTTCTTGATGATGTATTTGAACAGCATCAGATCGTCGGCGGCGTGCAGCAGCGTGTTGAACTTGTAGTTGATCTCGGCCTGGCCGGCGGTGCCGACCTCGTGGTGGCCGCGCTCCAGGGTGAAGCCCGCGTTGATGAGGTTCGTCGTCATCTCGTCGCGCAGATCCACGTAGTGGTCGTACGGGGCGACGGGGAAGTAGCCGCCCTTGGGGCGCACCTTGTAGCCGAGGTTGGGGGTGCCGTCCGGGTTGACCGGGCTGGACGCGTTCCACCAGCCGGACTCCGACTCGATCTCGTAGAACGTGCCGTTCATCTCCGAGCCGAAGGACACCGAGTCGAAGATGTAGAACTCGGCCTCGGCGCCGAAGAAGCAGGTGTCGGCGATGCCGGTGCTGGCGAGGTACTGCTCGGCCTTGCGCGCGATGTTGCGCGGGTCGCGGCTGTAGGCCTCGCGGGTGAACGGGTCGTGCACGAAGAAGTTGAGGTTGAGCGTCTTCGCCTTGCGGAACGGGTCGATCCGGGCCGTCGTGACGTCGGGCAGCAGCATCATGTCCGACTCGTCGATCGACTGGAAGCCGCGCACCGAGGAGCCGTCGAAGGCGAGACCGTCGGTGAAGACACTCTCGTCGAACGCGTCGGCCGGAATCGAGAAGTGCTGCATGACGCCGGGGAGGTCGCAGAAGCGGACGTCGACGTACTGGACGTCACTCGTCCGGAGGTAGTCGAGCAGTTCCTGGTCTGTGGTGAACACCTGTAGTTGGCTCCTTCGTGAGTGCTGGTCCCGGGGCGGTTACGTCGGTGTGTCGGCCCCGCGACACGGCGGGCGGGAGCGGGAGCGGGACGAGCCGCCCCAGCGGCCTGTGTCGACGATATGGAGGGCACGTTGCCCGAGGGCTACCCGGATGTTTCTTCGGTGTTACACGGCGATCGGCGCCGCAGCGTCGATCATGCCCGCCGGGACGGCCGTCATGGTCCCGGGGGGCGAGGTCGGCGCGTATCGGCCTCGTTCGGGAGGTTATGGTGGACGCCATGGGTCGCGTCACGGGATCGTGGTTGTCCGGGCCGCAAGCGGCCATGCCGGAGGGCCATACGGACGGCCGCGGCTACCGCGGCGAGGAGTTGGGCCTGCCCGAATCGGGCCCGGGTTCGTTGGCCGAGTCGTGGCGCCGGGCCTTCGCGCTGTTCGTCGACTGGGTCGGTTCGGGCCTCATCGCCATCGCGCTCACCGGTTTCCTCTCCGACGCCTTCGCCACCGCCAACTGGGCCGTGTGGTTCGGCGTCGGCGTCGTCTCACTGTCGCTCTTCGGCTTCACGCCCGGTCAGCTGGCTGTCGGGATCCGCGTCGTCCGCGAGGACGGCGTGCGCGTCGGGCCGCTCGCGGCGCTCGTGCGGCAGCTGTTCGTGTCGCTCGTCGTTCCGGCGCTGCTCACCGACAGAGACGGACGCGGCATGCAGGACCGCGTCACCCGGACGGTCGTCGTCCTCAGCCGCTGAGCCCGGATCCGTCGTTCGCCGAGCCGGATCGCGTCAGTCCTCGCTGCGCGCGGGTGGACGCGGCCGGGCCAGATCGATCGTGTGGCCGAACGCGCAGGCGTCGTCGACGTGCATCGGACGCGCGTACCACCAGCCCTGCGCGTAGTCGCAGCCGAGCGCGACGACGCGTCGGTGCGCCGCCTCGGTCTCGACTCCCTCGGCGACGGTCGCGAGGCCGAGCTCGGAGGCCATCGTCTGGATCGACGCACCGACGTCGTGCCGTCTGCGCTCGGGCGCCGCGCCCGCGGGGAAGTCGGCGATGAACAACCTGTCGATCTTCACGATGCCGATCGGATACGTACTGAGATCGGAGAGCGCCGAGTAGCCGGTGCCGAAGTCGTCGAGGCACAGCCGGACGCCGAGCGTCTGCAGTGCGGCGAGCGCCTGCTGGGTGTCGGCGGTGTCGATGACCAGTGCGGTCTCGGTCAGTTCGATCCACAGCTTCGACGCCGGCACGCCGTACGCGGCGAGCGTGCCGGCCACGAAGTCGGCGAGGCCGATGCCGGCCGACTGCCGCGGGGAGACGTTCACCGAGACGGTGACGTCGCTGTCCGGGTGGACCACCATGTGGTGGGCCATGTCGGCGATGGCCTGTTCGATGACCCACCGCCCGATGTCGGTGATCAGCGGGTGCGACTGCTCGGCGATCTCCATGAAGTAGGACGGATTGCGCAGCGCGCCGCCGTGCCGCCACCGGAGCAGCGCCTCGAAGGCGACGAGTTCGCCCGTCGCGGGCACGATGATCGGCTGGTAGTAGAGGGCCAGGCTGCCGTCTGTCGTGGCGGTGCGCAGGGCGTCGGCGATCTCGGCGTGCCGCGGATCGGCGTCCGGACGCCGATCGGCCGGCGCGGCGGAGTGGCCCAACCCGTCCACGGTGTGGATGAAGCCGGCGACGGCGTGGGCGGTGGCGACCGTCCAGCGTCGGACGTCGACGCCGGGTGGGGCGGAGGCGAGGGCGGCGACGATCTCGTCGAGCGCCGTCTCGTCGAGGGCCGCCGACGGGCGATCACCGGAGGCGAGGACGGCGCCCGCGGCCCTGGCGGCGCCGGTGTCGACGGGCTCGGCGGCCGCCGCGTCGCGGAGTCGGGCCTGCAGCGCCGACAAGCCGTCTGCGATGCTGTCGAGCAGTGCCGCGTCGGGTGCGGCGGCCGACGTCATCCGGAGCGCCGCTTCGCGGAACCTCGGCCGACTCGCCCCGCCGACGGCGGCCTCGTCATGTTCGGGCATCGATCTCTCTCTTCGGGCCCCGACAGCGTCGGTCTCCATCTTTCACCTCGAAACCGCGTCGGGTTCCCGTTCGGACTCGACTGAGGCGTGTCCGGGAGGACTTCGTCGCGATCGTGCCGTTCCGTTTCGGCGGGAGATGCGGTACTCGGCCTAGATCGTCATACGACACGGCGATCGCCGCGCGGCGAACACGCCGTCGCGACGTCGCGGCTCGCCGAAAAGGGTGGATGTTGGGCGAATCCTGCGCGCGCTGGCCACGCGCTAGTCCCATACGTAACATCAGCACCATGCGCCACCTCCGTATCGCGTCGCTCCTCGCTGCCTGTCTCGCCGCGGTCTCGGCCGCACCGGCGTTCGCCGATGAAGGGCCGTCGCGCTACCCGGCTCGGTGCGAGTCGGTGGTGCACATCGGCGATTCGACGTCCGTCGTCGGCGAGAACGAGCAGGCGATCCCCGACCCGGCCGAGCGGCTGGAGGGCCGATACCACGCGGCCGGGGTCAAGACCGTGTACGCCGACAACCTCGGCGGCCGCTCGATCGTCGAGCGGGTCGGCGACGGCACCAACGCGATCGACGCCCTGACGACGCTCGCGCCGAAGAATCCGAGCTGCTACGTCATCGCCATGGGGACGAACGACGCCGCGAACATCGCCGTCGGCTCGAACGTCGACGCCGCCGAGCGGATCGCCCGGGTGCTCGCGAAGACCGGCGACCGTCCGGTGCTCTGGCCGACCGTGAAGACCGCGTCGACGACCTCGCAGCAGGCCTATGCGAACGCGAACATGGAGAAGTTCAACGCCGCCCTGCGGGCCGCGGCGGCGCGGCATCCGAACCTGAAGATCTACGACTGGGCCGCGATCGCCGGCGACGATCTCTTCGCCGATGACGGCATTCACCCGAATGTGCGCGGCGCGAAGCTGCGGAATGAGAAGATCGCGGCGGCGCTGACGGCGCCGTGACCGGCCTACTCGTGACATCCGTCATGTCATCGGTACGAAACCTGTATCTGAACGAGGCCGGTCGTCTGTAACATTCGGGTGGGCATTCGCGAACTATCCGGTGTCGATGGCCAGGACGCGGAGGTGGACGATGGCGCTGGCTGGGGCCGGTCGGCGTGTCGACACGCGATACTCCTCTCAGCTCGACGGTGTGTGGCGCGTCATGACCGCCTGGTGGCGCTCGCGTTCGGACTACGACGGCGTCGTCGCCTACATCGACGCCCGCCAGTTGCGAGGACCGCTGCGCGGCATCCTCGGCGTGCTCTGCGCGCTGCTCCTGCTGGCTCCGCCGCTGGGGCAGCCGGCGATCGACGTCCACGAGATGACGCCGATCGTGCTTGCGGGGATGCTGTCCTGTGCCGCGGTCGGGCTGTTCTGGACGATCCGGTGGTGGGCCGGTGCTCACCCCGGGCGCTCGTTGTCGTTGCTCTTCATCGTGACGGCGGACTGCTCGGTCATCGCATCGTCGATGCTCGGCGACGTCGTCGTCTCGCAGCTGTTCACGCTCTGCCCGCTCGTCTTCGTCTCCGTCTACGCCGCGTTCTTCCACGGCGCCAGGCTGACCACGTCCAGAGCGGTCTTCTCCACCGTCGTGGTCGCGTCGGTCGCCGTCGTCGTCTCGCGTGACGTCGGCATCGTCTACGCCGTCGTCAAGGCCGGTACGGTGCTCGGCTTCGTCGCGGTGCTGCCCATCGCCATCCAGCTCATCTCGTGGGCGATGACGCGGGACGCCGCCGCGTCGTCCATCGACGAGCTCACCGGGGTCCTCAACCGGCGCGGCTTCCTCACGGAGGCCGAGAAGCGGATAACAGGCATGGCTCGCGAGTCGCCAGGGTGCGAGGTCGTCGTCATGGTGGTCGACGTCGACCATTTCAAGCGGGTCAACGACATCGCGGGCCACGGCGCGGGCGACCGCGTGCTCATCCGGACGGCCGCCCGGATCCGGGTGGCGGTCGGACCGGACGCGGTGCTCGGCCGGCTCGGCGGCGAGGAGTTCGCCGTCGTCGACGTGCTGCCGCCGGGTGACGCGCTGCGCGTCGCCGAACGCGTGCGAGCGGCCATCTCGGAGCCCGGTGCTCCCGTCACCGTGACGGCGAGCATCGGCGTCTCGGTCGAGCCGGTGAGCTTCGTCGGTGAGAACCTCACCGCGGCGGACGTCCTCTTCGAACTCGTCGAACGCGCCGACCGCGCGATGTACGCCGCGAAGGCCGCCGGCCGCGACGCCGTCGCGCTGGGCGGTTGACCCCCCGGCAGAGGCGGCGGTTCTCGCACAGCGACTCCGACGCGGCATGGCGCGTCATGCGCGCATGGTGGCTTGCGAAAGAGGACTACGACTCCGTCATCACCTACCTCGAACAGAAGCAGATGCGTGGGCTGTGCCGCGGCTTCATGGTGCTGTTCAGTTCGCTGCTCCTGCTCATGCCGCCGATCGGGCAATTGACGAGTGTCGCCGGGGACACGGCGTTCTGTATCGCACGGATGCTGTGCGCCGCCGTCGGGCTCTTCTGGACCGTTCGGTGGTCCTTTCGGCGGCTGCCCGGCCAGACGGCGTCGATCGTCTTCGTCATCATGGCGGACGCGGCGATCTACGCATCCGCGGCGCTGGGTGACGTGGCGATCTCGCAGATGTTCACCCTCTCGCCGCTGGTCTTCATCTCGATCTACGTGGCGTATCTGCACGGCTCCCGGCACATCGTGGCGCGTTCGGCGGTGCTGGCGATCATCGTCGTCACGGTGGCGGTGTTCGTCGCCGACCATGTGGGAGTGGGCTACGCCGTGGTCAAGGGCGCCATGGTGCTCGGCTTCGTCTCCGTGCTCCCCATCGCGGTGTCGGTCATCGCGTGGGCGATGCGGCACGACGCCGCGGCGTCGGTGTTCGACGAGCTCACCGGTGTGCTCAACCGGCGGGGATTCTTCGCGGAGTCGTCGAAGCGGATCGCCGAGGTCGACCGTGCGACGGTGGACCGCGAGATCGTCGTCATGGTCGTCGACGTCGACCACTTCAAGCGGGTCAACGATGTCCACGGGCACGGTGCCGGCGACGAGGTCCTCGTCCGCACCGCCGAGCGGATCCGCGCGGCGGTGGGGCCGGACGCCGTCGTCGCCAGGCTCGGCGGCGAGGAGTTCGCCGTGGTGGAGGTGCTGCCGCGCGGTGACGCGCCGTACGTCGCGCAGCGGGTGCGCACGGCGATCTCCGCCGCCGGCGCACATGCCACCGTGACGGCGAGCATCGGCGTCGCCGCCGAACCGGCGAGTCTCGTCGGAGGGAGCATCGCCGCCGACGATGTGCTCGTCGAACTGCTCGAACGGGCCGACCGGGCGATGTATTCGGCGAAGGCCGCCGGCCGCGACGCGGTGGTGCTGGGCGGCTAGCCCCTCAGGCCGACCGCGGCGCCCGCGACGATGCCGGAGAACGCGACGGCCGCCGGCGTGGGGCGTCCGTAGCGCCACCCCTGGGCGTAGTCGCAGCCGAGCTCGAGGACGCGCAGGTGTGCGGCGTCGCTCTCGACGCCCTCGGCGACGGTGGCGACGCCCAGGGTGTCGGCCATCGCCTGAATGGACGCGACGACGTCGTGGCGCCTGCGGCCCGAGGTCGTGTCCGGAGCGTCCGCGGCGGCGATGAACGTCCGGTCGATCTTGACGACGCCGATGGGGAAGTTGGAGAGGTTGGACAGCGCCGAGTAGCCGGTGCCGAAGTCGTCGAGGCAGACCCGGACGCCGAGCCCGTCGAGGGCGGTGAGCGTCTGTTCGGTGCGGTCGGTGTCGGTGATGAGGCCGGTCTCGGTGAGCTCGATCCACAGCCGTGACGGCGGGACGTCGTATTCGGCCAGCGCCGCGGCCACGACGTCGGCCAGCCGGGGGGCGAGCAGTTGTCGCGGCGAGACGTTCACCGAGACGGCGACGGTGCTGTCCGGCGCGGCGGCGATGAGGTCGGCGAGGTCGGCGATGGCCCGTTCGATCACCCAGTTGCCGATCTCGACGATGAGGGCCGAGCTCTCGGCGACGTCGATGAAGTAGGCGGGATCGCGCAGGACGCCGAGGTGGCACCACCGCAGCAGCGCCTCGAAGGCGGCGACCTCGCCGGTCGCGGGGGCGACGATCGGCTGATAGTGCAGTGCGAGGCTGCCGTCGGTGGCGGCCGTGCGCAGGGCGCGGGCCGTCGTCAGACGCCGCATGACGTCGGGCCGGGGATGGTCGTGTTCGGTGGCGAGCTCGGCCTGTCGGGAGGCGTACCGCGAGCCGCCGGCGTCCTTCGCCTCGCCGAGCGCTTGGTAGGCGTGTGTGACGAGCTGCGCGCCGCTGCGGAAGCCGCAGGACGTCGTCGTCACGATGCCGACGTGGGCGTCGATCATCGCCGGGCCCGAGGAGAGCGCGAACGGCATGGTCAGCGAGCCGATGACGCGCTCGGCCAGCGCGTCCGCGGACTCCGTGCACAGCCCGCCGCCGAGGGCGAAGTCGTTTCCGGTGAGCCGGCCGACGGTGTGACCGCCGACACCGGCGATGGACCGCAGGCGGCCCGCGACGGCGGCGAGGAGTTCGTCGTCGGCCGCGACGCCGTGTCGTCCGGTGTCCTCGTCGCCGCCGTCGACGTCGACGACGAGCACGCCGACGTGCGCGCCGTCGGCGCTCGCCAGACGGGCCGTCATGTGTTCCTCGAACGCCGCGCCGCTGAGCAGGCCGGTGACCGGGTCACGTCCGCGGCGCCGGTCGGCGTGTTCGGGCCGAACCTGGCCGTCGCGGTCCTCGACGGCGCTCACGAAGCCGGCGACGGCGTGTGCCGTCGCCGTGGTCCACCGCCGGCGGTCGATGTCGCCCGGAGCGGCGTCGGCGAGGAAGGGGATCGAATCGTCGAGGACGGAGCGCAGATGACCGAGGGGGCCGCCGGCGAGCCGGGCGCCGATGTCACGGGCCGTGGCGGCGTCGACGGGGGTCGAGCCGGCCGCCGCGCGCAGCCGCGTCAGCAGATCGTTCAGGTGATCGAGCACGCGATCGGCGTCGACACCCGCGAGGCCGTTCGGCCCGGCGGCGTGCGCCCAGCGGCGGGCGAGCGAGCGGAGAACGTCGTCGGGGCGTTCCGATGTCGTGGCGTCGGTCATCCCACCGGTCGATTCGGCGAGCCCCGTCGTGGGGTCGAGCATCCGACGACTCGGGATCGCGAACTCGTGCGTCGGGTTCGGCGAACCGTGCGGGCGGTGACATGCGGTCCGTTCGTCATCGTCCACTCCTCGGGTCGGCGCGTCGGCGCGCGCATGCGCCGCGCGGATCGATGTCGTCGGCGGTGGTTTCAGGCGAGTCACCAGTGGTGACATCTCAAGTCTAGGCACACGTCAATCGTTCTTTAGGGAGGATGTCGGGGCGTCGCGCGATCAGCGACTTCCGACGCCGGGACCGGGCCCGGTGTCGTTCGTTCGGTTGCGAACGCTTCCAGTCGCGGAGGTGCTCCGCAAGGGTGCCGATCATCGTTTTTCCCAGGCGTGCCATGGATATTGGTACAGACGGCCGGACTTCCGTCGAATAGGTGGATATGCCGCAGCCGCCGGTGCTCGCTCCAAATCAGGCTATGGGGCGGCAACCCCGTGAGGGCGGCGTTCTGGCGGCGTGACGGCCGCCTCACGCAGAATGTGGCCATGTCCGAGGCCAAGCGTCCATCGCTCGACGTCCTGCGCACGTTCCTCGCGGTGTATCGCTCCGGTTCCTTCAGCGACGCCGCGCGGACGTTGTCCGTGTCGCAGCCGACCGTCACCAATCACGTCGGCGCGCTCGAGGCGTGGTTCGAACGCAAGCTCTTCGTCCGATCGAGCACGGGGGTCTCGCCGACGCCGTTCGCGCAGGAGGTCGAATCGGCGACCCGCGATCAGATCGACCACCTCGGGCGGCTGCTCGACGGCGGCGATCTGCTCGACTGGACCGGGCGCAGCATCACGATCGGCGGGCCGATCGAGTTCATGACGGAGTTCCTCATCCCCGCGGTCGGCTCCGCCGGCGCCAAGCTGCCCAATCTCGAGCTCGCCTTCGGCCGCTCGGCGGGACTGCTCGACGATCTCGCCAACGGCCGTCTCGACCTCGTCGTCAGCACGATCCGGCCCCAGGTCGACGGCATCAGCTCGTGGCCGATCTACGACGAGGAGCTGTTCCTCGTCTCGACGCCCCGGCTCGCCCCGGAACCGGGGGACCTCGCGAAGCTGCGCAAGCTGCCGATCGTCTCCGTCGAGCGGAACCTGCCGATCGTGCGCCGGTTCTGGAACGTCGTCTTCGACGAGGACCCGTCGTTCCGGGTCTCGGTCGTCGCGCCGAGCCTGCTGGCCGTCCGGTCCGCGGTCGTCGCGGGGCTCGGGATCTCGGTGCTGCCCGGCTATCTCATCCACGATCAGCTCGCCGACGGCTCGCTCGTCAGCCTCGCCACCCCCGAGATGCCGCCGATCAACACGATCTTCCTCGCCGCGGACACGGCGGTCATCCAGCGTCACGAGCCGCTGCAGGCGGCGGCGCGGCTCATCGTCGCCCGGGTGCGTCAGCGGGGCCGGGAGCAGGCGCCGGCCTGACCGCCTGCGCGGGCCGTCGGCCCCGGGGCATGATGGTTCGGGAACCGGGGGGAGCCGAACGATGACGAAGAAGGATCTGGAGCCGCGCGTGGAGCGGCTGGAGCACGACATGGCGGGGGTGCGGCAGGACGCCGTGGTCGCGCGTGTCCTGGCGAGCGGCGCCGACCGCGACGTGTCGGAGATCCGGAGTGAGTTCCGGGCGCAGCGGGGGGTGTTGAACGCGTTGCGCGAGACGCAGGTCGCCCTACGCGGGACGCAGGTCGAGCAGGGTGTGCAGCTGGTCGAATTGCGCGACACCGTCGCCGAGCACAGTCGTCGGCTGGACTCGTTGGAGCGGACGATGAGCGACGGCTTCAGCACGTTGAACGTCGGCATGGCGCAGATCGTCGCTCTGCTTCGGCCGGGCTCCGAGTAGCGCGGTCTACGGTCGGTCCCCGCCCGTGGGAGTGGGCGTGGGCTCCGTCGCGGTGGAGACACGGACGTGGTCGACGAGCATCCGCGCGGGGAATTCGGTCGTGTCGTCGGGGCTGCCCGGCCATTCGCCGCCCACCGCCATGTTGAGGATGAGGAAGAACGGGTGGTCGAACACCCAGCCGCGATCGACGTCCGAGCGGTGCAGCACGCGCACCACCCGGTCGTCGATGCGCCAGCGGATCTCGTCCTCGGTCCAGTCGACGGCGTAGGTGTGCCAGTCGGCGATCGTCCAGCCGCCCGAGAACGGCACACGGCCGCCCTCGTCGAGTTCCGGGCCGTGCAGGTAGGTGCGGGGCAGGGTCGGCTGGTGGCCGAGGGCCTCGATGACGTCGATTTCGCCGGCTCGGGGATAGCCGACCTCGTCGATGCCCGTGCCGAGCAGCCAGAACGCGGGCCAGAATCCCTTGCCGAGCGGGAACTTCAGCCGCGCCTCGAAACGGCCGTAGCGCTGCGCGAAGGTCGGTGTCCCGGCGCGCCGAGTCACGTACTTGGCGCTGGTGTAGCGACACGGTCCGTACCAGCAGGTGTAGCGGGCGCCGTCGCGACGCGCTTCGATGACGAGGTGGCCCTCGCCGTCGAGAGCACCGTTCTCGCCGGCGGTGTAGTACTGCAGTTCTTTGTTGCCCCAGCCCGTGCCGCCGACGTCCGGAGTCCAGATCTCGGGGTTCGGCGGTGCGCCGGCCGGGCCGTCGAACTCGTCGGCGAAGCTGCGCGTCAGGTCCGCGGGCGCCCGCGACGACGACGGCGCCGCCTGCTCCGACGGGAGCCCGCACGCGGCCCCGGTCGTCGCGACGACGGCTGCGAGGCATGCGGTGAGCAGCGTGCGCGCGGCCCGGTTCGAGGTCCTCATGTCTGCTTCACGACGGCGACGGCGATGCCGCGCGGGGTCTGCACGGTGCCGTCGACGGTCGTCGCGCGGAGCGACGCGGCGTCGAGAGCCGTGATCCCGTCGGTGTACATGTCGCTGATGAAGCAGTGGGCGCCGTCCGCGGTGAGCGCGATCCGAGTCGGTGTGCCGTGCGTGAGGATCGGTGCGAGGGCGAGCGCGCGTGTCCGTGTGTCGACGACGCGGATGTCGGCGGAGTTCTGGCTGGCCACGTAGAGCCGGGCGCCGTCGGGGCTGACGGCGACGTCGGTCGGATTGCGCCCGGCCGGGATCGGTGCGCCGGTGACGGCGAGTCGCGCGGTGTCGATGACCGTGACGTCGTCGCTGCGCTGGTTGGCGACGTAGAGCAGGCGTCCGTCCGCCGTGAGCGACAGTGCGCCCGGCGTGTCCCCGGTGGGGACGGGATCGCCGACGGTGCCGAGTGCGGCGGTGTCGATGACGCGGACGTCGTCCTGGTCGCGGCTGGCGACGTAGAGCGTCGCGCCGTCGGCGGTCAGCGCCAGCGCCGACGGCGCGTCGCCGACGCGGATGTCCGCGCCGATCCGGTCGCCGGTCGCGGTGTCGTAGGCCCGGACGAAGGAGCCGCCGGCGACGTAGAGCCGGGCGGCGTCGCGGGGGACGGCGAGGACAGCCGCGTCGCGGCCGACGTCGACGGTCGTCACGGCGTCGGCGCCGCCGCTGAGCCGCACGATCGTCACCGTCCCGTCCGTCGGGCTCAGCACGAACGCGCGGCCGTCGGCGACGACGACGTCCGAGGGGAAGGCCCCGACCGCGACGGGCTGGGCCGCCGGTCGCAGCGTCGTCGGATCGAGCGCCGCGAGGGTGCTCGTCTTGCCGTCGGCGACGAGGACGTACGTCCCCGCGGCGAGCGCGGGCGCCGCGTGCGTCGTCGGCTGCTCGGCGGTGCAGGCGGACAGGGCGAGGGCGACCGCGCCTGCCATCGCCGCGCGGCGCAGCCCGGCGCGCAGACCGGAACGCCCGTCGGTTCGCGGACGGTGGACGGCCGGCGCGATCACGGCGTCACGCATCGCGGAATCCGATGGCGCTCTTGACGGCCGACCGCGCCGCCGTCGCGGCGCGGTGCAGCGGAAGCCGCTCGATCCAGTACTCGTCGTACTCGTACGGCCGCGCACCGAACTGCTGCTTGAACTGCGTGAGCCCGGGATTCCATCCGGATTCGCCCATGTGCAGGCTGCGGCACTCGGCGGCACATGCGTCGGCGATCGCCGCGCGCTGCAGCAGCACCGTCGCCGGGACGCCGCCGAGCACCTCGGGATCGATGGCGGCGCGGGTGTAGTGCGCGTTGTTCCCGCCGCGCAGGACGATGCTGGCCGCTGCCGGCCGGCCGTCGATCCGGGCGACGCGGATCTGCAGCCTGTCACCCAGAGCCGCGGCGATGGCGTCGAACTTGGCCCGCGGATCGCGCAGGCGGCCGCGGGCGACCGCCAGTGCGGCCGGCTCGTGCTGACGCTTCGCCCAGCGCCGGAAGGAGGCGATGAGCAGGTCGTGGAACTCGGTGACGAGAGCGGGCGAGTGACCGGTCTCGACGACGACCCCGGCACGCTCGGCGCGGCGGGAGCGGGTTCGGGCGGCGGAGGTGAAACGGGTGGCGAAGACGTGCTCGAAGCCGCCCTCGAGATCGAGGACATGGGCGAGACCGGGCACCGCCGTGATGCCGGGGCGGCCGGCGGTCGCCGCTCGCCAGTGCGCGGCGTGCAGCGGGTTGGGGCGGATGTGCAGCCGGAGGGCGTTGAGCGTCGCGAGTTCGTCGAGCACGGCCGCGACGAGCTCGGTGTCGATGCCGTCGGGTGCGATGAGGCCACCGAATCCCCAGCTCACCGGAGGTGAGTGCAGCACGGCGCGACCGCCGGTGACGACGCTGCGGCGGACCAGCGGCAACAGGGCGAGCCGGCCGTCGGACAGTTCGTAGAGCCGGGACGCGTCGCGGTGTCCGCTCGCCCGGCGCAGCGCGTCGAGCCAGGCGGACGACTGCGTCGGGACCGCGTCGGGATCGGCCGCGTGCATCCGGCCCCACATGTCGCGGGGGATCTCGTCGCCGGTGGCGACGACGACGGCGCGCGGCCGGGCGGTGGTGGTGAGGGTCATCGGCGGGGCTCCGTGGTCGAGAGGAGGCGTGACGGGGACGGGCTCGGATCGGGGTGGCCGGCGATGACGCCGCGCGCCGACCGGGTGCCGCGGGCGCGCCGATAGAGCCGCCACGCCCGCGTGCGCATGCGCTCCGGGAAGGGGGCGACGGGCGCGCCCGCGCCGGTCAGCCAGGTCGCGATCTCGTCGCGGGGCGTCGTGGCCAGGACCGTCAGCCGGGCGAGCGCGAAGCGGTCGTCGCCGGACGAGCTGAGGGCGTTCATGACGGCGGTGGCCGAACCGAAACCGGCGTCGGCGACGATCCGGCGCAGCGCGGGGGAATGGAAGCCGTGGGGGTAGGCGAAACTCCGCACGGGTGTGCCGAGCGCGTCCTCGAGGAGGTCGCGACTACGGACGATCTCGTCGCGGGCACGGGCCGCGGGCAGCGTGTCGAGCTGCGGATGGGTGTGGGTGTGTGCGCCGATCTCCACGCCGAGCCCCGCGATCTCCGGCAGCTGCGACCAGTCGAGCATCGGTGCCGGCGGGATGGCGAGCGCCGGCCGCGGCCGCCCGGCCAACGCGCCGGTCGTGATGTAGAGGGTGCTCGGCAGCCGCCGCGCCGCGAGTGCTGAGGCCGCGGCCGCGGTGTCGGCGTGGCCGTCGTCGATGGTGATGACGACCGGCCGCGCCGGGAGCGTGCCGGCGTCGAGTGCGGCGACGAGGCCGGCGACCGTCAGCGGCGTGCGTCCGGACGCGACCACGAGGTCGAGGTGAGCGGCGAACTCGTCCGGCGTCACCGTGTAGGGCGCGATCCACGCCGGCGGGTCGGTGCTGACGGAGTGGTACAGCAGGATCGGGACGATGGTCATGCGGTCCTCCGGGAGGTCGTCGACGTACGAGCGAGCAGGGCCCGGCAGTGACCGAGGACCGACGGCTGCAGGAGCACGGCCGCCGTGGTCAGCGCCGCGAGCGTCTGCAGCCGGTGGTCGAGGGAGTCGTCGCGGGCGGCGGTGAACGCGACGCTGACCAGCAGCGTCGCCGCCATGCTCAGCGCGATCGCGGTGACATGGCGCTCGAGCGGTTGCCGCAGCGGCGTCAGCCGGACGATCGCCGCACCCGGGGCGTAGAGAAGGAAGGCGGCCGCCAGGGCGATCCGCAGCGGCGTCGCCGGCGGCAGCTGGGTCACGGCGAGGAGCACGAGCCACCCGGACGTCGCGAGCACGACGTCGGAGCGGGTGAGGGGAAGACGGGACGGTCGGGTCATCTGTGCTCCAGGATCTCGGGCGCGACGAGGGTGTAGATGCGGCTGTCGGGATTGGTGTAGACGAGCCGGTACGCCGGTGAGGTGGCGACGGCGTGCTCGACGGCGTCGAGAGCTCCGACGGGCAGCATGCCCGTCATCGCGACGTCGGCCGACTGGCTGCGGGTGAACACGAGGAACGCCCGGTCGTGCCCGCCGCCGGTCATGATCTCGGCGAGCCGATCGATCGGATCGTCGACGACGGCCGTCCGGTCCTCCGGTTCCAGCAGGGCGAAGCGGTAGTAGTCGTAGTGCTCGAAGTGGCTGAACGCCCACGGATAGTCGCTGGTCGCGCTGACGAGCAGGGAACCGCGGGGTGCGACGCCGTAGAGGTACTGGACGGCGGCCACCTCGTCCGGCGTGAAGTAGTTCGCCTGCTCCTTGCCGTAGTACCCGGCGGCGAAGCCCGGCACGAGCAGGACGAGCGTGACGGGCAGGGCCGCGGCCCACGCGTGCCGGCGCCACGGTCGTGCCGGCCCGCCGTGACGCGGGCGGGCGAGGGGCGGCAGCAGCGCCGCGGCGGCGTAGAAGGCGACGAACGGCAGTCCGAAGAGATAGACGCGGAACACCATCTCGCCGCCGTAGTCGTTGGTCACCACCAGCGGCAGCGGTGCGAGCGCGAGCAGCGCGAAGGTGATGTCGCGCCGACCCGCCCGCCGGAGCCGGATGAAGCCGAGCAGGGCGAGCCCCCAGATCGCCGCGCTGTGCACCCGGTCGACCTGCGCGATGACGGCCTGGCTGGGGCTGGCGGCGCCCAGGTTGATGAACCCGGACTCGGCGTTGCTGCCGAGCGAGCCGATCGACTTCGCGATGCTCCGCATGTTGGCGTGCAGCCAGTCCCCGGCGAAGGTGAAGTCCCACGCCACGGTGAGTCCGAGGACGACGAGCACCACGAGCAGCACCCGATAGCGGCCGATGACGGCGAGGGCGCCCAGGCCGGCCACCATCATGAGCGGAGTCAGCTGGTGGGTCGGCGCGATGGCGGCCAGCATGGGGATGAGCGCGAAGCACGACAGGGCGATCCGATCGCGGCCGGTCACGCCGTCGCGACGGTCGAGGTGCCGCAGCGTGAGCGCCACCGCGGTGAGGTAGAGGAAGAACGCGCACGCCTGCGGGGCGAAGTAGTCCTGGCCGACCCAGGAGCCGAGCACGAACACTGCGAGCGTCGCCCAGATGAGGCGGCGGTCCTTCGTCGCCGAGTCCGCGATGAGGTAGATCGGGCCGAGGAAGAGCAGATTCCACACCAGCGGCGCCCAGACGGCGTAGCCGAGCGACGTGACGAGTCCACCGGCGTCGACGAACAGCGCGTTTCCGGTGAAGAAGCCGGGCCAGTTCTGATACGCCGACAGTTCCTGGATCGTCGTGTCGACGCCCTCGTGGCGGAGGAAGAAGTCGACCATGCCGACGTGCTTCCAGGCCCACGAGTAGCGCAGCGTGCCGTAGACGGCGCTCGGTGTGGCGTGCAGCATCGCGACGAGCAGCACGAGTTGCGCCGTGAGCAGCCGACCGGACGCGCCGCCGCGGCGGACGAGCACGCCGAAGGAGGCGAGCAGGGCGGCGAGACCGATCCAGAAGGTCACCGGCAGCAGCGGGATGAGGCCGAAGTCGCCGATCGCCGACAGATCGATCTGCGGCAGCGAGACGATCCACGCCGCGGCGGCGACGGGGAGGCCGAGATACGGCGCCGCCGTGCGCAGCCGCAGGGCCGGGCCCGCGGCTGCGCGGGTGTCCCGGCCGGCCGCGGGGGCGTCGCCGTCGGGTACCGCCGGAACGGTCGGCCGTAGCGCGATCCTGACGCGGCCCACGGCGTAGCCGCTCGCCGTGATGAGCACGCCGGCGATCATCGCGGCGGCCCGCGCCAGGCCTGCGGGCCGGCCGCGCAACGCGTCGCCGACGCCGCGCAGCACGCCGCGGGGAATGACGGAGGTGACGTAGGCGCGCTCGCTCGACAGGGCGTCGCCGGCTCCGGTGAGGGTGCTGACCAGCGCCTTCGACAGTCCCTCGGCGTAGCAGCGGGAACGGAAGTAGGCCCAGGTCCGGCGCTCGGGGGTGACGTGATGCCGCACGCGCGCGGTGGGCTCGTAGCGGTGTGCGGAGCCGGGATGGGCGGCACTGGTGCGGATGCACAGCTCCGTCTCCTCGCAGCCCAGCGGACGCTTCCCGATGCGGCCGAGCCGGGATTCGAACCCGGTGGACGAGACGAGCACGTCCCGTCGCAGCGACATGTTGGCGCCGATGTGATTGCGGACGGTCGCCGCCTCGGTGGGCAGGCCGCGGTAACTGCACCCGACCACCCACGCGAACTCGTCGGGGAACCAGGCGGGCCTGCCGCCGTGCCAGATCGGATCGATGGCGCCCCCGACGCCGATGACGGTGCCGTCGTCGGCGGTCCGGTAGCCGTCGGCGAGTGCCGCGAGCCAGCCCGGAGCGGCCTCCGCGTCGTCGTCGAGGAAGGCGACGACGTCGCCGGTCGCCATCGCGACGCCCGTGTTGCGGGCGCCGGAGAGACCTTTCGTCGCGCTGTTGGGAACGACGATCGCGTCGGTGAACGTCGAGCGGGCCCGGTCGAGGAGTTCCGGCGAGTGGTCGATGACGACGACGACCTCGGCGGCCTCGGGGGTCTGAGCCCGCACCGACTGGACGGCGGCGACGAGTTCGGACCAGCGGTCGGTGGTGTACGCGCAGATGACGACGGACACCGACGGCCGTGGCGGCACGGGCGCCGCGGCGTACGGAGCGACGGTGAGCGGGACGCCGGCCGATCCGTGCACCGTCCGCAGCACGGGCAGCACGTTCCGCGCCCACCACACCGGGTGGACGCCGAAGCGCTCGGACTTGCGCGAGTTCTCGGCGACGTGGTGCAGCCAGGTCAGCAACAGCGTCAGCCGACGTGCGTCGCCGTCGGCGGCGACGAGCGGCGCGGCCGACTCCGAGGCGGCGAGCGCCGCGCGTTCGCGGGCCGAGAAGCCACGGACGAGCCGGTCGCCGACGACGGCGCCGAACTCGCGGTCCTCGACGAGCGCGCTCGCGGTGAGCGCGAGATGGAGCGCGTCGAGCCAGCGCGGCCGGCCGTCGTGCGCGCCGCCCCAGTCGATGACGGCGACGGTCCGGTCGCCCTCGACCCGGATGTTGCCGGGGCAGTAGTCGCCGTGGCTGCCGCCGACGTCGACGGTGGCGTCGGTGAGCGCCGTGCGCAGGGCGCTCTCCAGCTCGGGCACGAGGGCCGCAGTCGGCGGATCGATGCGGCCGCACATGTCGGCGATCGCGAGCAGCGGCTCGGTCACCCACGCGCGGAGGTGCTCGTCGGTCATCGTGATGGATTCGGCGGACGCCGCGGCGAAGGGCTCGATCGCGGCCACGGCCGAGGAGACGAGCGGCACGTAGCGGCCCCGGTCGGCGGCCAGCAGCGCGCCGAGATCGGTGCCGGAGGCGAAGCTCTCGACGGAGCGGACGCCGTCGGCGGCGGCGTCGAACGCCAGGATCCGCGGCGCGAGGGCCGCGATGGACGGCAGCCCGCCGGCGCGCACCCGGTCGAGGACGTCGCGCGCCGTGGTGAGCTCGCGGCGTCCCTGAGGCGTCGCCGACGCTTTGAGCACGGCCGCCGCGGAGCCGCCGGTGCGGCCGACGAGGAAGACGTCGATGTCGGTGACGGTGTCGATGCGTCGGCCGACCGTCCAGTTCCGGGCGCCGGGGATGCCGGTGAGATCGGGCAGCGTCGCCGTGGCGGACCGCGGGTGACGCCGCCGCTCGGTGGCCGCGCGCAGGACGGCCGGCAGGGGCAGGTCGCGGCTCGCCGCCAGAACGCGTCCGACCCGCCGGATCCCGGACGGCCGCGGGCTCGGGGAGAGCCACAGGTCGCGGCGCACGAGGAGGGCGAGCGCCAGCGCGGTCTGCGTGCCGAGCCAGGCGATGGCGGCGCCGGTCAGGCCGAGCCGCGGCAGCAGGAAGGCCGCCGAGCCGAGTGCGGCGACCGCCTGCGTGCCCTGCACCGTGAGGATGAGCCGCAACCGGCGCCGGGCGCGAGCGGTGCTGATCGCCGTCGCGACGAGCAGGTTGGGCAGCGCCGCCAGAACGAGGAGCTGCAGCGTCGTGGTGCCGGCGCGGTAGGACTTGCCGAAGACCGAGAGGATGAGGGGTGCGAGGACGGCCACGCCGGCGACCACGGGAACGAGGATCCGGGCGCCGTGGGTCAGCACCCGGCGGACTCCGCGGACGAGTGCGGCCTGCGACGCGGCGTTCTGCACGACGAGGGAGACGCCGAGGTTCGTGTTGACGAGGTGGATCGAGTAGGCGATCGTCCACGCCATGGCGAAGTAGGCGTTCTGTTCGGTGTCGAGGAAGGCGATGACGAGGACCGGCAGCAGCGTCATCGACCCGATCGAGCACACGGCGCCGAGGTAGTCGGCGGTGACGAAGCGGGCGAGGTCGCGCACCGGGGGAAGGGTGTCGATGCCCGTCGAGCGGCGTCGATAGCGGGGGAGCGCGACCGCGAACAGGTAGCCGGTCACGCACACGACGTCGAGCCAGAGGGCGACGGCCCACGACGCGAAGATGCCGTGCCACGGCAGCGGCGCCGCGAAGAGCACGACGAGCAGCACCTTCGTCACGGCGAAGCAGAGGTTCTCGATCGGGACGACGACGGCGCGGCCCAGCGCGGTGAGGACCGACTCCTGCACGGTGAAGAGCACGAAGGCGACGGCGGCCAGGACGAAGGTGACCCAGTCGCGCGGCGTCTCGAGGAACTCCGTGCCCGGCCATGCCCAGACGACGACGGCGACGGCCGCCGACGCGACGAGTGTCGCCCCGCCGCTGCACACGAGATACGAGCGCAGCACGAAGGTCGTCGTACGCGGCCCGGCGGTGGGCACGAACCGCGCCATCGCGCTGGACAGGTTGAGCTGGGCGATCGCCGCGATGAGCATCATGAGCGAGATCGCGGCGGTGTTGCTGCCGATGACCTCCGGCGGGTAGTAGTCGGCCGCGACGGCCCAGAACACGACGCCGACGGCGGAGGTGAGCAGCGAGCTGAGCGTCAGGAGATGGCCGTTGCGCAGCATCGGGTCGCGCAGCTCGGCCAGGAGGCGACGCCGGAGCGCTTTGAGGCGGGAGAGCGGAGCCGACAGTCGCCGCGGCCACGCGGGCGCCGCGGCGCCCGCGGGTACGCGGCGCAGTTCCGTCGTCGTGGTCATCGCGTGGTGGCTCCGTGATCGAGGAGGGGGCGGGGATTCTGTGCGCGGCGGATCTGCCGGCGACTGCGGACGTAGGCGAGCGGTCCGCGCAGCAGTCCGCGGCGCTCGAGCCGGGCGAGGTCGGCCGGCCCGTGGTCGTAGCGGTGCCGGTTGCGATCGGACGACGCCGCGAAGGCGTAGCGGAGCCCGCGGGGCAGCCGGACGAGCAGTGAGCCGAGCATCCGCGGTTCGGTGACGACGGCGCTGGCGAGATAGGCGCCGAGGCCGGTCCCGTAGCCCTCGGCCTGGGTGCGCAGAGCGGCCAGATCCCGGTGATGCCGGTGCCAGACGACGGCCGCGGGTTGGTAGACGAGCCGGTGGCCGCGGGCGAGCACGCGGAAGAAGCCCGCGAGGTCGTCGCCGCCGCGCGCGAGCGTGCCGGCGCCGAGCGCGGGGTCGAAGCCGCCGAGCTCGGCGAGAACGCGCCGGTCGAAGGCCATGTTGGCGCCCGAGCCGAGCCGGCCGGCCGTGAACGGGAAGAGCGGGTCGTCCGGACGGTTCGCCCCGAGGTCGACGATGCGCGGCGTGAAGCCCTTGTCGAAGCCGCCGTGCTGTTCGAGCAGCAGCTGGGCCGGGGTCTCGAGGCGGCTCGGGAGGATCAGCCCGGTGACGCAGCCGACGTCCGGGGCCATGCGGAAGCCGTCGGCGATCCGTGCCAGCCAGTGCCGGTCGACGAGGACGTCGTCGTCGACGAACGCGACGATCTCGCCCCGCGCGAGCGCGACGCCACGATTGTGTGCGGCGGCGAGCCCGCGGCGGTACTCACGCACGTAGGTGACGTCGGCGAACTCGGCCGCGACCATCTCGGCCGTGTCGTCCGACGACGGATCGTTGTCGACGACGATCACCTCGAACGACGGGTGGTCGCTCGCGAGGAGCGCGTGCAGGGTCTCACGAAGGCTGTCGGTGCGGTTCCGCGTCGCGACGACGGCGGAGATGAGCGGGCCGGCGCCGGGCGGCCGTGTGTCTCGGGCCTCCTCGGGCGGGGAGGCCGCCTCGGTGCGAGCCTCGTCGGCCGCGATCTCAGCGGCGAGGGCGTCCGTCACCGCGTCGGCGTGTGCGGTCCATGCCAGGCCGCGGGCGCCGTCGAGGAGGACGACGCCGAGCGGCCTGCCCTCGCGGACGACGAGGGCGAGGATCTTCGCCGGGGCGTCGATCGGCGAGAGCAACGGCAGCGACGCGGGCGGCGCGGCGAGGTCGATCCGGCAGATGCCGACCGGCAGGTCGGCCGCACCGATGCGGTGCGAGATCGGCCGCGACTCCGCCTCGCTCGGTGCCGGCGCGGTGTGGACGGTCACGAGGAGGCGGCGGTGGGCTGGGGATGGACGCGGCGGCGTGCGGCCTGTACGGCCCGGCCGGTGAGCCCGTCGCGGTGATCCCGCAGTACCGTGCGCAGGACACGCGTGCCGTCCTTGACCGCGTGGAGATTGGATTCACCGGATCGGCGCGGGAGCTCGATGCTCGGCACCTCGGCGATGCGCAATCCCGCTTTCGCGGCCCGGACCGTCATTTCGGCTTCGATCTCGAAACCCGTCGCCGAAAGGTCCAGATGCTTGAGGTATTTGCGATGGAATGCGCAGAATCCATAGCAGAGATCGGTGAGCTGGCTGCCATAAAGGGAATTGAACACCTGCAGCAGAAACTGATTGCCCAATCGCCGGAACGGCGTGATGTCGAGCGAACCGCCGCCGCTGATGAAGCGCGACCCCTTGACGAAGTCGTAGCCGTTCTCCAGGAAGTGGAGGTAGTGGGAGATCTCGGCCGGAAGCATGCTGCCGTCCGCGTCGATCATGACCACGATGTCGCAGGTGGCGGCATGGAAACCGGTCCGCAGGGCGCTGCCCTTGCCGGGTCCCTCCTGCTGCACGACCTTGATGTCGGGACGGTAGCTGAGCGCCGTCGTCAGGGTGGCGTCGGTCGAGTCGCCGTCGACGAGGATGACCTCGTCGACGGAGGCGGGGATCTGCTCGAGAACCCACGCGATGTTCCGCGCCTCATTGCGGGCGGGAATGACGAGGCTGACCGAATGATGCGATGACAGGGGGTTTGTCTTCGACGACTTTTCGACGCGGAAAGGCACGGGGTGAAGCTCTGCCTGAATGGTCATCGGGATGTCCTTCTCGTGTGATCTCGCCGCCGCTGCCGATGAAGGAGAATGGTGGCGGTCCGATCGCGGATCTCTGATGGATGTCATCCTGACAGCAGCAGGAAAATCCTGCCAAGAATGGCTATCAATAATTTTTGAGGTCCGATACGAACGACGGACTGTCGGGGGCGAGGCATGACGTACGTCATGTAACGCGGCTGCCGCGTACGGCATGCGCGCAAAGAAAACCCGCCTGATCCGGCGGATCAGGCGGGCTTCGGAGGAGGTGGAGTCAGCTGCGGCGCTTGGCGGCCCGCTGCATGTTGCGCACCTTCGCCCCCTGCGGCATCGGGCCCTTCGGCATGCCGGGGCCCGCGACACGGGCGGAGATGGCCGTCAGACGCTGCTCGAGGGCGTCCATCTGCTTGGCTGTGATGTTGTTGGGGAGTTTGGACAGGTGACGCTCGAGCTTGGAGAGCGGGACCTGCCCCTCCTCGTTGCCGACGATGATGGTGTAGATCGGGGCGTCGCCGACGACGCGCGCGGCCTTCTTCTTCTCCTGGTTGATGAGCGAGGTGACGCGCAACGTGTTGCCCTCGCCGACGAAGATCACGCCCGCCCGGCCGATGACGCGGTGCACGGCGTCCAGATGGGTGTTGCCGGCGACGGCCTGCTGCACGCGCCACTGCCCGCGCATGTTGCCGAGCGCCCACGCTCCGGCGCCGAGCTGCCCGTCGGCCTTGCGGTACATCGACTTCTGGACGCGGCGCCCGAAGATGACGAACGCGGCGAGCCCGCCGAACATGATGCCGGACGGGATCAGCACGATGAGCCAGTCGAACACGAAGCCCAGCACGACGAAGACGGCGAGGACGCCGACGAACGCCCCCGCCATGAGCGGGATCAGCGCCTTGTCTTCCTTGCGCTGGATCTGGAACGCCTGCCACAACTGCTTGCGGCGGGCCTTCGAGGCTTCCTTGCGGGCGGCTCGCGCAGCCTTCTTGGCAGCCTTCAATTCGACGTCGGTCTTGGCCATGGCCCCCAGTTTACGGCGCGCCGGGCCGGCGCACGTCCGTTGGCCGGGGGGAGTCCGATCCGGCCGGGTGATCGGCTCCCGGTGGTGGTCGCCGGAGGGGGCGGGTTCGACCGTCCGGCGACATGTGTCAGGAGCCGTACCGGGCGAGCACGCTGGAGGCCTCCTGCGCCGCGGCGCCGCCGTCGACGAGGTGCGAGAGGTTCTCCGGGAGGGCGACACCGCGCGCCGCCATCGCTTGGGCGTAGAGGCGTCCGGCCCGGTAGGAGGAGCGGACGAGCGGGCCGGCCATGACACCGGAGATGCCGACGGACGTCGCGAACGCGGAGTGCTCGACGAACTCCTCCGGCTTGACCCACCGCTCCACCGGATGATGCCGCGGCGACGGCCGCAGGTACTGGGTGATGGTGAGGATGTCGCAGCCCGCCTCGTGCAGGTCGACGATCGCCTCGCGGATCTCCTCGGGCGTCTCGCCCATGCCGAGGATGAGGTTCGACTTCGTGATGAGGCCGTACTCTCGGGCCGCAGTGATGACGTCGAGGCTGCGGTCGTAGCGGAAGGCCGGCCGGATCCGCTTGAAGATCCGCGGCACGGTCTCGACGTTGTGGGCCAGCACCTCGGGCCGCGACGCGAAGACCTCCGCGAGCTGCTCGGGACGGCCGTTGAAGTCGGGGATCAGGTTCTCGACGCCGGTCCCGGGGTTGAGCTCGTGGATCTTGCGGACCGTCTCCGCGTAGAGCCAGGCGCCGCCGTCGGGCAGGTCGTCGCGGGCGACGCCGGTGATCGTCGAATAGCGCAGGCCCATCGCCTGGACGCTCTCGGCGACGCGTCGCGGCTCGTCGCGATCGAGCTCCGCCGGCTTGCCGGTGTCGATCTGGCAGAAGTCGCAGCGCCGGGTGCACTGCTCGCCGCCGATGAGGAACGTCGCCTCCCGGTCCTCCCAGCACTCGTAGATGTTGGGGCAGCCGGCCTCCTCGCACACCGTGTGCAGGCCCTCGCGGCGCACGAGGCCCTTGAGGTCGGAGTACTCGGGGCCCATCGTGGCCTTGGTCCTGATCCACTTCGGCTTGCGCTCGATGGGCGTCTGCGCGTTGCGCACTTCGAGGCGGAGGAGCTTGCGCCCTTCTGGGGCTGCCGTCACGTCGAGCCGTCCTTAGTCGTTGTCGTGGTCGGTCGTGGCGCCGGTTCGCGGCCCACGCCGTCGTGGCACGAGCCTAGCGAGGTGGAGTTCGGCCGCCGAGGTCGATGCGGGTCGGGGTCGCGCTCGGTGCGGCGGGACGCGGCGGTGCGTCGTGGCCGGGGAGATCGCGCGCCGTGACGGGGAGCCTGCCGTCGAGGGCGTCGAGCACGGCGTCCGTGGTGGCGGCGGTGACGTCGGCGACGGTGATCGGGCGGCCGAGTTCGATGGCGAGCGAGGTGACGCCGGCGTCGGCGATGCCGCAGGGCACGATGCGTCCGAAGTCGGAGAGATCGGGGTCGACGTTGAAGGCGAAGCCGTGCAGCGTGACACCGCGGGCGACGCGGATGCCGATCTGGGCGAGCTTGCGTTCGGGTCGGCCGTCGCCGGGCGGCAGCCACACCCCGGAGCGTCCGGCGACGCGGCCGACGGGCAGCCCGTATCCGTCGCACACGGTGATGAGCGCCTGTTCGATGCGACGCACGTAGTCGACGACGTCGAGCGGCTCGGCGAGCCGCATGATCGGGTATCCGACCAGCTGGCCGGGGCCGTGCCAGGTGATCCGGCCGCCGCGGTCGACGTCGATCACCTCCAGCGTCGTCGTACCGGGCAGCGGCCGGTCCGAGGGCTCGGTGCGTTTGCCCGCGGTGAAGACGGCGTGGTGCTGCAACAGCAGGAGTTCGTCGCGTTCGACGGTGCCGTCGGCGCGGCCGGCCGCGACGCGGCGCTGCTCGGCGAGCGCCTCCCGGTAGCCGAGCAGCCCGAGATCGCGGACGACGACGGGGTCGTCCGACGCGCGCGCCGACCGGGACCGGCGGGGGGTGCGGAGCGGAGCGTCGACGGTCATCGGTGTGCTGCCTTTCTCATAGGGTGCCTCCCCGGATGTCCGTCTGAGCGAGGCGCCGCGGCGATATCCTCCTCGGCGGCCCGCTCAGGCGGACATCCGGGGAGCTTCGGTCCCGGAACGACGTCGCCGGACCACCGAACCCGCGGAGGGGCCCGACGATCCGGCGACGACGCGCATCGGCTCGGGGGTTACAGCCCGAGATCGGCCTCGAAGGAGGCCTCCTCGAGGCGGTGCTTGATCGTGGTGAGGAACCGGCCGGCGTCCGCACCGTCGACGAGGCGATGGTCGTAGGTGAGCGGCAGGTAGCTCATCGACCGGATGGCGATCGCGTCGCCCTCGGGGCCCGAGATGACGGCCGGCCGCTTGACGATCGCACCCGTTCCGAGCATCGCCGCCTGCGGCGGCACGAGGATCGGGGTGTCGAACAAGGCGCCCATGCTGCCGATGTTCGTGATCGTGAACGTGCCGCCCGAGAGCTCGTCCGGCTTGAGCTTCGACGCGCGGGTGCGGGCCGCGAGATCGTTGATCGCGCGGGCGAGACCGGCGAGCGAGAGATCGTCGGCGCCCCGGATGACCGGAGAGAGCAGGCCCTGCTCGGTGTCGACGGCGAGGCCGAGGTTGACCACCGAGTGGTAGGTGATCTCCTTCTTGTCCTCGTCGATGCTGGCGTTGACGTTCGGGTGCAGCTTGAGCGCCTCGATCGTCGCCTTCGCGATGAACGGAAGGTACGTCAGGTTGACGCCCTCGTTGGCCCGGAACTGCGCCTTCGCCTTCGCCCGCAGCGCGACGATGCGCGTCATGTCGACCTCGAAGACCTGCGTGAGCTGTGCGCTGTCGCGCAGCGACTCACGGGTCTTCTTGGCCGTGATCTGCCGGATCCGGTTGATCTTGGCGACGGTGCCGCGCAGCGACGCGAGTTCCGGACGCACGCCGACCGGGGCGCTCGGTGCCGCCGGGGCAGCGGCGGCGGGAGCCGGTGCGGCGGGAGCGGGCGCCGGGGCCGGGGCGGGCTCGGCGGCCTTCGCGGCGGCGGCCTTGGCCGCCTCGGCGGCGGCGAGGACGTCCTGCTTACGGATGCGGCCGCCGACGCCGGTGCCGGTGACGGTCGTCAGGTCGACGCCGTTCTGCTTGGCCAGCTTGCGGACGAGCGGCGTGACGTACGGCGTCGAGCCGGACTCGGCGGGTGCCTCGGGCTCCGCTTCGGCGGCGGGTTCGGGCTCGGGCTCAGGGGTGGGTTCCGGCTCCGGGGTCGGCTCGGGCTCGGGTTCCGGAGCGGGCTCGGGCTCGGGTGCAGCCGGCGCGGGCGCCGCCGACGCGTCGCCGATGACGCCGAGCTTGCCGCCGACGGCGATGACGTCGTCCTCGTTCGCGGTGATCTCCAGGAGCGTGCCGGCGACGGGCGACGGGATCTCGGTGTCCACCTTGTCGGTGGAGACCTCGACGAGCGGCTCGTCGACGGCCACCTCGTCGCCGACCTCCTTGAGCCACCGGGTCACGGTGCCCTCGGTGACGGACTCGCCGAGCTCCGGCATCGTCACATCCGTGCCGGACGTCGCCGACGCGGCGGGAGCCGAACTCGGGGCCGCCTGCTGGGCCGGGGCCGCGGGGGCTTCGGCCGCCGGGGCCTCCTCCTCGGCGGGCTCCGGCTCCGGCTCGGCGGCGGGAGCCGCGGACTCGCCCGCGTCACCGATGACGGCGAGCTCGCCGCCCACCTCGACCACGTCGTCCTCGTTCGCGACGATCCGGACGAGCACACCGGCGATCGGCGCCGGGATCTCGGTGTCGACCTTGTCGGTCGATACCTCGAGCAAGGGCTCGTCGACCTCGACGGTGTCTCCTTCCTGCTTCAGCCACCGCGTGACGGTTCCCTCGGTGACGCTCTCGCCGAGGGCGGGCATCTGGACGGAGAAGGCCATCGTGTCGACTCCTTAAGAAGATTTGTGATCGGAAGACGCGTGATTGGGGCAGGCCGGCCATGGGTCAAGGCGAGCCCGATCCGTCGAGGCGGACCTCATGGGTGACCCTACCGCGTGACCGCCGACGCGTCGGGGCGAAGCGGCAAGTCCCGCTGGACCGTTTACGGCGGTGCCGGAGAGCCCCTCGGCGGCGCGCCCGGCGGCGGCTTCCGGGCCGGCGGCCGCCGCCGAGATCGCCGGTTATCCGTTGACGGCGACGTCGGCGAGCACCGCCAGCAGCGTGCGGACGGGCACCCCGGTGCCGCCCTTCGGCGTGTAGCCCCACGGCCCGGACGTGTTGAACGCGGGCCCCGCGATGTCGATGTGGACCCACTCCCGGCCGTCGTCGACGAACTTGCGCAGGAACGCCGCCGCCGACAGCATGCCCGCGTTGCGGTGACCGGTGATGTTGGCGATGTCGGCGACGCGCGAGGAGAGATCGGCCGTCAGCTCCTCGGGGATCGGCATGCTCCAGCCGTTCTCGCCGGCCGCGCGGGAGAGGGCGGCGACGCGGTCGCGGAACGTCTCGGTGCCGAGGACGCCGGGCGTCCGGGCGCCGAGGGCGATGAGCTGCGCCCCGGTGAGCGTCGCGGTGTCGATGAGGTAATCGGGGTCGTCCTCCTGCGCGCGGACGATGGCGTCGGCGAGCACGAGCCGGCCCTCGGCGTCGGTGTTGAGCACCTCCACCGTCGTCCCGCCGTACTGGGTGAGGACGTCGCCGGGGCGCTGCGCGGTTCCGCTCGGCATGTTCTCGGCGAGCGGAACCGTGGCGGTGACGCTGACCGGCAGGCCGAGCCGGGCGGCGGCGACGACCGTCGCGACGACGGCGGCCGCGCCGGCCATGTCGGAGGTCATGTGGTCCATGTTCGCGGCCGGCTTGATCGAGATGCCGCCGGTGTCGAAGGTGATGCCCTTGCCGACGAGGGCGACGAGCGGTGCGTCGGAACCGGCGTCGTAGCGCAGCCGGACGAGCCGCGGCGGCCGCGAGCTGCCCTGCCCGACGCCGACGATGCCGCCGTAGCCGCCGGCGCGCAGGGCGTCGTCGTCGAGGACCTCGACGTCCAGTCCGGCGGCGCGTCCGGCGTCGGCGGCGCGTTCGGCGAACGTGGCGGGGTAGAGGTGGCTCGGCGGGGTGTTGACGAGGTCGCGCGCGAAGGCGACGGCCTCGGCGGTGATCCGAGCCGCGTCGAGATCGGCCGCGTCGCCGCCGACGAACGCGACGGCGCCGAGGGTGGCCGGCGCGGGCGTCGAACCGGCGCCGCGGAAGGCGTCGAACCGGTAGGCGCCGAGTGCGAAGCCCTCGGCGGCGGCGCCGAGGCCGAAGACGCCGAGGGTCGTCGACGCGGCGTCGACGCCCGTGAGCGCCCGCGCCGCGACACCCGCGGCCTGCCGGACCTTGTCGGCGTCGGCGAGCGCCGACTCGTCGCCGACGCCGACGGCCAGGACGCTCGCGGCGTCGACCCCGGCCGGGGCGGGGATGCGGACGGCCTCGCCCGCCGAGCCCTTGGCGCCCACGGTCACCAGGCTCGCGGCGATCGCAGCGGCCGCGGCGTCGTCGAGCTGCCGGCCCGGCAGGTGCGGCCCGTCGTCGGAGGACGCCGCGGCGACGACGAGGACGTGGCCGGGGTCCGGGGCGTCGGCGAGGGACAGGACGGGCAGTGCGGTGGCGGTCACTTCAGGTTCCTTTCGGCGGTACTCAGACGTGTACTCCGCGATACGGTAACCGTCATGACTGAGCTGTTACGCGGACCGATCCATGACCTGCACGCGGATCTCGGTGCGTCGTTCGCCGAGTTCGGCGGTTGGGAGATGCCGCTCAGCTACTCGGGCACCGTGTCCGAGCACAATTCGGTGCGCGAGACCGTCGGGCTCTTCGACGTCAGTCACCTCGGCAAGGTGACCGTCTCGGGTCCGGGGGCCGTCGAGCTGATCGACGGCACGCTGACCAACGACCTCGGCAGGATCGGCCCCGGCAAGGCGCAGTACACCCTGTGCACCGACTCCTCGGGCGGCGTCGTCGACGATCTCATCGTCTATTACGTCTCCGACACCGAGCTCTTCCTCATCCCCAACGCCGCGAACACCGCGGCCGTCGTCGAGATCCTCGCCGCCCGCGCGCCGGAGGGGGTGACGGTGACCGACCGGCACCGCGACTTCGGCGTGCTCGCCGTGCAGGGGCCGCGTGCGGTCGACGTCGTCGGCGGTCTCGGGTTGCCCACCGATATGGAGTACATGGGTTTCGCCGACGGCGTCGTCGAGCTCGCCGACGGACCGGTGCCGGTGCGGGTGTGCCGGACGGGGTACACGGGGGAGAAGGGCTATGAGCTGCTGCCGCGCTGGGCGGACGCCGCCCCGCTGTTCCGCGCTCTGCTCGCACGGGTGACGGCGGCGGGCGGGCAGCCGGCCGGGCTCGGCGCCCGGGACACGCTGCGCACGGAGATGGGCTACCCGCTGCACGGCCATGAGCTGTCGCTCGACATCACCCCGGTGCAGGCCCGCACCGGGTGGGCCGTCGGCTGGCGCAAGCCCGAGTTCATCGGGCGCGAGGCGCTGCTCGCCGAGAAGGCGGCCGGCCCCGCGCGGCGACTGTGGGGACTGCGGGCCACGGGCCGCGGGGTGCCGCGCGCCGGGCTGTCCGTGCTGCGGGCCGCGGATCGCAGCGAGGCCGGGGTCTGCACGTCGGGGACGTTCTCACCCACCCTCAAGCAGGGCATCGCGCTGGCCCTGCTCGCCTCCGACGTCGCGGCCGGTGACCAGGTGGTCGTCGACGTCCGCGGCCGGGATCTGCCGTGCGAGGTCGTCGTGCCGCCGTTCGTCAAGGCGAGCACCGCCTGACGTGGACGGAAAGTTACGATGACGTCCATGGAGTTTCGCCGCACGCAGCACCCGCATCCCGTCGCTGAAGCGCAGCGCGAGGAGATCCTCGCGAACCCGGGGTTCGGGCAGCGGTTCACCGATCACATGGTGTCGATCGACTACGTGGACGGCCGGTGGCAGGACGCCGCCGTCCTGCCCTACGGCCCGATCGCGCTCGACCCGTCGGCGGTCGTCCTGCACTACGCGCAGGAGATCTTCGAGGGGTTGAAGGCGTACCGCCAGCCGGACGGTTCGGTCGCCACCTTCCGCCCGACCGCGAACGCGGCACGGTTCGCCCGCTCGGCGGCACGGCTCGCCATGCCGGAGCTGCCGGCCGAACTGTTCGTCGAGTCGCTGCGCGAGCTCGTCGCCATCGACCACGCGTGGGTGCCGGCGGCGGGTGGCGAGGACTCGCTCTACCTGCGGCCGTTCATGATCGCGACGGAGCCCGGACTCGGCGTCCGGCCCGCCGCGCAGTACCGCTACCTCGTCATCGCCTCGCCCGCCGGCGCGTACTTCGCCAAGGGGGTCAAGCCGGTGAGCGTGTGGCTGTCGACGGAGTACGTCCGCGCCGCGCCGGGTGGAACGGGCGCCGCGAAGTTCGGCGGCAACTACGCCGCATCGCTGCTCGCGCAGGCGCAGGCCGCCGAGAAGGGCTGTGACCAGGTGGTCTGGCTCGACGCCATCGAGCGCCGCTACATCGAGGAGATGGGCGGCATGAACCTCTTCTTCGTGCTCGGCTCGGGGGACGACACGACGGTCGTCACGCCGGAGCTCTCGGGCTCGCTGCTGCCCGGCATCACACGGGACTCGCTGCTGGCGCTCGCCGCGGACGCCGGTTACAAGACCGAGGAGCGCAAGGTCTCCGTCGAGGAGTTGGCGGCCGGCGTCGCCGACGGCACGGTGCGCGAGGTGTTCGCCTGCGGCACCGCGGCGGTCATCACGCCCGTCGGCGCGGTGCGGGGCGACGGCGTCGACCTGACGATCAACGGCGGCGAGGCCGGCCCGCTGACGATGGCGCTGCGCGAGCGGCTCACGGGCATCCAGCGCGGCACGGTCGAGGACGTGCACGGCTGGATGGCGACGCTCCGCGACGTCTGAGCCCGATTTCGGATCTGCTTTTGTCGGCCCCGCCCGGTCTCGGGCGGGGCCGATCCGTCGGCTCGGATCTGACTGTCCGGTACCTGTCGCTCAGCGCGGGTCGGCGAGGATATGCGTCGCGTGCGTTCGCTGAGCGACAGGTACCGGACAGTCAGATCGGGGTCGCGGCGAGGACGACGAGCGCGACCGTCAGTGAGAGCTCGATGGCGCCGCCGAGGGCGTCGCCGCTGATGCCGCTGAACCGGCGTCGGCAGTGGGCGGTGAAACCGAACCCTGCCACGAGCCCGCCGGCCACCGCGCCCACAGCCGGGAGGCCGAGCGGGAATGCCGCGGTCAGGGCGAGGACCGGCCAGGTCACAAGGGTGAGCGGGCCCTGTGTTCCGGCGACGAGACGTCCGAAACCGGCGCCGGGTGTGGCGTCCCAGCCGCGGCGGCAGGCGAGTACCGGCGACACCCGCGAGGTCGCGATTACGAGTGCGACGGCGGCCCAGTCGCCGCGCGTCGCCAATTCGCCGAAGCAGACGGCCTGGACGCCGAGCACGACGACGAGCGTCGCCGCGGCGAACGGACCGGCGGGGCCGGACGTCATCACCTCGCGGGCGCGCTCCGGCCCGCCGTAGCACCCCAGGCCGTCGGCGCAGTCGGCGAGTCCGTCGACGTGCATGCCCCGGGTGCCGAGCGCGAGCGCGCCCACGACGAGGAACCCGACGGCCGCGGCCGGCAGAGCCGTCAGCGTCAGCGCCCAGGCGAGGGCTGCGGCGAGCGCGCCGAGCAGCGCGCCGACGAGCGGCGTCGCGGCGATGGCCCGGGCGCCGAGCCGGCGGTCGACGTCGCCGCGGGGCGCCGGCAGCGGCAGCACCGTCAGCCAGGTGAACGCGCTGTGCACGCCGGCGAGCACGGTCTCAGCCGGCGGTCGAGACCCCGGCGGAGGCGAACGTCGCCATCTCCGAGGCCGTCGCGACCGCGCCCTGCAGCAGCGGCAGCGCCGCCAGGGCGCCGGTGCCCTCGCCGAGCCGGAAGCCGAGGTCGAGCAGCGGATCGAGGCCGAGGAACTCGAGGGCGATCCGATGCGCGGGTTCGACGCTGCGATGGCCCGCCAGCCACCAGCGCGGGGCGCCGGGCGCGAGTTCGGTGGCCACCAGCGCGGCGGCGGCGGTGACGACGCCGTCGAGGATCACGGGCGTCCGCCGGACGGCCGCCTGTGCGAGGAAACCGGCGGCCGCCGCCAGATCGGCGCCGCCGACGGCCGCGAGCAGGCCCACGGGATCACCCGACACCGGACGCGCGCGTCGCATGCCGTCCCGGATGGCGGCGGTCTTGCGGATCCAGCCGCGGTCGTCGATCCCGGTGCCGCGGCCGACGACGGCCACGGGCTCGGCAGCGGTGAGCGTCCCGATGAGGATCGCCGCGGGCGTCGTGTTGCCGATGCCCATCTCGCCGATGAGCAGCAGCTCGACACCGGAGTCGATGAGCTCGTCGGCGACGGCCCGGCCGGCCGCGATGCCTGCCAGGGCCTCGTCGCGGCTGACGGCGTCGGTCACCCGCAGGTCGGCCGAGCCCCGGCAGACCTTGTACCGGGCGGGTCCGGTGTCGGCGTCCACGGAGATGTCCTCGACGCGCACCGACGCGCCGTAGCGCCGGGCGAGGACGCAGACGGCCGCCCCGCCCCCGGCGAAGTTGGCCACCATCTGCGCCGTGACCTCCGGCGGGTAGGCCGAGACGCCACCCTTGGCGACGCCGTGATCGCCGGCGAACACGACGATCGTCGGATCGGCGAAGACGGCCGGAGCCACGGCGCCGCGGCAGGCGGCCGCCCACGTCGCGAGTTCCTCGAAGCGGCCGAGCGAGCCGGCGGGCTTGGTGAGCGTCAGCTGGTGTTCGCGCGCCGCCTCCGCGACGGCGGCGTTCGGGGCGACGACGTCGCTGAAGACGGCGGCCTCGGGACCGGCGGTGAAGAACGCCTCGTCGTGCTTGGTCATCGCGACGCGAGGTGCCCGCGGCGACGGTGCGACGACCGGAGCCGCGTCGGAATCGTCCTCGGGCGCCGTCCGGGCCGCGTCCGCCGCAGCGACGGACGTGGCCCCGGCGCCGTCGGTCAGCGCGAGCGGCCGCCCGGCGACGACAAGAACGACCTCCTCGCACACCGCCGCGAGCGCGGTGTTGAGCGCGCCGAGCTCGTCCTGGAAGAGCCGGCCGGCCGGCGTCGGCGCGACGGGGGAGAGGCCGACCTCGGGGGAGACGAGCACGACGTCGCCGCGGTAGGCGGCCACGGCGGCGACCAACGCCCGCCGGCGCTCGGCCAGATCGAAGCCCTCGATGCTCCAGCCGCCGACCCTGTCGATCTCGGCCGCGACCCACGCGCCGAGGTCGTCGACGAGCACCGTGCCGCTGCGCCGGGGCAGCTCGGCCACGGGGTCGGCGCTCTCCACCGTCGTCCAGCCCGCGGGCCGACGCGCGCGATGGGCCGCGATGCGGGAGGCCCAATCGGGATCACCGGTGGGGGGTTTCGGCGAGGTCGCAAGGTACGTCGGGTCGGCCGCGGAGCAGCGGGACTCGGCGTACTGCGACTTCCCCGAGCGGATGCCGCCGAGGACCAGAAGCCGCATCAGACGGCGTCGCCCCGCGAGACCTGGGGCCGGGGCTGACGCAGCCGGCGCATCTGCACCGCGCGTGTCGCGGCGTAGAAGCCGAGACCGAAACCGCCGTCGGTGGTGTCCGGGTAGCGGGCGCGCACCTTCTTGTTGACGATTCGGCCGAGGATCACCGAGTCGATGATGAGCAGCAGCAGGAACGCCATCATGACGATCTGCAAGATGATGCCGAGGTTCGGCGCGACCAGCATCGAGACGAGGACGACGATCGCGAACGGCATGAACAGCGTGCCGAGGTTGATGCGGGCGTCGACGATGTTGCGCGCCATGCGCCGGACGGGGCCCTTGTCGCGGGGGAGCAGGGCGCGCTCGTCGCCGGACATCATCGCCTCGCGCCGCTCGTTGGCCTGCTTGCGACGTTCGGCGGCGGCCGCCCGCTTCTCCTCCTTCGTCATCGACTGCTTCAGCTGCTTGCGGCGGGCACGGGCTTCGGCGCGGGTCTGCGGCGGAGGGGCGGCCTGCCGCTTGGCGGGCTTGCGCTTCGGGGTCGGACGGCCCTTGCCGGGGGTGTACGCCCCACCCTTGATGGTCCGGCCGTCGCCCGCCGACTCGTCGGCGGCGTCCGCGGCGCCGGCCGGGGCGGCGTCAGCCGTCGAGTCGTTCTTCCAGGGGAGCTTCATGCTGCCTAGCGTAGTGGGCGCCTTCTCCGGTACCTCCCCGAGGCGGAGGGCGTCGACCGCGACCGGGGAATACCCCCGCGGCGAGTACGGTTGTCGCTGATGGTCGCCCACGCGAGCGGGCGGCCCCGTGTACGCGGCAGACGCCGAGAGATCGGCGCGCCGCGAGAGCTTCGAGGGAGTTGCCATGACCGTGCAGAACGAGCAGAACGTGAGCGAGCCGTCCGTGGCCGAGCTTCCCGTGACGGGCGCGGCGTTGACGCCGGCCGCGGCGGCGAAGGCCAAGGCGCTGCTCGACCAGGAGGGCCGGGACGATCTGTCGCTGCGGATCCAGGTGGAGCCGGGCGGCTGCGCCGGCCTGCGCTACCAGCTGTTCTTCGACGACCTGGGCCGCGACGGCGACCTGACCGCCGACTTCGGGGGCGTCACGCTCACCGTCGACCGGATGAGCGCGCCGTACCTGCAGGGTGCGTCGATCGACTTCGTCGACACCATCGCCAAGCAGGGCTTCACCATCGACAACCCGAACGCGACGGGTTCCTGCGCCTGCGGGGATTCGTTCAACTGAAGTAACACGTTCAACTGACGTAACCACGGGCGAGTGGTCGGGGTGGTGTTCCCCGGGCCGCTGGCATCGGGTCTGGCGGGAGCGCCGACGAGGAACGAGTCAGCGCGGGGGACTGCGGCCCGGGGAAC
>JBGANR010000001.1:0-310172 GCA_044222225.1 Mycobacteriaceae bacterium
CTGGGTACGTGCGCGATCGTTCTCGCCACGGTGTGGCTGCTCGGCGCGGCGTCGATGATGGCCGGCTGGGTCGGCATCGACTGGCCGGCTCTGCGCAGTCCGTTGCTGAGTTAGCTGTGACCGGCAGGTCTGTTACCGACGGTCGTCATGGCGTTCGCGGTTCTGCTTGACGGCGGCGGTGTACTTTGCCAGTTCTTCTTCCGGGTGGTGGCGGGTGTTGAGTGGTTCGTAGCTTGCGGCGCCGGTGCGTTTCCAGAGGACGCGCGGGGTGGTGCAGCGGTGGGGTTCGGGGTCATTCGGGCAGGCGGTATCGCCGCGGCTGGTGGTCGCGTCGGTGCCGGCCGGGCCTTGGTCGGGTGGGTCGCCGCGGCTCGCGGTGGTGTTGTCGCTGGTGACGGGTCGGCCGTCGGGTCCGACGAGGTCGGTGCGCCAGGTGCCGTCCGGGTTGAGCATCGGATGGCAACCGTCACACACCAACGTCAAATACTCGATATTCGTCAACCCGCCATCACGCCACTCGCGCACATGATGCACCTGCGTCCGCGTGGCGGGCGCGTCACAGCCCGGCCGGGAGCAGCCACGTTCGGCGCCGTACAGGGCGACGCGTTGGTCGAAGGAGGCGAGGCGTTTCCCGCGGTAGAGGTCCAACGGTCGGCGTTGGTCGCAGACGGTGAGGTAGGGGTGCATCGGTTCGGCCATCCGCACCAGATCCTTGACCGGCAGGAACCCACCCGACGCCGTCGACGACAGTCCGGTCTCGTTCTCGAGGTCGTGGACGTCGACGGTCGCGATCACCATCACCGGCAGGCCGCGGTGCACACCCAGATCGCCCGACCTGAGAACATCGCGTAGGGCGGTGGCGAGGGCGTCGTGTTGGCGTTGGGCGTTGTTCCGGCGATCCCGCCGAGCGGCGTCGAGCATGTCCTCGGCGGTGGCGTCGGCGGCGAGCGGCTGGTCGTCGGCGGGGTTGTTCACCCCGGGGCGGGCGTATTTCTCCAGGATCGGTTCCAGCAGGGCGCGGGCTTCCGGGTCCAGATGCCCGGACAGCCGGCTTATGCCGTAGGCGTCTTGTTTCCCCAGGGTGAGGCCGCGTTTCCGGCGGCAGATCTCGTCGGCTTGTTTCCGGTCGGGGTCGACGAGGTTCAGGATTTTCGCGCACAGTCCTTTCACATCGTCCGGGGCGACGTGGCGGGCCGCGGTCCCCAGGATCTCGTCAGCCATCTCAGCCTTATCGGCAGGGACGGTGTCGATGGCTTTCGCGATCGACCGTGCCGCGACACGCGAGCAGCGGCCGTCGAACACCGCCTGCGCGGTGACCGGATGGATCGGGTCTTGGGCCTGTCCGTCCATCCCGGTCCGGGGCCCGAGGACCGCGGCGTCCCGGACGCGCTGGTTCGCTTCACAGCCGGCGATCCACGCCAGACCGCGCAGCCAGGCGCCCGGCCGCGCACCCCGCTGTCCGGGTAGCCCGCGGATCAAGCCCTCGGTGACCGCCCGCAACTGGATGCCGTCGCCGTATCGCGACACCTGTTCGGTCGCCGCCACGACGGCCTCGATATCGGTGTCGGCCAACGGGATCATCGACATCCCGGCCATCAACCGACCCGCCTCCAACTGCACACCCGCGAGCCCGGCCACCCCCAGCCCGTCGAGCCACACCCGAACAGGTTCTGGGACCGGGACCGGTTCCAGAACGTGTGCGGGCGGGTTGATCGTCATGGCCCGATTCTACCGAGCATGTTCGATAAATGAATGAGACATTTGCCATAGGTCGGCAACGGAACCAAACGCGGATGTCGGATGCAGGCGTGTCGTTGCAGGTGGGCGTGATGGGATGAGGCAGAAGTACGCAGCGACGAGGAGCCCACCGTGACCGATGAGAAGGCGAAGGCCGACGGGAAGTCGATGCATCGCACGGACGACGACGTCGACGCCTTCCTCGACGGCTGCGAGTCGGCCGAGAGCCTGCGTGCTGTGGACGGCGTCGTCCGCGGTGCGGCCGCGGGCATCAGCCGGACGCTGTGGCGCGGCGTCTTCTGGGGCGGCACCGAACAGGCGATCGTGGGTTACGGCGCCATCACGCAGCCACGCCCGCGCGGACGGACCGTCGATTGGTTCCTCATCGGCCTCGCCGAGCAGAAGAACCACCTCAGCCTGTACGTCAACGCGGCCGAAGACGGGGCCTACCTCGTGCGGCGGTACGCGGACCGTCTCGGCCGGGTCAAGGTCGGATCGGCGCAGATCGGGTTCCGGTCTGCTGCTGACCTCGACCTGGACGTCCTGTCCGAGTTGGTCGCCAGGGCCGTGGAGCTGACGCCGGACCTCGACGCCCCGCGTCCAGGCTGACGACCCGCCTGCGGTGTTCTTCGTTCCGGCCCGCCGATTCCGTTCCGGCTCGCCCTACAGCCGGTGCGGTTGCGGACTGCCCGCGCCGGAACGGAATCGGCGCGGGCAGTCGACCGTGGAAACGTCCCGTGGTCTCCGGTCAGAGCGTCGTCGGACGTCCCATATGGGTCGCCGCGAACATGCGGAGCTTGGTCTGCACCACGACGACGTTCGGGCCGTCGGCCGCCAACGCCGCGGTGAGTGCGGGGCCGACGGCGTCCGGGGACACCGCCTTCGCCGGGACGCCGAACGCCTCGGCGAGCGCGACGAAGTCCGGCCGCGCCAGCTCGGTGGCCGTCGCCTGGCCGAAGGCTCCCTCCATGTATTCACGCAGGATGCCGTAGCCGCCGTCGTCGACGATGAGCCAGGTGACGGGGGTGTCGTGCTGGCGGGCCGTCGCGAGTTCGGGGATCGAGTACATCGCCGAGCCGTCGCCGGAGACGGCGAGCACGCGTTCACCGAGTCCCTCGGCGCCGCCGATCGCCGCGCCGTAGGACCAGCCGATGCCACCGGCGCCCTGCGCCGTGTGGAACTGGCCGGACCGCGCGTCCCAATAGCTCCAGGCCCAGTAGCCGGCGATCGTCATGTCCCAGAAGGTGGCCGTCGAGTCCGGCACGGCGGCGCGGATGTCGTCGAGGAACCGCCGTTCGGGGGCGACGTCCTGCGCCGTGAGCCGCTCGTCCACCGTCCGCAGGGCGGTCGCGACGACCTCCTCCGGCGACGCGCCGTGCCAGTCGGGAGCGGCGCCGGGCAGGGCGGCGACGGCGGCGACCAGTGCCGGAAGCGCCGCGCCGGCGTCGGCGTGGATGCCGAGGGCGGGATGATTCGATTCGAGGACGCGGGATTCGGCGTCGATCTGGATGAGCCGTCCGCGCGGCGCGAGCGTGTAGTAGTTCGACGTCACCTCGCCGAGCGAGGTGCCGATCGCGAGCAGCACGTCGGCGTCCTCGGCGAGCTCGGTCATGTGGACGTCCTCGACCCATGAGCGAAGCGACAACGGGTGTTCCCAGCCGATCGAACCCTTGCCGCCGGGCGCCATGAGCACCGGCGCGCGCAGCGCCTCGGCGAGCTCGACCAGAGCCGCCTCGGCGTTGCCGCGCCGGACGCCGCCGCCGGCGATGATGAGCGGTCGCTTCGCCGAGGTGAGCAGGCGCGCCGCCTGCTCGACGAGCTCGGCGCGGGCGGGCACGGCGTGCGGTTCGCCGGAGACGTCGACGACGGGCGGGACGTCTACGGACTCCAGCAGGATGTCCTGCGGCACCTCGACCCACACCGGCCCCTGCGGTGCGGTGACGGCCTCGCGCCAGGCGTCACGGATCGCGGACGGAATGGCCGAGGTGTGCAGCACGGTGCGCTGCGACTTCGTCACCTGCGAGGCGGCGGTGCGCTGTTCGTCGAGCTGATGAAGCATCCCGCGCCGGCGGGCGCCGAGGCCCGCGGCGGGGATCTGGCTGGCGACGACGATCATCGGTACGCCCGTCGCATACGCCTCCTGCAACCCGGCGAGTGAGGTCAGCGCGCCGGGGCCGGTGGAGAGGAAGAGGACGCCCGGCCGGTCGGTCGCACGGGAGTAGCCGTCGGCGGCGAAGGCCGAGTTGTTCTCGACGCGGCTGGACAGGAAGTCGAGCCGGCCGCGTCCCATCGCGTCGAACAGTCCGAGCGCATGCTGCCCGGGGATGCCGAAGGCCCTGGTCGCCCCGAGGGCCTGCAACGTCTCGACGACGAGATCGCCGCCGTTGCGGCGCGGTGCCGACTCGTCGTGCAGGCCGGCCCCGGCCTCGTGCTGTTCGCTCATCGTCTCTCCACGCGTCGTCGGGTTGATCCTGTGGACGCCGCACGTTGCGGCGTCGTGAGAACTGTCACGCTAGCGTGCCCGCGCGGAGCCCCGGCTACCCTTACCCGCGTGACAGAACGCACTCTCGTCCTCATCAAGCCCGACGGCGTCCAGCGCGCGCTCGTCGGGGAGATCCTCGCCCGCATCGAGCGCAAGGGTCTGCGACTCGCGGCCCTCGAACTGCGCGTCCCCGCCGAGGAGACCGCCCGCGCGCACTACGCCGAACACGCCGAGAAGCCCTTCTTCGGTTCGCTGCTCGAGTTCATCACCTCCGGACCGCTCGTCGCGGCCGTCGTCGAGGGGGAGCGCGCCGTCGCCGCCTTCCGGCAGCTCGCCGGTGGAACAGATCCCGTCGAGAAGGCCGTTCCCGGCACGGTCCGGGGCGACTTCGCGCTCTCCACCCAGTCCAACCTGGTGCACGGCTCCGACAGCCCGGAGTCGGCCGCGCGCGAGATCGGATTGTGGTTCCCGAACCTCTGACGGCCTCCGCGTTCGACCCGATCCGGACACCCGGCGCCTCGCATGCCCGCGTCGCCGGGCCGTCCCTTCGATGACTGACGCCGAGCCGGCGACGGTAAGCCCGCCGTCGTCCGGCCCGCGTGTGAGATGATGACGACTGGTCGCCGCCTTTGGTGTGCGGCCACGGTGATGCGGTCCCCGCGTCCCCGGTGGACGTCGACGGGCGGCGTGAGAGCGCCCCTTCGGCGACGGATGTACCGCAGTGACCTGTCACTGCGGCGCACCGACGCCCTCGACGACGAGTGTGTCGCGGCGATCGATTCGTCACGGCGCGGTGCTCGGCTGCCGCATCGCGGTGGTGACCACCGGTGAGGGCGCGAGGAGATCGCAGGCTCATCACCAAGCCAGGCATCGCCGCCGGTCCCGTGACCGGTAGGCGAAGCGAGACCTACAAACCCGGCCGAGGCCGGGGACATAACAGGCGACCCCCGCGCGGCGGCGGCCGGACATCGTCCGGCCTGCGCCCGGGGGCCGCGGAGGAGAACCTTCGTGACAATCGAATTCCCCGCCAAGCTGCGTGTGCATGCGTTGGCGAAACTGCTCGGCATCACGAGCAAAGAGGCCAGGGCCCACCTGGCCGAACTCGGCGTCGAGGTGGCGTCCGCGCACTCGAGCGTCGTCCGTGAGATGGCCGAGGCCGTCGCCGCACGGCTGACCGGCGACGCGCCGACCGAACCGCAGACGGCGAGTGTGCCCGAACCGGCGCCGGTCGCCGACGTGGTGCCGGAGCCGGCGGCGCAGGCCGACGTGCCGACCGCCGCTGAGCAGACCGAGATCGCGCCGACAGCCGCTGTGCCGACGGAGGCGGCCGACGGCGAGCAGGCCGCAGCCGAGGCGCAGCCGACGTCGCGTCCCACACGGACGAGGTCGCGGCGCGCGGTGCGATCCGGCCGGGCCGCCCGCCCCGAGGCGTCGACCGACACCGAGCCGGCCCAGGCCGACGACGCTGCACCTGCCGACAAGGCCGTACCCGCCGGCAAGACCGCTCCGGCCGAGCAGATCCCGTCGCTGTTCTCGGCGGTCGAGAAGGTCGTCGCGACGCCCGCCGCCCCGGTGGCGGCGCCCGTCGGGCCGCTCTTCCTGTCACCCGAGCCCGTCGCCGCCGACGCGGTGAAGTCCTCCGACACGCCGGACTCCGCCGATGCGACGCCGACCGAGCCGGAATCCCGGCAGGACGAGGCTCCGCAGGACGATGCTCAGCCCGCGGATGCGCCGCAGGCCGAGCCGCAGCCCGCCGAACGTCAGTCCACCGAGCGCCAGGAGCTCGGGAACCGTCGCCGTCGTCGTGGCCGCCGCGGCCGCGGCCGCGGCCGCGCCGACGAGCAGGGCGATACCGGGGTCGACGCGGGCCGGCAGGCCGCGGGGGAGCAGCCGGACACGGCGGCACCTGCCGCCGAGGCGCCGGCGGTCCAGCCGGGCGACGCCGAGCAGACGGCCGACGATCGGTCCGCCGAGGCCGGCGACGACGCCCGCGGCACCGACGATGCGCGTCCCAAGGGCAAGAAGAAGAGCAAGAAGGCCCACAAGAAGCCGAAGGTCGCCGAGCCGGAGGCCGAGGCCGCCGATGAGCCGTCCGAGGAGGCCGAGTCCGTCGAGGAGACGGACGTCGAGGCCGAGTCGGACGACTCGACGGCGGAGAGTGCGAGCCGCCGCAGGCGTCGTCGTCGGCGTCGCCGCGGCGGCGTCGACGGCGAGGACGCGCCGGCCGAGGACGATCCGCCCAACACCGTCGTCCACGAGCGCCAGCCGCGTCCGCCCGTCGTCAAGCGGGACCGGGACGAGGTGCAGGGCATCTCGGGTTCGACGCGTCTGGAGGCCAAGCGTCAGCGCAGGCGTGACGGCCGCGACACCGCGCGTCGCCGGCCGCCGATCCTCACCGAGTCGGAGTTCCTCGCGCGCCGCGAGTCCGTCGACCGCGTCATGGTCATCCGCGAGCGTCGCGGCCGGCCGGCCGAGGTCGACGGGCACGGCGACGACGCGCCGACCGTCACCGACTACACGCAGGTCGCCGTGCTCGAGGACGGCGTGCTCGTCGAGCACTTCGTCACCACGGCGTCGTCGACGTCGACCGTCGGCAACATCTACCTCGGCCGCGTCCAGAACGTGCTGCCGAGCATGGAGGCGGCCTTCATCGACATCGGCCGCGGCCGCAACGGCGTGCTCTACGCCGGCGAGGTCAACTGGGAGGCCGCGGGCCTTGGCGGCGGCGCCCGCAAGATCGAGCAGGCGCTGCGGCCCGGCGATCAGGTGCTGGTGCAGGTCAGCAAGGATCCGATCGGGCACAAGGGTGCGCGGCTGACGACCCAGATCAGCCTCGCCGGCCGATTCCTCGTCTACGTGCCGAACGGCTCGTCGGCGGGCATCAGCCGCAAGCTGCCGGACGTCGAGCGCAAGCGTCTCAAGCAGGTGCTGGGCGAGATCGTGCCGTCTGACGCGAGCGTCATCGTGCGGACGGCGGCCGAGGGCGTCAGCTCTGACGCGCTGGCCGAGGACATCACCCGGCTGCAGTCGCAGTGGACGTCCATCGAAGCCGAATCGCGTAAGACCGGCGGCGGCCCGCGGCCGCTGTACGAGGAGCCGGATCTGCTGGTCAAGGTCGTGCGCGACCTCTTCAACGAGGACTTCGGCAAGCTCGTCGTCGAAGGTGAGAACGCCTGGCAGACGGTGCACGGCTACGTGAAGTCGGTGGCGCCGGACCTGCTGGCGCGGGTCTCGCGCTACGTCGCGCCGAGCTTCGACGGTCCGGACGTCTTCGCGGTGCACCGCATCGACGAGCAGTTGACGAAGGCGCTCGACCGCAAGGTGTGGCTGCCCTCGGGCGGCACGCTCATCATCGAGCGCACCGAGGCGATGACGGTCGTCGACGTCAACACCGGCAAGTTCACGGGTGCGGGCGGCAACCTCGAGGAGACGGTCACTCGCAACAACCTCGAGGCGGCCGAGGAGATCGTGCGCCAGATGCGGCTGCGCGACATCGGCGGCATGATCATCGTCGACTTCATCGACATGGTGCTCGAAGCGAACCGCGATCTCGTACTGCGGCGGCTCACCGAGGCGCTCGGCCGTGACCGCACCCGGCATCAGGTCTCCGAGGTCACGTCCCTCGGTCTCGTGCAGATGACGCGCAAGCGGCTCGGGACGGGGCTGCTCGAAGCGTTCTCGACCACGTGCGCCTGCTGCCAGGGCCGCGGCGTCATCATCCACACCGACCCCGTCGACCTCGGTCCCGCGGGGGACGGCAAGACGGAGGGCGCCCGTCGCCCGCGGCGTCGTCGCCCGGAGACGGCCGCGCCGGCGCCGGAGCCGGTGGTGTCCGCGCCGGTGGCGTCGGTCCCGGCCGGCTCCAAGCCGGTGGGACAGCACCCGCTGTTCAAGGCGATGGCGGCCGCGCACGACGGTGAAGGCACGCCCGTCATCCCGACGGGCCGGGACGGCGACACGCCTGCCGGCGAGCCGGGTGTGGCGGCGGCGACGTTCGCCGACGAGTCCGAGGTCGCGATCGTCGAGGCCGAGCGTCGCCCGGCGCGGCGCCGACGCCGGTCGCGGCGGTCGGCGGACGCCGACACGCAGCGCCAGGACGTCGAGGCGAACGTGAGCACGCCCGAACCCGCCGCGGAGGCTCCCGTGGCCGTGGACGCGCCTGCGGTGGCCGATGCGCCCGCCGTCGACGCACCCGCGGCCGACGAGGCCGCGCCGGTCACCGAACCGACGGCCTCGGTCGAGGAGTCGGCAGAGCAGGTCGAGCAGCTCGCCGAGCCGGCTGCGCCCACCGAGGAGCGGACCGCCCCCGCGGGGGAGCCGACCGCCCCGGCCGTCGACTCGACGCCGGCGCCCGAGCCGACGGCTCCGGTCGTCGAACCGGCCGCCGAGGAGAGCGGTCCGGAGCCGGCTCAGCAGGTCCGGACGCGCCGGCGCCGCGTGCGCCGGACGGCCCCCACGGGCACCGGCACCGGCCTGGTCGTCTCGATCGCCGCCGAGAAGGCCGAAGCCGAGAAGGCCGCGGCGGACGCCGCTGCGGCGGAGGACACCGAGGTGGAGACCGCCGCGGCCGAGGCTCCGGCTGCGGAGAGCCCCGCTGTGGAGACCCCTGCCGCGGACACGGCCACCGAGGCCCCCGCTGCGGACACGGCCACCGAGGCCCCGGCGGCGCCCGCTCCGGCGGCTCCGACCGTGACCCGGCGTCCGCGGCGACGGGCGGCCGCCCGGGCCGCGGGACCCGCCGGCGCGTAGCACTGCGGGTGGCGGTGCGGTGGCTCGTCCACCGCACCGTCACCCGGTTTGACCAGCGACCGGCCGGTCCCGTAGCCTTGGACGGTCGCTGTTCAGCGGCGCGGTCTCGTATGCCCGCGCGACGGATTAGCCGTCTGAGCTGGACACACCCTGTAGGCATGAACGCTCGCGCGCCTCGCGCGCGACGAGTATCGATGATGAGGTAGCGAAGATGGCAACGTACGCGATCGTCAAGACCGGCGGTAAGCAGTACAAGGTCGCCGAGGGCGACATCGTGAAGGTCGAGAAGCTCGAGGTCGAGCCCGGCGGCTCGGTGTCGCTGCCCGTCGCCCTCGTCGTCGATGGTGCGGAGCTCACCACCGACGCCGACGCGCTGGCGCAGATCTCGGTGAGCGGAGAGGTGCTCGAGCACGTCAAGGGCCCGAAGATCCGCATCCACAAGTTCAAGAACAAGACCGGCTACCACAAGCGTCAGGGTCACCGTCAGAAGCTGACGGTCATCAAGGTCACCGGAATCAAGTAACCGGCCGCGAAGGTCAGGAGGACGAGGACATGGCACACAAGAAGGGTGCTTCCAGCTCGCGCAACGGGCGCGATTCCAACGCTCAGCGGCTCGGGGTCAAGCGGTTCGGCGGCCAGCAGGTCAACGCCGGCGAGATCCTGGTCCGGCAGCGCGGCACGCACTTCCACCCGGGCGTCAACGTCGGCCGTGGCGGCGACGACACGCTGTTCGCCCTCGCGGCGGGTGCGGTGCTGTTCGGCGCCAAGCGCGGACGCAAGACCGTCAACATCGTTCCGGCGGAGGCCACGGCCTGATCCGCTGGTGACACCAGCCTTCGTCTGAAGGGGCGAAGCGGGCGCTGCCTGCTTCGCCCCTTCAGTCTTTTCCGGCCGGAGGCCGGCTCCAAGGAGCCGGACGCATCGGCTTTCGTATCTTTGCCAGCAGGGAGGGGATCGGCGTGTCCCGATTCGTCGATCGAGTGACGATCCACGTCACCGCCGGGAACGGCGGCCACGGCTGCGCGTCCGTGCATCGCGAGAAGTTCAAGCCGCTCGGCGGCCCGGACGGCGGCAACGGCGGTCACGGCGGCAGCGTGACGCTGGTGGTCGACCCGCAGGTGCACACGCTGCTCGACTTCCATTTCCGGCCGCACGCGAAGGCGTCCAACGGCCGGCCCGGCGCGGGTGCGAACCGCAACGGCGCGAACGGCGACGACCTCGTGATGAAGGTGCCGGACGGCACCGTCGTCCTGACGACGGAGGGCCGGCTGGTCGCCGACCTCGTCGGGGACGGCACGACGTTCGTCGCCGCCCTGGGCGGTCGCGGCGGCCTCGGCAACGCCGCGCTCGCGTCGAAGGCGCGCAAGGCGCCGGGCTTCGCACTGCTCGGTGAGGCCGGTGAGGAGCGCGAGCTCGTCCTCGAGCTCAAGTCGGTCGCCGACGTCGGCCTCGTCGGCTATCCGTCGGCGGGCAAGAGCTCGCTCGTCTCGGTGCTCTCCGCGGCCAAGCCCAAGATCGCCGACTACCCGTTCACCACGCTCGTGCCGAACCTCGGCGTCGTCACGGCGGGCGCCGAGTCGTTCACCATGGCCGACGTCCCCGGCCTCATCCCGGGTGCTTCGGACGGCCGCGGGTTGGGCCTGGAGTTCCTGCGACACCTCGAGCGCTGCGCGGTGCTCGTCCACGTCGTCGACTGCGCGACGCTCGAACCGGGCCGCGATCCGCTCTCCGACATCGACGCGCTCGAGGCCGAGCTCGCGGCCTACAAGCCCGCGCTCGCCGGCGACGCCGGACTCGGCGACCTCGCGTTGCGGCCGCGCGTCGTGGCCTTGGCCAAGGTCGACATCCCGGATGCCAAGGATCTGGCCGAGATCGTCCGCGCCGACATCGAGGCGCGCGGCTGGCCGGTCTACGAGATCTCCGCGCTGACCCGGGAAGGCCTGCGCGAGTTGACGTTCGCGCTCGCCGAGCAGGTCCGCGCCTACCGCGAGGCCCATCCGAAGCCTGTCGCGCGCCGGCCGGTCATCCGGCCGATCGCCGTCGACGAGAGCGGTTTCAGCGTCATCGCCGATCCGGATGTCGAGGGCGGCTTCATCGTGCGCGGCACGCGTCCGGAGCGGTGGATCAAGCAGACGCAGTTCGACAACGACGAGGCCGTCGGCTATCTCGCCGACCGGTTGAACCGTCTCGGCGTCGAGGACGAGCTGACCAAGCGCGGCGCGGTGCCCGGCTGCCCGGTGACGATCGGCGCCGTGACGTTCGACTGGGAGCCGACGATCGGCGACCGTGCGCCGTCCGAACGCGGCACCGACACCCGGCTGGACATCACCGAGCGGGTGGGAGCGGCCGAGCGCAAGCACGCCCGCGCGGCCCGCCGCGGGCGGTTCGACGAGGACGAGCTGTGAGCGAGGTCCGCGCTTCGATCGCCTCGGCTCGCAGCATCCTCGTCAAGATCGGATCGTCGGCCGTCACCGAGATGGCCGCGGGCCTGGCCCGGGACCGGATCGACGCGCTCGTGGACGCCATCGAGGCGCGGATCGCCGCCGGCACCGACGTCGTCGTCGTGTCGTCGGGGGCCGTCGGCGGCGGGTTGGCACCGCTCGGGCTCAAGCGACGTCCGAACGATCTGGCGACGAAGCAGGCGGCGGCCAGCGTGGGCCAGCTGGAGCTGGCGCACGCGTGGGGGACGTCGTTCGCCCGCTACGGCCGGCCCGTCGGCCAGGTGCTGCTGACGGCCCACGACGTCTCCTGGCGCAGCCATCACCGCAACGCGCAGCGCACGCTCGACCGGTTGCGCTCGCTCGGCGCCGTCGCCGTGGTCAACGAGAACGACACGGTGGCCACGAGCGAGCTGCGCTTCGGCGACAACGACCGGCTCGCGGCGCTCGTCGCGCACATGTGCACGGTCGACGCGCTGGTCCTGCTCTCCGACGTCGACGGCCTCTACGACGGCGACCCGCGACGCGGCGGGGCCACGCTGATCCCCGAGGTGTCGGGGCCCGACGATCTCGCGGACGTCGTCGCCGGATCCGGCGGCGCGCTGGGTACAGGCGGCATGGCGTCCAAGCTCTCGTCGGCGACGCTCGCCGCGGACAGCGGCATCCCGGTGCTGCTCGCCGCCGCGAAGGACGCCGACCGCGCGCTGACCGACGCGGGCGTCGGCACGGTGTTCGCACCGCAGGGCGCGCGGATGTCCGCCCGCAAGTTCTGGCTGCGGTACGCGGCCGAATCGACGGGACGCCTCGTGCTCGACGACGGCGCTGTGCGGGCCGTCGCCGAGCATCGCCGGTCGCTGCTCGGGGCGGGGGTCATCGAGGTCGGCGGCCACTTCTTCGGCGGCGACGTCGTCGATCTCGTCGACGCGGCCGGCGTGGTCCGGGCGCGCGGGGTCAGCGCCTACGACGCCGCCGAGCTCGTCGGCCGCACCGGCCGCGAGCCGTCCGGACGGCTGCTCGGCCGTCCGGTCGTGCACGCGAACGACCTCGTCGCGGTCCGCAGCTCCCGGTAGCGCGCGTCAGGACGGCGCGTCCGCCATGTGCCGGCGGCGGGCGCGCAGCTGCTTGCCGATCAGTCCGTGCCGCGGGCCGAACAGGTAGACGAGCCCGAACAGAACGCCCTGGACGACCACGACGAGGCCGCCGGAGGACGCGTCGAACCAGTAGCTGAGGTAGATGCCGAGTACGGCGGCGACCGTCGACAGCGTGGCGGAGATGACGAGCATCCGGCCGAAGCGGTCGGTGAGCAGGTACGCGGTCGCGCCCGGGATGATGAGCATCGCCACGACGAGGACGACGCCGACCACCTGCAGCGCGACGACCGTCGTGAGGGCGAGCAGGCCGAGCAGGAGTGCGCCGAGGCGCCGCGGTGAGAGCCCGATGGCGTGCGCGTGGATCGGGTCGAAGGCGTACAGCACCAGGTCACGACGTTTGAGGACGAGCAGCGCGAAGGCGATCGCGGCGACGATGCCGATCTGGATGAGATCGGACGTCGAGACACCCAGGATGTTGCCGAAGATGATGTGGTTGAGATCGGTCTGGCTGGGTGTCACGGAGATGAGCACCAGGCCGCCGGCGAAGAGCGTCGTGAAGACGATGCCGATGGCGGCGTCCTCCTTGACGCGGCTCGTGCTGCGGATCACCCCGATGGCGGCGACGGCGACCAGCCCGAAGACGAAGGCGCCGAGCGCGAACGGTGCGCCGACGATGTAGGCGATGACGACGCCCGGCAGCACCGCGTGCGAGACGGCGTCACCCATGAGCGACCAGCCGATGAGCACGAGCCAGCAGGACAGCAGTGCGCAGACGACGGCCGCGATGACCGCGGTGACGAGGGCGCGGACCATGAAGCCGTACTGCAGCGGCTCCAGCACGAGGTCGATCGGGTTCACGATGCCGCCTCGTCGTCGAGGACCGAGAGGCCGAAGGCCCGGGTCAGCAGTTCTGGACGCAGCGCCTCGGCGACATCGCCGTGGAACAGCACGTGCCGCAGCAGCAGCACCGCCTCGTCCGCCAGCCGGGGGAGGGCGTGCAGGTCGTGCGTCGAGACGAGGACGGTCCGGCCGTCGGCGGCGAGTTCGCGGAGCAGCCGGACGATCGTCGCCTCGGAGCGCTTGTCGACGCCTGCGAACGGCTCATCCAGCAGCAGGATCTCGGCGCGCTGCGCGATGGCGCGGGCCACGAACACCCGCTTGCGCTGTCCGCCGGAGAGCTGCCCGATCTGCCGGTCGGCGTACTCGCTCATCTCCACCCGGTCGAGCGCCTCGGCGACGGCCGCGTGGTCGGCGGCACGCGGCCGCCGGGTGATGCCGAGGTGCCCGTAGCGGCCCATCATGACGACGTCGCGCACGGCGACGGGGAACGACCAGTCGACGTCCTCGCTCTGCGGCACATAGCCGAGCAGTCCGCTGCGCCGCGCCCGCGCGGGATCGTGCCCGTTCAGCAGGACGCGTCCGCGCTGCGGCCGTACGACGCCCATGATCGTCTTGAACAGGGTCGACTTGCCGGAGCCGTTCATCCCGATGAGCCCGGTGATCGTCCCCGGTTCGACGCTCAGCGTCACCCCGTCGAGGGCGACGACGTCGTCGTATCGGACGGCCACGTCCTCGACCTTGATCGCCGGTGTCATGACGTCCTCCCGGTGAGTGCGCCGATGATCGTGGCGGCGTCGTAGCGGATGAGGTCGAGATAGGTCGGCACCGGGCCGTCGGCCTCGGAGAGCGAGTCGACGTAGAGCACGCCGCCGAACTTCGCACCGGTGGCCTCGACCACCTGGCGCATCGGCTTGTCGGAGATCGTCGACTCGCAGAAGACGGCGGGAACCCGGTTGGTCTTGACGAACTCGATCGCCGCCGTGATCTGCTGCGGTGTCGCCTGCTGCTCGGCGTTGACCGGCCAGATGTAGCGCTCGGTGAGGCCGGCGTCGCGGGCGAGGTAGGAGAACGCCCCCTCGCAGGTCACCAGGGCCCGTTCGTTCTTCGGCAGCGTCGCCAGCTTGGACACCAGTTCGTCCTGCACGCTCTGCAGTTTCGCCTTGTACGCCGTGCCGTTCGCCTCGAAGTCGGCCGCGTGCTCCGGGTCGAGCTCTCGGAAGGCCGCGACCATGTTGTCGACGTAGAGCTGCACGTTGACCGGGCTCATCCAGGCGTGCGGGTTGGGCTTGCCGGCGTAGGCGTCCGCGGCGATGTCGATGACCTGGACGCCCTTCGTGACGACCGCGTGCGGCACCTCCACCGATTCGACGAACCGGGTGAACCACTGTTCGAGGTTGAGCCCGTTGTCGAGGATGAGATCGGCCTTCGCCGCCTTGGTGATGTCGCGGGGCGTCGGCTCGTAGCCGTGGATCTCGGCGCCGGCCTTGGTGATCGACTCGACCCGCAGGTGGTCTCCGGAGACGTTGCGGGCGATGTCGGCGAGCACCGTGAACGTGGTGAGCACGGCCGGCCGTTCGTCGGCGAGGTTCGCGACGGCCGTGCAGGCCGACGTGAGCAGCGCGGCGACGGCCGCGGCGATCAGCACGCGCAGCGGCCGGGCTGTGCGCGGGGGCCCGACGGCGTGGCGACGCATCGTGTCCTCTCCATATCGACGAAATCATTTCTTCGGCCAACCGAAGTTCTGTTGCTCATCGTAGTGGGTACCGATGTGTCGGTACACGAACAGGGCCGAAGGCCTTGGCGGGAGAGCGTGCGCGCCGGACAATCGGACGGGGTGGCGGGGCACCCGCCGGCGGCGTGCGGACGGGCCGGCGACACGACGAGGAGAGTGAGGCCTTGATGAATCCTGTAGAGGCGTTCTGGCGGCTGGTCCGGTTCATCTTCGGCGGGTTGCCGTGACGCCGGCGCGAGCCTGCTGATCAGGCGCCGAGCAGTCGCGCGAGCGCGGGCAGAGCCGTCGACGTGTCGGCGTCGATGACGACGTCGGCGTAGCGGGCGCCGCGCGTCGGACCGCGGTTGATCGTGGCGACGAACCTGCCGGTGGTCGCCGCGTGGCGCACGAAGCGCAGGCCCGAGGCGACCGTCAACGACGAGCCGCAGACGAGCAGGGCCTCCGCGGCGTCGACGAGCGCGAACGCCGCCGCGACGACGCCGGTCGGCACGGTCTCGCCGAAGTAGACGATGTCCGGTTTGAGGACGCCGTCGCAGGCGGGGCAGTCGATCATGCGGAACTCGGCCGTGTCGTGCAGCACGGCATCGGCGTCCGGGGCCACCTCGATGGCGCCGGCGGTGCGGGCGACGAAGTCGGCGTTGAGTGGTTCCAGGATGTCGGCGAGCGTGTAGCGGCTGAGCGCGTGGCCGCAGGACAGGCAGCGGACGCGCCCGTAACTGCCGTGCAGATCGACGACGCGTCGGCTGCCCGCCTTGAGGTGCAGCAGGTCGACGTTCTGGGTGATGACGCCCGCGACGACGCCCGCCCGCTCCAGCGCCGCGAGCGCGCGGTGCCCGGCGTTCGGCAGCGCCGCGTCCATATGCCGCCAGCCGAGATGGTTGCGGGCCCAGTAGTGCCTGCGGAAGTCGGCCGAGGAGAGGAACTGCTGCACCGTCATCGGGCTGCGCTGCGGTGAGTCGGGCCCGCGGTAGTCGGGGATGCCCGACGCCGTCGAGATGCCCGCACCCGTGAGGACGGCGACCCGTCTGCCTGCCAACTGCTCGGCGAGGCGTGTGAGCCGGGCGTCGAGATCGGCATCGGGCTCGGTGCGTTCGGCGGGTTCCCAGCGGGGCGGGCGGGAGACGAGGGCGACCACGCTCCCAGTATCCGCGCTGCTCAGAAACAACCGTCTCAGTAGCCTCGTCCGGCGGGCACGACGGAGACCAGCTCCTCGCCCGCAGCGAAACGCCGGACGTTCTCGGTGACCCACGGGGCCAGATCGTGCACCAGCCCGGACCGCGGATTCGCGACGTGCGGTGTGACGATGACGTTCGGTTCGTCCCACAGCGGATGGCCGTCCGGCAGCGGCTCGGGCTCGGTGACGTCCAGGCTGGCGCCCGCGATGACGCCCTCGCGCACGGCCGTCAGCAGCGCGTCGGTGTCGACGAGGTCGCCGCGGGCGACGTTGATCAGCCAGCCCTGCGAGCCGAGGAGGGCCAGGCGTTGGGAGTCGAACATGCGGCGGGTCTCCGGTGTCGACGGCGCCGCGATCACGACGTGGTCGGCGGCCTCGATCGCCGCGTCGACCTCGGTGAACGGCAGCGACCGCGCCGCGCCGGGGACGTCCCGGCCGGAGCGCGTCACCGCGATGGACTGGACGCCGAAGGCGGTGAGCATCGCGATGAGGGATTCGCCGATGCCGCCGGCGCCGACGATCGCCACCGTCGACCCGCGTAGGTAGCGGACCTTCGGGTCGATGCCGGGGATGTCCCAGGAGCGGGCGGCGAGGGAGGCGGGCAGCTGCCGCAGGCCGGCCAGCAGCAGAGTCAGCGCGTGCTCGGCCACCTGGTCGGCGTAGAAGCCGGCGGCGTTCGTCCAGGTCCGGGCCTCGTCGACGATCCCGGCCGTCAGGTACGGCTCGATCCCGGCGAACGGCAGCTGCACCCAGCGGACCGTGTCGGGGAGCTGCGGGAACGTGTCCGCGTCGCCGAGCCAGACGAGCGCGTCGGCCTCGGTGAGGTCGGCGAGCTCGCCGCCGGCGGCGCGGACGGCCTCTTCGATCACGAAACGGGACGGGACGACGTGGATCTTGGGTGCCATGGCACTAGATCTTGCCGGATTCGGAGCTCCTGCCGGCGAGCGACGTCATATCGAGCGCCTCTGCGGGTCGTCGCGACGATTATTGTCGCCACGATGCGCAGAGGCGCTCGATATGACGCGGAGGGGGAGCCATGCCACGGATCATCGGCGGATCGGCCGGGGGCCGACGGCTCGCGGTGCCGCGTGACGGCACGCGGCCGACCACCGACCGGGTGCGGGAGGCCGTCGCGGGCCTCGTCGAGGCGCGCATCGAGCTCGCCGGTGCCCGGGTGCTCGATCTGTTCGCCGGATCCGGCGCGCTCGGCATCGAGGCACTCTCCCGAGGCGCTGCCGAGGCCGTCTTCGTGGAGCGGGACGCGTCGGCGGCGTCGGTCATCGAGGCGAACCTGCAGATCGCGGGCGGGCGGGGCCGGGTGCGTCGTGAGGACGTCGCACGGTTCCTCGCCGGACCGCCGACCCCGTTCGACCTGGTCTTTCTCGATCCGCCGTACGACGTCGCCGGCACCGCCGGGGCGGCGGCCGTCGCCGCGCTGGGCCCGTGGCTGGCGCCCGGGGCGCTCGTCGTCGCCGAGCGGGGCCGGCGCAGCCCGCGCTACCGGTGGCCGGACGGCGTCGCCGACGTGATGAGCAAGACGTACGGCGATACGGTCGTCGACATCGGACGACGAGAGGAGCACAGCGTGCCGGAGCAGTGGACGACGCCCGAGGAGGTGGCCGCCGCGCGCGAGCGGTTCGAGGCCGAGCTGGGGTGGGAGCGTCCCGTCGCGTGGGGGCTCGTCCGCCGGACGGCCGACGGACCGGTCGTGCTGCGGGCTAGCACGGCCGGCTGGCTCTCGGGTGCGGCACTGGCGTCGGTGCTCGGCCACCGCACCGGGACGGCTGTGCTGCCCGTCACCGCCGACGAGTTGGGCGAGGCGATCGCGCTGCTCGAGCCCGCCGAGGCGTGCCCGGGCATGGCGCACCCGAACATGGCGACGTGGCGGGCCGCCCGAGAGGACCCGGCCGGGCTTGTCGCCGTGTTCGCGGCGGCCGGTGATCGCTCGGACGATCCCGCGGTGGCGGCGTTGCTGGCCGCGGCGGGCTGAGAGATGGAGCCTTCGACGGGTGGGAGCACGGGCTACACCTGGGACCCGGATCAGTACGCCCGGTACGCCGGTGAGCGCGGCCGTCCGATCCGCGAGTTGCTGGCCCGGCTGCCCGGCGCCGCCGGCGTGCGGACCGTCGTCGACCTCGGTTGCGGCAGCGGCCAGCTGACGCGGCTACTCGGCGAGCGCTACCCGGACGCCGCAGTGACGGGCGTCGACTCGTCGGCCGACTTCCTCACCGCCGCGTCCGACCTGCCCCCGAACGTCCGCCTGACGGCCGGTGACATCGTCGAGGCCGACGCGCGCGGCGTCGACCTGCTCGTCTCCAATGCGGCGTTCCACTGGGTGCCGGAGCACCGGGAGCTGCTGCGGCGCTGGGCCGGCGAACTGCCGCGCGGCGGCGTCCTCGCCTTCCAGGTGCCGGGCAATTTCCGGGAGCCCTCGCACGTCCTGCTCAGGGAGGTCGCCGACGATCCGCGGTGGCGGGACGCGCTCGCCGACGCGCTGCCCGGCCCGGACGCGGTCGATTCGGCCGCCGGTTACGCCCGGCTGCTGCTGGCCTGCGGGCTCGTCCCGGACGCCTGGGAGACGACGTACGCCCACGTCATGCCCGGTGCGGATCCGGTGCTCGACTGGATCCGCGGCGCGGCGCTGCGTCCGGTGCTCGATCTGCTGGACGCCGACGCGGCGGCTGACTTCGAGGCCGGGTACGGCGCCCGGCTGCGGGCCGCCTATCCGGCGACGCCGACCGGGACGGTGTTCCCGTTCCGCCGCGTCTTCGTCGTCGCGCGCAAGCCCTGACGGCCCGCGCGTTCAGTCGTGCAGCGCCTCCCGGGTGAGCCGCGCCATCCGCTCGACGGCCTCCCGGGACTCCGGGCTGATCTCGGTGAAGCTGAGGAAACCGTGCAGCAGCGCGGGCGCTTCGACGAGGGCGGTGTCGACACCTGCGGCCTTGAGGTCGTCGGCGAGCCGGCGGCCCTCGTCGCGCAGCGGGTCGAATCCGGCCGTGGCGATGATCGTCGGCGGAAACCGGCTGAGGTCGCTCGCGTCGACGTCGTAGAGCGGGTCGCCGGTGAGCGTCGCGTCGGCGCTGTACAGCTCGGCGAACAGGTCGATCGCCGGCCGGGTCAGGTAGAAGCCGTCGGCGAACGACTCGCGGCTCGCAGTGCGCGGCGTCGCGTCCACGACCGGGTAGATGAGCACGGCCAGCGCGGGTGCGTGGCCGTGCTGCGGGCCGTGTGCGGAGACGACGGCCGCGAGGTTGCCGCCCGCGCTGTCGCCGGCGACGGCGATGCGGTCGGGCGCCGCGCCGATCTCCTTCGCGTGCCGGACGGCCCAGCCGAACGCGGCGAGGGCGTCGCGGGCGGCCGCGGGGAACGGATCTTCGGGCGGGCGACGGTAGGCCACCGACAGCACGCGCGTGGCGGTGAGGCCGGCGAGCACTCGGCAGGCGCCGTCATGGGTATCGAGGTCGCCGAGCACGAATCCGCCGCCGTGGAAGAACACGATGAGCGGGCCTTCCGGCGCGGACGCCGGGGTGTAGAGCCGGGCGGCGAGCGGGCCGTCGGCGCCGTCGACGATGAGGTCGCGGGATGCCACCGACGGCTCCGGCGGTGCGGTGAGTGCGGCCGCCCCGCGGACCAACTCGGCGCGGCGACGGTCGACGTCGCCGGCGGCGGTGATCTCCGATCCGCTGAGCTTCATGCTGCGTAGCAGCAACTGCATGTCGACGGACAACGGCGGGCCGTCGACTTGGACCGGCGGACCGGCGAGACGCCGTTTCACTCCGTCCGGCAGGGCGAATGTGGCGCGGACGACCGCCCGCTGCAGGCCGGTGGGGAGCGCGAGGAGTACGGACACGAGACTCGATGCTAGGCGTCCCGCACCCGGTACGGTGACGTCCCATGACCATCGCCGTGTGCCCCGGATCGTTCGACCCCGTGACGCTCGGGCATCAGTTCGTCTTCGAGCGGGCCGCCGAGCGTTTCGACGAGCTCGTCGTCGCCGTCGTCGTGAATCCCAACAAGCGCGGGATGTTCGACGTCGACGAGCGCATCGGACTCATCGGCGAGGTCACCGGTCACCTGCCGAACGTCCGGATCGTCGCCTGGCAGGGGCTGCTCGTGGATCTCACGACGCAGCTCGGCGCATCGACGATCGTCAAGGGCCTGCGTGGCGGTACGGATTTCGAGTACGAGCTGCCGATGGCGTATATGAATCGCGACCTGACCGGTGTCGAGACGATGTTCCTCGCCACCGACCCGCGCTACGTGCACGTGTCGAGTTCGCTGGTCAAGGAGGTCGCCCGTCTCGGTGGCGACGTCGCGCAGTTCCTGGCCCCGCACGTGCACGAGGCGTTGCTCGCCCGGCTCACGGACTGAACATCGCCCCTCGTGCAACAAGAATCCCATCCGACACACCGGGCGGGGTGACCGAGATCCGGCCCCGGCGTGCGCAGAATGGTCGTCGAGACATCGGACGAGGGATTGAGGTAACGGTGTACCGCGTATTCGAGGCACTTGACGAGCTCGGCGCCATCGTCGAAGAGGCGCGTGGCGTCCCTATGACCGCGAACTGTGTCGTTCCACGGGCGGACGTCCTCGACCTCCTCGACGACGTCAAGGACGCCCTGCCCGGCGATCTCGACGACGCGCAGGACGTCCTCGACCAGAAGGACACGCTGCTCGGCGACGCGCGCACCCACGCCGAGACGCAGCTGGCGCAGGCCAACTCCGAATCGGAGGCCATGCTCGCTCATGCGAAGGCCGAGTCGGAGCGCATCCTCGGTGAGGCCAAGGCGCATGCCGATCGGATGGTCGCGGACGCGAAAGCGCATTCCGAGCAGCTGGTCCGCGGCGCGAAGGAGGAGGCCGACCGCGTCACCGCCGGCGCGCAGCGCGAGTACGACTCGGTCACCGGGCGCGCCCGCGCAGAGGCGGAGCGCCTCGTCGACGCCGGCAACGCCAGCTACGAGAAGTCGGTGGCCGCCGGCCTCGCCGAGCAGCAGCGGCTGGTCGCCGAGCAGGCGATCGTCGCCGCGGCGCACGCCGAGCACACGCGCGTCGTCGACGCGGCACACGCCGAGGCCGATCGCCTGCGCGGCGAATGCGATGTCTACGTCGACACCAAGCTCGCCGAGTTCGAAGAGGTGCTGACGGCCACGATGCGCTCGGTGAACCGTGGCCGGCAGCAGCTGCGTACCGGCTCCGGGCTCACGGACTACTACGACTACGAGCCCTCGGACGAGCCCGCGACGGCCGGCTTCCGCTGACGCAGGCTCGACTGCCGAGGCGCCGCAACGGGATTCGACCGGATTCCGGGGGTGCGACGCGACGCCGCCGACGGAGTAATGTCGGCGGCGCTCGCGTCGTCTGCGCGGGCGACGCACGCCGCCGGGGAGCGTGATCGACGAGTGAGACCGGCGATCACGAGTTCGGCGCGAGAAAGGCAGTGTGGCTAGGTGGGCAGCAAGCCGTTCGTCATCGACGTCCGGAGTCTCGGCCGTCGGGCCGGGGAGATGAAGCAGATTCACCGCACGGTGACCTGTCACGACCGGATCGGTGGCGACATGGTCGCGATCGTGCCCGAGTCGGCGGTCGACCTCGATCTGCGGCTCCAGTCGGTCACCGAGGGTGTGCTCGTGACGGGCACCGTCAGCGGTGACACCGAGGGGCAGTGCGCACGGTGTCTCGACGCCGTCAGCGGCACCGTCAACATCTACTTGACGGAGTTGTACGCGTACCCGAACTCGGATACCGACGCGACGAGCGATTCCGAGGACGTGCACCGCCTCGAGGGCGACGAGATCGACCTCGAGCAGGCCGTCATCGACGCCGTCGGCCTGGAACTGCCGATGTCGCCGACGTGCCGTCCGGACTGCCACGGGCTGTGCCCGGACTGCGGCGCGAAGCTCGACGACGTCGGGCCCGATCACGGGCACGACAAGATCGATCCTCGCTGGGCGGGCCTGGTGGCGAAGCTGGAGACCGCGGAGCCGGCCGAGTCGGCGCCCGCCGAGGTGGAGCCGGTGCGTCGGGTGAGCCCGGGATCCGAGGCCGCGCGGGCCGCCAAGCGGGTGGCCGGGCGAGGCGACCAGGCATGAGCACCCGGCGGACGCCGTCGTCCAACACGGCCGAGCTGCTGGCGGCGCTCGGCGTCGAGCTTCCCCGGGAGCTGCTGACGCTCGCGCTGACGCACCGCTCGTACGCGTATGAGAACGGCAATCTGCCGACCAACGAGCGCCTCGAGTTCCTCGGCGATGCGGTGCTGGGCATCGCCGTCACCGAGAAGCTGTACGTCGAGCTTCCGGATCGCAGTGAGGGCGACCTCGCGAAGATCCGGGCGAGCGTCGTCAACATGCACGCGCTGGCCGATATCGCCCGCACGCTCGGGCCGGGCGGCCTCGGGCGGCATCTGCTGCTGGGCAAGGGCGAGGAGATGACGGGCGGGCGGGACAAGCCGTCGATCCTCGCGGACGGGATGGAGTCGCTGCTCGGCGCGATCCACCTGCAGCACGGCATCGACGTCTCGCGCGAGGTCGTGCTGCGGCTGTTCGCGCCGCTCATCGAGCTCTCCGCGAAGGCGGGCGCGGCGCTCGACTGGAAGACGTCGCTGCAGGAGCTCGTCGCGTCTCGCGGCTGGACCGCACCCGAGTACGTCGTCGAGGCCGAAGGGCCGGACCACAACAAGCACTTCCGGGCGACGGTCGTCGTCGACGGGCGCGGCTACGGCAGCGGTGAGGGCGGGGCGAAGAAGATCGCCGAGCAGCGCGCCGCGGCCGCCGCGTGGCAGGCGATCAGCGACGGCGCGGCCGGTGAGAGTGTCGGCGCGGCAGGGGAGTCCGCTCCCGCCGTGGGCGGGGACGTCGCCACCGCCGGTGCCTGAGCTTCCCGAGGTCGAGGTCGTCCGCCGGGGCCTGCAGACCCACGTCGCGGGACGACGGATCGAGCGTGTCGAGGTGCTGCATCCGCGGTCGGTCCGGCGGCACGTCGAGGGCGGCGTCGACCTGGCCGGGCGGCTCGCGGGCCGGACGATCGCGGCTGCGGAGCGTCGCGGCAAGTTCCTGTGGCTGCCGCTGACCGAGCCCGGACTGCGCGACCGCGCGATCGCCGACGGGGTGCCTGTCGACGCCGGTAAGGCGATTGCCGACGTGGCGCTCGCTGATTCCGGTGAGGCGATTGCGGGCGGGGTGCCAGTCGACGCAGGTGAGGCGATCGTCGCGCATCTCGGCATGAGCGGGCAGATGCTGGTCAACCGCGCCGGCGACCCGGACCAGAAGCACCTGCGCATCCGCGCGGCACTCGACGACGGCTCGGAGCTGCGCTTCGTCGACCAGCGGACGTTCGGCGGCTGGCAGGTCGCCGAGCTCGTCCCGGCCGGGTCTGCCGGCGCCGGTGGCCGGGTGGTGCCCGAACCGGTCGCGCACATCGCGCCGGATCCGTTCGAGGCCGACTACGACGTCGAGCACGTCGCCCGCCGGCTGCGTGCCAAGCGCACCGAGGTCAAACGCGCGCTGCTCGATCAGACGCTCGTCGCCAGCATCGGCAACATCTACGCCGACGAGGCGCTCTGGCGGGCGCGGCTGCATTGGGCGTGTCCGACGGACCGGCTGACCCGCGCCAAGGCCATCGCCGTGCTGACGGCCGCTCGGGATGTCATGGCCGATGCCCTGGAGCAGGGCGGCACGAGTTTCGACTCGCTGTACGTCAATGTCAACGGTGAATCGGGAATGCCAGCGACGGAGAGAAATGTCCCAGGGCGCAGTTTACCCCTGAGGGCACCTCGCAGCCCGTATTTCGGGGGCGAGTGTCTTCGGTTGCTCGGTCCGCCAATCCTCTCTCTACCTGCGAAAACATTCGTGAACGCGCGGAATGTGACCGGGCGTGGCCATGTCAACATCTGTTCGCTTCGTTCGCTGCGGCAGGCGGCTCATGGCCTGGAGCTCGATCGGGTGGCGCGGATGTCGGTTCCAGATGTGGTTGAGCACCGCCACCGAGGTGGGCTGCGGACGCTGCGAGGTGAGGTTCATGCCTGAGCTTCCTGAGGTTGAGGTTGTGCGTCGGGGACTCGACGATCACGTTCGTGGCCGGACGATTGCCGCGGCGGCCATCCTTCACCCGAGGGCTGCGCGTCGGCATGTCGCCGGTCCTGAGGATCTCGCAGCGCGGCTGGTCGGTGCGACGATCACGGGGACTGCGCGTCGCGGCAAGTACCTCTGGTTGGTCCTCGACGACGAGGACGCACTGCTCGCGCATTTGGGGATGAGCGGGCAGATGCTCATCACCTCGGTGGATGAGGAAGTCGCTGCGCACGAGCGGGCGCGGTTCAGCTTCACCGATGGTGGCAGCGATCTGCGCTTCGATGACCAGCGCACGTTCGGTCACCTGATGTACGACGAGGGCGGGGCAGTGCTGCCGCTGCCGATCGCCCATATCGCGCGGGATCCGTTCGATCCGCAGTTCGATCAGGCTGCGGCTGTCGCTCGGATCAAGTCCAAGCGGACCGGGATCAAGCGCGCGTTGCTGGACCAGACGCTGGTCTCGGGCATCGGGAACATCTACGCCGACGAAGCGCTCTGGGCAGCCAAGGTGCATGGGGAGACTGCTGCATCTGCGTTGAGCAAGCCGAGGATCTCGGCGCTGATCGACGCGGCGCGAGAGGTGATGGCCGCGGCGCTTGCCCAGGGCGGGACGTCGTTTGATTCCCTCTATGTCGACGTGGCCGGCAGCAGTGGATATTTCGAGCGCTCTCTGCACGCTTATGGGCGTGAGGGTGAGCCGTGCGATCGCTGCGGCACGCCCATCGTGCGGGAGCAGTTCATGAACCGCTCGAGCCACTTCTGCCCCGGCTGCCAACGAAAACGCTAGCTCGGCGATGAACGGCCGCCGGCCCTGTGATTGCGTGGAGCTACGGTCACACAGCGACGCCCTCTGTCGCGTCGACGCCTGCCTGCTTCTCAATCCGTTGCGATGACCCACATGCCTGGCTACCGGTGCCTTGTGCCCAATCGTCTCTGGACCTGATCATCACATGTGTCGACGACCCTATCCCGACCTCGTTGTGCAGGTACCGGGGCCCGATTCCGTTGTCTGATTGGTACACCCCGTTGGACGGTCCACGTCGTCGACCACGGCCAGACCGCGGCACCGGGTCCCGACCGCGGCGAGATGCTCGAGGAGCTCGAGGCATTGCTCAAGCGGGCGGGTGAGCACGCGCGCGAGCTGCGGCTGGCCGTGTGGGCACGGCATACGATCGAGGAGAGGAGGAGACCACGATGAAGACCTACCGCTCGGTCGAGCCCGGCACCCGCCTGGGCTTCTCGCACACGACGCCGGCCTACGTCGTCGACGACCTCTCCATGCTGCACGGCCCGGCGTCGGGCACGGTGACTCTTCCCGTCCACATCGACTGGACGCCCGCGTCGACCTACGACCTCGCAGACCCCGCGCGGGTGCGGACGATGATCGAGACGGTGCTTCGGGAAGCGGGCAGCGAGGCCGGGGTCGCCGAGTGGATTGACCGCGGTCTCCTCGTCGAGCACTGGCCGCGGCTCGGCCTGCCGGCCTTCGTCCGCGAGGCATGGGAGGCCGCTCATCCAGAGTTGGGTCGAGGTCGACCGTACGCGCCCTCGTTCGTCGTCGCCGACTCCCTCGATAGTCTCCACGGGCCGGCCACCGGCAAGGTGACCCTGCCGAACCGGCTGATGTGGAACCCGTCCCGGCCGTTCGACCTCGCCGACGACGGCCGCCGTCGCTCGCTCATCAGGATCGTGCTCCGGGAAGCCCGCACCCAGGAGGACCTCGCTGACCATCTCGACCGCGACAGCCTGGTCTCGCTCTGGCCGTCCCTCGGTCTCCCGGAGGCGATCGCGGCGTCGTGGGAGGCGAGGTTTCCGGAACTGACGAGGGCGACGTGAGCCTCCTTGTCGATGAGTACCCCGAGGCCCTGCAGCTCCCCGCCGACCCGACTATCAAGGTTGCTGACGGCCTCGACGAACGCCTGGGCTGGCAGCTGCCGGCCGGTCGGGTCGGGACCGTCAACCGGCTCCACGTCGAGCATGCGGCGATCCGAGGGCGCACGACCATCATGTTGAGGATCTCGGCGGAGCCGAGCTCGAGCGTCCGTCCCATTGACGTTCATGGTTCGACGGTCGAGTGCGCGCCGCAGGCACGCAGGCGACGCCTGAGTGACCGAACCGAGTTCGGTGTCACAGCCCGCCGATAGGATTGAGCGGCTGGCTCGGGCGCTCGTCCGGGCTTCGATATCCGCCCTCAGAACGTCAAGAAGGATGCACGCTTTGCCGAACAAGGCCATCGATCACGCACGGATCGCTTCGCTCATCTGGGGCATCGCAGATGATGTGCTCCGTGACCTCTACGTCCGCGGGAAGTACCGTGACGTGATCCTGCCCTTCACCGTCCTGCGCAGGCTCGACAGCGTCCTTGGGCCGACCCGCGACGCAGTGATGGCGATGAAGAAGATGCTCGACGAGGCCAGCATCGCAGACCAGGATGCGCCGCTCAGAGACGCGGCGAAGCAGGACTTTTACAACACGTCGGGTTTCTCCCTGCGGGACCTGCGCCACGTGTCGAACTCCACGCGCCTGCGGCAGAACTTCGAGGCCTACCTGGATGGGTTCTCACCCAACGTGCAGGAGATCATCGACAACTTCGAGTTTCGCAATCAGCTGCCACGCCTGACCAAGGCTGATGCACTCGGCGCATTGATCGAAAAGTTCCTCGCCCCCGACCTCGACCTCTCGCCGGTGGGTCTCGATAACCACGGGATGGGCACCGTCTTTGAAGAACTCGTGCGCCGTTTCAACGAGGAGAACAACGAGGAGGCCGGTGAGCACTGGACTCCCCGCGACGCGGTGCGGCTGATGACCAGGCTCATGTTCGAGCCGATCGCTGATGAAATCCCGTCCGGGACGTACCGCCTCTACGACGGTGCGATGGGCACCGGCGGCATGCTCACCGTCGCTGAGGAGACGCTGAAGCATCTGACCGAGTCATCTGGGAAGAAGGTTTCCACTCACCTCTACGGCCAGGAGATCAACGCCGAGACCTACGCCATCGCGAAGGCGGACCTGATCCTCAAGGGCGACGGCAAGGCGGCCGACAACATCGTCGGCGGCCCGGAGTACTCGACCCTCTCGAACGACGCGTTCGCCGGGCAGGAGTTCGACTTCATGCTCTCGAACCCGCCCTTCCGTAAAATGTCGGCGTGTTGTGGCAGTGTGTGTTGCTGTGGAGCAGCACGGAGGGACACACGCATGGCGGATGTCCTATGCGCGGCCTAGCCGCCGGCGCCTGACCTCCTCGGTGGCGCTCGAATACGCGCCCACGATCGCCGCCCGGGAAGCTGCAGTGGGAATCCGTCCCGGCCAGCCGTTCCTGTTGCCCCCGACCGGCCAACCGGACATCGACGTCTCGCTGTTCTTCGCTTCCGACACCTTCAAGCGCCTGGCCGCCGACTCCCAGGCCTCGTACGCGATGGACCTCAAGGTGTTCCTGTCGTTCCTCGCTGTTCAAGAACTCGATTGGCGGGACGCCACGAGGGACGACCTCGTCGACTTCGAGTTCTGGCGCAGGCGCGACGACCGCAATCCCCGGCGGGTGAGTGCCGCCAAGTTCTCGCGAGAGCTGGCGGCGATCTCGAAGTTCTACAGCTGGCAGCAGTACCGCGGCAAGGTGAGCCGGTCACCAGTGGTGATGGTCGACCGGCGGAAGCCGTCGGGGCCGTCGAGCCTGCGCCCGGAGCTGCTGCCGAAGAGCGTGCGCTCGGTCCGGGTGAAGTGGTTGACCCCACGCGCGTACGTGCGGTGGCGCGACATCGGACTCGGCGGATACCTCCCGGACTGTACGCGAGATGAGCGGTGGCGCGGCCGCAACGATGGCCGCAACATCGCCCTCTCAGAAACCCTGTGGTCCAGCGGATTACGGCTCCGGGAAGGCGGTTCGCTGGTACTCGATGAGCTGCCGTCGTTCACCTCGGAGCTGCAGTACGCCCGGGGCCGTGTCGGCGAATCGGTGGCCAAGGGCGGGCGAGGGCGCGACTTCTGGATCTCGGGCCGCACCCTGAGCCTGATCGACAACTATCGCGAGTCGACCCGCAGTGAGGCCGTCCAGCGTGCTCAGCGTGAAGGCCGCTACACGGCGATCGCTACGAAGAAGATGGTGGACCGGGTCGACAATCGCCGGATCGTCCACTATCGAGACGGTGACGGCCGGCCGGGCACCGTGCCGCTGGACAACCTCGACTGGAAGGATCGACTCGACTTCTTCGTCGAAGGCGAGAGCGGCCTCGAGCCGTGGATGCTGTGGCTGTCGGAAGCCGGACTGCCTCTGCCGTACCGCACGTGGGAGGCCGTGTTCTCCGCAGCCAATGCACGCTGCCACGGACTCGGGGTCGACATTCGGTGCCACCCGCACATGCTTCGGCACTCGTTTGCGCTGCGAATGTTGGTCGTGCTCATCTACGCCCATGACAGGCGGATGGGGATCACGGCGGAGGAGCGCCGCGAGTTTCGGCATCTGTTCGGCGATCCGTGGGTGCTTGTGCAAACGATGCTCGGGCACGCGAACCTGGCGACGACCCGGGACTGTTACCTCGAGCCGGTATCCGGGCTGCAGGTCGAGTTGTTCCTCAACTCCGACCCGGCCGACGGGTCGCTGATCGACGACTTCGTTGCCCGGGTCGCCCAGCTCTCGCCCCGAATCCAGGACAGCGAGGGGCAGCGATGAGCCCGGGGGCGTCGGCTTCGTTGCCGCCCGCGAAGTACGCCCGGCCGGCTCTGGTCGACGTCGCCGTGAGGCAGGTGAACTTCGTCGACCCCGACGGTCGCAGCAAGGTCTTCGACTTCACCGAGGTGACTGCAGCACCAACACTTCTCGACGACCTCGTCCGTGCTTTCGCCAGTGGCGTCGCACCGGGAGGCCGCTGGCAGTCTGTCGCGACGGCAGAGGCGGCGGCGGGCACGGTCAAGCACCTGGCCCGCTACCTGACCGAGTTCCATCCGCACGTCGTCTCGTTGGCCGATCTGAATGCCGAAGTGTGGTGGGCGTGGCGGTCGAAGAAGGAGCAGAACACTCGCTGGCCCGGGCAGGTGACAATGATGCGGGCCCTGCTGTCGGAGGCGACGACCCTGCCGCAGACGACTCGTCGAGCGATGCGCGCAAGGGCCGTGAAACCGCGCAAGCGCTTGCCGACGAACGACGCCTACACCCGAGAAGAGTTCACCGCGATCCGCAATGCGGCGAATCAGCGTGTGAACCAAGCACTTCGCCGAATCGAGGCGAACACCGCGCTCCTGCAGCGCTACCTCGACGGCGACGAACCCGCCGATGCCCCGTCGTTCCGGATTCAGGGCACACGATGGACGGTCGGTTCCCTGCTGGCCCACCTGTCCCGCACAGGGACGATGCCGTCCCAATACCTCGCCTGGGCGGTGAGCCGACGGGACTGCTTCGACCTGCGCGGTGTCACCAACCCGGCACAGGCACTGTTCCCGAGCATCGACGAGGTGCTCAACCTGATGGTCCTGCTCGTCTGCGAGCGAGGCTTCAACCTGTCGGTGATGAATGCACTGGCCGTCGACTCGTTCCGGGCATCGGACCCGGACACCGAGGAACCCGTTCACACCGTGGGAGTGGACAAGCCGCGGCGAGGAACCCGGCGATACTCCACCGAGATCCTCGCTGGCGAGGCCGGAAAGCTCTGGGAACGTGCGGTCACCCTGACGCAGCCGTGCCGCGACGCTCTCGAGGCGGTCGGCCGCCCGACCGACAAGCTGTTGGTCGCCCACCGGCACAAGAACCTCACATCAGACGGCCCGTTCCGCACCGAGTGGACGACCGCATGCCTGGGCACGTCCAGTGCAAGCCGGATGGCAGACGGTCCGACGTGGACTTTTCGGCGTCTCCGGTTGACCGAGCAGGTCTTGAACCAGACGGCGCGACAGAACACCGAAACCGAGAGCGAGGACATCTACCGCCGGCCGGACCCGCTCACCGCAGACGCGGCCTCCGAGACGATCACCGCCGGGTTGAACGATGCCGTCGCACATGCACACGCCTCTATCCATATCCGCGCGATGAACGCCGGTGAGGTCGAGCAGGCGAGGCAGAACCCGGAAGCCGCGGCCGCGATCCTCGATGTCCCGGTCCACACGCTCAAGCTGCTCCTGTCCGGACGCCTGGATACACCGACCGCGGCCTGCGTGGACTTCTTCGGTAGCCCGTTCGCCGCTGAGGCGGGCCAACCGTGCCCGGCGTCGTTCTTCGCGTGCTTCGCATGCGGCAACGCAGTGATCACACCGCGGCATCTGCCACGACTGGTCGTCCTCCTCGACGCACTCGACGACATCGCGACCGTGGTGACCTCGACCCGGTGGGATCGGGACTTCGCCGAGCACTACGCACGGCTGCGCACGGTCCTCACGGCCAACGCCACGTCCGCCGAGATCGCTCAAGTACGCGGCGCCGCTCACGACGAGGACCGAGAGATGGTCCGTCGGCTGCTGAGTCGGAGGCTCGACGGATGAGGGCGCATGCCTCCGCGGCCGTAACGGCCCCCACTGCGGTGGTCATGTCGGACTCCGATCCGATCATCCTCGACAGGACCCGCGTTGCACCCGCCCACACCGAGCCGATCTCGCGGGTCGGAGACAGCCGCTGGGATCTGGCTCCCCTGCTGCACAAACCCACCATCGCGGGCTCTCGGTCCATCAACTTCGACACCTTCCCGCCGGCGTTCCGTTCGGCAGCGAAGAGGCTCATCTGGCTCTGCGTGAACGTGCCCACTCCCATGGAGGACCTGGAGCGACCGACCGCGACACGCTCCCAGTTGTCGGTCGGCTCCATCGTCGTATACGCCGGATTCATGCGGTTGTGGATGACATGGCTTGACGGACAAGGGATCCACCAGTTCGACGGCGTTACCAACGACGTGTATCGACGCTACTGCTCCGAGGTTGCCACCAGTGGGATCGGCCGCGAGAGCCAGGCCAACCGACTCTTCGCGATTACACGATGCTGGCTCTACGGGCCGTACCTGCCCGACTCCGACACCTTGATTCGCCCCTACTGGGAAGACACTCTCGCCCGAGCGGATGTCCTCGGTGACCCCAAGTGGTCCGCGGAGAACCGGACCCCGCCGATCCATCCGCAGACCATGTCGGCGCTGCTCGTCTGGGCGATTCGGTTCTGCACCGACTTCAGCGCGGACATTCTCGCGGCGAGACACGCGAAATCGAACCCGCCGTATTGGTCGCACCTCGACGGACTGACCCCCAGCGAGCGTTTCGGTAACTACGCACGGCAGCAGCGGATGTCGTCCAAGACGATTCCAGGGTTCTACCCGGCCAATCGCCCTCATCAACGCTGCATCGCGAAGCAGTTCATCGGCTGGCAGTTGGGCTTGGGCACAGACGACGTCCTTCACCTCAGTGCGATGGATCGGCTATTCGGCGACCTCGATCCGATTGACGAGGCGGTGCTGCCGGTACCGATCACCGGCACCATCGATACCCGGCCCTGGACAGTGGGGATCAACTTCTACGACGTCGACAACATGTCCCGATTGTTGGCGACCGCAGCATTCATCGTGGTCGCGTACCTGACCGGTATGCGCGGCGAGGAATGCCGAGCGCTGCGGCATGGCTGCTGTCGCACGACCGCAGACGAGAAGACGGGGCAAACCCGACACCTGATCTACGGCCACGTGTTCAAGGGTGCACTCGACGAGTCCGGTAACACCCTTCCGGCCGGTAGCGAACGCGACCAACCGTGGCACGCGATCGCGCCGGTCGCCAAGGCCGTTGAGGTGATGGAAGCGCTATATCCCGACAGTGACCTGCTGTTTCCACTCCGGGCGTACACACCCTTGCCCAACGCTGACGGCGACAAGGCCGTGCTCCCACGGATGATTCGTGACCGCACAACGGACCTGATCTCCTGGTGCAACGACAAGGCCGAGGAGTTCGGTCGCACACACGAATCCATCCCCGCCGACCCCGATGGCCCAGTTGTCATCAAGCGATTCCGTCGCACTCTCGCCTGGTTCATCTACCGCCAACCGGGGGGACGGATCGCCCTGGGAATCCAATACGGGCACCTTCGCGGGCACAGCACCGACGGCTACGGCTCCCGAGCCGCCAGCGGACTGCGGGACGTGTTCCCCATGGAAGAGGCCCTGGCCGCCGCCGAATACCTCGATGCCGCCGCAACCCGCCTCGACGACGGCGAGTCCGTCACCGGGCCGGCCGCCCAGAGGTACCGGGCCGGCGTCCGCCTCTACCAGCGGCAGTTCGGTGGCCGGTACCTGACCAACCGTCAGGCCGCAGCCCTGCGCTCGAACCCACGACTGCGGATCTACGACAACAGCGAGCAGTTCGTGACCTGCTGCTACGACCAGTCCAAGGCCCTGTGCCACCCCGACCGGAACAAGGCGGCGGGCGTCGAGGCGTCACCGGACATCACCAACTGCCAACCCATCTGCGGCAACATCGCCCGCACCGACCGCAACATCACCGACGTCGAAGCAGCAATCGAGCAGGCCCGCGAGGAGATCGCGAGCCCCGTCATTCCGCTACCGCTGAAGGCGCGCCTGGCGCACCGGCTCGGCAGCATGCTGCAGGTCATCGACCACCACCGCAACCCCGAAGGACGCCGATGATGACGGCAACCTCGGACGACGACGTGCGGCGGGCGATCCGCGACGCGATGGATCGCCTCATCGCAGGCGAACCGCTGCACTCGGACGGCAAACTCACCATCAAATCGCTTGCCGAAGAAGCACAAGTCAAGCGCTGGCTGCTCACACACCGCCACACCGACCTGCAGGCGGAGTTCCGAGCACGGATCGCGAACACGGACGCCCCACCCGCCTTGGTGGCTCTGCGCGATGAGCGGGACGAGGCCCAGCGTCGCATCGACAAACTCACCGCCGACGTCACTGCCCTGCAGGACACCGTTCATCAGCTCGAACGGATCATTCAGGTACTGGCGCTGGAAAACGATCAGCTCCGCGACGGCCAGCAATCCGGACGAGTCGTGCCGATCGGACCACGTCAGGGACACGGGCAGTGAACACAAACCTCGCCACCGCGAGTACGCCAGCCAGCCACTCAGGCAGGGCTACTGCAGGTCGATGCTGCCGCCAAGATCGTGCAGCAGCCCCGCCTGAAGCCGACCATATTCGGTTAAAACCGGCCTCACAGGGTTAAACCGGGTAAAGTCCCGAGAGACTGATACATCATCGGTCGATGATTCGGAGGGGTAGCAGTGACGGAGCCGTGGCTATCCGCCGATGACATCGCTGCCCATCTCGGTGTCACCAAGGACACCGTCTACGCCTGGATTGCGGACAAGGGAATGCCGGCCCACAAGGTTGGCCGCCTGTGGAAGTTTCAGACCAGCGAGATCGATTCCTGGGTGCGAAGCGGCGGAGCCGCCACCAGCCCCGACACTGTGGAGGACTGACGTGCGGATCATCGACAACGTCAACGATCTGCTCGGCGACGACCTCCGGGGCGAGATCACACCTGGAACGAAGGTGCGCATCGCTGCGTCGACCTTTTCGATCTTCGCGTTCGAGGCCCTGCGCAAGGAGCTTGAGCAGGTCTCCGAACTTCAGTTCATCTTCACCACGCCGTCGTTCGTGACGGAGAAGGTGACGGACAAGCTCCGCAAGGAGCGTCGCGAGTTCTTCATCCCAGGTGGGCAGGCCGAGTCGAGCCTCTACGGCTCGGAGTTCGAGATCCGGTTGCGGAACAAGCTCACCCAGCGTGCGATCGCCAAGGAATGCGCTGACTGGGTACGACGGAAGGTGACGTTCCGGTCGAACGCCACCAGCAGTCCGATGCAGCCGCTCGCCGCTGTCGACGATGCTGCCGTCTACTTCCCGATCCAGGGCTTCACCACCACGGACCTCGGCTACGAACGGGGACCGGCGGTGTCGAACATGGTCACCAAGTTCGAGGGCGCACCCGAGACGGGGCAGTTCCTCGGCATCTTCGACCAGATCTGGAACAACCCGGACCAACTCGACGATGTCACCCAGGCCGTGCACGACCACATCGCGAGCGTGTATGCGGAGAACTCGCCGGCCCGGATCTACTTCCTGATCCTCTACAACCTGTTCGCCGAGTTCCTCGACGACATCAGCGAAGACGTCCTGCCGAACGATCGGACCGGCTACCAGAACACCAAGGTCTGGAACAGCCTGTACAACTTCCAGCGCGATGCAGCAACCGGGATCATCAACAAGCTCGAGACCTACCACGGCTGCATCCTCGCCGACAGCGTGGGCCTGGGTAAGACGTTTACCGCTCTGGCGGTGATCAAGTACTACGAGCTGCGCAACAAGTCGGTACTCGTGCTGTGCCCGAAGAAGCTCGCCGAGAACTGGACGAACTACAACGCGAACCTGACCACCAACATCTTCGCCGGCGACCGCTTCAACTACGACGTGCTCGCCCACACCGACCTGTCCCGCACCCGCGGAGAGTCGATGGGGCTGCGGCTGGATCGGATCAACTGGGGCAACTACGACCTGGTCGTGATCGACGAGTCCCACAACTTCCGCAATGCCGACTACGCCGAGGAAAAGGAGTCCCGCTACCAGCGGCTCATGCGTCAGGTCATCCGTGAGGGCGTGAAGACCAAGGTCCTGATGCTCTCGGCCACCCCGGTAAACAACCGGTTCAACGATCTGAAGAACCAGCTCCAGCTCGCCTACGAGGGTGAGTCCGAGAACCTCTCACAGCACCTGAACATTTCGACCACCGTCGAGAAGGTCTTCAAAGACGCGCAGACCGTCTTCAACGAGTGGTCCAAGCTCGACCCGCAGGACCGCACGTCCGATCGCATCCTCCAGATGCTCGACTTCGACTTCTTCGAACTCCTCGATGCCGTGACGATCGCCCGCTCCCGCAAACACATTCAGGCGTTCTACGACACCACCGCGATCGGAGCGTTCCCTGATCGGCTCCCGCCGAAGTCGATCCGCGAACCGCTCACTGATCTGCCCGATGTTCCGAGCTTCAACAAAATCTTCGAGCAACTCCAGGCACTCACCCTCGCGGTCTACACACCACTGGCCTACGTCTTCCCCAGTCGGATCGGCAAGTACGAGGACCTCTACAACGTCACCGCCGGCAACGCGCGATCCAACCTCGGGCAGCAAGGGCGTGAGCAGGGCCTCAAGAAGCTCATGACCGTCAACCTGCTCAAGCGGTTGGAGAGCTCGGTCGATGCCTTTCGGCTGACTCTGTCGAAGATCGAACACACCGTGGATCGGACGCTGGGTCTGCTCGGCTCTCACACGAGCCCGGTCTCCGAACTCGGTTCCGACCTGTCGGATCTCGATCTTGATGTAGATGACGAAGACGACGCGAATCTGGAAGCGCTCACCTTCGGGAAGAACATCAAGATCGACCTCGACGACATCGACCTCGAGTCCTGGCGTCGGGATCTGTGGAACGACCGCACGACCCTTCAGATCCTCCTCGGCGAGATGCGCAAGGTCACCCCGGAGCACGATCGCAAGCTCCACGCACTCAAGCAGCTCATCGCGCACAAGGCAGCGCACCCGATCAATCCTGACAACCGCAAGGTCCTGGTGTTCTCGGCGTTTGCCGACACCGCGAACTACCTCTATAGCGAACTCGCACCCGGTCTCGCCGCGGCAGGATTGGAGACGGCACTGATCACCGGCGGTGGCCACGGTGCGAAGACGACCCTGGGTACCGGGTTCGACTTCCAGCAGGTCATGTCACTGTTCTCGCCCCGATCGAAGCAGCGTCATCTCGTGATGCCGAAGGAAACACGAGATATCGACGTCCTCATCGGCACCGACGTGATCAGTGAGGGACAGAACCTGCAGGACTGCGACTACCTGATCAACTACGACATCCACTGGAACCCGGTGCGGATCGTCCAGCGGTTCGGCCGCATCGACCGCATCGGCTCGACCAACACCCAAATCCAGCTGGTCAACTTCTGGCCCGACATCTCCCTCGACGAGTACATCAACCTCAAAGAACGCGTCGAGAACCGCATGGTCATCGCGGACCTCGCCGGCACCGCCGACGACAACGTCCTCACCCTCGAAGACAGCGATGCCGCATTCCGCAAGGAACAGCTCCGCAAACTCCAAGACGATGTCATCGAACTCGAGGACGTCCGCACCGGCGTCTCCATCACAGACCTCGGCCTCAACGACTTCCGCATGGACCTTCTCGGTTATCTGAAGGAGTACGGTGACCTCGCGGCCACACCGAAGGGCCTGCACGCCGTCGTCCCCGCCGACCCTGCCAAAGGACTCGAACCCGGTGTGATCTTCGCGTTGCGCAACATCAATGCCGACGAGAACATCAACCGAGGAAACCGCCTGCACCCGCACTATCTCGTCTACCTCGACGACGACGGCACCGTCATCGCCGACCACACCGAGGCCAAGCACCTGCTCGACCTTCTCCGCGTCGGATGCCGGCCCTACGACCAGCCCGTCGCCGACGTCGTCCGCGCCTTCAACGAGGCCACCGGGGAGGGTACGGACATGGGTCGGTACTCGCAGCTGCTCACCGATGCGATCCACTCGATGATCGACGTCACCGAGGAACGCGACATCGACAGTCTGTTCACCGGAGGCCACACCACAGCACTCATCCAAACCATCGCCGGCCTCGACGACTTCGAACTGATCGCGTTCATCGCCGTCGTCGACACAGGGGCGAGCGTGTCCGCCGATGGGTGACCTTACGACGAACCTGCTGTATCGGTGGCCGGCCGCCGCGAAGTTCGGCAGCCGTGTGCCGAAGGAGAAGTTCTACGCGCACGGGACCGTTCCCGCCGCGGTGCGCGACAAGTTCGTCACCGAGGTGCAGCGCATCACCTGGGCGTACAAACTCGCCGAGAGCACAGTCAACCTGGCCGGCAGTGCGGCTGTCCCCGAGATTCAGGTCTTCGAGATCGACGCCAAGGGCGCCGATGTTTCCGACCAGGTGTTGACCGCGATTGACAAGGCCATCCCGTTCCCCCTCATCTTCGAAGTCAATCGGGGGCACGGAGACGCCAAGAACATTCGGATGGTTGCCGCGCACAAACAACTCGGCGCCGGAAATCCGAAGCTCAGTGCCTACTACAGCACCAGCTGGCAGCCGGCCCACACCACCCGACAGCCATTGCCGGCCGCGATTACCCTGCCCACCCTCTACACCGCGCTCTTGGATCCGCTGACACCTGTGGTGGCGCGACCGGGCGAAGACGTGTCAGAGGTCGCAGCCAGACTGGAGACGGTGCGCAAGCTCGAACGTGAGATCGCCGCGCTGGAACGCAAACTCCGCACCGAACCCCAGTTCAACCGCAAGGTCGAATTGCGGCGCGCATTGAAGACGAAGCTAGCAGAACTGACCGTGTTGGTCGAAAGGTAGGCAGAGCAAACCCGTGGAGAAGCTGCGCATGACATCGCCCGACCTGACCGCCACCAACATCGACCAGCTCGCCGAGTTGTTCCCCAGCGTCGTCACAGAGACCCTCGACGCCGATGGAAACCCGAAGAAGGCCATCGACTTCGACCTGCTCCGCCAGGAACTGTCCGATCACGTCGTCGAGGGCCCGCAGGAGCGTTACCAGCTCGACTGGCCTGGCAAGCGCGCCGCCGCGTTCGCTGCCAACGCGCCCATCGCAAAGACCCTCCGCCCTGTCCGCGAAGAGTCCGTCGACTTCGACGCCACGAAGAACCTCTTCATCGAGGGCGACAACCTCGGCGCACTCAAGTTGCTGCAGGAGTCGTATCTGGGCCAGGTCAAGCTGATCTACATCGACCCGCCGTACAACACAGGCAATGACTTCGTCTACGAAGACGACTTTGCTGAGAGCACGCAGGAATACCTCACGCGTTCCGGGCAGGCAGACGACTCGGGCGTAAAGCTGGTGGCGAATACCGAATCCAACGGACGGTTTCACTCGGACTGGCTGAGTATGATGTATCCGAGGCTGAAGCTTGCTCGGAATCTTTTGTCTGATGACGGGCTAATCTTTGTGTCGATTGATGACGCTGAAGCACCGAACCTGCGTCGGTTATGCGACGAAGTTCTTGGCACCGAGAATTTCGTCGGCCAACTGGTGTGGAAGTCCCGAGTAAGCGAGGACACCCGCTCGAAGACGGGACTTTCCACCGACCATGAGTACATCGTTGCCTACCGACGAAGCGAAACCGGGCGCTTCGTTGGAGTCGGAAAAGACATGGGGAAGTTCAGCAACCCCGACAACGACGCGCGAGGGCCATGGCGTAGTGCTGATCTCACCGGGCTTGCGACCGCTGACCGCCGCCCCAACCTTCACTACGACATTGTGAATCCGGACACGGGACAGGCCTACCCTCCTCCACATAAGGGGTGGCGATACGACCCGTCCACTATGGCAACAAAGATTGCCGAAGGACGGATTCTGTGGCCGAGCGACCCTTCTGGTCGCCCGCGGCACAAGCTCTTCGTGAACGAAATGTCAAGTCCATTCAAGAGCGCTACATCAGTTCTCCAGCGCTGGTCAACGGCCAACGGAACCAGAGAGGTAAATGAGATTCTCGGCGGGGGAATATTCGATTTTCCCAAGCCGATTGAACTAATCAAGTTCTTGATTGAGCAGGCTTCCTCGGATTCGAAGGACGATCTGATTCTCGACTTCTTCGCTGGAAGCTCAACGACTGCACATGCTGTGATGTCTGCCAATGCGGAGGATGGAGGCACCAGGCGGTTCATTCTGATCCAACTTGACGAGAAGGTTGATGAAGACTCCGCCGCAGCGAAATCTGGCTACGCCAATATTGCGCAGATTTCGCGTGAGCGTATTCGCAGAGCCGGCGCGGCGGTGACCCGTGGTGCAGGATCGGCATCCGAGAAACTGGATCTTGGGTTCCGCACGTTAAAGCTCGACACAACCAATATGGCAGATGTTCTCCGATCTCCCGATGAGACCGATCAGCTCGACCTCTCGAACCTGGAAGGAAGCGTGAAGCCGGACCGTTCGGGCGAAGACTTGCTCTTCCAGGTGATGCTCGACTGGGGCCTTGATCTCACGATGTCGATCGCCGTCGAGCAGATCGACGGTCAGGAGATCTTCGTGGTCGAGGACGGCGCCCTGATCGCGTGCTTCGACTCGGCGGTCAGCCCCGAATTGGTGCGCATCATCGCTGAGCGTGAACCCTTGCGCGCAGTATTCCGCGATTCGTCCTTCGCCTCGGATGCCGCCCGCATCAACGCAGAGCAGATCTTCCGCGAGGCCTCACCGGCCACCGATGTGAAGGCGATCTGACCACGATGAAGCTTCAGTTCAAGGTTCATCAGTATCAAACCGACGCCGTCGACTCGGTGGTCGAGGTGTTCGCCGGGCAGCCCAAGCACGACGGTATCTCGTATCGGATCGACCCCGGCCGCGTGAAACCGGTCGCCAACCCGGGACTGTTCGAAACCAGCGAAAGCCCGGACTCCGGCCTGCGGAACGCGGAGATCGTACTCACCGGTGCGCAACTGCTTGAGAACACCCACAGGGTGCAGCGGTCCCGGAACCTGCCGTTGGCGCCGAAGCTGGTGGACAGCAAAGCAGCGCCGGGAGCACCGAATCTCGACGTTGAGATGGAGACCGGCACCGGCAAGACCTACGTCTACATCAAGACGATCATGGAGCTGCACAAGCGGTTCGGCTGGTCGAAGTACATCATCGTCGTCCCGTCGGTTGCGATCCGTGAAGGTGTGAAGAAGTCCTTCGATGTGACTGCCGAGCATTTCCAGCAGCTGTACGGAACGAAGCCGCGCTCGTTCATCTACAACTCGTCGCAGCTGCACGAGGTGGAGCGGTTCAGCTCCGATGCCGGTGTTCAGGTGATGATCATCAACATCCAGGCGTTCAACTCGTCCGGCAAGGACAACCGCCGTATCTACGATGTGCTCGACGATTTCCAGTCCCGCCGGCCGATCGACGTGATCAAGGCCAACCGGCCGATCGTGATCATCGACGAGCCCCAGAAGATCGGCGCGGACAAGTCCCTCGCATCCCTGGCGGAGTTCAACGCGCTGATGGTGCTGGGTTACTCGGCCACCCATAAGGTCGAGCACACCAAGGTTCACCGTCTGGACGCCCTCGACGCGTACAACCAGAAGTTGGTCAAGAAGATCGCCGTCCGCGGCATCACGGTCAAAGGGCTCGCCGGCTCGACCGCCTACCTGTACCTCGACGCCATCGAGATCGCCAAGGGCGCCACACCACGTGCCCGGGTCGAGATCGAAGTACAGACCAAGAGTGGTCCAATCACCCGCCAGGTCAAGCGGGTGGAAAAGGGGACGAATCTTCACGTCCTCTCGAACGGTCTCGAAGCGTACAGACCGGATGGCCGAGCGCTCGTCGTCACCGATATCGACGCCAACCGCGATGTCATCGAACTCAGCAACGGTGACGTCATCATCGCCGGTCAGCTCGCCGACCGTGACGTGACCGAGGAAACCAAGCGGCGCATCCAGATCCGGGAAGTCATCCGCGCCCACCTGGACAAGGAACGTGAACTGTTCAGCCGGGGGATCAAGGTGCTCTCGCTGTTCTTCATCGACGAGGTCGCCAAGTACCGCGACTACGACCGCGAGGACACCCTCGGCGATTATGCCCGCATCTTCGAGGAAGAATACGAGACGATCCGCGACGACGTGCTCGGTGAACTCGCCCTTGACGAGTCGACCGCCGCGCACCAGGAATACCTGCTCCGCGACGAGACCCGCAAGGTACACGAGGGCTACTTTTCCATCGACAAGAAGTCCAAGCGGCAGGTCGACGGCAAGGTCAGTGGACGGGGCGACGACAAGGGCCAGTCTACCGACACCGACGCCTACGATCTGATCCTCAAGAACAAGGAACGCCTGCTGTCGTTCGAGGAACCGGTGCGGTTCATCTTCTCACACTCCGCGCTGCGTGAGGGTTGGGACAACCCCAACGTGTTCGTAATGGGGATGCTCAAGAAGAGCGACAACACGGTCTCCCGCCGTCAAGAGATCGGCCGAGGTCTGCGGTTGGCGGTCGACCAGCACGGCGAACGCATGGACAACCCCGCCGTCGTGCATGACATCAACGAACTGACCGTCGTCACCGACGAGTCCTACACCGACTTCGTGACCGGACTCCAGAAGGAGATCGCCGACTCGTTGGCGGCACGGCCGCGCAAGGCAAGCGTGAAGTTCTTCACAGGCAAAACCATCCAGACTCCCAGCGGCGAATCCGTTGTGGAGGAGGCGCTCGCGCAGGCGCTGTACAAGTACCTGATCAAGAACGACTACCTCAACGATGACGACACGGTCTCCGAGACGTACAAGCAGGCCAAGGAAACCGGCACGCTCGCGGAACCCACTTCGGATGTGCTGCGGCCGGTCATCGATTCCGTGTGGCCGCTCGTGGATGCGCTGTATCTCGATGTGAAGGTGATCGGCGAGGACGGCCGCAAGCCGAAGAAGATCCCGCTCAACGAGGCCAACTTCGCGAAGAAGGAGTTCCAGGCACTCTGGGGTCGGATCAACCACAAGGCGGTCTACCAGGTCGAGTTCGACTCGAACGAGTTGATCCGCAAGTGCATTCAGGCGATCGACACCCACCTCAACGTGGCCGCGATGCAGTACGTCCTCATCGAAGGACAGCAGAAGGACGCCCTCGACGCCGAGGACCTCACCAACACGGCCGGATTCGACCAAACTCGCACACGGACTCACACCGAGACGGTCACCGCCGGCTCACAGGTGAAGTACGACCTCCTCGGCGAGATCACCGAGAAAACCCAACTCACCCGACGCACCGTCGCCGCCATCCTGGGTGGGGTCACGCCGGCAACATTCGCGAAGTTCCGGCTCAACCCGGAACAGTTCATCACCGAAACCGCCCGGCTTGTCAACGAGCAGAAGGCCACCGTAATCGTCGAGCACCTGACCTACGACACCCTCGATGACCGGTTCGACTCGGCGATCTTCACCGAGAATCAGACCAAGCAGGACTTCACACAGGCCGGCGACAAGCTGCGCAAGCACATCTACGACTATGTCGTCACCGACTCCAAGGTCGAACGCGACTTCGTCGACGAGATCGATTCCAGCAACGAGGTCGCGGTCTACGCGAAACTCCCACGGGGCTTTTTCATCCCGACCCCGGTCGGTGACTACAACCCCGACTGGGCGATCGCGTTCACCGAGGGAAGCGTCAAACACGTGTACTTCGTCGCCGAGACGAAAGGCTCACTCTCGACCATGCAGCTCAAGGGAGTCGAGAACGCCAAGATCGAGTGCGCCCGGAAGTTCTTCGACTCGCTCAACAAGAAGAACGGGCAGGACGTCACATACAACGTTGTCACGGACTACACGGAGTTGATGCAGCTCGTGACCACGTAGCCGAGACGAGTGGCCTTCTCATTTCCTCGAAGTGAGAAGGCCCCAAGGGAAACTGACCAACGCCTGGGTGTCTATCAACGACGCAAGGGCCGACCAGAACGGCGCGACGCTGAAACAGCTCTACCAGGATTCGGATATGCCGGACGCGCTCCGCGAGGCCCACGACTCTTTCGTCGCCATCGACGATCGTGCATTCGACGCGAAGACCACCTACGTGAGTGCAGACGATGGAAAACGGGTCCGCTCCGCCTCACGCGTGGAACTGACCGCCCTCGACCATCTGCCGATACCCCTGAAAGTCAGGGCAAGGAGATGAGCCTGGCGCTGAATGAGTTGGCGGCCGAGGCCGCGGTGAATGGATGGGTCACAGCGAGGGCTGATCTGCAGGAATTGAGGGGGGTTGCGCGCTCGCTGGGATGGCACGAGGTTCCTGCCCGACTCGGCGACGAGCCCGCGTCCGAGCTGTACCCCGTGCCAGCGCGCACGGCGCATCCCAGGTCGCTCAGCGCCCAGTACGGATTGGGAGCTCAGCCACTCCACACCGACGGGGCGCATCTACCCCAACCCCCGGAAATCGTGGCACTCCAGGCCCAAGCACCCAACCGGACTGCCACCCGCCTCTGGACCGCTGCCAACACCACGGCGCGACTCGGTCGGGCAGTTCCCTGGTCCGCACTGCGGCACGGCGTGTTCCTGGTGTCGTCCGGCCGTCGGAGGAGTCACGCGGTCGCCGCGAGCCACGGCCAAATCCGGTACGACCCTGGATGTATGACACCCTGCGACCAACGAGCACGGCGAGTCGCGACCTTCTTCGAGGACGCGCTGAATGACGCCCACGCCCACACATGGGATTCAAACCAGGAGGTGCTTCTGATCGACAACCGGATCACCTTGCATGCTCGTGCCCAGGTGTCACCGGATGACGAAGGTCGTGTCCTGCGCCGGGTCGCGTTCAGATTTGGGAGAGGCGAATGACAGCTCCATGGAACCCCGATGCGCTCTGGCTCAAGGCCAAGTTGTTCATCAACCATGCGCTGGATGACGACGAACCGCGGGACTTCGACGAACGAGCGCTGTGGGCATCGTTGGCGCTTGAGTTGCTGGCGAAAGCTGCCCTTGCGCGAGTGTCCCCGCTTTTGATCGCTGTTCCGAATGAAGACGGTCACAATCTGCTCGTCGCAAGCGGGCTCGTTCAGGGTGAGGCACGGTTCACGTCGGTGCAAGCGAGGACGCTGTTCTCGCGCCGCGCGAAAGCCTTCAAGCCATTCAGCGAGAAGGAGGCCCAAGCGATCGCCAATGCGCGCAACGAGTACCTGCACGGTGCTGCGGCCTCCTTCGCGCCCATCCCGCCAGATTCCTGGTGGCCGCGCTATTGGGCACAGGCGCGGATCCTCGTCCATGCTTGCGACAAGAACATGGATGATTTCGTCGGCTCCGAATACGAGTCCAAGGTCGAGAGCCATCTGACTCGGAACCAGAAGAACATCGAGCACCGAGCGGAGATGCTCGTCGAGCGTGCGCGTCAGAGGCTCGGGCAGTTCAAGTCTGGCCAGATGCGAGCAGCGGAACTCGATGAATGGGTTCGACAAGCGAAGTATTTGACCGCGGGACTGCGATACTCAGCCTCGGCGACTTGCCCGGCGTGTGACGGAACAGGACTCGTGGAGGGCGAGGACGTTGACAATGCCGAAACACACTACGAGCAGGTCTCGGAAGACGACTACGACGCTTGGGTCGACTTGACCGTCGGTGCGGACTACTTCAGTTGCAGCGAGTGCCACCTCATTCTCGACTCATACGAACTCATCGAGGCGCTGGGGTTGCCAGCAGATTTCGAGACAACGACGGACGTCGGAGACTACTGGGAACCCGAGTACGGCAACGACTGACGAAGCCGTGGATGGTCCAGTGCGCTGACAGCCTCAGAACCTCCGGTCGGCAACACGTTCAAACCATCTACGGAACCGCCGTATGGCAAGAGCTGGAAGACCGACCAGGACCGACTCGGCGGCGCGAAGAAGATCATCGACCCTCGCTTCATCGTCACGCACGACGGCGACAGCGAGTATTCGCTCGTCACTCGCAGTAGTGACGGTCAGCTGATGTTTCTGGCGAACCTGATCTCCAAGATGAAGCAGGAGACCGAGCTGGGAACTCGGATCGCCTCCGTCCACAACGGATCCTCGCTGTTCACCGGTGACGCGGGGCAGGGGGAGAGCAACATACGTCGCTGGATCATCGAGAACGACTGGCTCGAGGCGATCGTCGCGCTGCCTCTCAAGATGTTCTACAACACCGGGATCGCGACCTACGTGTGGGTGCTCTCCAATCGCAAGGAGCAGCGCCGTAAGGGCAAGGTTCAGCTCATCGACGCGACCGGCTGGTCCACTCCGCTCCGAAAGAACCTTGGGGAGAAGGGCGTCGAACTCAGAACGACTGACGCCGACAAGGTGCTCGAAGCGTACATGGCATTCGACCAGTACGAAGACTCCGATCGCTCCAAGGTGTTCGACGATGCCGACTTCGGCTACCGAAAGATCACCGTCGAGCGTCCGCTTCGTATCCAAGGCGTAGATCCGAGCCGCGTGTACTCAGCGAAGGAGATCAAGCAGCTCAAGGAAGAGGGGGTGCGCGACGAGGCTGCACCGGCGGTGATCAAGAAGGCGCTTCCATACGCTGCTGTCGCTGACCCGCTGCACGGCCGGTACGAAGCTGTTATCGACGGGCGAACGCGCGTCGTCGAGTACGAGCCTGACACCGAACTGCGCGACACCGAGCAGGTCCCTTTGACGGAGCCAGTCGGCGACTGTGCCGATGGTGTAGAGGCCTTCTTCCGTCGTGAGGTACTGCCATATGCGCCGGATGCATGGATCGACAAGTCGAAGACAAAGATCGGTTACGAGATCTCCTTCACGCGTCACTTCTACAAGCCCGCGCCGATGCGCACACTGGTCGAGATCCAGGCCGACATTCGCGCCCTCGAAGCCGAGACCGACGACCTCATCGCCGAGATCGCTGGTGAGGACTGATGTTTCGCAATCTGCCGCGATACGACCACTATGCGCCGAACGATAGCCCGTGGCTCGGCGAACTCCCCTCACACTGGCGCACGCAGCGGACCAAGTCACTCCTTGCCGAACGTTCCCAGAAGGGATACCCGGACGAGCCGCTCCTCGCCGCGACCCAGAGTCGAGGCGTGATTCTGAAGTCTGACTACGGTACGCGCACGGTGACTGCAACCAAGGATCTGCACCTCCTCAAACTCGTCGAGGTGGGAGACTTTGTGATCAGCCTGCGGTCCTTCCAAGGCGGGATCGAGCGGTGTCACCACCGCGGGATCATCTCACCGGCCTACACCGTTTTGACGGCAAACTCCGAAGGGTATCGGGATTACCTCACCTACCTCTTCAAATCGAAGCCGTTCGTAGACTCGCTGACACTATCCGTCACTGGAATCCGAGAAGGGCAGAACATCGACTACGCGACGCTCGCAGTTGATCGACTCCCTGTGCCGACATGCGAAGAGCAGGCGGCGATCGTGAAGTACCTCGCCCACGCGAACGCCCGCATCGACAAGGCCATCGCCGCCAAGCGTCGCCTCGTTTCGTTACTCGGCGAGCTTGCGGCGTCGATCCAGCACTCAATCGTTACTGCAGTCACGGAAGGCGACGAGACTATCTCGATTGGTCAATCGTCTTCGTTGGTGCAGACTGGACCATTTGGAAGCCAGTTGCACGCAGATGAATACGTATCTGAAGGCGTTCCGGTCATCAATCCTTCGCACATTGGCCCGACAGGAATATTTTCTGATCCCGCGATAGGTGTGTCGGCGGCAAAAGCTGCGGAATTGCGTCGCCATCGTTTCGAAGCGGGCGATATCGTTCTTGCGCGACGAGGCGATCTGGGGCGTTCCGCCGTGGTACTCGCTGAGCAAGTCGGGTGGTTGTGCGGCACCGGAAGCCTAACCGTTCGGCTGCGTCGAGATCTTTGGAATCCTGAGTACTTCCGGATGGCGTTCTCGTCCAAGGAAAACAAGGAGCGCCTTGAGCTCTTGAGCGTTGGATCGACGATGGCCAATCTTAACGCGTCCCAGGTCAGCCGCTTGCGGATGCAACGTCCACCTCTCTTGCGACAAGATTCTGCTGTCCGTGAGGCGCGCCGTGCACAAGTCGATCACGTCTCGCGGGTGACGACGGTGACTCGTGAGATCAAGCTCCTTCAGGAGTTTCGAGCCCGACTCGTCGCCGACGTCGTGACGGGCCAGGTTGATGTGCGCGCGGTTGCAGCCGGTCTGCCTGACGAGCCGGAGGCGGCGATCGACCTCGCCGACGAGTCCCGCGAGGGGCTGTCCGGGGTCATCGAGGGTGCCAATGCCTGACAGTCTCGACTTCCCCTGCCGTCCTTCGAGTGTTACGATCTAGGTAACACTATGGAGTTGCGATACGTGGACAACGAGCTCGAACGCCGGTGCACCGACGAGCGTCACATGCAGCGCAAGCTCGGTGCCCAGGTGGCCAAGGCCCTGCGACTACGTCTGAACGAACTGCGGCGCGCCACTGTGCTGGACGATCTCCTGTACCTCGCCGGCAGGTGGGAGCAGCTGACTGGAGACCGTGCAGGGCAGTGGTCGGGCCGACTGACCGCGAACTGGCGGCTCATTGCCCAGCCAGATGAAGGCGCCATCACTGTCCTCATCGTCGAAATCGTCGACTACCACAAACGTTGAACTCGTCACCAGGAAGGGAGCCCGCCATGACCGCACTACCGAACTACGCTGTTTCGCCTGGCGAGCACATCCAGGAATGGCTCGACGACCAGGGGCTGAATGCAGCCGAGCTTGCGCGTCGCCTTAGCGTCACTCCCAAGCACGTGTCGGAGCTGCTCTCGGGCAAGGCTCCCTTGTCGGCGACGCTGGCGATCGGGCTCGAGCGGGTGACTGGCATTCCGGCACGGCTGTGGAACTCCTTCGAGGCTGGGTACCGCGAAGACCTGGCTCGTCTTGCCGAAGAAGCGACTCTGGCCGCACAGTATGAACGGGCGAAGTTGTTCCCGCTGGCGTACCTGCGCAAATGGAAGTTCATCACGGCTGCTGCGCGCGACAAAGCGGGAACGGTCCGCGAGCTGTTGCCGATTCTTGGCATCGGCCACCTAGACGCCTTCGATGCCGCATGGGTGCACTCCAAGGTCGCGTATCGCAAGGCCGCGCTCGACGGTGACAAAACCTACGAACGTGCGACTTGGCTCGCGCTCGGCGAGCAGCACGCTCGGGTAGATGAACTCCCCGACTTCGACCGGGAGGGGCTCGAATCCGTCGTCGTTCACCTACGTGCGCTCACCGCGAGCACGAGTCCGGTCGCCGCGATCGCGGAAGCCGAATCGTTGCTGCGTGACGTCGGTGTCGCCTTGTGTCTGATTCCGCCGATCCCAGGGTTCGGAGTGCACGGCGCGACCCGGTGGATCGCCGGTCGCCCGGTTGTGCAGCTTTCCGTGCGTGGCAAGAAGGACGATCAGCTGTGGTTCACGCTGTTCCACGAGCTTGGGCACGTCCTGCTGCACGACCATAAGACTGTCTTCTTGCAGGGTGCTGATGATCGTTTGGAAGCTGAGGCAGACGCCTACGCCTCCCGAACCTTTGTTCCAGATGAGTACCGCGATCGGCTCCCTGCGAAGCGGAACATTGCGGCTGTGCGCGATCTCGCCGCTGAACTTGGTGTCGCGCCGAGCATTGTGCTGGGCCAAGCGCAGAAGCTCACCGGAGACTACGCCTGGGGGCACGAACTGAAGATCACCCTGGAATGGGGCCCAGGCGAGAAGCGGGGGGAGTGAGCATGCAGCGTCTCAACGAGGAGAGCTTGGAAGCCCTCATCGTCGACCAGATGGTCGATGAGGGCTGGGTTGAGGGTGCGCCGGCAGACTACGTGGCGTCGTATGCCATCGATCTCGGTGATTTCGCCGCGTTCATTGGGGCAACGCAGCCGCGCCTCGTTGCCCCGCTCGGTCTCGCGGCAGACTCGCCCACGCGTCACAAGTTCCTGTCGCGGCTACAGGGGGAGATCACCCGCCGCGGGATCGTCCACGTGCTGCGGCAGGGCGTCGACCACCTCGGACACCACGTTGACCTGTACTACCCGACGCCCGTAGAAGGGAACGCGAAGGCAGCGACGCTATTCGACGCGAACCGGTTCGTGATCACGCGGCAGGTGCACTACAGCGTCAGCAACACCGGCGACGCCGTGGACCTCGTCGCCTTCGTCAACGGTTTGCCGGTGTTCACCTTCGAGTTGAAGAACAACATAACGAACCAGACCGTCGAAGACGCAGTGCAGCAATACCAGCGCGACCGTGACCCCCGCGAGCCGCTGTTCGCGTTCGGGCGGACAATCGCACACTTCGCACTCGACGATCAGCGCGCGCGGTTCTGCACCGACCTCAAAGGTGCGTCGTCGTGGTTCCTCCCCTTCGATCAAGGCTTCAACGACGGCGCGGGCAACCCACCGAACCCCGGCGGGGTCATGACCGACTACCTGTGGCGACGAGTGCTCGCCCCTCAAAGTCTGGCAGGGATCATCGAGAACTACGCCCAGGTCGTTGTCGAGAAGAATCCGAAGACGGGGAAGAAGGTGTCCAAGGCGATCTTCCCCCGTTATCACCAGCTCGATGTCGTCCGCCGACTCCTCGCTGATGTCGAGGCGAACGGTGCAGGCCACCGCTACCTGATTCAGCACTCAGCCGGCAGCGGCAAGTCGAACTCGATCGCGTGGCTGACTCACCAGCTGACGGAAGCAACGCACTACGGTCGTATCGCCTTCGACTCGATCATCGTCGTGACCGACCGCATTATCCTTGACAACCAGCTCACCCAGACGATCAAATCGTTCCTGCAAGTGGGTTCGATCGTCGTCCACGCCGACCGATCCGGTGACCTACGGCGCGCGATCACCGCGGGCAAGAAGGTCATCATCACCACCGTGCAGAAGTTCCCCTACATCCTGGACGACATCGGCGCGGACCATCGAGACCGCACGTTCGCCATCGTCATCGACGAGGCGCATTCATCCCAAGGGTCGAAGACGTCCGCAGCCGTTTCGCACGCGCTCTCGGGTACCGACGCCAGTGAAGACGAAACCGTTGAAGACCGGATCAACCGGATCATCGAGAGCAAGAAGCTCCTGTCGAACGCGAGCTACTTCGCGTTCACCGCCACGCCGAAGAACAAGACTCTCGAGATGTTCGGCGAACCGTTCCCCAACCCCGAAGGTGGGATCGGGCACCGACCGTTCCACTCATACACGATGAAGCAGGCGATTCAAGAGGGCTTCATCGTCGACGTGCTCGGTAATTACACGCCGGTCGGTAGCTACTACAAGCTGATGAAGACGGTCGAGGACGATCCCGAGTTCGACGCAAAGCGGGCGTCGAAGAAGCTCCGCGCCTACGTCGAGGGCAACGAGCACGCGATCGCCCAGAAGGCCTCCATCATGATCGAGCACTTCCACACTCAGGTGGTGGCGAAGCGCAAGATCGCGGGCCAGGCCCGTGCGATGGTCGTCACCGCTTCGATCGCGCGCTGCATCGAGTACTTCCACGCGCTTCGAGATGCACTTGCTGCACGCAAGAGTCCGTACCAGGTGATCGTCGCGTTCTCCGGCGAACACGAGTACAAGGGCATCAAGGTCACCGAGGCGAGCCTGAACGGGTTCCCTTCGAACGCGATCGCCGAACATGTCAAGACCGACCCGTACCGCATTCTGGTCGTCGCGAACAAGTTCCAGACGGGCTACGACGAACCGCTCTTGCACACGATGTACGTCGACAAGACGCTCTCGGGAGTCCTGGCCGTGCAGACGCTGTCGCGGCTCAACCGGGCGCACCCCGCGAAGCACGATACCTTCGTGCTCGACTTCGCCAACGACGCCGACGAGATCCAGCGAGCGTTCGAGCCGTACTACCGCACCACGGTGCTCGCAGAAGAGACAGACGCGAACAAACTGCACGACCTCGTCAACGACCTCGATGCGTTCGGTATCTATACGCCCGAGCAGGTCGACGAGTTCGTCACGCGCTACCTGGCCGGCGAGAGTCGCGATCTGCTCGATCCGCTGCTCGATACCAGCGTCGCTGAGTATATCGAGCTTCCCGATGAAGATGACCAGGTGTCGTTCAAGGGAGATGCGAAGGCGTTCCTGCGGACCTACAACTTCCTGTCTACCGTCCTCCCGTACGGAAGCCGGGAATGGGAGAAGCGATCGATCTTCCTCGACCACCTCGTGCCGAAGCTGCCAGCTCCCAAGGAGGAAGACCTCTCTGCCGGCATCCTGGAGAACATCGACCTCGAATCCTACCGTGCCGAGAAACAGAACGCGATGAGGATCGTGCTCGATGACGAAGACGGTGCCCTCGCTCCGGTCCCCGCCGCCGGTGGTGGGCATCGCGCCGACCCAGAGCTCGAGCGGCTCTCGGCGATCGTGCGGAGCTTCAACGACCATTTCGGCAATATCGAGTGGAACGATGCCGACCGTGTCGAGCGGTTCATCACGGAGGAGATCCCGAGGCTCGTGGCCGAAGACGAGGCCTACAGGAACGCACAGGCGAACGACGATCCCGTGAATGCCCGCGTCGAGAGCGACCGCGCGCTCAGTCAAGTGATGCTGCGCCTTATCGCCGACGACACCCAACTCTTCAAGGAGTTCCAGGACAACGGCAGCTTCAAACAGTGGCTCGCCGAAGTCGTATTCAAAGCGACGTATCGAAAGGGTGCTGCGTGAGGGCCTGACTCGGGTCATGCACAAGTGCTCAAGAGCCACGTTGCGATCGCCCTCAGCCGACGCGAGTGCGTGTCACCGTGTGCGTCCAGCGCGCGGGTCCAACTAATCGCGGCGGCTGCTGATCGGGCCCTGGCACTTCCGGGTGAGCGCCGGTCGGGACGCTCTCCCTGAGTCGCTGCCTGACGGCGGCTGCGCTCAGGGACTCTCGTCGAGCGCCTTGAATAGCTCGACCAGCAGCGGCTCAAGTCTCTTGATCGCCCCGGCGTCGCTGAGGTCACCCTGCGCCAGCAGATCGGAATGCCGGCTCGTCGGCAGGGCCGAGACGTCGTCCTGGGTCAGGCACCGAATAACGAGCGGGTGCTCGAGGCCGCGGACGAAGCCGACGGCCCGCTCGAATGACACCCCGCCGAGGTACATTCCTGGTCTCTTGACGATGACAGCCGCCCAGTTCTCCGGAGTCATCGAGCTCATCGGCGTGACCACATGGTCGTCCACGGCTCAGCTCCCTTCCTGTCGCGGGCCGGAGCGGTCGTCGGGGGCGAGCAGCCGTCGGGCGCTGGCCGGGGACCGGAGCAGGTATGCGATCTCCTGCCAGGCCGCATACTCGTCGGCGGGCAAGAGCGCGACGTTGCCCCCGTCGGTGACGATTTCGACGGCGTCGCGGTCGTCGACCATCCGCTCGATGAGTGAGGGCAGCATCCTGCCGGCTTCGCTGGCGCTGATCGCGTGCATGGGCCCCTCCTCATCGTGTTCGGTCCATCCGCACAGTGATGAACGAGAACTATTAGCTCGCGTCTTCGTTCGGTGCCGAGGGCAGTTCGGCCGGAGAATCGCGACACACGAGCACGTCAGTGATCGGTCCGGCCGTCGTGCCTGGTTCGAGGGCGAGTATCGGTTTGTAGGAGGGGCCGCGCGATGTGTCGCCGTCCCACTCATAGACGACGGTTCGGAGGGTGTTCAGGTGGCGACCGAGGAGCACGGCCATCGTGAATGGTCCGTGAAAGGCGAGATGTACCTCGGCACGTCCGTGGCGGGCTGACAGTTGTCGGATCCGTTGCGTGACGTTGATGCTGAGACGAGCTGCCTCGCGCGGGTCGATGCGTTCGGACCCTTCGGCCGAGAGGATCTCCACTTCGGAGAATCCTTCGGCGTCGTCATTGACAAGTCGGTCGAACGCTGTGCGATCCGGCTCCGGTGTGAGGGTCACGAAGATCGCCACCCTTTCTGGTTTCGCTGCACCTTGCCCGCGCTCTGGGGCGACTCCCTCGGCCATCAGCCGGGTGGTGTCCGGGTCGTCTTCGGAGATCCTGGATTCCCAGGCGTTGCCCTGAACGTCCACCACCACGAGGTTGCCGAACTTGGTCTCTGGTAGCGCTGCCCCCAGAGCGAGTCCGACTGACAGGTGAGCCCCACCCGAGATGCGGATGCGCGGCGATTTTGCCGCATACACGGCGTCGCTGGTCAACGGGAGAGTTCGTCGCAGGTATTCGAGCCCCTCGGGGGAAGGGAGACGGCCGTCGCTGGGAGGTTTGATTCGGATGTGCATGTCCTCCTCATCTGCATCGCTCGCGAACGAGGCGGGACGGCTCTGCACACGAATCGTGAAATCCCGTCCCTCTTGGCGGATTGCGGGTTTGCGTTGTTCGATGCGGTGCATGAGGAGATCGCGCACGATCTCGATCTCCCCGGACGAATCGAGCATGTTGACCTGCTTCTTGTCGGCCAGAGTGCGTGCCGGCGCGACCCTCAGGAGCCGGTCCGGGGCGTCGTAGTCGCACTTCGAGTCGCTTTCTTCCCGGGCGACAGTGTTGGCGATGCAGAGGCTGAACGCGGGATCCTCATCGAGCTGGAGTAGCCGAGGCAGTTCACGTTCGCGGACGATCTCGCTGTCGACGATGTCCTCTGTCACGATGAGGACGCCTGCAGAGAGACCGGCGGTCAGCGCCTGTTCGAGGCGGTCAGTTGTCGTTCCTGGCCGCAGGTCGGTGCGGTCCCTCCACACCACGAGCCCCGCGGCCCGAAGCAGGTTCTCTAGCGACTCCGCCTGCGACGAGCCGTCCCATTGGCGGTACGAGATGAACACGGGGCCGTCGCCTCGCACAGCGCCCGATGGCAGCGGACCCAGTGGCTCGAACCGTGAGGTGGGGACTGAGACCGACGCTGTGCGTGTCGCAGTACGGCCAAGCCGTTGGCGTCGGGCAATGAGACCGTGGAACTTGCCTGCAGCGCCAGACGAGTAGACGAGCAATGCAAGTGGGCCATCGCCGCCTTTGGCTGCCGCGCGGATGGCAGCGATGTCGATCGGACTGGGGACGGATGGAACGGGATGGCTGTGCCATTCGCCGACGTAGCCGATCGGGTCATCGGCTGCTCGTGGTGCCAGGAACTCCTCGAGGCGCTCGTTCGCGCGGACGTCGTCGCGAACATACCTGTCTGTTGTCGCCTCGCCACTGCCGATGCCCAGGGCATGGGTGACTACGACGTTACTGTCTTCTCGGTATCCGAGGAGGATGCCGCCAGCCTCCAGGGGGAGACGTCTCGCAGTCTCGGACGCGATAGCCTCCTGGGCTTCTGCATGCACATCGATGTTCGGTGATGGTCGAGTCACTGGGGCCTCCCTGCGGCGCTGATTGAGAGATCTCGCACTTCTCCGGCGACGTTAACGGGGCGGCCGGCGAGCAACCCGATGACGTGGCGGACCGTCGCTGCGGCTGCCTCGATCACTGCGTTTGGCGGCGTCGGGGAGACCGGGCTGCCACACCCGGCTTCGAACACTTCTGGCACGGACTGATGCGCGCCAACGGATGTCCGAGGCAGTAGTTCCGCCCCATCGATCGGTGGCAGCAGATCGATTCGGTAGCTTTCGCCGTCGTTCTGGATCGTCGCCGAGACGATTCGCTTGGAGAGCGTCTGCGCAGTGACGTGGAGGAGTGCGGTGGTGGCGAAGTCAGCGGTGGCGTTCACCACGAGATCGTGGCTGTTGAGCAGATCGGCGGCTATGTCGCCCGAGGTGAGAGTTTCGTCTATCTGCGTGATGTCTGTGGCTGCGATGTCGCCGCGAGCGACCAGGTGCTGCTTGACCGCCTCGACCTTCGACAGTCCTATGGATTCAGGGCCGACGAGGTGACGGACGAGGTTCCCTGGCATGACGACGTCGCTGTCGATGAGCGTGAGATGGCGGATACCGGAACGCACGAGCATGTCGGCGACGAATGAGCCGAGGGCTCCGACACCGATGACGGCGACGCGGCATCCGCGGAGTTCGGGGGCGAGAAGACCCGCGCGCGCCGTCCTGGCGGCGTCGGTGTCGGCCCCTGAGCGCAGGCGTCTAACCGCGATGCTGCCGCCGACGGTTGGCCATACTTCGAGCGTGATCGCGCCGTTGTGCAAGCCACGACGGTAGATTAGTACTACGACGTCGATCGAGTGGTTACGAACCCTACGGTCCAAGTCGACGCTGGGATTGATCCGTGCGGAGATGTCGTCCCATGTTCTTGGTGGCACGTGTACGTCGCCGAGGTCGGCGACGTATCCGAAGCGACCTTTGGTGTGCTTCGAGGACTTCGACTTCGCTGGCTTGGTGCCGCCAGCGATCCGCATCGTGTTGTTCATGGCCGGTCGAAACCGAACGAACCCGCCTGGATACCGGGTCAGGTCGTCGTAGAGGTACAGCCGTTCATCCTCAGACGGTTTGAAGTAGCGGTCGAGATCGAGGTCGGGTCGGTCACCCGGCCAGCCGGAGTCCGCTTGGTCGAACCAGGCGGCGACGTGTTCAAGGAACGCAGGAGCCTCCGTCCACCACAGGCCCTCGTGATCGTCCTCGGCGACCAGGCATAGCGAACCGTCGAGCTCTCGGTGCCAGGACCACGCGACGGAATCGGGGCTGGCCGGGGTGACGCGGGGCGGCTGGAATGGGAACCTGGAACGCAGCGTGATCAGCACGTCGGTGGTCTTGCCGGAATGAGCAACTGGGCCTCGCCATCCGGCGTCGCTTTCGGTGAAGCCTGCGCGGATCAGGCCTTCCTCGAAGTGCTGGCGTGAGTAGTCGACGTAGTCGTTGTACTCGGCAGCGGTCACCCGAAAGTCCTCGTCCCTGCCGGGACCACCCGCGCTCCGGCCGAGATCGCCGACTCGCGCTTCGTGCCGTTGTCGTTGAATCCTGGGGGCATCGGGAACACGCTTTCGTCATCGCCGTTCTTGCCCAGCAGCTTCTGAAAGGCCAGTGCTGCCTTGCCCTCGTCATTCTCCTCAAGCGCGCCACGTGCTGACTCCGCCGCGTCGGCGAAGCGAGTCCTCGCCGCATCCAGCTCGTCGTCGGTCGCGCGAATGCTGATCGTGTGCCCAGACAGCGTGGGGTCGTTCACCCCGACGCCGTAGCTGACGAAGCCGTCGATGATCTTGCTGACCTCGTCGAGAGCGGAAACGTAGTACTCGGCCTGATCGTTGCCCGACACCAGACCTGATGCGAACGCTTGATACGTCGCCACCTCGATGAAGAAGCCACCTGGCTTCTTAAGGCCGAGGAGGGAACGGCGGGTCTGGCGCAGCAGCTTGACCGTCGGGACATAGTAGGCGTCGTGGGCTGCGTTCATCTCGCTCGACAGGGAGGTCAGTGTCTCGGGATTGGTGCGCACCCACGTGTCCACGTCACCCTTCTGCGGGATCTCCCAAGACTCTCCGTCCCAGTGCGGACGCGCAGGGACGGCATCGACGTACAGGTCGTACTCGGGGAACGAGACCTGCAGGCTCCGGTCCTGACGCTTCGTCCTGCGATGTCCATCGGAGTCTGTGCCGAACTCCGCATGCAGGACCGTGAAGAACCGGTCGAGGATGTCCTTCGATGTGACATCGCTCGGGACATCCGGGAGCCGCACGAACACGTCGACGTCCTTGACGCGCTTGATCGATACGTTCCGCTTGTAGGAGCCGATCAGCACGGGGCTCACGCCGTACTCGGCGAGCTTCGCGTCGGCTTCGAGTACCTCCCGTACCAGCCGATGCGCCTCGGGGGCGTTGGCCTTGTCGTGCCCGGGCTCGATCGAGCTCAGCGCATCCTTGAACTGCTGCTTGAGGTGAGCCATCGGGCCCTCCGATCTGTTGTGGTCAACCTGAGTGCCTCTGAGCCTGCCGCACACCACCGACAACCCGAGATGGTGCTGGGCAAGCGGCCTACTTCTTCTTGCGCTGCTTGCCAGTGCTCTCGTTGGTCGTGGTCTTCGGGTGACTCTTCACCGTGGACTGCTTGACGAATCGTCCCGTGATCGCGCTGCGCCCTCGCTTGCCTGCCATGCCTCTCACCTCCCAGCGTGTTGCACATCCGGCTCTGTGTTTCAATTCTAACACATTCTGCGTCGAGATCGACTCGGCGTTGCGGATGTGAGACACTGGAGGCATGGCCAAGACTACGATCAACACGGCCGCGCTTTACGCCGCCCTGGACGCCGCCCGACTGGAGCGTCAACTGTCCTGGCGCTCGTTGGCCAGCGAGGTCGGCGTGAGTCCATCGCTGCTCTCGCGGCTCGGTAACGGCCTCAAACCCGACACTGACGGGTTCGCCACCATCATCGCGTGGCTTCGACTCCCTGCCGAAGACTTCTTCGAGCACGAGGGGCGAAGTGCAGCAGATGACGACCGTGAGCCTGACCTCATGGCCCAACTTGCACCGCTTCTGCGCGCACGCAAGGACCTCAGCGAGACCGACATCAAGTACCTGCAACAAGTGATCGGCGCAACCGTCGAACGTGCACGAGCGCAAGGATGACCTGTGCGGCGAGGATTCAAGACCGAGGCGAAGCGCCTCGCGCTGGAGCTGCGATCTGAAATTGGCCTCGATGCGCACGCGCCCTTCGAGCCCTACGCGTTTGCCGCGGAGTACGGAATCCCAGTCGTCCAGCTCAGCGATCTCGAAAGTGAAGCCCGTGCCCACTTTCTGAGAGCGGACGGGAGCGCCCTATCTGGAGCCTTGATCCCGCACGGAACAGGCTTGATCATCCTGGAGAACGACGCACAACCGCTGGCCCGCAGGCGCACCACCATGTGTCACGAACTCGCCCACGTCATCCTTGAGCATCAGTTTGGCGTCTCCCTTTCGGACGAGAGGAGGTGTGGGCTCGGTGGCGATCAAGAAGCAGAAGCCGACTGGCTGTCCGGCGAGATGCTAATTCCCACCGACGGTGCCTTCCGGCTCGCCCGGGCAAACGCCACCGATGAGGCGGCGGCAGCGGAATACGACGTCAGCCTGGCGGTCGCCCGCTGGCGGATGAACCACAGCGGAGCTCGCAAGGTCATCGAGCGGTCGCGGGCCAAGTGGGCCAGGGCCACGGGCTGATCAACTCCGCGAGTGCGTTCAGCGGACCGTCCGGCGGGGTGGTGCGAATGCGCGGTGCCTTGGTGCGGTCCGTCCGTGCATCCGCGTTCCTATCACTCGATCGTGGCGAGGAGCTCGGCCGGCTTCACCTCAAGCGCGTGCGCGAGCTTGACGATGACGTCCAGCGTCGGGTTGCGGCGCGATCGCTCCAGGCCGCTGATGTACGTGCGGTCGAGCCCGACGTGGTGCGCGAAGGCTTCCTGGGATGACCAGCCGCGCTCATGTCGCAAGTCGCGGAGGCGCTCGCCGAAAGCGATCCGATGCGCCGGGATGGTCATGTATCAACGATTTCGATACGCTGACGATGAGTCCACGGACTATCAGTCACATCGTTGCCGCAGCGTTGTGGCAGCGATCGACTCGTTCTCGGGATGCTCAGGAGTTTTGGAGGAGAGTTGATGCCCGACGACGAATGGCTCGACGTCGCAGCCGCGGCCGAACGTCATGACTGCAGCACCAAGACCATCCGGCGACGCATCCGCCAGGGGAGCCTGCCAGCACGCACCCAGATGGTGGCCGGCCGCGACGGCCGGCCGGTCGTCAAGACCTTGATCCAAGTCTCGGACCTGGACGATGCGTTCGGATGGACTGCGCGCGATGAGAATGTCCGACAGATCCGTCAGTCGGCTTCGCCGTGGAGCGACGAGCAGAAGGCAGTGATCCGTCAGGTGTTTCTGGACCATCTCCGTGATCGTGAGGCCAAGCGGCAAAGCTCCGGCGGAGCCGGCTCATCGACGTAGAAGGAGGCGGCCACCCTTAGCTCCAGCGTGCTTCCCGGGGGCGTCGGCGCGCCCTTCGACACGGGGTCTCTACTATGGAGCTCCCGACACTGCTTCTGGCCACGGCCCTAGAGCGGCATCCTCGAGCCGTGATTTGGGCAATATAGCCCCTGCCCAGGTGGAATGCTTCCCTCGACTCTGAATGAGAGTCAACGTCACAAACTTGGGAAGTGGGGTACTTCCCAGAAGTACCTAAGTGTCTATGGGCGTGAAGGGCACTCGTGCAAGCGCTGCGGAACCCCGATCGTACGCGAGCGTTTCATGAATCGCTCGAGCCACTTTTGCCCGGTCTGCCAGCGAAAACGTTCGCCGAAGCCCCGCTGATGATCGAAACTTGCCACGGCTACTTCCGTGCGCGCGCCGCCGCTCGATCGGCTGTACGTCAATGTATCGAGCTTCGAAACGCTGCATGTGACTTGAAGGTGTACGGGCGGGTCCGAAGGCCTGCGTTCGGTGAAGGGCCAGATCACAACGGAGCTGCCATGCGGAGACTGGGAGCATCGGGCGATGCCTGAGCTCCCCGAAGTCGAGGTTGTGCGCCGCGGACTCGACGATCACGTCCGTGGCCGGACGATTGCCGCGGTGGTCATCCGGCATCCGCGGGCCGCGCGTCGGCATGTGGCCGGTCCTGAGGATCTCGCAGCACGGATGATCGGTGCGACGATCACCGGGACAGCGCGTCGCGGCAAGTACTGCTGGCTGATCCTTGATGATCGGGACGCGCTGCTCATGCATCTGGGGATGAGCGGGCAGATGCTCATCACGTCGCCTGAAGTGGCGGTCGCTCGGCACGAGCGGGCGCGGTTCACCTTCACCGATGGCGGCAGCGATCTGCGCTTCGACGATCAGCGCACGTTCGGTCATCTGATGTACGACGAGGGCGGAGCCGAGCTGCCGTCGCCGATCGCCCATATCGCGCGGGATCCGTTCGACCCGGAGTTCGATCAAGCGGCTGCTGTCGCGCGGATCAAGACCAGACGTACTGGGATCAAACGCGCGTTGCTGGACCAAACGCTGGTGTCCGGCGTTGGCAGCATATACGCCGACGAAGCGCTCTGGGCCGCCAAGGTGCACGGCGAGACGCCGGCGTCCTCGCTGACCAAGCCGAGGATCTCGGCGGTGATCGACGCTGCACGAGAGGTCATGGCCGCTGCGCTCGCCCAAGGCGGAACCTCGTTCGATTCGCTCTATGTAGACGTCGCCGGCAGCAGCGGATACTTTTCCCGGAGCCTGAACGTCTACGGACTTGCCGGGCATCCCTGCACGCGTTGCGGGAGGTCCGTCGTGCGGGAGAAGTTCATGAACCGGTCGAGCCATTTTTGCCCGGTCTGCCAGCGGAAACGCTAGTTCAGAGGCCAGACACGACCGCTGAGGGAGGCGCGCCGGACCTTCTCCGGCGACCCCGTGGAGGCCGAAGGAACGGTGTCAGCTCAGGCACACCCCGTTGGACGGTCGCGAATGGTGCTTTCCGAGAGTTGGTGACTGGCCCTCCGTGCGCGGGGTCGGCACTCGTGCGCACCCGAAGGACTGTCGGTGGTCGTGGCCATACTGATGAGACACGGTCAGTTGGACTTCGAGAAGGCGAGGGCGGGCATGGTCAAGAAGGGCGTCGAGACCTACAACGAGGGTGGTCAATGGAAGAGCCGCCGGCAGGGCAACCAGCGGGCGTTCGCCGTGGGAGGCACGAAGGCGGAGCAGACCGCCAAGGGCCGGGATGCCGCCAAGTCCGATGGCGTGGAGCACACCATCAAGAAGTTGGACGGCACCATCGGGGAGAAGAACAGCTACGGGCGCGACCCGAACCCGCCGAAGGGCTGAGCCCGACCGTCCCCATCCAGCGGGAGGGCCCGCCGATCATCGCAGCTCTTCGAACGCGGTGAACAGTTCGACGAGCAGCGGCTCCAGCCGCGTGATCGCCTCGGCGTCGTCGCGGTCGCCCTGGACCAGCAACTCAGAGTGCCGGCTCGTCGGCAGGGCCGAGACCTCGTCCTGCGTCGCGCACCGAACGATGAGCGGGTGCTCGAGGCCGCGGACGAAGCCGATGGCGCGTTCGAACGACACCGCGCCGAGGTACATGCCCGGTCGCTTCGTGATGACGCGGGCCCAGTCCTCCGGCGTGATCGAGCTCATCGGCGTGACGATGTGGTCGTCCACGGCTCAGCCCTCTCTCTGTCGTCGGGCGCGGTCGTAGGCGTCGAGCAGCCGCCGGGCGTTGGCCGGGGGCCGGAACAGGTGGGCGGTCTCCCGCCACGAGGCGTACTCGTCGGCGGGAAGGAGCACGGCATTTCCTCTGTCGGAGACGATCTCGACGGCGTCGTGGTCGTCAACGACCCGCGCGACGAGCGAGCGCAGCGTTCTGGCCGCATCGCTGGCGCTGATCGCGCGCATGACCGCCTCCTCGTCGTTCTCGATCCATCCTCCCAGATCCGACGGACATAGGCTCGAGACGGAGAGGAGCGGATGATGGAGGAGCAGCCCTGCGCGCCGTCGTTCGTCGTTGTCGACTCCCTCGACGACCTGCGGGGGCCGGCCCGCGGCGAGATCGCGCTGCCGAACCGGCTGATGTGGAACTCGTCGCGGTCGTTCGACCTCGCCGACGACGACCGCCACCGCTCGCTCATCAGGATCGTCCTTCGCGAGGCCCGCAGCCAGAGGGACCTAGCCGAGTTCGTCGACCGCGACGGTCTCATCAGGCTCTGGCCGTCTCTCGGCCTCCCCGAGACGATTGCCGAGGCCTGGGAGGCGAGGTTCCCGGAGTTGAGGAGGGCGACGTGACGCTCTTCGCCGACGAGCACCCCGAGGCCCTGCAGGTCCTCGCCGACTCCACGATCAGGGTCGCCGACGGTCTCGACGAGCGCCTGGGCTGGCAGCTGCGGGCCGGTCGGGTCGGGATCGTCAACGGGCTCCAGGTCGAGTATGCGGCGACCATCATGTTGAGGATCTCGGCTGAGCACTGCTCGACTGCTCGTCCCGATGATGTTTATGTTCGTACAGTCGTCAGCCATTGAGCCAGTGCCGCACCTGTGAAGAATCTGAAGCAATTATGCGCGAATCGTGTGTCATACTGAAGTTCAAGTCCTGGCCGATTCCGCGGTTCCGGACGCGGACTCAGGAGGTACACGATGGTTTCAGCTTCGCCCGCCGACGCTCTCGGCCAGCATTCGCAAGGCGTCCGCGACGCGCTCGTCGAGGTCGTGAGGTCGGTGCATGATCACTTCGCCGAAGCTCACAGCGTGTCGCGCTCGCGGTACGGGATGGGGTTCGGCAGCCAGTGGCGCGATCTGCTGGACGAGGCACACGATGAGGTCACGCGGCACGGCTTTCAGACGCACACTCTCACCCCGGGCGGGCACAAGGTGCCGGTCGTCAACGGCTGCTTGGTGTATGTCTGGCGCGTCCCGGACAACCCTGACGCCGTGAGCAAGTTCGCGTCGAGCCCGACAAGGCAGTCAGGCTTCGTCGCACCGCCGCCACCGGCGATGCTGTTCGAGCCCGCCTTCCCCGACGAGGCAGGGCCGGTGGACGACGGTGCCCAGAGGGCTGAGACGGAGGCCATGCTCGAAGCCGTCCACGACACGATGCCCCTGGTGCTCGTCATGGTGTGGTCGACCCCTCGGCAGCTGCAGTCGATCGAGTGGGCCGTCGCCGATCTCGACGACGCCGGGAAAGTCACGCTCCACGGCCAAGAGAGCATCTGGGAGCCGGAGCTCGTCGCTGTAGATGCGGTGTCGGACGTCGAGTCGTTCGACAGCGGCACGCCGATTCCGCCCTCCGTCGAGCCCCGCGAGCAGGAGGATACGGATCCGGATGCGCGATGACACCCCGAGCCTGTTCGACGTCGCGAGCTCCAGTCAGGCCCACGGCCGGTTCGAGCCGGCGCGACTGACCCAGGCCCGCGTCCGGCGCTCAGTGACCAAGGCGGACCTGGCATCCGAGGTCGGTGTGTCAGCCGCTGCGATCGGCCAGTACGAGGCCGGTGTCAACTCTCCTCGCGCCGACGTGCTCGACCGCTTGGCTAAGGCGCTCGACGTTCGCCCGGGCTTCTTCGGGGTCGGTCGCCCGCTGGCGCGCATCGACACGGTCAACGCGCATTTCCGCAGCCTGCGGTCGGCGCGGGTGAGCGACCGGCAGAAGGCGCTGGCGACAGCGACGCTGGTGTGGGAGCTGACTTTCGCGCTCGAGCGGCACGTCAGGCTCCCGGAATTGGACCTGCCCGAGGTCGGCGCTGGTAGCTCGCCCGCCGAGGCGGCGGCCCTCCTGCGCCGGCACTGGGGTCTGCCTGAAGGTCCGGTCAGGCACCTCGTCGCCACGGCCGAGTCCCGCGGCATTGTCGTAGCGGTGCGCCCGCTCGCCGAGATCGACACCGTCGACGCATTCTCTGTCGTGATCGTCGACCGGCCGATCATCATCACCACGCCGCGGCGGACGGAGAACGTGTTCAAGCACCGGTTCTCCATCGCGCACGAGATCGGGCACCTGCTGCTGCATGCCGACTCCGCCGAGCACAGCGCGGCCATAGAGAAGGAAGCCGACGAGTTCGCCGCCGCTTTCCTCACCCCTGCGTCCTCCATGGACGCGGCCCTCCCTCAGCGGCTCGATCTGGCGGCGCTGGACCGCCTGGGCAGGACGTGGGGCGTCTCGCCGACGTCTTTGGTGCGGCGGATGGTGGAGCGGGGTCGCACGACCGAGTCTTCGGCGCGCCGGGCCTACCAGCGCCTGTCAACGGTCTACGACGCCAAGGCGGATCCGACCAGCGCCTACCCGGGCGAGGTGCCGACGCTGCTGAGGAAGGCCGCGGAGCTCGCTGGCGACCACGGCGCACCCGTGCCCGCGCTGGCCGAGGCGTTGAAGATCGCACCGTCCCAAGTGCGAGACCTGTTGGGGGAGAACGACGATCGCCCAGTTCTTCGCATTGTGGGCGACTGATGAACGACCGTCACCGACAGCATCGCTTGGTTCGCGCGGTCGACCATCACGTAAAGGTGCTCCAGGGGCTCGATCGATCCGACGATCGTCCGCGTGGACGAAGACTTCGAGTAGTGCTGAGGCAGTCCCGCCATCACTCTGCCCCCTCCCGTTCCGCGGCTACCGAGACGAGGGGATGGTCGGTTAGTTTGGCGCATTTCTCGGATGCTCCTGGCAGACTTCTCAATTATGGCCGCCGCAACGAAGCGGCGCACGCGTTGAGGGGGTTGGCATGACTCGGCAGAAGGCCACTGCTCAGGCAACGACGCTGTACAGGCTGCGACACACCCTCAAACTGGAGAATGCAGTCAAGAAGAAGTACCGCGACGCTTCTGGCTTCACACAGGAGTCGTGCACCGTCAAGGACAGAGACGCGCTACTTATCGTCGGTTCAATTGGTGGCCAGGGGCCGGTCAAGTGGGCGGCCCGCGTGAAGCAATTGACCGGCACGGTTGTGGAGGCATCCAACGAGACCGCCGCCGGCGTGCTACTGCTGCGCCTGGACGATAAGGCGAACGCTGCCACTTGGGCACTCTGTTGGGGGATGGGCTGGTTGCTCGTGGATCAGGGGCTGGTGGAAGGAGCGTTCGGTCAGAGACTTGCCTTGAGGTCCGCCGATCCAGACCTCCTGAGCTCGCTGACCCGGACTGTTCTCGACGAGCGTGCCAAGGTGGATCGTTCCTCCATACCTGCCGGCTCGGGGCTTACAGGCTTCGGTATCGGCGGCTTCGGCGAATTGGTCACTCGGGTTGTTGGCAAGGCCGAGATCAAGGGACTCACGATTGGGAAAGAGTTCCGTGTGAGAGGAGCCGATGCGGTATCTGTACCTCTCGGACTCACGCCAGAGTCACTGCTGGCCGATCTCAAGGTGCTTGACGACCTTCTGGCTCAGGAACCTCAATCCGAATTGCAGGCTCTGGAACAGCTCGTACCGGTCAAGAAGGGAACAGATCTATACCATGGCTTGGAGACCCATCTTCTGTCCGAACTTCACAAGGCCTCCGATGGTTCCACCGTTACGGTGACTTGGCCACACGAGCATCTGAATGAGAACAAGCCAGCGGAATCTTTTAGGGTAAAGCGCGGTGGGGACACGCAACCAAGGCCCGACCTGCCGACTGTTGAGGTAATCCTGGAGTTGATGAAGGGTCGCGAAATCGGATCGTTGGACACGATCAAGATCCAGTTGTTCGGCGACGCTGAAGGCGACGCTGAAGGCGAGGATGCGGTCAGCAGCGACATCCCACTTCGCAAGTGGGTTGCGCTTGAGACTGAGGAGAGCGGGCGGAGATACTTCCTGCATAACGGGCAGTGGTTCGCAATGGATCTCGATTACGCCAAGCAGCTCGATCAACGTGTGAAGGACATCTTCGCGAAGCCTTCAGGAGTGACGATGCCGGAGTGGCAAGCGCCCGACGATGAGGAGACCTACAACAAGAAGGCCGCCGAATCCTTGGGTGCTGTTCGGATGGACCGGAAGCTGGTGCAGACGTCCCAGAACAAGCGGGGCTTCGAGCCAAGCGATCTCATCACCGAGAAAGACGTCTACATCCATGTCAAGTCGGCGACCTCGTCAGCACCGCTCAGTCATCTGTTCGCGCAGGGAGGCAACTCCGCCCACGCGCTGCAGCACGACCAGGAGGCCTGAACGAAGCTGCGCGAACGGGTCGAGCAACGCGGTGGCGACCGCAAGCTCATTGGTACCAAGCCTCGCAAGGTGATCTATGCTATCCGCCCGAAGGAAGTTGGGAGGACAGTGACCCCGAACGACCTCTACAGCTTCAGCAAAGTGTCGCTGGTTCGAGTATTTGACGAGTTGGAGGGCCGGGGTATCGAGGTACGAGTGTCGAGCATTGAGTACCTGCCCGAGTGATCAGACAGTCGGCAGCAGCGTGCCCGCGGTGACGCTGTACAGGTCGCCAGCTCAACTGTGCCTGACGAGCTTCTGAGCTCGTGCGTCGTAGACGTAGCCCACGATGTCGCCGGAGATGATCAGTTCGATCGTCTGGTCAATGACGTTGATCGGGACGACGAACCACTCCGATGGGTCGTAGTCGCGGCCCTTGCGGTCGATCTGAGTGATATCGAGCCGCACCTCGGCGAACACCCGGTGCAGGAGGTTCTCCAGCGCGGAGGCTCTCAGGTTGTAGGCGCGGTAGTTGGCGACGACGTCGACCGGTGCCATTAGGTACGTCGGCGACTTCTCGGCGTTCTTGATCCGCTTCTCGACTGACCCTCGTGAGAAGCCGATCTTGTGCAGGTCCTTGATATCGGCGATCTGAGGATCGTCCGACGAGGAGTGAGCAGGCTACCACCGAGCTAATCCGAACATATGTTCTTGTAAAACTGTTAACTCTGCAAATAGAAGGTCCCTGCCCGTCCTCCAGTGAAGGTGAACCTGCGGCAGGGGAGAGTCATCGCCGCCAGAGGTCGAGCGACTCCCAGTTCTGAGGCGCGCCCATCGATTCGATCGTGAGAGCGTGCGAGGTCGGGAACTCCCGCAACAGCGCGGCAAGTCGCTTCGCCCAGTCAGTACCGGGATCAATGGCCGGCAGGACGTGAGCGATGATGGCGAGGGCGTTGTAGGTGCCGAAGATCCCCTTCGCAGTCTCCTCGTCCCGCAGGTGATCGAGGTTCGGGATCTGCCCGACCTTCGGGCGGGACGGCGCGTTCTGGAGCTTCCTATTGAACAGCCGGGAGTGGTGAGCCGCGACGTTGCGAACGTAGTTCAGGCTGGCCAGCCAGCTGGTCATGATCTTCTTCGTCGGGACTCTAAAAGCCATGGCGATCTCCTCGGCGTCCTGCTGATGCATGCCACGGTAGAGGACCGAGAGGTGGCCCAGCTCGAGGATCTCAGTGAGTGCCCAGACCGGCATCCGGTCGTCGTACTTCTCCCGGAAGTGCTCGACGAAACGCTCGTCGGAGCTGGTCTTCCTGGCGTTGACGCGCTGAAGCCACTGGACGTGCCTGCTCGGCGCGGGGTCCCGAGAGTCTGTGCTCTCGACCGTGAAGGCCTCGGTGAAGCAGGTCGGGTCCTCGTAGGCGAACGGGGACCTCCTGCCGAGCACGTAGCCTATGCGCATGCGGACGGCGATCTCGATGCGCTCGACGCTGTCCATGACCAGCATGCGTAGCCGCCGGTCGAAGTCGATGACGTCTTCGGCTAGTCGCAGCGTCGTGCCTGCCCGGTAGTCGCTGAGCACCCGCACGCGGGCTCGCCCCTCGCTGTCGACGTGCTGCTCGGACTCGCGGAACGGGTAGAGGTATCCGGTGAGGCGGTAGTAGCCGACCGCCTGCAGGACCGACGCCGCTCGGACGCGGTCCTCGATTTCGACCCCGTGCCGAGCCAGCCGATCGATCTGCTCGTCGACAGACAGCCACGGCTTCGCGTACTCCGCCATGGTCCTCCCTGGAAAGAAAATCAGCCCGCGCCTTGCGGCAACGGGCTGATCATGATGACACGAGCATAGCAGGAGGAGGCTCCGACGATCGGGGCCCGAAGTCAGTTCGGCGGGGTCCCCTGCGCGCGGCATCGACGAGGTTCTGGCTCCGTCGTCGACGGCTGCCAAACTGGACGACGTCTTGACGATCCCCTCGAAGGACTGACCGACTTCATCCGACCTCGCGTTTCGCGACCGGGTCGTCTTGTCGGACTGCAAGCTCGCTGAGGACGTCCTCGGCCCTCGGACTCGGCGAGGCTGCGACTTGGAAGTGCTCGGGCAGGTGCCCAACTCCGAGGAAGGTGATGATGACTTCGTTGTCGGGGATGTTGAACTCGCGCCGGAGTAGTTCGTCGTGGGTGCAATCTTCGGACCAGTTCATCATGCAAGCCCCGAGGCCGGCCGCGTGGAAGGCGAAGGCCAGTGACATGGCGAACAGGCCGCCGTCGACGTAGGGCTGGTTGCGTTCGCCGATCATGTCGAAGCCGCGTAGGTCGGAGGTGATGACGAGAACCGCGCCGAGGCGGTGCCCGAAGCCGCGGTTGCCATGGTGGAACGTCAGTAGGTGGTTGCGTAGGTCCGCGTCGTACGCGGCGTAGACCCGGCGGGTCTCACGGTTGCAGACGCGTGGTGTCTTGAGCGCCCGCTGCACTGCTGTGCGGATATCGTCCGCAGTCACGTCCCCACCGGTGAAGTGCCGAACGCTGTATCGGGAACGGACGAACTTGTCGTAGTCGAACGACGTGGCTCGTTTGATCTCGTTGCGCGTCATGGTCAGTGATCCCCCGGGCGTCGAACAGGGGCTGGCCTGCGTGACGAACTCGCGCAACTCGGTTTCGAGCTCTGCTGGCAGTCGCAAGCCGAGGCTGTCGTGGTGTTCGATGTAGGCGCGGATGCATTCGCGTGCGCCCTCGGTGATGGAGCCGGCGCGCCCCGTGGACTCGAGCTCCCGGATGCTCGCCATCGTCAGGGGCAGCTTGCCCACTCCGAAGGCTGCGCGGGTCTCCTCCATCGCGAGGCCCTTCTCCAGTGCGTGGGCCACCGACGCCAGCACCGCTTCGAGCGCGGCTGGGTCTGGGTTGATATCGGTTGTGCTGGAGTGCTCGACGAACCGGCGCATGTCGTACTCGTAGTTGCGCCGGACCTCGTCGGTGTCGGCCATGGGTGTGTATTTCCGCCGCGCGTCGGCGAGATCGAGATTCGTGGTCTCCGTCGTCACTTATCGTCCTCAGGTCGTGCGTTCGTGGGCTTTGGTGGGTGTTCGTCAGGCGTCGAGGAGCTTCTGCGCGGTCCGTCGCGCTGTCTGCATCGGCTCGGCGAAGGATTTGGTGCCGAGCGTGACGAGCGCACCTTCGAGCAGTAGCAGCAGTTCGCGGGACAGTTCCTCCGGGTTGGTCAGGCTGGCCTCTGTGCAGAGCTCGCGGAAGCGCCGGAGCATCCACGTCTTCTGGCTGGTGACCTCCACCGGAATCGATTGTTCCGCAGCCTCTGGCCCTGCTTCGGCGCGCGCATTGACGGCGCTGCATCCTTTGGTCGAGCGGTCCGTGTACCACAGGTCGGCGGCGTCGAAGACGGCGAGCACTCGTTCTGTCCCGGCGTCAGGGTGCTGCTCGAGGTGCTGCCCGAGGTGGTTTCGCCATTGGTCCTCGCGCCGCTTCAAGTACGCGAGAACCAGCCCTTCCTTGGACCCGAAGCGCTCATAGAGCGTCTTCTTTGTCACGCCCGATTCTTCGGCGATCCGGTCGACACCGACCGCGTGCAGTCCGTGGGCGTAGAACAGCGCCGACGCCGTCGCAAGAACCTTCTCGGCTGCCGGCGTGAGGTGGCCGAGCGAATCGAATTCAACTGCCATGGACCATTTCTAGCACAGGGTACACAGATCTGTATAGTCTGTCGGGAACGGCAGGTCGCCGTCGACGCCGCGAGTTGCGGCATGTGTGAGAGGAGTCCCATGGCAGAGCGGATCCGGACCCTGATCGTCCCCGAGTTCGGTGGTCCCGAGGTGTACGTGGAGCGGATGGCCGAGCGGCGAGTCCCGGGAGTGAGCCAGGCACTGGTGCGGCTGACGGTGTCTGGGCTTAACTTCCTCGACGTCGCGCAGCGCCGGGGCGCGACGCCGCTCGCGGCCCCCTTCGCCGCAGGTGTCGAGGGCGTCGGCGTGATCACCGATCTCGGCCGGGATCTCACCGGTTTCTCCATCGGCCAACGCGTCGGATGGCTTGCCGGTGGGCAGGGCAGCTTCTCCGAATACGCCGTCGTCGACGGGAGCAAGCTCGTCGCGATTCCTGCGGGCATCGACAACGACACCGCGGTCGCAGCACTGATGCAGGGCGTCACCGCCCACTACCTTGCAACGGACACCTTCCCGGTGGGCGAGGGCGACACAGTCGTCGTGCATGCCGCTGCGGGCGGCGTGGGCCAGTTCCTCACGCAGATCGCCAAGCTCAAGGGGGCAACCGTCGTCGGGACGACGTCATCGCCGGAGAAGGCGCAGATCGCGAAGCGCAATGGAGTCGACCACGTCTTCGGCTACCGCGAGTTCGCCGAGAGGACCCGTGGCGTCACCGACGGCATCGGCGCATCGGTCGTGTACGACGGTGTCGGCGCGACCACCTTCACCGACAGTCTCCGTGCCCTGCGCATCCGGGGCACCATGGCCGTCATCGGCAACGCCAGCGGCCCGGTACCGCCGGTCGACGTGAACGCACTCAACGCGGGCGGCTCGCTCTACCTCACCAGGCCGACCGTCATGCACCACATCCGAACAAGCGACGAGTTGAATCGGCGCGCAGCGGATGTCTTCGGATGGATCGAATCAGGTCAGGTCAAGGTCTCGATCGGTGCGCACTATCCCGTGGCCGACGTCGTCGACGCGTTCCAGGCACTTGAATCCCGTGCTACGACGGGCAAGGTCGTGCTGCACCACCCGCCGCGTCCGTGAGTGTGGTGGATACGCACGAACCGACTGCGACGCAGGACGCAGTTCAGCGAGGAGCAAGCAGCGGCGATTCGGAAGGTCTCCCTGGATCACCTTCAAGAAATGCCAAAGTGAGGAAGCTCCCCCGGGAGCCCGACTCGTCGTCATGGTGAAGAGGGCCGGGGTCGTTGGCCCGGCGAGTCTTCGGGTCGCTCGACACCCGCCGGAGTCCGCGTCTGAGAGGTGACCCCAGGCGCGGCGCGCCAGGTCCAGTCGTACTCACGCAGCACGTCCGGCGGCTCCGGCGACACCTCAAGAGGTCACCTGCGCCGTGGTCGCGCTCGACGGTGTGCCCTACTCGCCGCCGGACTCGTCCTTCGACTGAGACCCAGCGACATTGAAGTCGGAACCCGTGTGCTCTAACGTGGGCCGAACCCGCTGCGGTGACCAGTTGTGGGCTTGAACCGGGCTCTGAGCTGGGGAAACCTTCCCTTTGCTGTTTCGAGGGTGAATGTATCTATCTTGGGGAGTCGGGATACTTTGCGGGGAATCTGAGTGTTTATGGATGCGAAGGGCAGCCTTGTCCGCGTTGTGGACGCCCGATCGCGCGGAAGTCGTTCATGAACCGTTCGAGCCATTTTTGCCCGGTCTGCCAGCGAAAGCGCTAGTCGGATGGCCGCGCCTGTCTGAGGCGCGGGCGTGTTCGAAGGGGTCGTTGAACAAACCGAATCGCTCCGGTTCCCGCGTGAACGGGGAGATCTCTGGCGTGCCTGCGGGATGGCTCTGGTCGACTCGTCCGCGCCTGGCGAGTGAGGTGCACAGCCGGTGGGTTTGTGCCGAAGCGGCGATCACGTTAAGTTAGGAAACGAAAGCGTTTCGTATCGAAAAGGATGGGGGTGACGCGGTCGTGGTCGAGGGTAGAGGTGGAGGACCGCGAGGTCGCCCGGTCGATGCGGGGCTGACCCCGGCGATCATGGAGGTGGTCCTGTCGTTGCTCGCCGAGGACGGCTACGCACGGCTGACCACGGCCGCGGTTGCGAAGCGGGCAGGGGTCTCGACGGCGACGCTGTACCGGCGGTGGCCGTCGAAACGTGATCTGCTGCTCGCGGCGGCGCAGCAGATCGCCGAGTCGGAGACGGTGGACATCGACACCGGCTCGACCGAGGGTGATCTGCGGGAGCTGTTCGCTCACAAGCGGCGGGTGCTCTCCGGCATGATCGGCGCGACGCTCGTCGCGCTGGTAGGCGAGTCGGCGCACGATCCTGAGTTGGGGGCCATCGTCCGCGCCAGCATCTTCGATCCGACCCGAGAGCGCCTGGCTGCGATCCTGAACCGCGCGCAGGCGCGAGGCGAGACGGTGACGTCCGACGCCACGGCTGCCGCTCACCTGGTGGTCGGCGCGGTCCTCGCCCGGATCGCGTTCGCAAGCGTCGAGGACGGCGGGCTTCTCGCTGAGAGCGACGTGAGGTTGCTGATTCACGCGATGGTCGGGAACCAGAGCGACCGCGACGGGGTGCGGTGATGATGGGCAAAGACCAGACCGTCGTCATGACCGGGGCCAGCCGGGGTATTGGTCGGATCGCGGCCAGACGGGTGATCGAGGAGCAGCCGCAGACGCATCTGGTGTTGCTCGTTCGTGGCGACTCGCGTGATCTGGTGGACGAACTGCGGGCACGAGGTGGCAGCGTGTCGGTGGTTCGTACGGACCTGTCCTCGCTGCAGAGTATCGCGGATGCTGCAGATGCCGTCATCGCCGAGATTTCCGTCAGGCGCGGAGCACGCGCAGTAATTCCTCGCGGTGCTCGGTCAGCGCCGCACAAGGCGTGGAAGGCGCAAGTGTGCTCATCGCTGCATCTACCTAACGGATTCTCTGGACGATCGGCGTCTCGGTACGCGCCGTGACCCCGCACCTCGCCAGGCGGTGATGGCGCGGTCGACGTAGGTCGAGACGCATCCCGCGACGTCCTTGGAGGGATCGAGGAGCCACTGCCGATGCAGCACTGACGGCCGACTTACGCACTGACCAGAGACGACACAATGATGCGGATCGGTCGATCGGGCTACAGACATCGCCGCGGAGGCGTGTGATTCTGGATGCGATTCACCGCCTATCTGGGAGTCGTGGATGGCTGACGCGCCGAGTCGTCGATCCGGTCCGGTGCCGGAGCCTCGCGTGTCGGGTGCCCCGGCGCCGAGCGCGTGGCCGGCCGAGCTACACCCGAATTCGGCGGATTCGTATTCGCAGCAGGGGGATCCGTGGTCTCCCCATGAGCGATATCCGTATGTGCCGTCTCCGAACGCGTTGAGTCATGGTCGCCGGCCGGCCGAGGGGCAGGCGTTCCCGCTGGGTGTCGGTGTGCAGTCGTCCGAGCCGGCTGAGTCGAACGGTGGTGGCGGTGAACCGACATGGCAGGACTCGGCGGTGCCGAGACGCCGCGCATCAGGTCGGTTGTGGGCCATCGCCGGGGGCGGTGTCGTCGCGGTCGTGGTCGCCGCCGTCGTCCTGACCCAGGTGGTCACCGACCGCTTCACCGAAGCGAGTTCCATGGGTGCGGGAGCGAGGTCGAGTCCGACCGGATCGACCAGCCGGACCGTGACGTCCGCCGCGGCATCTCTTTCCAAGGGGCCGGTGCGGACGTCGGTCGGCGAACTCCTGGTGGTGGAATCCGATTTCCCGAGGAGATCGGGCTATTCATACCAGGTCGTCGACCCGTCGGGGGGTGTTCCACCGGCGGGTGAAGACGGAAGGCTCGGCGAATGCGATCGCCTGGTCTGGCCTGCGAAGGAGTTCCCGGGCATCGTTCAAGGTAGGGCGAGTTACTCGTCGACCCCGGATTCGGGATACTTCGCGACGCGCATCTATATGCGCGAGCTGCCGGGCTGGGGACGTGAGTTCAACGCGACGTTGGCGGGGTGTAGGTCACTGACGACCACCGACGGTGGAAACCGATCCGAGATCACGCACACACCTCTCACGCTGACCGGATCTTCGGGCGAGTTGCATGGTTACAGAGCTGTCACCGTCGAGAATCCGAGATCTGGAAGTGCGACGACCTCGGAGAGGCATTATCTTCTCGGCGTGGTGCGGGGTGTGTCGTTCGCTGTCGCGGCCGGCCCCGGTGACGGGAACGCCTATCCGGATTCTCTTGACCAGGGACTTGTGACGTTGTACGAAAATCAGCTCCGCCGGATTCTTGACGCGCCTTGACTCGCCGGCAAGGAGCGGCGTGGTCGAAGCGTGCCTCCGTTGCGGAAGGACCCGGCGGGGCCCGCCGCGGCGCCGAGTAGATTCATCGCCATGGCTGACGGCGAGACCACTCTGTGGGTCGAACGGACGGGGACCAGGCTGTACACCGGGCGCAGCAGTCGCGGCGCCGAGGTGTTCATCGGATCGTCGGACGTCGAGGGTGTGTTCACCCCCGGTGAGCTGCTCAAGATCGCGCTTGCGGCCTGCACCGGGCTGGCCTCGGACGCGTCGCTCTCGCGCAGGCTCGGCGATGACTACGAGGCGACGATCCGGGTCGACGGCGTCGCCGATCGGGACGCCGAGCGGTACCCGCGCCTGCACGAGGTGCTCGAGTTCGCCCGCGGCGAGCTGACGGACGCCGAACTCGACCGGGTGCTGACGGTCGTCCGGCGCGCCGTCGACGCGACGTGCACCGTCGGTCGGACGCTCAAGGCCGGCGCTGTCGTCGACCTGGAGATCGACCCGAGGTGAGTGCGCGGCTGACGGCTTGGGTGCACGGAAGCGTGCAGGGTGTGGGTTTCCGCTGGTGGACGCGGTCGCGTGCGCTCGAACTCGGGCTCGTCGGCTACGCCGCCAACCGCGCCGACGGCCGTGTGCTCGTCGTGGCCGAGGGCCCGGAACAACAACTCGACGCGCTCGAGACGCTGCTGCGCGGCGGTCGGACGCCGGGAATCGTGACGACCGTCGTCGCCGAGCGCGGTGCCGTGCGCGGCGACCTGAAGGGATTTCAGGAGCGATGACGTACCCACCCGAACCGCCGCGTCCGGAAGACGGGCCAGACCCGTGGCGCCCCGGACCTCTGAACCCCGAACCCCGGGGGCCCCAGCCGTCGGTGCACGGCTCCGGCGCGTCGCCGTTCTCGCCGGGCGCACCGCCCCCGCCGCTCCCACAGGCCGCTCCGGGCTGGGCGCCGCATAGTTTCCCGGGTGCGCCCGCGGCGCCGGGCGAACTCTTCGAGCCGGTGGGGCCGGGCTCGATCCGGCAGCAGGACGCCGAGACGGCGCGTCCGCGGCCGAGGAGCGCCGCCGAGAACCGGGCCCGCCGGCTGGCCGGTGAGGAGCGCGAGCGGGAGTACGCGGAGGCCGCGGCCGCTGCGGCCAAGAAGAAGCGGAATCGGCGTCGGCTCATCGGTGGCGCGGCGGTCGTGGGCGCGGTCGGGCTCGTCGCGGGGATATACCTGCTGGCGGTCGACGATTCGGGCTCCGACGACGCCGTGACGGCGTATTGCGTCAACGAACAGAACGAGGAGGTGCCCGACTCGTACTGCAACGACAGCACGCGGACGAGTTCTGGCACCTTCATCTACGCGGGCGTGCCCTACTTCTTCTATTACGGCGGCACCCCGGGCGCCAATCGCATCATGACCGGCGGCAGCAGAAGTCTGCCGACGAACACGACCGTGACGACGCGCTCGGGCACGACCGTCCAGCGCGGCGGCATCGGTTCGAAGAGCGGATCGAAGAGCGGGGGCAGCTGATGCGACGGCTACGGGTGACGCCCCGTCCGGACTGGCGTTCGCGAGTGGAGGCGCAGGGGCTCATCTTCGGGATCCCCGGCCGCTACGGCGACGGCAGCGAGCGGAACTACTGGGACGAGTCGGTCTGCTACGAGTTCGAGATGGACGAGATCCTCGGGCTCGAGGCGAACGTCGAGGCGTTGCACAGCATGTGCCTCAACGCCGTGGAGCACGTGGTGCTTGCCGAGCGGTACCGCGACTTCGGTCTGCCGGAGTGGAGCTGGGAGCCGATCGCGCAGTCGTGGCGGCGCGGCGACCCGCACGTCTACGGCCGCTTCGACCTGCGCTACGACGGCCGCGGCCCCGCCAAACTGCTCGAATACAACGCCGACACGCCGACGTCGCTGCTGGAGGCCGCGATCTGTCAGTGGCATTGGCTGCAGGACACCAAGCCGTCCTACGACCAGTGGAACTCGCTGCACGAGCGGCTCGTCGAGCGGTGGGGTGAGCTGCGCGCCGGGCTGCCGACGTCCCGGCTGCACTTCGGCTGGAGCGAGTCCGATGAGTCCGGTGAGGACCACATCACGACGACGTATCTGCAGGAGACGGCCGCCGAGGCCGGCTTCGAGACCATCGGCCTGCCGGTGGAGGAGATCGGCTGGGACACCGAGCTCAAGCGCTTCGTCGACCTCGAAGAGGCGCCGATCGAGCAGATCTTCAAGCTCTATCCCTGGGAGTGGCTGCTCGACGACGAGTTCGGGCAGCGCGCCGTGAGTTCGCTGCCGCGGACGATGTGGGTCGAGCCGCTGTGGAAGACGCTGCTCTCCAACAAGGCGATCCTCGCCGTGCTGTGGGAGATGTATCCGGGACACCCCAACCTGCTGCCGTGCTACCTCGATCAGCCCGGCATGCTCACCGAGTACATCCGCAAGCCCAAGCTCGGCCGCGAGGGCGCCAACATGCAGATCGTCGGCGCCGGGATGGACACCGAGACGCACGGCATCTACGGCGAAGAGGGCTACGTCTACCAACTGCTCGACCCGCTGCCGGTGTTCGACGGCATGCGCCCCGCGCTCGGGGCGTGGATCGTCGGCGACGAGTCGGCGGGCCTCGGCATCCGTGAGACGGCCGGTCTCATCACCGACGACGGCGCGTCCTTCGTGCCACATCGCATTCCGCAATGAACACCGCAACGACAGGAGAGTCATGACCACCGAGAGTCTCGGTTCCGCCCTCGGGCACGGCATCGGCGCCATCCTCGGATACGCGGCCGTGGGGCTGGTCCTCATCCTCGTCGGCTTCTTCGCCGTCGACCTGACGACGCCCGGCAACCTGCGCAACCTCATCCGTGAGAGCAAGCCGAACGCCGTCTACATCACGAGCGCGGGCATGGTCTCGATGGCGCTCATCGTGCTCACGGCGATCTTCTCCTCGGGCGGTGATCTCGCCCGCGGGCTCCTGACGTCTGCCGTGTTCGGTCTGGTGGGAATCATCGTGCAGGTCGTCATAGTCCGGATCGTCGACGTCGTCACCGGCGTCGACATGAAGGAGATCATGTACTCCGACGTCGCGACGCCGGGTGCCCGGCTCGTCGCGGCCGCACACGTCGCCGCGGGACTGGTCGTCGCGATGGCCGTCCTGTAGGAGCGTGTACCTCAAGTCCCTCACACTGCGCGGCTTCAAGTCGTTCGCGTCGGCGACGACGCTCCGGCTGGAACCGGGCATCACGTGCGTCGTCGGACCCAACGGATCGGGTAAGTCAAACATACTCGACGCGCTGCGCTGGGTGATGGGGGAGCAGGGCGCCAAGGGGCTGCGCGGCGGCAAGATGGCCGACGTCATCTTCGCGGGGACGTCGGGCCGCGCGCCGCTGGGCCGCGCCGAGGTGACGCTGACGATCGACAACTCCGACGGCGCCCTGCCGATCGAGTATTCGGAGGTGTCGATCACGCGCCGGATGTTCCGGGACGGCGGCGGTGAGTACGAGATCAACGGCCGGACGTGCCGGCTCATGGACGTCCAGGAGCTGCTCAGCGATTCCGGTATCGGGCGCGAGATGCACGTCGTCGTCGGGCAGGGGCAGCTGTCGGCGATTCTCGAATCGCGGCCCGAGGAGCGTCGGGCGTACATCGAGGAGGCCGCCGGTGTGCTCAAGCACCGGCGGCGCCGGGAGAAGGCCGCCCGCAAGATCGAGGCGATGGCGGCCAACCTGTCGCGGCTCACGGATCTGACGGCTGAGCTGCGCCGTCAGCTCAAGCCGCTCGGCCGGCAGGCCGAGATGGCGCGTCGGGCCCAGACGGTGCAGGCCGACCTGCGCGACGCCAAGCTGCGGCTGGCGGCTGACGATCTGGTGACGCGCCGCGCCGAGCTCGCCACGCAGGCCGGCAGCGAGGCGACGTTGCGGGCGCGTCAGGAGGAGGTCGCGGGGCGGCTGGCCGAGGTGGAGCGGCTGCTCGCCGCGCACGAGGCCGAGCTGACGCGGCTCGAACCGGGCGTCACGGCCGCGCAGCAGGCGTGGTTCACGTTGTCGGCGCTGGCCGAGCGGGTCGGTGCGACGGGCCGGATCGCCGCCGAGCGACGTCGCCATCTCTCCGAGCCTGTGCAGGTGGGCACCGGGCGTGATCCCGAGGACCTCGACGCGCAGGCGGAGGCGGCGGCCGAGGACGAGGCCGAGCTGCTCGAAGCCGTCGAGGAGGCGGCGATGACGCTCGAAGGTGCCCGCGAGGCACTGGCCGACTGCGACGAGCGGGCCGCGGTCGCCGAGCGCGAGCACACCGCGGCGGTCGCGCTCGTCGCCGATCGGCGTGAGGGACTGGCGCGGCTGCAGGGCGAGGTCGCGACGCTGCGGGCCAAGGTGGAGAGCGGTGACGGCGAGAGCGCCCGCCTCGACGCGGCCATCGATGCCGCGGCCGGGCGGGTCGCCGAGTACGAGGCCGAGCTCGCCGAGCACGCGGAGACGGCCGCGGAGATCGAGGCCGCCGAGCCCGAACTCAACGAGCATTACGAGCGCAGCGCGGCGGCGCTCGACGGCGCCGAGGGGCGCGTCGCCGAACTGGTCGCGGCCGAACGGGTCGCCGAGCGGGGCATCGCCTCCCTCGAGGCGCGCATCGAGGCGCTCTCGCTGGGGTTGCGACGCGGCGACGGCGGCGCGTGGCTGCTGGCGAACGGCGACGGCGTGATCGGCGCGGTTGCCGGGCTCGTCACGGTCGAGGAGGGCTGGGAGGCGGCCATCGCGGCGGCGCTCGGGCCGGCCGGTGACGCGGTGGCCGTCGTCGACGCCGATGCCGCCGCCGTCGCCGTCGCCGCCTTGCGGGGCGCTGACCTGGGCCGGGCCGTCGTGCTGCACCCGACGCCGGTGCCCGCGCCGGCTGCGGTGCCGGACGGCTGCCGGGCCGCCGCGGACGTCGTCGGCGGCGATGAGCGGGTCACCGGGGCGTTGGCCGTGCTGCTCGCGGGCACGGTCGTGGCCGACGATGCGGCAGCAGCTCGCGCTGCGCTCGCGACCGGCGGGGTGACGCGCGTCGTCACCCGCGATGGCGACCTCTTCGGACCGGGCTGGGCCGTCGGCGGGGCCGGCTCGGCGCCGTCGGCGATCGAGGTGCAGGCGTCGGTCGACGCGGCGGCCGTCGATCTCGGCGAGGTGCGGACGCGTCTCGAGGAGGTCTCGGCGGCGCTGTCCGGGGCGTCGACGGAGCTGGAGTCGCGGCGGACCGTCGCCGAGCAGGCGCTGCTCGCGCTGCACGATTCGGACGGCCGGCTCGACGGCGCCTACGAGCGACTGGCCCAGCTCGGCCAGCAGATCCGCGACGGACACGCCGAGCAGCGGCGGCTGCGCTACCAGCGCGATCGCGCCGAGGAGCGCCGGGACGAGACGCTCGCCCGGTTGGCCGACGCCGAGGCGCGGCTCGCGGCGCTCGAATCGTCGGGTGCCGACGTCCCGGCCGACATCTCGTCGGCCGAGCGGGACGTCGCCATGCGGCAACTCGCGGCCGCGCGGGGCGTCGAGACCGAGGCGCGGCTCGCGATGCGCAGCGCCGAGGAGCGCTCGAACGCCGTCCGGGGCCGGGCCGAGCAACTGCGCCGCGCCGCGCGCGCCGAACGGGAGGCCCGGGCGCGGGCCGCCGAGCAGCAGCGTCGCCGGGCGGAGGCCGCGGCCGTCGCGGACGCCGTCGCACGCGGGGCGCAGCGCGTCGCCGACGCGGTGGCGCGGGCCGTCACCGACGCCGCGGCCGTCCGCGAGGAGCTCACCCGGCGTCGCGACGCCGCCGTCGTCGCCCGCAACGCGGCGCGGACGAGCGCCGGCGACCTCGGCAAGACCCTCACGACGCTGCGCGACGAGGTGCACCGCGACGAGGTCGCGCGCGCCCAGGCGCAGCTGCGCATCGAACAGCTCGAGGAGCAGATCCTCGAGGCGTGGGGGATCGCGCCCGACGACATCGTCGCCGAATACGGCCCCGATGTGCCGTTGCCGCCGTCGGCGCTGGAGCTCGCCGAATACGAGCAGGCGAAGGAGCGCGGCGAACTGGTGGTGCGGCCGCAGCCGATGCCGTACGACCGGCGCACCCAGCAGCGTCGCGCCAAACAGGCCGAGCAGGACCTCAAATCGCTCGGCCGCATCAACCCGCTCGCGCTGGAGGAGTTCGCGGCGCTGGAGGAGCGCTACACCTTCCTGTCGACGCAGCTCGAGGACGTCAAGGCGGCCCGGGCCGACCTGCTGGCCGTCATCGAGGACGTCGACGCCCGCATCCAGCAGGTCTTCGCCGAGGCGTGGGTCGACGTCGAGCGCGAGTTCGTCGACGTCTTCCAGACGCTCTTCCCCGGTGGTGAGGGCCGGCTCGTGCTCACCGATCCGTCGAACATGCTCACCACCGGCATCGACGTCGAGGCCCGGCCGCCGGGCAAGAAGGTCAAGCGGCTCTCGCTGCTCTCGGGCGGGGAGAAGTCGCTGACGGCCGTCGCGATGCTCGTGGCGATCTTCCGGGCGCGCCCGTCGCCGTTCTACGTCATGGACGAGGTGGAGGCCGCGCTCGATGACACCAACCTGCGTAGGTTGCTCACGCTTTTCGAGCAGCTCCGCGACCGCAGCCAGCTCATCGTCATCACGCACCAGAAGCCGACGATGGAGATCGCCGACGCGCTCTACGGCGTCTCGATGCGCGGCGACGGCATCACGCAGGTGATCAGCCAGCGGCTGCGGGGCGTCGATCTGGTCGGGAGCCGGCCGGCGATCGACGAAGTCGACGTCTGAGAGACGTCTCGCGGCAATAGTCGTCGCGAGTCCTCGTAGAGACGTCGGTTTCGGTCAGGTGTGTTGGGATACGGTTCCGGCATGGGTCGACCGATCGATCGGGTCCGTGAGTTCGCCGTCGCCGTCGCGGCGGCCGATGCCGTCCTCTATGAGCGCCTCGCAGTGTCGGATCGGTCGGTGCTCGATCGTGGGGCGCCGCTGGTCTCACGGGCCGCCGACCATTCCATGGTGTGGTTCGCGACGGCGACCACCATGCGTCTCGCCGGCGGCCGCCGCGCACGCCACGCCGCGACCCGCGGCGTCGTGTCCATCGCCATCGCGTCCGCCGTGACGAATCAGTTGCTCAAGCGGGTGCGCTGGCGCGACCGGCCGAACATCGCGATCCTGCCGCCGCGGCGGGTGGCGCGCCGGATGCCGACGTCGTCATCGTTCCCGTCGGGGCATTCGGCCAGCGCCGCGGCCTTCGCGACGGCCGTCGCGATCGAGCACCGGCCCCTGGGTGCGGCGGTCGGGATCGCGGCGGCGGCCGTGGCCGCATCGCGCGTCGTCACCGGCGCGCACCATCCGTCCGATGTCGTGGTCGGCATCGGAGTCGGCGCGGCGATCGCGCTGCTCGGGGCGCGGCTGGTTCCGCCGGCCGGTCCGGCGCTGGCCGATGAGGCCGCTGTCACCCCGGTCCAGGTGCCGGCCCTGCCTGGTGGTGAGGGACTGGTGGTCATCGGTAACGGCGGTTCCGGTGTCGACGGCGAGAACACGGCGCTCGAGGCCGTGGCCGACGCGTTGCCGCGGGCGCGGATCGTCCCGATCAGCGACGGCAGCGAGCTCGAAGCCGCAGCCGAGCGCGCCGTCCGAGACGGGGCGCGGGCGCTCGGCGCATGCGGGGGAGACGGCACGATCCTCACCATCGCGACCGTCGCCGTGCGGCACGGACTGCCGCTCGCGGTGTTCGCGGGCGGCACGTTCAACCACTTCGCCAAGGATGCGGGGATCCCCGAGATCGACGCGGCGGCGGTCGCCGTGGGCGAGGGTCGCGGCAGCCTCGTCGACGTCGCGACGATGAACGACGACGTCTTTCTCAACACGGCCAGCCTCGGTGCGTACCCGGAGTTCGTCACCGAGCGCGAGCGACTGCAGCCCCGGTACGGCAAGCGGCTCGCGGCCGTCATCTCCGCTTGGCGTCTGGTCTCGACGGCCGACGCCGTGTCGATCCGCGTCGACGGCCGACCGATGCGCTCGCTGGCCTTCTTCGCCGGCAACGGTCGCTACGCCCCGGTCGGCTTCGCGCCCGCGGTGCGACCGAGCCTGACGTCCGGCATGCTCGACGTCCGCATCCTGCAGGCCGACCATCGTGCGGAACGCTGGCGTCTGGTGTGGGCGCTGCTCACCGGAACGCTGCACCGCAGCGGCCTGTATGAGGAGATCGTCGCCGACAGCGTCGACATCGACGTCGACGATCACGGCGGCGTACTCGTCTCCCGTGACGGCGAGGTCGGTGAGCCGGCCAACCACCTGGAGTTCCGCGTCCTACGCGGGGCGCTGCGGGTCTATCGACCGTACTGAGGTCCCGGCCGCATCCCGATCACGAGAATTGTCACACCTCGGTCGTACGCTGTTGCCGTCACCAGTCGACCAGGAGGTGTCGATGGAGCAACCCGACCGCGACCCGACGTTGCGCCGCAACGTCGCCTCGCTCATCCGCTTCCTGCGTGAACTCGCCACTCAGGTCAGTCGGCCGGTGCGACGGATGAAGGACCATCCGGCCGTCATCGCGCTGGACGGCTCGGCCGCGGAGGCGGCGCTGTCCCTCGTCGGCGACGGCGAGATCCTGCGAGCACGACGTGTCCTGCGCGATCCGCCGCCGGAGGTTCCGGCCGTGCTCCACGGCCGGCTGCACGGCGATCCCACGGCGTCGGACGCCGATCCGGTCCTGCGCAAGGTCCTTGTCGACGACGATGAGCCGCCGCTCGAGGCCTATCGGGAATGGCGTGCCGGCTGGGACGCCTGGGCCGCCGTCGATCGGGGCCGTCGCCCTCACGCGGAGTTCTACGACGCCCTCTTCACGGCTCGGCAGGAGTGTGAGAGCAGTCCGGAGTCGATCGAACTCGTGCTCGCCGGGGGATTGCTGAGTCTCGACGAGGCCGTCGCCGGCGAACGGATCGAGACGCATCTCGTCACCGTGCCGGCTCGGGTGGTCCGGGATGCGGAGACGAGTGATCTCGTCGTCGCCGTCGACGGCGAGCCGTGCCGCCTCGAAGACGCGCGGGTGCTCGCGGGGATCGACGTCTTCGACGGCAGTGGGACCAACCGTCTGGAAGAGGTCCTCGCGACCGTGCGGCACCCGCTGGACCCGGACTTCTCGGTGTTCCTCAAGGAGTGGGCCGATCGCGCGCTGACGGTGCCGGTCTCGGTCGGCGAGGAGGCATCGGGCCTGCGGACGCTGACGGCCGCGCCTGCGCTCGTCGTGCGGCGACGGGGCGCCTTCGCGCTCGGCGAGTATTACGACTCGATGCTCGAGACCGTTCTCGACGAGGACGCTCCGGTGCCGCTCGGGCTGGCGCAACTCGTCGCCGTCTACGAGCGTGCCGATCGGCTCGCGTGGATCGAGAGATCGGGCGCGGGAGTCTCGTTGCCGGACGATCCGTTGTTCCCGTTGTCCGCGGCACCGGGAAGACCCATACGATCGCCAACCTCGTCTCGGCGTTGTTGGCCGAAGGCAAACGGGTGTTGGTCACCGCGGAGAAGGCCCAGGCTCTCGGCGTCTTGCGCGAGAAACTGCCGCCGGCGGTGCGTGAGCTCTGCGTGTCGGTGACCGACGTGGGGCGTGGCGGCTCGGCGGAGCTCGGCGCAGCCGTCTCTGAGATCACCGCGCGTCGATCGGCGTTCGACGCCGGTGCGGCTCGTGATCGGATCGCCGCGCTGACGGCTCGGCGGGCCGTGGCCGTCGAGCAGCGTGCGGCGCTTGTCGAGCAGCTCCGGTGGCTGCGCGAGTCCGAGACCGTCCGGCATCCGGAGATCGCGCCGGGGTACGGCGGCACGCTGGCGGAGATCGCGGCTCGGGTCGTCGATCGGCGAGCCGACTTCATGTGGTTACCCGGGCCGGTGCTCACCGAGCGACCGACGATGACACGGCCCGAGTTCCAGCGGCTGCTGTGGCTCCAGGCGATGCGGACGCAGGCTCGCGTAGGTCGGCTGGGACAGTTGCTCGACGTCGACGTCGTCAGCTTGCTGCCGCCGTTCGAGGCACTCAGGCGGATGTGCGACGCCGCCCGGGTCGACGTGCCCGACGGCGACACCGTCATGACGACCGCGGCTCTCGGACGGCTCTCGGCGGTGAGCGATGCCCTGGCCGATGCCTTGGCCGCGCTCGACCGGCAGCAGCCGTGGTGCGGATCTCTGACGGACCGGATTCTCGACGGCTCCGCAAGGCACGTCTGGGAACGCGCGAGCGAGGTGCCCAGGATCATCGGCCGTGCCGTCGACGGCGACCGGTACATCGGGCATCGGGACATTCGATGCGAGGTCGAGGGTCCGGCAGCGCAAGCGGCCTACGGCGCGCTCGCCGAGGCACTGAGCCGTGGGCGCGAATGGAAGTCGCGGCTGTTCAAATCCGATGAGCAGAAGGCCGTCGAGTCGGCGGGGCCCGTCGCCACGGTCGACGGTGTGCCCGCGACGTCCGCGGAGTCGGCGCACCTCGTTCATGTCCATCTTTCGGTGCTCCAGGACGTAGCGGACGCCGGCCGGTTGCTGGCCGACATCGGTGTTCCGGTCGACGGCCGCGGTTCCCGGGTCGCTCGTGTGGGCGAGCTCAGCGCGTTGCGCCCGTCGTTGCAGGACGTGAGGGCCGTTGTGCGGATCGCCGCGGATGCCGACGCCGCCTGGCGAGAGCTCGGTGGGCGCGGATCCCCGATCGGCTCGCGTGACGAGGCGAGATCGTTCGTCGCAACGGTTCGGCGCATGCACGCCGACGTGGCGCGCCGGCGCGCTGTCGAGGGGCTGGCCGAGGTGGAAGGGGCGCTCGCGGATGCCTTCGCCGGTGGTCCGTCGCCGGAATCGGCGGCGTTGATCGAAGGTGTGCGCCGTCGGGACGCATCGGCGGTCGCGTCGGCCGTCGGCGCCTTCGGGCCGGCGAGGCAGGAGCGCGACGATGAGCTTGCTGCGGGCGAACTTGAGCGGCGGTTGGCGACGGGTGCCCCGGGTCTCGCCGCCCTCATGCGGGCGGAGACGGAATCCGCCGCCGTCTGGGACGACCGCCTGGCTCGGATGGACGAGGCATGGGCGTGGCGCAGGGCAGAGCGATGGCTGGCCGATCAGCGGAGTCCGGGCCGGGACGCGGAGTTGGCCGAGCGCGTGGCCCTCGCGGAGCGTGAGGTCGCCGTCGTCACGGAACAAGTGGCCGGGGAACGCGCGTGGGCCGCATGTCTGGCTTCGATGACGGCCGACCAGGTGGAAGCGCTGAGCGCCTACCGCAGTCAGATGGCCAAGATCGGGAAGGGCACGGGCCGATACGTCGAGATCAATCGGGCTGCCGCGCGGGAGGCGATGGCGGTCGCTCAAGGCGCCGTGCCCGCCTGGGTGATGCCGCTGTCGGGCGTGCTGTCCTCGGTGCCCGCGACGGCGGACGCATTCGACGTCGTCATCGTCGACGAGGCCAGCCAGGCGAACATCCTCAGCCTCTTCCTGCTCATGCTCGCGCCGCGGGTCATCGTCGTGGGCGACGACAAGCAATGTGTGCCGGGAACCGTCGGCTTCGGCGAGCTGCAGCCGATCTTCGACCGGCTCGACGACATGCTGCCCGACCTACCCCGATATCGGCGCAATGCCTTCACGCCGCAGTCGAGCCTGTTCTCGCTGCTCAAGGAGCGATTCGGGCAGATCGTGCGGCTGCAGGAGCATTTCCGGTGCATGCCCGAGATCATCAGTTGGTCGAGCAATGAGTTCTACCGGGACGCGCCGCTCGAACCGTTGCGGCAGTTCGGTTCAGACCGTCTGGTGCCGCTTCGGGCGACGTACGTTCAGGGCGCCGAGTCGGCGGGGCGCAATGAGCGGCTGCACAATCGTGTGGAGGCGCGCGCGATCGTCGACGCCGTCGAGCGCTGCATCGCCGATCCGGCCTACGACGATCGGACGTTCGGCGTGGTCGTCCTACAGGGACGCGCTCAGGTCGATGTGATCCGCTCCGAGCTGCTGACGCGGATCGGTCCCGATGAGATCGAGTCCCGGCGGCTGCGGGTGGGTTCGCCGCCTGACTTTCAGGGCGACGAGCGCGATGTGACCTTCCTGTCGATGACGGTGGCTGAGAACCAGCGATACATGGCCCGCACCAGAGCGGACGACGAGCGTCGCTTCAACGTCGCGGCCTCGCGTGGCCGGGATCAGATGTGGTTGTTCCACTCGGTGACGGCCGACCAGCTGTCACCCGACGACCTTCGGCGCAGGTTGCTCGATCATGTCACCGCCGCGGCTCCGGACGCCGATGCGATGCCGACGGGGGTGACGCGTGATCGGCGCGTCGAGCCGTTCGACAGCCTCTTCGAGCAGCGGGTGTTCCTCGACATCGTCGCGCGCGGCTATCACGTCAATCCGCAGGTGAAGGCCAACGGCCGGTTGATCGATCTTGTCGTCACCGGCGCTGCAGGCAGGCTGGCCGTCGAATGCGACGGCGACGCGTTCCACAGTTCGCCGGAGCAGGTCAGAGCCGACCTTGAACGGGAACGAGAGCTTCAGCGCGCCGGCTGGGAATTCTGGCGGGTTCGGGAGTCGGAGTATCACCTCGACCCGGTGGCGGCCCTCGCAGACCTGTGGCGGGCGCTCGACGAGCGCGGGATACGTCCGGCGGGAGCCGACGATGAACGTGGCGGTATCGAGGCGCCGGGCACGTGGCTCGCCGTCGCGGCGACGCCGAACGTGGTGGAAGCGGCTGCGGTGGATATGCCGAGCGTGGTGGATGTGCCGGACGCCGTCGCCGATGCCGACGAGCCGGTGGCTGCCGAAGTCGCGCCGTTGACTGTCGTCGAACCGTTGACTGTCGTCGACGAACCGGTGACTGTCGTCGACGAACCGGTGACAGTCGCGGACGAGTCGGCGACAGTCGTGACGGAACCGTCCGAGGACGTCCGATCCGCACCCGGCGTCGACGCACCGGTGACGGCTGCGCCGAGACGCGGCCGGCCGCCGAAGACCGAGCCGACCGACGCGGACGCGATCTCCCGGGGGATCCGCGACCTGCTTGCGGAGGCGTCCGGCCCGATGTCGCGGAACGAGATCGCCGATGGTCTCGGATCGGATGGTGCCGACGTCGGGTACGTGCTCCAGCGGTTGTGCCGTGCGGGCACGGTCGAGGCGATCGGCCGGACCAAGGGGACGCGCTACCGGTTGGCTCATGCGAGTGCGGTCGTCGAGCCGGCGCCACCGCCACCGCCACCGGCGCCGGCGCAACCCGGATTCACCGAACCTGCCGATGCTGCCGCTCGGGAGACCGATCGCCGGATCTACGACCTGCTGGCCGGTGCATCGTCACCCGTCCGGTCGGCTCTTGTCAGCAGCATGCTCGATCTCGACAAGGCGGCGACGGACGCCTCGCTGCGCCGGCTTCGGTCGTCAGGGCGCGTCGAGATGGTGGGGAGGAAGCGTGGCGCGGCGTACCAGGTAGCGGGTGCACCGGCGGAGGCGCAGACGCCCGAGGTGGTCGAGCTCGCGGCGACCTCCGACGGCTCGTCCTCGCCGACACCCGATCCGCGAGGGGGTCGAGAACAAGCGCCTGAGGTGGTCGAGCCCGCGGCGAGGGCGCCTGGACTGCGTCCGAACATGCTTCCGCGGGTCATCTCGGCGATGGTGCGCGATCGTCCGGTCACGGTCGACGGATTGAGACGGCGCCTGTCCGCCTCGGAGGAGGACATCCGGGCGGCGCTCGACGACCTGGTGTCGGATCGGAACGTCACGCGGATCGGGAACGAGTACTGGCGCTCCGACGAGGTGCCGGGAGGTAGGGGAGACGGCGTCGGCCTCGCGCCGGCCGCCCGGTCCACCGCCCGGCAGCTCCTCGCGGTGGCAGCGTGGGGCGCGCCGGTGACGATGGAACGTGCGCGGACGATCACCCGGTTGCCCGACGGTGCGATCCGAGGGCTGCTGGACGAACTCGTGGCCGACGGTGTGTTGCGAGTCGAGGCGGGTGACGAGCCGTCGTGGGCTCGCGGATGAGCGGCCCGAGACTGCGAGCTTGGCAGCGGGAGGCGCTCGACGCTTGGGACGCCGCCGGCCGGAGCGGCATCATCGAGGCGGTGACCGGCGCCGGGAAGACGACGCTGGGCATCGCCGCTGCTGAGGCGGCACTCAACCGTGGCCGAGGGGTGCTCGTCGTCGTGCCGAGCGTCGACCTGCTCAACCAGTGGTACTCGGCGCTGTCGACAGGACTGCCGGACCGGCGGATCGGACGCCGAGGCGCCGGTCACGGTGACACGCTGGCGGCCACCGATCTTCTCGTCTCCACCGTCCAATCGGCGACGCGTGGCTCGGCGGCGCGTCCGTCCGGCGCGGCGCTCATCATCGCCGACGAGGTCCACAGGTACGGGGCGGCGGCCTTCTCGGAGGTGCTCGACGTCGCGTTCACCGAGCGGCTCGGGTTGACGGCGACACCCGAACGCGCTGACGAGGGCGTGGCCGAATACCTGTTGCCGTACTTCGGGCGGGTCATCGAGGGTTGCGACTACGACCGCGCCCGGGCCGAGGGCATTCTTGCACCCGTCCGGGTGATGCTCGTCGGTGTCGGCTTCGCGCCGGACGAGCAGGAGGAGTATTCGGAGCTCGACGAGATCGTCCAGCGCGAGCGTCGGGCCCTGACCACGCGATACGGCTGCGTCACCGAACCGCATGGCGAGTTCATGCGACAGGTGATGGCGTTGAGCGGAGGCGGCGACGACCGCGGCACGTGCTTGCCGAGTGCGCGGGGAAGGCATCGACGGTCGGCCGGTTCGGTGAGGTGCTGGCGGATGCAGGCCGGACCATCGTGTTCACTGAGACCAAGGAGTCGGCCAGGAGTACGTCGGAGGAACTGCTCGCGGGTGGCGTCGTGGCGGTTCCGTTCACCAGCGATCTCCGCAAGACCGATCGTGGACGGCTGTTGGACCAGTTCAAGGACGGCGATGTCGCGGCGCTCGTCGCGCCGCGAATCCTCGACGAGGGGATCGACGTCCCGGAGGCGGACGTCGGAATCATCGTCGCGGCGAGCCGTTCTCGACGCCAGATGATCCAGCGGATGGGGCGGATCATTCGGCCCAAGAACGATGGCCGCGCGGCATCGTTCGTCGTGCTCTACACCCGTGGTACGAGCGAGGATCCCGCCGCCGGCGCGCATGAGACATTCCTCGCGCAACTCGAGACCGTCGCGGACGAGGTGGTCGACGTCCCGGCCGACGACGCTCCGTCGCTGCTGGCGACGTGGCTGGCCGGCGTGGTCGACGGACAGGCCGGGCGTGCGGTCTCGGCCGATACGGTGCCCCGGCCGCCCATGCTCGCCCCACCGACTCCGGCACCTGCCCCGACGGCATCCCATCCGCCCGCGGCACAACCTGCGCCGATACCCGTCCCGGACAAGCGAGCGCCGGCCGAACCCACCGCCGACCCGCTCGTCCGGCTGCGCTCGACGCTGTCGTCGCCCGCCGGTCTGGACGTCGTCCTCACCTGCCTGTCGGTGCTCTACGACGACGAGATCGAGGTGATGCTCGGCCTGCTGGGCGTCGGACGTGACAGGCCGATGGCCGTCGAGGAGCTGGCCGACGAGACGGGACGTCCGCTGCGAGTGGTGATGCGGATGAGGGACGGTGCCGTCGAACGGCTGGGAATGTGTGATGTTCGGGCCGTTCTGGACGCCTCGAATGTGAGAATCAGCGGGGCGAAGAAGAAGGAGGCCCGAAACCTGTGACGCATGTTGTCGCGATCATCAACCTGAAGGGCGGCGTCGGAAAGACCACGACGACCGCGGCGCTCGGCGAGTTCCTTGCCGGCGAGTTCGGCAAGCGGGTGCTGCTCATCGATCTCGATCCGCAGACGAACCTGACGACGATGATGATCGGCGAGCACCGATGGGGCGAACTCGATGCGGCGGGCCGGACGTTGGCCGGGCTGTTCAAGCGCGCCCTCGCCGGCGGTGTCGACGGCCTCGACGGGTCAGACCTCGTCGTTCGCGACGCGTCGCCGTTGTCGGCGGTCGCCGGAGTCGATCTCATCCCGTCGTCCCTGGAACTCATCGGAATCCAGGACCGGTTGAGCGCCATCGGCGAACGCAGCACCGAGATCTTGTCGGTCGCTTTGGCGCAGACGATGCAGGCCTACGACTACGTGCTCATCGACTGCCCGCCGAACCTCGGGACCGTCACGCTCAACGGCATCCGGATCGCCGACGGCTTCATCATTCCCACGATTCCCGACCACATGTCACGGAGCGGCATCGCTCCGGTGCAGAAACGCATCGGCGATGCCGCGGAAGGCTGGGGACGCAAGATCGTGGACCTGGGCGTGATCATCACGAAGTACCGGACGGCGTCGAAAGTGCATCGCAACACCATCGACATCCTCTCGCGGAACCCCGAGATAAGAATGGTGTTCCCTTCCTATATTCCGGAGGCGAATCAGATCGCCGCGGCGGCCGAGCACGCACCGTTCGGCACTCTGCGGCGGAGATACGGCACGGGTGAGCCGTTCGCGCGGCTTCAGGAGCTCTCCCAGGACTTCCTGGCGACGACGCAGGTGAGGTTGGGCTGGTGAGCGGACCGGAGATGGATATCGGACGAGCTCAGGTCGCGTTGACAGGGCTGGCCGTGAAGAATGCCGACGCCGCCTCGATCCTCGCGCGTCTGCTGCGGATCGTCGCGAACGAAGCGGCGGCCTCGCCGCGATTCGCCAAGGCGCTGGCGACGGAGTTCCCGGCGACGCCCGGTGGCCAGGCGCCGACACCCGACGCCCCGACGCCCGCGCCCGGTGGCCCGATAGCCGCGACCCGAACTGAACCGCCCGTGCCGCCGTCCGCCCCGACATCGCAGGCGCCACGCCGCCGCGCGACGTCGTCCACGCGAGCGGCCGCGGTGGTCGATCCCTATGCGATCTTCGCCGAGTCGGGCGAGCCGGGCCTGCGCGAGCGGTTGGCGACGCTCGATGTCGACCAGCTCAAGGACGTCATCGCCGAATACGACATGAACTACGACAAGGCCGCGATGCGCTGGCAGAAGCTCGATCGGCTCATCGACCGCATCGTCGAGCGGACGATCGACCGGGCGGGGCGCGGTTCGGTCCTTCGCTGAGCCGAATCCGCCGCTCAACCGCGCCACACGGCAGCGGTATTGCGACGCATGTTGCTCTACGGGCAGGATTCCGGTGTGAACGAACCCACAGTGGTCCACGGCGGGGCGGCGATGCTGCAACTCGCCGTCGACGAGGGCGGCGGCGCCGCGCTCGATCAGGTCGCCATCATGACGGCCATCGCCGGCGTCGTCTCCGCAGGTCTGGGCGTCATCGCGTACCTGCACCGCACCGAGCGGATCTCCTGGTTGCAGTCGTTCGCCGATTTCGCCGGCCGGCTGCTGCGGCGTCCGGGCTGGGTGGCGCTGCCGCAGCTGCTGTTCATGTTGACGATCATCACCGCGATGTTCGGCTTCATCTGGGACGTCAGCCTGCACGTCGGCCGCGGCCGCGACGACGGCCCGCTGGCCAATCCGGCGCACTTCTTCATCCTCTTCGGTCTGTTCTTCCTCTTCATCGGCGGCACGTTGTCGATGGTGCTGCCGCGCGGCGGTGAGAAGCCGGGTCGTGTGCCGATCAAGATCACCCGCGAGTGGTACGCCCCGACGGGCGGTGTCCTCATCGCCGTCGCCGGGCTCTACGCCCTGATCGGGTTCCCGCTGGACGACGTCTGGCACCGGATCTTCGGCCAGGACGTCACCCTCTGGGGTCCCACGCACCTCATGCTCATCGGTGGCGCCGGGTTGTCGCTGCTCGCCGTCATGATCCTCGACTGGGAGGGCGCGGCGGCGATGCCGCCGAAGATCGGCTCCGACGGCCGTGTCGTCGTCGCCGAACCGCCGCTGCGCGGCGGCCGCACGGTCTGGGTGTTCCGCGCGCTGACGGGCGGCGGGCTCGTCATCGGTCTGTCCGTGTTCCAGGTCGAGTTCGACTTCGGCGTGCAGCAGTTCCGCGAGGTGTTCCATCCCACGCTGATGCTTGCGGCGGGGACGTTCGCGCTGGTCACGGCGCGATTGCTGGTGGGACGCGGCGCCGCGTTGTTCGCGATCGTCTTCGCCGGGCTGTTGCGCGAGGCGATCGCGCTGATCGTCTGGCAGCCGCTCGACGCCCCGCACAGCACCTTCCCGCTCTACCTCGGAGTCGCGATCATCGTCGAACTGCTCGGTCTGACGGTGCTGGCCGGCAACCGGATCGCGTTCGGCGCGGTCGCCGGTGTGCTGGCGGGCACGGTCGGCTTCTTCCTCGAGTGGTTCTGGGTCGGCCTCGCGTTCGTGACGCCGTGGCGCACGGGCTTCCTCGCCGAGGCGATCGGCATGGCGGTGCCGTCGGCCGTCGTCTGCGGTGTGGTCGCGGGCCTGTTCGTCATCGCATTGCGCGGTGAGCGGCTGCCGCCGAAGCCGGTGCGGCGCGGGCTGGTCACGCTCTTCGTCGCGGTGTCGGCGCTGGTCGTCGGCAACGGCCTCCAGTACCACACGCCCGATCTGAACGCGACGATCACGCTCGCGGACGCCCCCGAGAACGCCGGCAACACGATGCGGACGGCCGTCATCGAGCTGAGCCGCGAGATCCCCGACGACGCCGAGTGGGTGGAGATCCTCGCCTGGCAGGGCGGCAAGAGCGAACTGCGCGGGCTCGTCGTCGATCACCTGCGCAAGACGGGGCCGACGACCTATGAGACGACGCGGCCGTTCCCCGTCGGCGGCACGTGGAAGACGATCCTGCGGGTGCAGAACGACAAGGAGATGGGCGGCGTGCCGATCTTCCTGCCGCACGACCCGGGCATCGGGGCAGAGGAGGTCGAGCACGTCTCGGGGACGACGGCGCCGTTCCAGCAGGAGCTGACGATCCTGCAGCGCGAGCGCAAGACCGATCTGCCGGAGTGGGCGTTCGGCGCGGCCTCGCTCGTCGTGCTGGCGTGCACGCTCGTGTTCATCAGCCTGCTCTCGTGGGGCGCGGTGCGGATCAACGGCGCCCGGCGTGCGCAGTTCGCGGAGGCACGCGCGGCACAGCGCGCGGCGGAGGCGGGCAAGGGGTGATCCTCGCCGAGGAGCTGTATCTCGCCGATCACTCGGTGCTCCTGGCGCTCCCCGCGCTGATCCCGGTGGCCGGCATCGTCATCGTGGTGTTGGCGATCGCCGTCCGCGACCGACGTGCCGAGGCCCGGGAGGCGGCCGAGCAGGACGCCGCCCCCGAACCCGATACCGGAGAGGACCACCCATGACGCGCCGTGGAACGACGACGGACCCGCGCCGGACGAAACTCCGCGCCCGGGCGGCCGTCTCGGCGCTCGCCGCCCTCGCGTTGACCGTCACGGGTTGCGGCAGCGCGGTTCAGCACGGGCGGTCCGCGGCGTCCGCGTCGGCCTCGACGCATGAGGCGGGTCTCACGGTCGCGGTGAAGATCTTCGGCGGCGTCGTGACGCCCCGCAACGCCCGCTACGACGCCGCCGTCGGCAAGGCGATCACGCTTGTCGTGACCAGTGACGTCGCCGACGAGATCCACGTCCACTCGACGCCGGATCACACGTTCGCCGTCGCGGCCGCGGCCGGTCAGCGGTTCACCTTCGCCGTCACCGTGCCGGGATCGGTGTCGATCGAGTTGCACGAGGCCGGCGCCGAGGTCGCGACGATCCGGGTCTCGTGAGCGCAGAGCTGCTGCTCGCCCACGGCCTCGGCGGGTCCACCGACCTGCCGATCCCCGTCACGTACGCGCTCATCGGCGGTGCCTGGGCGCTGACGCTGTCGTTCGCGGTGACGATCGTCGTCTGGAAGACGCCCCGGCTCGACGCCACCCGGTTCGGTCCGGCGCTGCCGCGCGTCGTCTCGGCGTTCGCCGACCCGCCGATCCGTGCCGTGGGGCAGGTCCTCGCCTGGCTGTTCGTCGGCTGGATCGCGCTCGCGGCGTTCGCGGGCCCGTCCGACGCGTCGCGCAACGCGCTGCCGGGCGCGCTCTACGTGCTGATCTGGGTCGGTCTCGTGCTCGCGTCGCTGCTGTTCGGGCCGTTCTGGCGGGTGCTCTCGCCGTGGCGTTCGCTGCATCGGCTGGTGCGCGGCGACCGTCCGCCGCTGCTGCGGCTGCCGTCGTGGGTCGGCGTGTGGCCCGGCGTTCTCGGGCTGTTCGCCTTCGTCTGGCTCGAGCTCGTCTCGCCGGTGAACGCCGAGGTCTGGGCGGTGCGGGACTGGCTCGTCGGCTACGCGGCGGTGGTGCTCGCGGGCACGTTCCTCTTCGGACGCGACTGGTGCGCCGCCGCCGACCCCTTCGAGGTGTACAGCACCCTCGTGGCGCATCTGGCGATCATCGGTCGCAGACCGGACGGCCGGCTCGCCTGGCGCAGTCCCCTCGACGGTCTGGCCGGATTCGCGGCGGGTCCGGGCTCGGTGGCGACGGTGGCCGTCCTGCTCGGCTCGACGGCGTTCGACAGCGCGAACGCCCTGCCCGCGTGGGGACGGTTCGTCGGCGAGAGCGGCCACCCGGTGGCGTGGCGGACGGTGGGGCTGCTCGGCGCGATCGCCGTCGTCGCCGTGACGTTCTGGGTCTCGACGCAGCTGGTCGGCGGGGTGTCCGGTGCCGCTCGGCGGCGGCTGCCGGGGGAGCTGGCGGGGTCGATCGTGCCGATCGTCGTCGGCTACGTCTTCGCGCACTATCTGTCGTACCTGGTGGAGAAGGGGCAGGCGACGATCATCCTGCTCGCCGATCCGGCGGGTCGGGGCTGGAACGTCCTCGGGCTCGGGGAGCAGACCGTCGCGTACGTGCTGTCCGAGAATCAGGGACTGCTCGCGACGCTCAAGGTGGCGTTCGTCGTGGGCGGCCACATGCTCGGGGTCGTCGCAGCCCACGACAAGAGCTTGAGTGTTCTGCCCCGTGGGCATCACCTCACGGGGCAGCTCGGCCTCATCGTCGTCATGGTCTGCTACACGTTCGGCGGGCTCTACCTGCTGTTCGGCGGCTAGCGACGCTTGATGGTCCCGAGGACGCCGACGGCCGTGAGGACCACGCCGAGCCCGAGCGTCATCCACAGGCCGATGCCGACGGACACCTCGATGACACCCTTGAACTTGTCGGCGGTGTCGAGGATGTCGAGTACATCGATGATCGCGATGGCCGTCACCAGCAGGCCGAACAGCGTCGCGACGATGCCCGCCGAGAGGTGGATCTTCGACGGCCGCCGGATGAGGCCGCGCAGCGCGCCGAGCACGAGTACGGGGACGACCAGCCCGATGGTGACGACGCCGTCCTTCCCGCCGCTGTCGCTGTCGCTCGAGGTGCCCTTGATGGTGATGCCGGCGACCTCGGCCCAGGTGAGGAACGCGGCGCCGATGACGAACACCGAGATGGCGACCATCGCCCAGCCGAGGTAGGAGACGATCGGTGCGACGCGGGCCGGGGGTTCAGGCGAGGCGTTCGCCGGTGACAGGTAGGGCTGGCCGGGGTAGGGCTGCGCGGGGTGCTGTTGGTACTGCTGCTGATGTGGGTACTGCTGGGGTGGCTGCGCCTGCTGATAAGGCTGCGGGCCGCCGTAGGGTGCGGGCTGCCCGTAGGACGAGGGCTGGCCGTAGGGCGATCCCGGCTGTGAGGGCGACGGCGGGCCGTAATGATGCGGCTGCGACGGAGGCGTGTTCATGATCGCTAATCTAACGCGCTCTGTCGCGAGAGTCTAGTGATAGTTGATTCATGACGTCGGACGTTTAGTAGCGCTGGGTGCGACCGCGTCACACCTGCTCGTGTGGCAAAGTCTCTCTGCCCCCACCGCGTTGCCCCCACGCCTTGCCTGCAAGGCGTGCCCACTCCTGCAGGAGCTCGCCCCCATGACACCTCGGTCGTCCACCGTCGGCGCTGCTCACGCCGGCGTCACCACCGACCTCGCCGCGTTGGCCGACGCCGTCCGCGGCCAGCTCGTCGACGGCCGCGAGGTCGACGCCGAGGCGCTCTTGGAGGCTCTGAGCGGCGCCGATGCCGCCGTCGTCGCCCGCCGGTCGGCGGCGGTGATCGAGACGCTCGGCCGCGTCGTGCAGGCGGCCCTGGCGTCGCGGACGTCCCCGGCCGAGGCCGTGCCTGCCGTCGCCGACCGCCCGGTGCCGACGGCTGTCGAGGAGACCGTCGCGCCGCCGATCGTCCCGAAGGCGCCGCCGACCGCCGCCGAGCCGGCCCCGCCGCAGGCCGCGGTCGAGCCTGCGCCGCCGTCGGCGGCCGCCGAGAAGCGGACTCGCGCCACGAAGGCACCCGTCAAGCGGACGCCGACGCGGGCGGCCGACCCGGCGCCCGCCACGCGGCCGGCTGCCGCCCGCCCTGAGCCGGCCCGCCCCGAGCGGCTCGAATCCGCCCGGCCCGAGCCCGGTCGCCCGACGGCCGAGAAGCGCAGCAGGCCCGCGACCCCGGGCGACAAGCCGGCCGCTGCCGAGAAGCCACGGGCCGCGAAGCCCGCCGCACCGGCTCCGAAGCCCGCCCCCGCCGAGCACGAGCCGCCCCATCGCCCGGCACGCGCCGGACGCGGCGCCGAGCCGACGCTGGCCGTCGCCGACGGCGAGGTGCAGGTGCTCGTGCCGTATCCGACGATCGAGCAGAACTCGCCGTGGCGGGTCACGGTCGCCGGGTCGACGCGCACCGTCCGCCCCGATCGCGCGTGGGGTGGGACGGAGGTCGAGCAGCCGCCGACGGCGATCACCGTCACCGAGCCGGCCCGCATGGCGCTCATCCGGCACGCCTCCGCCGAGCACCGCGTGTCCGTCGTCGACAGCGACGATCCGCTCATCCTCTTCACCCTCGCCGGTGATCGCATTCCGGCCGGTGAGGCGTTGCCGCGTCAGGGCGTGCTCGCGCTCTACCCGCGCGACGGACGCGTCGTCGGCACCGGTCGGGCGGTCGTCACCGTCGCCGACACCCTCGCCTGCCCGCTCGGCTGGCTCGGCTGGACGTTCGCGCGGCTCGACGTCGCCGGCCATGACGCCGTCGGCCTGCTGCGGGAGGACCGGCCCGTAGGCACCACCCGCCGGGTCCGGCCGGCGACGGCTCCGGTCGTCGAACTCGGTGATCCGGTCGACGGCGTCCGCAGCGTCGCCGGCCTGCGAGTGCACGCCGCGCGCCCGGTCGTCACGGTGCCGGAGGAGTCCGGCGACGTCTGGACCGTACGCGTCCGGCGCGTCGGCGAGGAGGCGTGGCAGCGCGAGCAGCGCGCGGAGCCGGGTGCGACCGTCGATCCGTTCGACGGGCTCACCGGGCTCCTCGGCCGCTTCGAGGTCGACGTCACGGGTGCCGAGGGGCTCGACCAGACGGTCGAGGTGTTCCTCGTGGAGGGGCTCGGGATCGAACTCGACGACGAGTTCCGGCTGCCCGAGGAGCGCGGACTCACGGCCGTCGACGCGACCCTGACGTCCGAGTCGGTGACGATCGAACCGACGTCCTTGCAGTTCACGCCCCAGATCCGCGATCTGCCGGTCGACGCGACGTCCGACGGCCGGACCGAGCGGTTGTGGATCACGCCGCCGCATGCGCAGATTCGCGTCGAGTCGGCGGGCGTGCCCGCGAAGTGGCGCGCGACGGCCGTCGCCGTCCGGCCGGAGGAACTGGCCGGCGATCTGGTGCTCGCCGCTCGCGTGCCGGGCGACGTCGCCGTCGACATCGCCGTCATCGACGAGGAGGGTGAGGTCGCCGAGGCGATCGTGCCGGACGTCGTCGGCGACTGCACGTACCTGCTCGACGCGGTGGTGCTGTACCGGGCGGCGCGGCGGGCGGGGGAGTGCGAGATCGTCGCGCGCGTCGACACCGTCGACGGCTACGAGCTGCAGATGCCGATCGCCACCGTGCTGCCGTACGCGTTGTGCGAGGGCGTCGTGCTCGACGGTTCGACGCTCGTGTTCGAGGATCTTGCGGCCGTCGACGGGCTCGCGGCGTTCGTGTTCTCGGCGACGGCGCCCTGGCGGCCGGTCGAGCGCGTCGAGATCGCCGATGGTGTCGCGCAGCTGCCTGCGTCCCTGGTCGGCGCCGGTGACCTGCTGGTCGAGCTGTTCGTCAACGATCCGTGGACCACGACGCAGCGCCCGAGCCGGCCGGGGCCGGCGGCGGTGCGCGTCGAGCAGGACGGCTGCGTCGGCGACGACGATCCCGAGCGCGCGCTGCTGTCGGCCTTCCTCTCCGGCGAGGGGCCGCTGCCCACCGAACCCGGCGCCGACGGCGCCGCCTGGACGGCGCTCGTCGCCGAGCCGACCGCGGCGGCGGGGCTCGTCGAGTACGTCGGCGGGCACGGCCGCGACGCGCTGCTCGCCCTCGGCGAGGCGACCGCGACGAAGGACGAGATCATCCAGCTCGCCGTCCGATCGGGGCTGCTGACGTCGCCCTTCGGCACAGGGACGAGCACCGCCGGTGTGCAGGATTCGCCGAATCCGTGGATCTCATCGCTGCTGACGCTCGCCGAACTGCCCGGCGCCGCCGATCCCGGTGCCGCGCTCGCCGCGCTCCGGGAGCGAGCCGGCGAGCCGATCATCGACCTGCTGACCCGCGGCACGGTGCGTGATCCGCGCATCGGCGTCATGGACGGCTCCAGCCTCATGATCGCCGCGATGCCGCCGGAGCAGATCGACGCGATCTTCGGCCATTCGATGCTGGTCCCGGGCGCGCTGCTCGACATCGACACCCGCGTCACCGCGCTCGTCGGCGCGTTCTCGCGGCGCGGCGAGTGGGTCGACGCGCCCGAGGTGCGCTCGCTGCAGGGGCACTGCCAGGCGGTGCTGTCGAAGATCAAGAAGTCGTCCCGCGCGGTCTACGATCTCGTCGCCGCCCGCAACGAGGCGCTCGACGGCATCGCCGTCGCCGAGCTCGGCAAGAACCCGTGGCTGCTGCTCTCGGTGCAGTCACTCGTGCTGGCCGCCGTGGCTCGGCTCGACGCGCGCGGACTGTCGAAGTCGCCGCTGTTCGTCGCGGACATGCTCCCGGGCTGGGGACGCATGGCGCAGCTCTTCCCGGACATGGTGGCGGCGGACGTGCTCATCGCCGACGCCGTGACGGCCTATGAGGTGAGTCGGCGGTCGTAGGGTCCTCTGCAGCGAATCAGGTCTGTCGTCGCCGTGTCGTGGCGGCGTCGAGGGTGGCTCGAGGGCGACGTGTTGTCTCCGGCGCGCCCAACGGTTCGCCGGTATCGAGGCGTCGAGTGCGATCCTGGACCGTGTTGATGAGGTGGTCCACCGGCCAACCGTCGGTCAAGGCGCCGGGCAGGCTCTCGATGCCCGATCGCAGATCGGCGGTGAGTTCGTCGAGCGCCGACTCGGCTTCCGTTTGCGGAATGCCCATTGCGCGAGCCTCGTTCAGTAGCGCGTCGCGGTCTACCTTGGCCAGTGAGGACTGAACGCCGATTCGGGTCGCCATCTTGCCGGAGAGCGTGGGGTATTCGAGCGTGCACAGGGTGTCGTAGATCGGTGCGATTTCGACAGTGCCGTCGTGCAGGAGGAGCGAATAGTTCTTGCCGTGCCCGTCTTCGTCGCCGACCAGGCAGCGGAATGCGACCTGCTTGAACAGCGTAGAGATCTCGGTGCGCGGCGAATCCGCGAAAGCCCTGAGTACGGTGGACATGTGTTGCGACGGACGACCGATATGGTATTTGTCTTTCGGGCGCAGGCCCGACGCTTGGCACATGTCTTCTTGGTGGATACGTATGATCGTGCCGTCTTCGCTTTGGATGCGGTCGTAACGTTGAGCGACGAGTACCGAGGTCGCGCCGATATTCTCGACCCACGCGTCGGAAGAGGAAAGGCCGCACATTCGTGACAGCGCCAGGATCAAAGCTTCGTTCTCGGCGCTGTACGGCCACACTGTCGTCGGTTTGAGGATGTGTGTGGAGGGATGGCCGCTGTGCGGGGTGCGCCACCGGCCGTCGACTCGCGTCAGCAGTAGTTTGTCTTGCGCCCCGCCGAGCGACATCCGGATGTCTCGATCGGGGTCCGCGCCCAGTGGCCTTGTCGGCAGATTCTGGATCAACTCGTCGAGATCGGTGCCGCTCAGCGGTTCGGAGAGGCGAGGTTCGGTGGACGGGACCTGTCCGGACGGCATCACGCTCACCGCTCCGGCGCACTCACGCCCGTATTCCGATAGCATGGCCACGGCGTCGGCCGGTGTCGCAGGCGCACCGGCCGAGTCGAGGTGCACTGCGCGAAGTCGGGCGGCTGCGACCTCCAAGGCTCGCCCCTCGGGAAGAAGTCCTTCGAGGAAGGCGCGCGAGACCGCCGGAGCCGACGGGCCCGGAAACGCGGGCAGGGAGCAGGACAGAACCGGGCTGCCCACGCTGTAACGGGAGAGCCCTTCATCGGTGTATTCGATTGAGATTTTGCCGCCGCGAGAGCGGGTGACGGTACGCGCGACAAGCACGTCGCTCAGCCAGATGTCGAGGTCAGTCATCGGCGGGCCTGCGGCGCGGCCGAACGACGAGTTCGAGTTCCAGCGCTGCGAGCACCGAGAACAGCTTCTCGATCGCTTTCGTCGACTCGCCATTCTCCAGCTGAGCGATGGAGAACCGGTTGGTACGGGATCGTTCTGCCAGGTCGGACTGCGTCAGGCCCTGCGCCTCTCGTACGGAGCGCAACGCTCGCCCGAGCGTGGACGCTGAGCGAGTCACAGCTCCGTCCGACCGCTCCGATGTTGGCATATCGCCACACTAGGACTCAAAGAGTCGAATGTCAAGAAATCGTCACATGTGTCGACGCGCCCAGTCCGGCGCGTACTCGGGGAGCGGACCGATCGCGACCACTCGCGCGGGGATGCCCTGCAACACCGGGAACCGTTGCAGCATCCGCAGCGGCAGGGGCAGAAACCGGGGTGTCCGGCCGGGCGTCGTTCCCAGAACGACGCGGTGCGCCACTCGCTGTCCGGTCTGGATCAGCACCGTCGGCAGCCGGCGACGACGCTGCACTCGCCGCAGCAGCGAACGCTTCGCGGTGCCGCCGTGGCGCAGGGCCGGGCCGAGGAGTCGGGCCGCGGCGACGGCGTCGGCCACCGCGAGATTGATGCCGACGCCGCCGACCGGCGACATCGCGTGTGCCGCGTCACCGATGAGCAGCAGGCCGTCGGCGTGCCACCGCCGCAGCCGATTGAGTTCGACGCTGAGCAGCTTGACCTCGTCGAACGAGGTGAGCGCGGTGATCCGGTCGGCCGTCCACGGCACCAGCGCGGCGAACGTGCGGCGCAGCTCCTCGATGCCCGCGGCCCGCAGCGCGGCGTCCGTGCCCTTGCCGATGAGGTAGGCGCACTGCCAGTAGTCGCCGCGATCGATCATCACGCAGAACCGGACGCTGCCGACGCGCCCAAAAGCGCCCTCGGGGTCGGTGTCTCGGCGCGGCAGCCGGAACCACCAGACGTCCATCGGCACGCCGAACGTCCGCGGCTTCAGGTTCGCGGCCGCGCGGACGGTCGAGTCGCGTCCGTCGCACGCGACCGTGAGCGTGGCCCGGATCTTGTGCTCGTCGCCGGTCGTCCGGTCGATGTAGCGCGCGCCCGTGATGCGGCGGCCGTCCCGCAGCAGCCCGACGACGTCGGCGTTGCGGCGCAGTGTGAACGTCGGCTCGTCCGAGGCGGCGTCGGCAAGCAGCTCGAGGAAGTCCCATTGCGGCACGAAGGCGATGTGCTTGTGCAGGCCGGGCAGTCGGGTGAGGTCGGCGACCGTCACCTCGCCGACGTCGAGGTGCGCGGTGATCCGCTCGACGACACGGTGCGGGATGGCCGCGAAACGCTCGCCCAGCCCGAGTTCGTCGAGCAGCGTCAGTGTGGAGGCGTGGACGGTGTCGCCGCGGAAGTCGCGCAGGAAGTCCTTGTGCTTCTCCAGCACCGTGACGTCGACCCCGGCGCGTGCCATGAGCAGCCCGAGCATCATGCCGGCCGGTCCGCCGCCGACGACGACGCAGGTCGTGCGGGTGCTGTCCGTCATCTGTCGAACCTATGCCTGGCGTACCGGGCCTGTCTCGAGCGGCCGGTATCCGTGGCGTGCCCTGGGAGCCGTGGCCAACCGCGTGGAGGCCGGCCAACGTCATGACGTTGGCCCGAGTCCAGCACATTGGCCGAGACCGGCGAGGAGCCGGCTACAGCGCGGCCAGCCGGCCGGTGGCCGGATCGCGCATGGTCAAGCAGTACTCACGGCCCGCGGGATCTGCCATCACCTGCCAGAACTGATGGCGACGCACCGGACGTGCGCCGGCTGCGACGTGTGCGGCGATCGCGGCGTTGAGGTCGGAGGGCGTCGGACCGGCCGAGAGGTCCAGGTGCGCGCGAGTCGGTCCGGTGTGCTCGTCGAGACGCTGGAACAGGAAGCAGACCGGAAGATCGGGGCGTGACGCCCGGCGGAACCCCGGCGACGAGGTCGTCTGGGCGTGTGAACGCAGCAGGTATCCCCAGAATGCGGCTTCGTCGTCGTAGTGGTCGGCCGGGATGTCGAGGCAGACCTGATCGACGCGTTGTCGAGCCCGGCCGGTGTCGACGATCGGCGGGATCTCGTGCTCGCCGTGCCACGACTTGACGCAGAACGCGAGGCCGCCGGGGGAGTGGAGGACGTGCAGGCCGGGGTACGCCGCAAGTGGTCTCGCACCGATCGTCTGAGCGCGCGCGGAGAAGCTCTCGACGTCATCGACGTGCAGGTCGACGTGGATGGTGGCCGGGCCGTCGTCGATGACCTGGCCGCGCAGGTAGGCGTCGCCGCGGGGTGGGGCGAGGGTGACGAAGCGGCCCTGGTCGCGTCGTGAGGAGAGGGTGGAGCCGGTGACGGACGTCCAGAACTGCTCTGCAGCGTCGGAGGTGGGTGGCGGGGTGTCGAGGAACGCTGTGATCCAGCGGGGTGCCGGCTCGGTGTTGTGCCTGCTCATGCGGTCATTGTCGGTGATTTCGTCGGCGGGTGGGGCCGGTGAGAACGCGTTGGACCGGCCAGGGTGGGCCCTCATATGGTGTGGGCACTGGCCGGCTACTCTCAACGATCGTGGGGGTGACGGTTGAAGACGCAGCGGTGACGGTTGAGGCCGTACCCGCCCTGAAGGATGCGCGGATCGTCGACCTCTTCGCTGGACCAGGCGGACTTGATGTCGCTGCTCATTGGCTCGGTGCCTCGGTCGTGGGCGTTGAGTTCGACCCATCCGCGGTGGAGACCAGGATGGCCGCGGGGTTGGCGACCGTGCATGAGGACGTCCGTGGCTTCTCGCATCGAAGATTTCCCGATTGCAATGTTCTCGTCGGGGGTCCTCCATGCCAGACTTTTACGGTCGCGGGACGGGGCGCCGGCAGGAAGGCGCTTACCGACGTACACGATCTTGTTCAGATGCTTGCCCGAGGGCAGGTGGAAGACGTCGACAGATACGTCGAGAATCTCGAGGACGAGCGCACGGGCTTAGTCCTCGTTCCGCTCCGGTGGGCGCTGGGAGCGCTTGAAGACGACGTTCCCTACGACGCGATCGTGCTGGAGCAGGTACCGGCGGTTCTACCGGTTTGGGATGCGGTCGCGAAGGTACTCGAGCAGATGGGGTACGGCGTCGACACCGGGGTACTCCACGCCGAGGAATATGGTGTTCCACAGACGCGACGGCGCGCATTTCTGATCGCGCGACGTGACGTTCCTCCGGGAGGGATACATCTTCCCACCGCCACGCATATGCGATACAGAAGGTCACACGTGCCCGCTGCGGAAGACCTGGTTCTATCGGATTTCGGACTGTCGAGATGGGTGTCGATGGGGGAGGTGTTGTCGGAACCCGATCCTTTCGTGATCGTGTCCAACTACGGGAGTGGTGGAAATCCAAGTAATCGAGGTCGGCGGCCGTCGAATCACCCTTCTTTCACTGTGACTGGGAAGATATCTCGGAATCGCATGAATTTTGCAGACAAGCCGGATCGAGCCCTTAAATGGCACGAGGCCGGTCTCCTGCAGACTTTTCCCGAGAACTATCCGTGGTCCGGCGGCGACATATCGCAGCAGATCGGAAATGCCGTCCCGCCTCGTCTGGGCGCCCACGTGCTCGCAGCGGCCTTCGGCTGGACGGACAGGATCACCGAAGATTTCTTCGACTCGAAGACGAAGCGCTGGACGCCACCGATGAAACCGTCATCGACCCCAGGTGGGGACGTCACCGCCAAGGATGGGACGTAATCTTCCTTCCTCGACCAGTTCGTCCAACAGCATGGTCACGTCCCGTTCGATCAGACCGCTGATCGAGATCGCTCGCGTGATATTCACGGGCCCGACCAGCGCCGCAGTGGCGAGCTTGTTCTTGGCCGCGTCGCGCCCGGATACCGGTCGTGGAGACGCTGCGCGACGTGCCGCGAACTCCGGGTCGTGCGCACTGATCGATTCTTCGAGCACTCGTCGGAGAGATCGTTCCAGGCTCTCGTGGGACAGCGCTTCGAAGGAGACGAACGCTCGCAGACGAAGAAGACGCATGAGGAAGTCTCGGAAGACGAGTCGACGCTCGGCGTCGATGTCGTAATGGTTCCATGCTCGAAGGATCCCGGTGATGAGCGCTGGGCTGGCACCGAGTGCGCTCCGTCGTTCATAGATCTGGCCGAACTCCTCGCCGGTGACGAGCGTGAGGCCCTCGTATGGCAAAGGGTCGCCGGGGCGGTGGATGAGATGAGCCCGCCACCACAATCTACCGAACGAGTGGCGGGTCATATCGGTCGCCAGAAATCGATCCTTGACAGGTCCAGGAAACCGCCAGAAAGCTACGTCAGGCAGCAGCACCAGGGCGAAGAACGCCCATACGTCTCCTGACGCGGCTTCCGCCGGCACGATGCCGAGTTCCCGGTGGAGGTATTCAGCGAGCGCTCTGTCGAAGTCGACCTTGAGGCTCGCCGACGAGTCGTGCGGAAATCCGGCGGCTTTGGCCAGGTCGACGATCCTTGCGCGATGTTCCTCGAGTTCGAGAGGGGTGACGCGGGTGCCTCCGGTCGCCACGAAGACTGCTGAATCATCTGCGGTCGCCGTACGTCGCCCGAGTTCGTCGATGGGTAGTCGATTGAACTCGTTGAATCGTTCGAGGGCTGCCGACGGCAGCAGGCGCGGGAAGAGACGGCTCATCAGCCCTCCCCGAAGATCATGACGGCCGCCTGAACCGTACTGGCGAACATCTGCGGTTGTGAATCTCGGAGGCGGGCCACGTCATCGAGATCTTGGTCTGGGAAGAGCTTCTGCATCAGCCCTTGCAGCATCGAGCCGGTGCTCTCGTCCGGGTATTCGACATCCAACGAGAACTCCGAGTCGCTGAGAGTGCGTTCGACAAGCGTCCTGGCCACGTCTGAGTAGGCGGCCGAGATGACGGCGGAATCGACCGGCGTCGGCGCGGCAGCGTTGCGGAAGGCCGCCGACGCCGTCGCGTTCGCGGAGTTGACATAGAGGAGAAGGGATCCCATCGCCGCGGCATGAAGATTCGACCCGATCTGCACGTACCACGCGGCGCCGGCCGGAATGTTCGTGCCGTGTTCGAAGTCGACGACCGCGATCGGGAATTGCGGTGCGTCGTCGCTCAATCGAACGGACCGGACCTCGGACCACAGAATCGAACCCGCTAGCCGTGCCGCGAACGGCGTCGGCTCGGCTATGTCGCCCGCGAGAACGACGAGCGTGGTGAGTGACACGGTTCCACCCAGGTCGGCCCCCACGAGATGGCAGGAAGCGGTGACCGAAGCGGTTTCACGGATCGTCGTCTGAAAGCATTGCACGCGTTGCCGGGAACCGGATGATTCCCAGACGACGGCGAGGGACAGTCGGGCGTCGTCTGGAAGGCCCGCCCCGCGGAGGACCCGGGGTACGTCGACGGTCACGTCTCGGGTGAGGTGGAGATCCGTGTCGTAGTCCCAATCGGGTAGTGACTCCGGGAGTTCCAGCTCGCCACCGTCCATCTCGAGCAGCCACGGAGAACAGACGACGGAATCCGATGTCGGTGTTCGATAGGGGTATGCGAAACGCGTCATCGGGTGCCACCGTCCTCGGTCTGAGCCGCGAGTGTGATGGACGTGATGGTGTCCGGCGCGGGAACGACGATGATCTTCCAGCTGGAACCGTCGCCGGGATGAAGAAGCTCAGGTGAGGTCTCAAACGACGAGCCGTCTGCGCGGGTCCAACCGACGATGGTCGGTATCGGTGCGCCCGCAGGAGGGGAGGTCTCGCGGCCCTTGTCGCCGGGCACGACGACGGCGATGTCAGCGGTCACGCGCGTCTGATCGTGATGGGCGACGGCGAATTCCTGCTCTATCACCGGCGTTCCGTTGAATGATCCGTACGTCGGGTCACCCGAATACGTCAAGCGGGGCCGTCTGGCCGAGCGATGTCGACCGCGGTCCGTCGCAGCGGACTCGCTGACGTCAGATGATTCCGCGGTCTCGCCGGTCGCCGTGCGGCGGCGCCGACTCGACGGTCCGGGTGCCGGCAACGGATCGGGCCCGGCGGCGGCGCCCACTACGAGAGCCGAGAATTGACGGCTTGCGGCTCCGAGTGGTGCCCGCACCGCGGCCGTCGGTGCGCCGGCGTTGATTCCCGCCATCGATTGGGTGGCGTCCTTCAGTCGGTTGAAGACGCCTCTGACTGTCCTCATGTCGCGTCCATCGAGCTGCGACGAGACCCAGTCGTCGTGAGTCGGGGGCTCCGACTTCGCGAATGCGTCGTCCACGTCGTCGTCGGCGCGGAACACGCCGGCATAAGCCGAGAACTTCGCGGCGGTGGCCGGGCCCTTCCAGTACTTGACCACGAGCTCGGGACTGCGCATCAGACAGACGTGGTGAGAACTATCGCCGAAACCGCACTCCGCTGCGACGTCGCTCGGTCGAAAGGGAACCGCCATCGTCCTCTGTAGCGCCAGCTTGCCGAGGTAGATCTTCGGGCTCTTCACCCACTGTTTTTCAGCCTTGTCGGTCCCGAGGAGCCGATACGCCTGCACGAACTGGCGGAGCGGCTCCGTTGTCGCGGGGTCCGGTATCGGTATCTCGATGCCGTTGTGCGACACGGAGAAGATCATGCTCGGGGCTCCGTCGGGAGCCTGTGCGATCATCTTCGGCCAGAGATTCCACGCGATCGCGTCGACCATCCACTCGACGGCACGGGCGGAGTCGGCATCGAGGTCGTCCTCGTCCATGTCGAGTTCGGGGTCGATGATCGTGATCGTCGTGCCCGTCTCGTGATCACCGAAAGGTGTGAGGCGCAGTTGAGCGGCGATCTGCTCGGCGTCGCGGCCGATGAGCGGCTCGATGATGTCGCTGGAATCGTCGCCCCACCAATGACGGCCGGTATAGCGTTTGCCCGCCATACCGTCGCCGGTCGTGTAGCTCTTCCACAGGCTGCAGCCGATGAGACGTGTCTCGTAGCCGGATTCCGTCCGGCAGCGAGTGTGGATGAGCACCGTTCCGCAGCGCGACAGAAGATAGAAGATCCCTTTGCCGAAGCCGTAGGTTCCGCCTCCGAGCTCGGTGTTGCGAGGTTCTCCGATGTTGCGGATGAACGACACGAAGTCGTTGTCTCGGACGACCGCGTTGTCGGCGCGAGTAGGTCCACCGAGCCCGCGTGTCCCTCGGTCTGACACCGACAGGATGCGTAGACGCCGACGACCGAGCGACTCACGCAAAGGCAGGTGAACGTTGGCAGGTGCGCCGGTGGTCAGTGCCGCACGCCAGCGTGGCGCGAGCGCAGCCGGAAGTTCCGAGAGGTCGATCGAGAACCGAACCGACTCCGTACCGAGCCGCGCATCCCAGCTGTTCTGTGCGGATTCCCGGACCAGGACCGTGAGCTGGTTGAGTGCGGGGCGGCCCAGTTGATTTCTGATGCCTTCCGCCGCCGAGGCGCCGCCGGGCGGAAACTCCTGTGAATACCAACCGGTCATCGGACGAACTCCTCTGCCATCTCGGTCAGGACCGCATCGATGTCAGGGTGCGATGGACCGGGCTCGGGCACGTCGATCGTGTACTCGACGTCTCGAATGGCCGTCGCACCCGCCGTTGCGGCCAGTAGACGCGGGAATCCGTCCGTCACGGTCAGCAGGTCGTCCTCCACGATCCGGAAACGGATCGACTCGTACCGGGAATCATCGGAGAGCCGGAATCCGACTTCTGCAAGCATGCTGTGCACTGTCGGCGGGTCGTCCGTGGCGGCGAGCACGTGGCGCACCAGATCTGGAACACTCTCGCCGTCGGACTCCTGGGCGACGCGGATCCACCGGAGGTGGAGACGACCGTTCATCGGCGGGTTGAGTTGATCGAGGCCGTGGATCCGTGCGGCGCGTCCGTCCGGTCGGGTCGTCGTCTTGACTTCGACAGCGATCTTTCCGCTGGTGAAATCGTGACGCTCGCCGGCCGGTCCATGCCACATCAGAGCTGCGGACGGCGTCTTGCTCAGCAGATCCCTGAGCATGACGAGTTCACCGAAGAGCCCGGCCAATGCGGATGTTCGAAGGACGGTGTTGCTCGGCGCGAACAGTGATCGCCACGTCGCCAACACTTCGTTCGTGGCCGCCAGGGCCTGGTTCGGCCGTGCCTCGACGGCCTCGAGAACGTCGACGCAGACCTCCGAGAACAGTTGGTCCAGCTGTCGTTCGACGCAATAGACGTCGGCGTAGCGGCGGTAGTCGTCGTCGGTCTCCAGCGGCGTCTCGGTGAATCGGAGATTCGCTCCGTCGAGGCGCCCGCGAAGTCGCTGAAGGTGTGTCAGCGGAACGAGGAGATGGCGGTGGCCGTCGTGATCGACCCCCGCGAGGAGCTCGCCCGCCACGCAGTCGACCCCCAGGACGGCGGTGCGCATGACGGTCGCCTCGGGAGTTCTCATCGCGAGCGTCGCCCAATGGCGTGCAAGCTCGCGGTGTGCGTCCGAGGACGTCACGACTCCTCGGTCTCGAGCAGAAGAGCGGAATCGTCGTCTTCGATCGGAAGTCGGGCAAGGTCTGCGCTGATGTAGTCGTACTCCACGACGCTGTCGCGGCCGGTCGGGTGCGGGAACACGACACCGACGCCGATGAGATGGTCCGGGGCGTCGATCGGAACGCGGCTCTTCGCATTCCGAGGGGCGGGTTCAGACGTCTTGTCGATCACATACAGCGTGAGCAGTCCGGTGTGGGGCGCCTGCATGTCGCGGAGCTTGAAGATGCGCTCCTCTTCCAGACGCCCGGTCTCCCCGGACAGGTCCAGATCCACAGCCGCGTCGCGAAGGCTCATGAGCGTCTTGATGTCGACCACATCGCTCTTCATCAGACGCGCACGATTGACTCGTCGTGGCGAGATGCCGGGGGCGAGCTCGAAACGGTCTGATTCATCGCCCAGACGGTTCCCGATGATCGCGACATTCCATGAACTCAGATCGGACTGGGCGGCCCTTTTGCCGATGTACCTGGCGAGGGCACTGCCGTCGCCTTCGTGGGCGTCGGCATGGAACCGGTACTCCCGCAGAAAACGAACGATTTCATCATTGGCTACGCCGGAGAACAGGAATCGGTCTGCTTTCGCGTCCGTCTCCAACAACAGCCGGTCGGAGACCAGCCGGCCGACGAGCCGTCGGGTCGCCGCCTGATTCGCTTGAAGAACATCGGGCGAGACGTCGAAGTAGTGCGTCTGGATCCGTCGCCCGCCGTAGGCGATCTCTGCCTTGACGTGGTCTTTCATCTTCGCCGCCGCCGTGACCTGCATCGACGGGTGGGTCCTGATCCGGACTGCGAAGGTGCGAGGCGTTTCGTTGCCGCCGAGATAGACGTCGATGTCTCGCCGAATCTCCGCCTCGACCGTGGCGATGTGCCGGAACCAGTCGCGGAGATCGGAGGTCATCCACACGCGCGGCAGATCTTCGTAGCCGATGCGGTAGCCGAACCAGCGGCCCATTTGCAGCAACGTGTCGTAGGCGGACACCGACCGGACGAAGTAGCTGACGACGAGACCTTCGAGGGTGAGTCCGCGCGACAGGGTGTTGCCGCCGACCGCGATCGCCACCACGGGCGTGCCCTCGTAGTCGAGACGGACCTTGCTCGACGCGTTGTCGAAGATGATGCGGCAGACGTCGAGAACCGCTGGCATCTCGGAGAGGATCTCATCGATCAGGACGGGATGACGGCCGAACTCGGCAGCGGGGACACGAGTGGTCTCACGGGCCCATAAGGCCGCGAGCTCCGCGGTGAGTCGGGGGTCTCGACGGCGCAGGCGCTCGGCGGTCTCGTGTCTGATCTCTCGGAGCGGACCCTCGAAACTGTTGTGGATCTCTGTGTTCACGCTGGTGTGGATCAGCATCGTTGAGTGCTTGTTGCCGATTCCGCGTATTCGGCGCGCGGCCGTCGTCATCCAGAAGTACAGGATCGCCGACCGGAGTTCGCCGGCGATGATGGGCGTGAACCCGTCTTTATCGTCCTTGGAGGCGGGGCGAACGTCATCGACCTCGTGGTCGGGGATCTCGCGGATCATGTCGTAGCCGTCTTCGACGTCGGACGGGTCCTCGCCGTCGAGAGGCTCGCGCCCGAAGAGGACTTCGGTTCCGAAGTGGCCCTCGGGCTTCGGGAGGCTCACGATGAAGTCTTGCGGGTAGAGATCAGCCGCTGCGGGATCGATGAGCAGGTTGGCGAACGGTGTTGCCGTGTAGCCGATATAGGCCGCTTTCGGCAATCGATTCATGATGTCTAGGATCAGTGGATTGATTGTTTTCGTCGCAACGGTGGCCTGGTCGGCCTCGTCGTCGATGATGAGGGCGGGGGTGTCTTTCAGCGACTCCGAGGCCGTCGTGAGCCAGCTTCGGAACTTCCGGAGAACAGCGGCGTTCTTCTTGATCACGCACAGTACGTGTTGGTTGCGCGACTTCGCGAAATAGGCGATCGCGTCGGCTGCCGGCGGTTTGAAATCGGTATCCGGGATCGTCAGATTCATCCACGACGCGCGGTTGGACGCGACGAGGTCGTTCTCGAGGCGGAGCTGCGTCTGCCGACGCAGGCTGTTGTGGATTCCGGCGAGAACGATGATGAACTTGTAGTTCCGATCCGCGGCCTTGGCGACGACCGCCGTGAAGTTGGTGGTCTTTCCGGATTGGACATGACCGACGACCAGCCCGCGGGCCGAGAACTCTTTCTCCTTCGGATGATTGAGTAACGAGACGACCTGCGTCGACGAGCGGTCGAGTGCATCGATCGAGGTCTCTGACCAGCCCTTCTTCTCTAACCCGGCGCGAAGTACGGGCCAGAAGCGGTCGCCGTCACGCGGGCCGGTATACCAGGTATGCCTGTTGTCGCGGACGACGCTCGGCGCGATGTTCCGGTCTCGCACGGCGATGATCTCGGATTCGTGCCGCTCGAGGATGCGGTCGATGATCTCTGGTGGCACCCGGAGGACTCTGAGTCTGCGGATGGCCTCATCAGGAGTTCTTGTCTCCAGTATGTCGGTGAAGACTTCGTATTCGTCGTCGATATCACTCATGTCGTGTCGCTCCTCGTACCGCCCGCTACGCGTGCCATGCCCACATCTGCCGTCACAGTCTAAGGACTGTCGGCCTCAAGATGTACGAAACGTGAACTCGCAGAGGATGCTTCGGCCGGATGGACCGCATCGGTGGTGGGACGATCGATGGTGTGGTCGAGTCATGGGCGTCGTCGCCGGGGGTTCGGAGATCGATGCAGTCCAACCGTGGTCGTGACACGGCCCGGAGATGGCTCTGCGCAGGGAGCTGCATCGGCGCGGCCTGCGCTACTTCGTCGACCGCGCGCCGATCAAAGGAGTTCGTCGGCGGGCCGACATCGTATTTCCGCGGCTCAAGATTGCGGTCTTCGTGGACGGTTGCTTCTGGCACGGGTGCCCGGAGCATCACACGGTGAGCAAGACGAATGCCGACTATTGGAGAGAGAAGGTGGCGACCAATCGTCGGCGGGATGCTGAGACGGACCGTCTTCTCGACGAGCAGGGGTGGACGGTGATTCGGGTGTGGGAGCACACCAAGCCTCAGGTTGCGGCGGACTGTGTGGCAGATGTTTTGGCGTGCACAACGGCGACGCGATCCTCAACCTGACCAGAGGATCGTGGTAGCGATAGATGCGAAAGGGCATGTCCTGCAGGTAGCGTCGACAGTTATGCAAGTCGTTGCCGCTACCGGCGGGCCATCTCTACGGCTCGGATGTCACGGACTGCGATTCCGTGGGCCGTTGGGCAACTAATTGGGTGTCATTGAGCATGGCGTCGATTCCGGTGAAGGTGCGCTCTATAACTTCTATAGATCGAGTTGCGTCATCAGCATCGATCTCGGCTACTTGACTCGGATCCGCAGGGCTTACATCGCACCTATGAACGATGGCGTTGCGCCGCGAAACAACGAGACTTAGTTCTCGGCGTGCTCCTTCTGCGTGTATGCCGAAGGACTTCTTCCACACGCCAGGGACTCCGACGGTAGAGAGTGCGGAAGCGATGCTGTCGGCTGATTGGAATGTTTCATGATGCAGTCTGTGGGCGACGGTCTCTCGTGCGCCTAGCTCTCTTTCTAGCGCCGAGTCGGCGTTGATCAGTTTTTGAATGGTCTCGAGGCTAAGTGAGAATTTCGAACTGGGAGTCGGTGGATCGTCCCCTAGTAATATGCGCACAGCCTTTTCGAGCACGATAGAATGAATGTACGTGTCGAGTGCGGCGACCGCTTGTACGAGTGCGGCGCGGTACATGTCCGAGATATCTATCTGGTTCTGGGTCAGTTTCGCGAGCGCTTCCGCGATTCCGACCATCTCGCGCGCACGTGAGATATTCGCTCTGAATTGGTTGGTCTCGTTGTGCATGTGTACGACCTAAGACGTCAGCGTTTCGATTCGGGTGGCCAACTCGTCGAAGGTCTGCAGGAATCCTTGGATACTGGACTCCTGATTGCTCCAGAGCTTTCCGGCGCGACCGACGTCGTGCTGAGTCAGCTTGAATACCGGCTTTCCGGTATCTTGAGAATGGGCGATCAGAGAGTTGAAGTCTGGAATCTCTGCAAGTACTAATCCGTCGGCAATGCTGGCAGACTGATACTTCTCGTCGGGGAGGAGGAGTCCTTTCTTTCTGAACGCCGGAAGAAGTGTTGATCCAATCGCCATGTCGAGCTTGTTGAAGTACTTTTGGAAGGCTGATGTAGGTCTTCCGCTTTTGATTCGGAACCGCTGAATTACTACGCCGAGGAATTTCATGTTTGAGTTTGGAAACGGATAGTCTGCATCGGTGAGGACCTCGAGTCTCGCCGCTCGGTCTGCCCAGTCCTTCCATCGAGGAAGAACTCGCGCTAGTGAATCCATTGCCATGACGGAAAAAACATCAGGACTGCAGGGTACGAGGAAATAGTCGGCCGTTGCCACTAGGTTCTGATTCACGGCACCCAGGCCCGGGCTGAGATCTATTAGTATGTAGTCGGCATCGTAACGCTCCGCAGTGATGGCGAACAGATGCGCGAAACTTCCTGGGAGGTTCCTTAGGCCTTGCAGTGATTCTGAAAGTTGCTGAGCGATCCCGAGTGAGGTCTCGTCTTCGGAAAGTGCGACGTGTCCGGGTATCAAGTACAAGCCGCCCCTTTCGGGTACTGGTACGCAATCCACGGGCGAGAGGGGGCGTGGCCGCGACTTAAACGCGGGCTCGAGTGCGTCCTTCAGGTTTCTGCCTGGATTTTCTCTGTAGAAGTCCTCCAGCGCGTTCTCTCCGCTCAGATCGAGAACCATTCCCGTTAGGTTGCACTGAGGATCCGCGTCGACCATGATGACCTTTTTGCCGTGCTCCGCGAGCATCCATCCCAGATTGAAGCAGGTCGTTGTCTTGCTTACCCCACCCTTGTTGTTGAAGAAGGCAATCGACTTCGCCATGGCTTTCTCCCGGTTCTTGAGTCTCAGTTGTAACGGGTTGTTCGTGCGCCCCGGTCGCAAGCGAGCCGGTGAGCCGTTCGTGTCGTTCGTTTCGTTAGTTGAGAGTGTCGGGTGTAACCCTAAGCGATACAACGGCGCGATGGAAGGTTTAGGGAACTATATCAGACCAAAAAGTCGCATCACCTAAATATGACTCTATCGGGCATTTCTGTCTTGGTAGTGCGAGTGTTACTTGCCAACACGAGTGTTTGCGTGCTGACACAATGGCCACCGTGGACTCGTCGCTGATCATCTGGATTGCCGTCGCGCTGGTGGCGCTGCTCGTCATCGCGCTCGTCACGGGGCTGATGGTGCGCAAGCAGCGCAGCATCTCCCTCAAGGAGCAGCCGCCGCAGGTCGAGGAGAAAAAGGACAAGTCCGGGGGCTACAAGGCTGGGTCGGGCTTCAGCTTCAGTGAGGGCCCAGGTCAGGTCGTTGAGAAGCCACAGCCGAAGCCGGTGGAGAAGCCGGCGCCGATCGTGGCCCCCGCGGCGGAGACGCCGCCGACGGTGGAGTCCGACACGGCTGCGCCGGCGCCCGCCCCTGCCGAGGTCGAAACCCCTGCCACCGACGAGCCGGCGGCAGGTGTCGACATCGCCGCGCCCGCACCGGAACTCGAAGCAGTTCCGCCCGCGCTGGAGCCGGAACCCGCCGCGGTGCCGGAACCTACGGCGGAGCAGGCCCCCACGAAGACCGAGCCCGCTGAGCCGACCGCGTCGACGCCGGTGCGCACCGAGGAGATCGCCCCTACCGCGGGCCGTTTGTCGAACCTCCGCGGCCGACTTTCCCGCTCGCAATCCGCCGTCGGCAAGTCTGTGCTCGGGCTGCTCGGGGCCGGCGACCTCGACGAGGACTCGTGGGAGGAGGTCGAGGACACGCTGCTGCTCGCCGACCTCGGCAGCGCCGCCACGATGCGCGTCGTCAACCGGCTCCGCGAAGAACTGGTGACGCGCGGCGTCCGCTCCGCCGACGAAGTCCGCGCGCTGCTGCGCGAGGTACTCATCGACGAGCTCAAACCCGAACTCGACCGTTCCATCCGCGCGCTCCCGCACGACGATCATCCGGCGGTCATCCTCGTCGTCGGCGTCAACGGCACCGGCAAGACCACGACGACGGGCAAGCTCGCGCGCGTCCTCGTCGCCGACGGCCGCAGCGTCCTGCTCGGAGCCGCCGATACGTTCCGCGCCGCCGCCGCCGACCAGCTCCAGACGTGGGGTGAGCGCGTCGGTGCTGAGACCGTTCGCGGCAAGGAGGGCGCCGACCCCGCCGCCGTCGCCTTCGACGCCGTGGCCCGCGGCACCGCCGAGCGGGTCGACGTCGTCATCGTCGACACCGCCGGCCGCCTGCACACCAAGACCGGCCTCATGGACGAGCTCGGCAAGGTCAAGCGCGTCATCGAGAAGAAGGCCGTCGTCGACGAGGTGCTCCTCGTTCTCGACGCGACGATCGGCCAGAACGGCCTCATGCAGGCGCGTCAGTTCGCCGAGGTCGTCGACATCACCGGCCTCGTGCTCACCAAACTCGACGGCACGGCCAAGGGCGGCATCGTCGTCCATGTCCAGAACGAGCTCGGCGTCCCCGTCAAGCTGGTCGGGCTGGGGGAGGGCGCCGACGACCTCGCGCCATTCGAGCCGGCGGCCTTCGTCGACGCGCTGCTCGGCTGAGGTGGTCGCCGTGCCTCGAGAGGACGTCGCCGACAGGGCTCGTGGGGCGCTGCTCGCCTCGGCGGCGGGCGATGCGTTGGGCGCCGGATACGAATTCACCACACCTGGTCCGGACGTCTCGATCGGAATGATCGGCGGAGGTCCGTTCGGATTCGAGCCGGGCGAATGGACCGATGACACGTCGATGGCCATCGCGGTTGCGCAGGCCGCAGCCTCCGCGGATCTCCGCACGAGGCGTGGGCTGGATGAGGTCGCGGCGGGTTTCATGCGATGGTTCGCCGGTGGTCCGAAGGACGTCGGCAACCAGACGCGAGCCGTCTTGAGTGCCGAGCCGTCATCGGCGCTCGATATGCGTTCCGTGGCCTTTTCGTTGCGGGGCCGGACCGGCGGAAACGGCTCGCTGATGCGGACCGGTCCCGTTGCGCTCGGTTATCTCGATGATCTCGACGGGTGCGTTGTGGCGGCGAGGGCGGTCAGCGAGTTGACGCATGCCGACCCGCGCGCCACGGAGGCGTGTGGATTGTGGTCCTACGCGATCGGATACGCGATCACCACTGGATCGTTCGACGGCCCGGCGGACTATCTTGACCGGATCGCCCCGCAGGGTGAACGCGAATTCTGGGCGCCGTTGTTGCGGATCGCGGAGACCGGAACGCCGGCCGACTTTCCCAACAACGGCTGGGTCGTCCACGCGTTGCAGACGGCGTGGTGGGCGATCGCCGGGGCGTCGGGTGAAGGCGCCGATCATCTTGTGAATGCCCTCGAGCGTTGCATTCGGGCCGGTCATGACACCGACACGACGGCCGCGATCGCGGGTGCGCTCCTGGGCGCACGTTGGGGAGCGTCGGTGGTGCCTCGGGAGTGGTACGAGATGCTTCACGGGTGGCCGGGGCTTCGTGCGGATGACCTCGTGGCGCTTGCGGATGCGATCGTCGCCGGTCCCGGTAGGAATGCTTCGTCGGCCTCGTTGGTGTAGCGAATCCCTCGGACGGCTTGGTCGCGATGTTGGATGGTGGGAGTGGCAGGGATCGAACCTGCCGTGCGTGACCGCGCCGGATTTACAGTCCGGTTGACGCACCAGCGTCGTCACTCCCTATGCATCGTCGATGGTGTCATGCTGTGCAAACGGATTACGTGGGTGACGCCGGGCAGGGCCGGCGACGAGGCCACATTTCGTCGGCTGTTAGATAGGGCGCACTACATACAGCGGACGAGAGGACACGGTCGTGAGCTCACCGCCGTCGACGCAACCCGTCTCCAGCAGTGCCGAGACGCGCCGTGCCATCTGGAACACCCTCCGAGGCTCGTCGGGCAACCTCGTCGAGTGGTACGACGTGTACGTCTACACGGTCTTCGCGACGTATTTCGAGGCGCAGTTCTTCGACACAGCGGACAAGAACTCGACGATCTACGTCTACGCGATCTTCGCCGTCACCTTCCTCATGCGGCCGGTCGGCTCGTGGTATTTCGGGCGTTACGCCGATCGCCGCGGCCGTCGCGCGGCGCTGACGTTCAGCGTCTCGCTCATGGCGGCGTGTTCGTTCGTCATCGCGATCGTGCCCGGCAGAGAGACGATCGGCATCGCCGCGGCGGGAATCCTGATCGCCTGTCGGCTGGTTCAAGGCTTCGCGACGGGTGGTGAATACGGTACGTCCGCGACGTATATGTCCGAGGCGGCCACGCGCGAACGGCGCGGCTTCTTCTCGTCGTTCCAATATGTGACGCTCGTCGGCGGCCATGTGCTCGCTCAGTTCATGCTGCTTCTGCTGCTTTCGTTCTTCGACAAGAGCCAGGTGTCCGACTATGGCTGGCGCATCGCGTTCTTCGTCGGTGGTATCGCCGCGATCGTCGTTTTCTGGCTGCGGCGAAGTATGGACGAGACGCTCACGGAGGAGCAGCTCGAGGCCGTCCGCAGTGGCGAAGACACCGAGTCCGGCTCGCTCAAGGCGCTGTTCACCGTCCATTGGCGGCCGCTGCTCATGTGCTTCCTCATCACCGCCGGCGGCACCATCGCCTTCTACACCTACAGCGTCAACGCGCCGGCGATCATCAAGACGACCTTCAAGAACGAGGCGATGACCGCTACCTGGGTCAACCTCATCGGCCTGATCTTCCTCATGTGCATTCAGCCGATCGGCGGCCTCATCAGCGACAAGGTCGGCCGTAAGCCGATGCTCGTGTTCTTCGGAACCTGCGGGCTCTTCTACACCTACGTGCTCATCACGTTCCTGCCCGACATGACGTCGCCGGTCGGTGCGCTCGCGCTGGTGTGCGGCGGCTATATCGTCATCACCGGGTACACGTCGATCAACGCGCTGGTGAAGGCGGAACTGTTTCCGTCGAAGGTTCGAGCGCTGGGCGTCGGCGTCGGCTATGCGCTGGCCAACTCGGCATTCGGCGGCACGGCGCCGCTCATCTACGAGGCCGCGAAGTCGTCGAACAAGGTGCCGCTGTTCATCACGTATGTCACGGGCGTCATCGCGTGCTCGCTGGTCGTCTACATCTTCTTCATCAAGAACAAGGCCGTCACCCATCTCGATCGCGAGCAGGGGCATGCGTTCGGCCGGGTGGAAGACCGAGCCGGGTAAGCACCCAAGGCCAGGGGATTCGTTCCTGCTCGAGTCGAAGGTTCTCGGCGCGCAGGAGCGCCAGTGTCTCGCGCTCGGCGTCGTCGAGACCGGCGAGTGACGCCGTCGACGGCTTCGGTTCGGTGACGGTGAGCTCTCGCCAGCGGTCGAGCGTCTCGGTGTCCATGAGGACGCTCGCCGCCGCCGGCAGCCGCGTGCGGAGTTGGCTGAGGATGGCGAATCCGTGCGTGTCGAGATCGCCCCAGTAGGTCACGTCCGCCGCGGCAAGCCACGGAAGTGCCGCGAGTTCGTGGACGCCGTATCCGCCGCCGTGCAACGCCACGTATCCGGCTGAGTGGGGGAGTGCGTGCAAGGTCTCATGGTTCTCGACGATGAGGACGCGCGCCGGTCGGAGCGGGACGTCGGCGAGATCGGTGATCGATGCGGCGAAGATGCGCGGCATGGCCGGGAGGAGCTCGCGGTCGAGGACCGCGACGCGGCACAGCTTGGGCGGGGTGACGATGCCCAGGTCGCCGTCGCCGCGAATGCCGTCGAGCAGGAGCGACAGCAATCGATGATGCCCCTCCACCCATTTCGTGTCGACGCCGGGAATCGGCAACTGCCTGATGAACAGTCCGGAGCCGGGGTGATCGAGAAGCCAGGCGAGCGCGGCGACGAGCCGGCCGAAGTCGGCATCGTCGAGGGACTCCCAACGTGTGGCGGTCGCTCCGATCGCCGTGGTGGCGGCAGGCCATGTCGAGTTGAGCGATTCTGCTCGGCGACGCATCTTCCGCCACGCCGTGCCCTGGCCGGCGGCGTCAGCGATGGCGTCGGCTCCGGTGAGTATGGCCCGCACGGGGAGGTCCTGGTCGCCGAAACTCGGCCAGTGACGAGTGACGCGGTAGATCGTCGCCGGGCCGGTGTAGCTCTGCCACGAACGCGCCCAGTCGCGTACCCGTTGGTGGTCCGCGAATGCCGCGGTCTCCTTCGGCGGATGCAACGGCAGGTCGATCGACGTGGTGTCGGCGGCGTGAAGATCGGCGAGCCAGCGGCGGCGCCGGTTGGTATAGACGCTCCGCGCGCGGGCGTGGACATCGGTCGGCGTGAGCGGCTCAGGCATCGGCGGTCTCCCTTCTCGAACGCGCCGTCTGGATCGGGATGACGCCGACGTGCGACGCCTTGCCGTCCTTGATCGTCACCGTGGCGACACCGCCGATGTACTCCTCCAGCGTCGACAGCAACTTGAGCGGAGTCGCGAGAATCATGTGGAATCCGAATTGTTGGAACACGTCGAGAGCGCGGCGTGTGTACTGTGGATCGGCCTTGTCGAATGCCTCGTCGAGCACGATCGATCCGTAGGTCGGAATGTCCGCGCCGTCGCCGGCGAGTTGATAGCGCAGAGCCGCCGCGAGGCAGAAGAAGACGAGCTTCTGGGCTTGTCCGCCGGAGAGTCCGGCGCTTGAATCGTGATAGTTGACGTCGACGCCGTCATCGTCTACTTCGACGCCGATGAATCCGACGTGCAGCCGGGTGTCGAGAACCTGCCGCTGCCAGCTGCGATCGGCGGGTTCGCCCGAACCGAGCCGCGTGAGCAGCGCCGCCATCTTCTCGTAGCGTTGCTCAGCCGCCGCCCGGTTGTCCTCGACGAGTGAGTGGCTTGTGATGGACTTGAGATCGGCCAGGAACTCGGTCGCAGATTGTGGTCGACGTTCCCGGACTTTGATCTGCAAAATACGGCCGACGTCGAACGGTGAACGATGTAGTGAATCGTTGACGGGATCGATGCGAATCCGAATGTCGTTCGGTGCCTTATTGATGAGGCGGCTCAGTTCGGCGAGATTGCGCGTCGATTGCTCGTTGAGAAGATCGAAGAACTTCGCCTCGAACTGTGGTAACCCGTCGCGCCGCAGACGCGCGAGGACATCCAGGGCGTCGCCCACGTATTCCGGTTCGCCACGCAGATCGCTGCGAGCGTGACTCCATTCACCCAGATAGGCGGTGAGGATCGCCGTGATCGCGGTATCGGTCTTTTGATTCGCCGTCGATGTCTGTCGAGCCGAGGTCGTGATGTCCTTGCGGATGCGGTTGAGCAGCCCGTCGATGTTATCCGCCGTCACGTTGCGGGTCGCGTCACGGAAACGATCGTGGATGCGCCGGCGGACGTCGTCGGGCACGGCCGTCGCCGACGTCTCGATCTGCGCGATCTGGTGTTCGCGGTCCTTGATTCGGTCGCTGTTTCCCGCGAGTGCGGCGCGGGCGTCGCCCTCGGCGACTCGAGCCTCGGACTCTTCCTTGTCCGCGAGTTCAAGCGCACGAGTGAGCGCGGCGTGCTCGGGGTTCTCCTGTTGCCAGGCGTTGATGCGGGTCTCGAGTGCGGTGACGGCGGCGTCGGCCGCCGCGACGTCGATGTCTTTCCATTCCAGGGCGCCGATGTCTCGCGCGGCGGTTTCCCTGGCGTTCTGGTTGCGTGTCTCGTCGTCGATATCCGCGAGGATGCGGTCGATGTCGAGGAGCCTCGCTCGGCACTGCGATTCCTGTCGGCGCAGGTCATCAAGCTTCTGTTCGTTGTCGAAGCCGAGTACCCACCGAGTGCGGTCGTCGATCGCGCGGCGATCATCCTTCTCGTGGCGATTACCCGACCGTTTGACCTGTCCGGCCCGTGTGACGGCGCGCACGTGTTCGGCGAGCTCGCGTGCATCGGTGACACAGGCGAAATCGAAATGCTCGGCGAGGTGCCGGTGCGTCCACGCTTCCAACGGGCCGGCCTTGACGTCGAGTTTGCGGACGATCGACAGCGGTTCGGTGCGTCGCGTCGCGGTTGTCGGCGACGGTGCGGACGCGCAGATACGTCAGCCGTGTGCGTAGCTGCGTGGTGTCGACGGCCGCGGCCACCTGGGGGTAGACGTCGGCGGGCACGATCATCGTGCGGCCGAATCCGCTGAGCACTCGCTCGATCGGGCCGGTCCATTCGGCATGGTCCGCGCTCACGGCGACGAGCTCACCGCCGAAAGGCAGGTCGGCCTCGTCGATGCCGGTAGCGCGGCACAGCAGTTCGCGTGCCCGCAGCAGATCGGTGTCGAGGTTGGACCGTCGGCGGGCCAGCATCTCGCGATCGTCGACGACGGCTTTGAGTCGGTCTCTGACCTCTTTCTTCTCGGCATGTGCGGTGTACAGGCGCTCGGTCCGCTGGGCCGTCTCCGTCGTCGTGGCGAGCAGGGCGACTTTGAGCTGCCCCTGGATGTTCGCGTACTCCTCGGCCGTCGTCGCCATGATGCCGTCCCAGACCTCGACGGCAGCTGCCGCCTTCGCGTGGTCCCGTGTGATCCGCGTGGCATCCGATTCGGCATTGCGCAGTTCGGCTCGCAACAGTTCGAGCCGCCCCTCGCCGGCCGACGCGACCTTGATCTGCAGGTCGATCACCCGGGCCAACGCCTGCTTCGCGTCCTGACTGCGGGCGTCTAGTGCCGCGGTGAGCAGTGGTGTCCGAGCACGCTCGTCGGCGAGCGCGGAGCCGAGAACGTCGAGTTTGAGCTCGGCGTGCACGGCGTCGAGATGCTCGTTCTCGGCTTCGAGTTCGGACGCCATGCGGATGCCGTCGGCGCGTGCCTCGGCCAACGCGGTAAGTGGCGAGAGCGTCTGCACTTGGCGGCGCGCGTCGACGACGACCCGATGAGCTTCGTGCAGGTCGCGAAACTGTTCGACGGCCCGGTCGGCGCGGTCGAATGTGGGCGGGCGATCGAGCATGTAGTCGCGGAAGAGTTGGTCGAGGCTGCCCAGACTCTTCGCCGACAAGGTGCGATGCAGCAGGTGCTGCGCGCTCTCGGACCCGATGCCGAGACGCTTGCGGAAGGCCACGGCGAACGGGCTGTACGACGGATTGACCACCGCGTCCGGCCATCGCCGCCTGATTCCGCGGCTGTCGAGTCCGTGATGGGCAAACGGCTCGATGTCGAGAAGTTCGATCTCGGCGTCGACGATCACGTGCACGGTCTTGATATCGGCGGCGAGATTGCTGCCCCGCGCGATGTGCATCAGCTTGACGAGGGTGACGGGCGGCGCGCTGGGGTTATCCCCGTCGCCACGCCGATAGGTCAGCGCGATGCCGCTCCACGTCGCGCCGGGACGTCGGTAGGTGCTGACGAGGCCGTCGACGTCGGCGCCTGCTTCTTTACGCCAGGCCCCGCGGACATAGCTGACGAGGTTGCGGCCTGATTTCGCCTCCTGCGCTGCGGCGTTGAATCGGGCGGCGCCCGCCGGCATGAGAACGGCGGAGATCGCGTCGATCAGCGTCGATTTTCCGGAGCCGGAAGCGCCGGTGAGCAGGAATCCCTTGCGGGCGATCGGCAGATCTTGATAGCCGTGGAACGTCCCCCAGTTGACTACTTGCAACCGGGCGAGACGGAACTGTCCAGGGTGAATGGTCGCGTCGAGGTCGGTCATGACGTCGCTCCCGCGAGGATCGCCGCGAACTCCGCCGCCACGAGTTGGACTTGTTCGGCGTCGAAGAGATAGCGGAGTACCGGCGAGACCTCCATGCGGCCTTCGGTCGACGTCGACGCCAGCAGTGAATACTTCTTGAGTTTCTCCCAGGACGTGTTGACGCGCTTTCGGAATCCGGCCTCGTCGGTGTTCGTCGCGGCGCGATACACCTCGAGTTGATCCTGTATTTCGTCGATTCCGACGATGACACGTTCGCCGGGTTGTGCGGACAGCAGATATTGCCGCAGCGACAGCAACATCACGGTGTCCATGAACGTGAGCGGCTCCGTGCGCAGAACGCTCGGTGTCTTGAGGTCGCCGGTGTCGCTCGGGCGGGTGAAGGCGAGTTCGTTCTCGTCGTCGACGACGAGGTCGAGGAAGACGTCGGCGAGGCGGTCGCGGAGCACGCGCTCGTCGCGGATGACGGCGCGCCACAAGTCGGCGTGCGCCCGCGAGGTGATGAGCGGACCCTTGAGTAACTGCACCAGCGCCCGGCGGGTGTCGAGTGGCAGGGAACCGCGGTCGCCGTCGTACAGCGGATCGGCGCCGGGTTCGGTCGTCATCGGATCACCTCGTCGATGCGGGGGAGGTCGGCGAACAGGGGATCGGTGGCGTCGAAGAATCGGCGGCCGACGGTGGCGATCCGGTCGACGCCGGCCGTGGACGTCCACTCCACTCGCTCGGCGCCACCGACCGCCGCGCCGTGCTCGAAGGCCAAGACGACCAGCCCGACGACGCTGGCCAGGCCCTGGGTCGCGGGATACGCGGTGAGCACGCTGCCGATCGACGCCTGGCCGTCGCGACGGAGGACCTCGGCGATGTTGCGGGTGAGCTCGTCCATGTCGATCTCCGACGCGCGGACGAGCGTACGCAGCGCATCCAGGTCGATGGTTTCGGCCGAGATCGGCTCGACGGACTCGGCGACCACGTCGTCGGACGGATTGTGCAGCCGAAGCGCCGCGATCGATTCGATCGACATGCCCACGCGTGTCAGCACGAGGTCGAGGGTGTCTTGCGGACGCGTCGACGCCGCAACTCGTACGGCTTTCTGTTGTGTCTGCCGCAGGAGTCGCTGCATGCGGCGTTGTGTCTCGAAATGGCGGGACTGGACGAAATGGCGCAGCGAACGAGAGAGGCCGGTCATGGTCGCGTGGACCTCGGCGCCGGTCTCTTCGATGTCGCTGAGCAGGCGGCGAAGGCCGCGCCGTTGATCCGCGGTGAGGCCGCGGGCGAACGGCCTGGCCAGCACCGTGTCGATCCAACCGTCGACGAGGGCACCGCGTTCGGGATCGAGAATCATGTCGTAGAACGCGTTGAAACTGCGACCGGCGTCGGATTGGCCGATGAGGTCGACGCCGCGAAACACGTCGCTCAGCGCTTCGGCGCTCTCGTGTGATTCTTCGAGCAGTGCCGCGCGCAGACTGCGGTTGAGGGCTTCGAGATCGGCGCGGACGCGGGCGAAATCACCGGGGATCTCAGCGGCGAGCGCAAGGATCTCGCGCGCCCGTTCTGCCGCGCGGACGTCGTCGAGCACCGGGAAGTCGCCGGATTCGACGGCCGCGATCTGGGCGTCGATGGCCGCTCGCTCCGCGTGCAGCGCCTGCAGCCGGGTGGCCGCCGACGGATCGGAATCGCGCGACAGCGCCGAGAGTTGGGTGGACAGCGTCGTCAGACGGGATTCGGTGATCGTCGATGTCTGGTCTTCCAGACCGCTCACGAAGGCCAGCGCGGCGAAGGTCTTCTCGGACGGTTCGAGAGTCTCCTCACGCGCGGTCTCGTCGGCCCGCCGGAGCAGGATGCCGGCGCGCACCCAGTCGGCGCAGTAGGCCTGCGCGGTTCGGGGCAGGTCGAAGCCGTTCTCCCGCAGGTCGAGGAGGTCGGAGTCCAAACGGGAGAACAGTTCGGGTGCGGGCAGGCGGCGCGTCGCCCGGTCGAAATGACGCCCGAGCATGGCGAGCACGGGCGCTGCGAGGTCCATCCGAAGCAGTGTCCAGCCCGCATGCTCGGCGCTGAGCCGACGAAGGCGGTGGGCCTCGGCGATGACGGACATGACGGTCTCCTTCGAACGGTCACGATCCTGCCACGGGGCACCGACAGAATCGCCGGGTCGAGTCTTGATGGGGCTTGGTGCGGGACAGCGGGTCGGGCCGGTGGCTCGGTGGTGTCGGTGGTGCGACGCATGCCAGAGATAGTGTGAATCCGGCTGAAGTGGAACCGCGAAGCCCCGAGGCGCGTCATAGTCAGGAGACCGCCGTCGGGGAGGGGAACTATGAGCGACAAGGTCGAGATGACCCGCGAGATGTGGGACGAGGCTGCGCGGGCGTGCGAGAAATTTGCGAGCTCACTGGAGTCGGCGACATTTGTGTTGAAACAGGTGGGAGCGACCAACTTCTATGGGGAATGCAGTGAAGGTAGAACCGTCCGTCGGAATATCCGCTCGGCGATCGCCGATGGCGAGCTATCGTGGGCGGCTCTCGTGGGACGTCAACGGGACAACGTAGCTGACTTGGGCGTAGCTCTCGTCGGTGCCGGCAGGGACCTTAGGGGGCGAGATGGTGCGAATTCGCTATCTTTTCATCGTTAGTTTGGTCATGCTTTTGGTGGGTTGTGCGAGTGAAAGGCTGACGACTCGAGGGGCTGTGACGAGCGGCGAATTATCGGCCGAACCCACTGCTAGAGTAAATCAATTCGGTACGGCGTTCGATCCGTGTGGCCGTTATTCGGTTGATGAACTTCGAATTGTGGGAGTCGCGCCCGACGTTCAGGTGAGTGGGGATCCTGTGCCAGGAATGTCGACCCATGGATGTGGTTGGATAGTTCCGGGTAGGGCGTTCTCCCAGTTTGTGCTTAAGAGTTCGTCGCTGGAGAAATATCGCGAAGGCCGTGACACAGTCACCTGGCTCGACGACGCCCCGGCGACCGGTGGTCGCGTGATCGGCGTGTTTGTGGACCCTGCCGCTGGCGACTGTTCGACGTACGTCCAATCCCAACAGGCCGGCGTCATCACTCGTCTCCGTGCCGACGGCGACCCCGACGAATGCCCCGAGGTCATCGAATTCACCAAGCGGATACTTCACAAGATCCCCGAGTGACCCACGGCCTCCGCATGTCCGACCGGCGGCGTCTGTCCCGCCGCTTTACGCGTCGGTAACCTGACCCCTCGATCCGGTGACCCACACGCAACATGCAGGCACCACCCCTGAAACTCCGGCCGATCAATCTGGCTCCAGACGCCGAACGTCGGCGCGCTCGGTCAGAGCGAAACCTCAACTCTCCAGCGAGGTTTCGGCTCGGGCCGGGGCAATGAGGAGGTTCGACCGGTGGATCTGGCTCTACCCGACGCCGTGTACGGCAAGCCTGACCTGGCTATCACCGCGTGGGTCCTGATCAGTGCATCTCTCGTACTGCTGATGACGCCCGCGCTCGCGTTCTTCTACGGAGGTCTCTCGCGCCGCAAGGCGGTGCTGAACATGATGATGATGAGCTTCGGCTCGCTCGGCGTGATCACGCTGGTGTACGTGCTATGGGGCTTCTCGATGTCCTTCGGCAACGGCCTGACGGGATCGTCCGACATCCTCGGAGTGTTCTCCAACCCGTTCGAGCTGTTCGGCTCCGGCCAGCTCATCGACAACGACATGGGCACGCCCATCTGGGGCGCCGTCGAGAACGGCATGGGCCTGCCGGCCGTCGCGTTCCTGGCGTTCCAGCTGACGTTCGCCGTCATCACCGTGGCCCTCATCTCCGGCTCGGTCGCCGAGCGCGTCAAGTTCTCGACGTGGCTCGTCTTCTCGGTCGTGTGGGTGACCATCGTCTACTTCCCGCTCGCCCACATGGTGTGGGGTGGCGGCCTGCTCTCGGGCGCCAAGGACTCGGTGGCGTCCTGGATGTTCGGCACCACGGACGACGTCGCCAACGTGGCGCCGATCGACTTCGCCGGTGGCACGGTCGTCCACATCAACGCCGGTATCGCGGGCCTGGTGCTGGCGATCATCGTCGGCACGCGGCGCGGCTTCGGACGCACCCCGTACCGTCCGCACAACATTCCGTTCGTCATGCTCGGCGCCGCTCTGCTGTGGTTCGGCTGGTTCGGCTTCAACGCCGGCTCCGAGCTCAAGGGCGACGCGACGGCCTCGCTCGTCTGGCTCAACACGACCGTCGCGACGGCCGCGGCCATGCTCGGCTGGCTCGCGGTGGAATGGGTGCGGGACCGGCACGCGACGGGCGTCGGTGCCGCATCGGGCGTCGTCGCGGGCCTGGTGGCCATTACCCCGGCGTGCGCCGCGTTGACGCCGGTCGGCTCGATCGGCCTCGGTGCCGTCGCCGGCATCCTGTCGGCGCTCGCCATCGGACTGAAGTTCAAGTTCAAGTTCGACGACTCCCTCGACGTCGTCGGTGTGCACCTCGTCTCCGGCCTGTGGGGCACCATCGGCATCGGCCTCCTGTCGGAGAAGACCGGCCTCTTCTACGGTCACGACCTCAAGCAGCTCGTCGTCCAGACGGTCGTCGCTCTCATCGCGCTCGTCTTCACCGCGATTTTCACGGCGGTGATCGCGTTCGCCCTCAAGCCGCTGGGCTGGCGTGTCAGCGACGAGAATGAGGCGCAGGGCATCGACGAGACCGAGCACGCAGAGTCCGCCTACGACGCCGCGTCGTGAGCATCGGGTCCTAACGTGAGAAATATGGAGGCAACCATCAAATGAAACTCGTCACGGCAATCGTCAAGCCCTTCACGTTGGAAGACGTCAAGGCGAGCCTCGAGCAGGCCGGCGTCTACGGCATGACCGTCAGCGAGGTCCAGGGCTACGGACGGCAGAAGGGCCACACCGAGGTCTACCGCGGCGCCGAGTACTCAGTCGACTTCGTCCCCAAGGTCCGCATCGAGGTCGTCGTCGACGAGACGCTGGTCGACCGGGTGGTCGACCTCGTGGTCGACGCGGCCCGGACCGGAAAGATCGGCGACGGCAAGGTCTGGGTGACGCCCGTCGAGTCGATCGTCCGTGTCCGCACCGGCGAGCGCGGAACCGACGCGCTCTGACCCGTCGCCACAATCGGCCTCATCCGGCCCCGCCCCGATGCGTCGGGGCGGGGCCGGCGACCTTGACGAGCAGCAGCAGGAGACATCGACATGACCGTGCCGGCCACCGACCTCGTCGCCGCCCGCGACGTCCAACTTCGCCGTCGCTCGGCGGGTGAGATCACGGCCCCCGAGCTGCGCACCGTCCTCGTCGATCTGCACGACTTCTGGCTCGCCGCCAAGTGCGCCGGGCTGGGCGTGGGCCCCGTGTCGGGCTTCGCGCTCGTGGCGGTCGGCGGCTACGGACGGCGCGAGCTCGCGCCCTATTCCGATCTCGACCTCGTGCTGTTGCACGACAACCGCACGGACGAAGATGTCGCGCGGGTCGCCGACGGCCTCTGGTATCCGCTGTGGGATGCGCGGATCGCGCTCGACCACAGTGTGCGCACCGTGCCGCAGGCCATGCAGGTGGCGCGTGGCGACATGTCGGCGGCGATGGCGATGCTTGACGCCCGGCACATCGCCGGCGAGGAGACGCTGACGACGATGCTCATCTCCGGGGTGCGTCAGCAGTGGCGAAACGAGCTGCGCGGCCGGTTCGACGAGCTCACCGAGTTGGCCCGTACACGCTGGCGCCGCGCGGGCGACATCGCGCACCGCGCCGAACCCGACCTCAAGCACGGCCGCGGCGGGCTGCGCGACGTCCACCTGCTGCAGACGCTGGCCATCGCGCAGCTGTCCAATCCGAGTTCGGGAGATGCGCTGACCCGCGCCTACGACACGATGCTCGACGTCCGCACCGAGCTGCACCGCGTCGCCGGACGCGCCCGCGAGACGGTCCGCGCCCAGGACGCCGACGAGATCGCCGCGGCGCTGCGGCTCGGCGACCGCTTCGACCTCTCGCGCACCCTCTCGGACGCCGCGCGCACCATCGGCTACCAGACGGACGTCGGGTTGCGGACGGCGTCGAACTCCTTGCCGCGCAAGCCCATCGCGCGGCTGCGCAGCAGTCTGCCGCTGCGGCGTCCGCTGGACGAGGGCGTCGTCGAACACGCGGGGGAGGTGGTGCTCGCCCGGACGGCGCTTCCGTCGAAGGACCCCGGGCTCATCGTGCGGGTCGCCGCGGCGTCGGCGCGGACGGGCATGCCGATGGCGGCGGCGACGCTGCAACGGCTCGCCGACTACGCCCCCGAACTGCGCCGACCGTGGCCTGCGGAAGCGCTGCGCGACCTGCTCGTCCTGCTCTCGGCCGGCCATCACATGATCGCGCCCATCGAGGCGCTCGACCGGACCGGCCTGTGGGGCCGGCTGTTGCCGGAGTGGGGCGCCGTGCGCGACCTGCCGCCGCGGGACGCCGCGCACACCTGGACCGTCGACCGCCACCTCGTCGAGACGGCCGCACACGCGGGGCCGCTCGCCACGAGCGTCTCGCGGCCGGACCTCCTCGTGCTGGGTGCCCTCATCCACGACATCGGCAAGGGGCGCGGCGGCGATCACAGCGTGGTCGGCTCACAGCTCGCCGAGCAGATCGGTCGCCGGCTCGGGCTGTGGCCGGAGGACGTCGTGACACTGACGCGGATGGTGCGCTTCCATCTGGTGCTGCCGGCGACGGCGGCGCGGCGTGACGTCTCCGATCCAGAGACGGCGCGGGCCGTCCTCGACGTCATCGGCGACGATCCCGTGCTGCTCGAACTGTTGCACGCGCTCGCCGAGGCGGATTCGCGGGCCACCGGACCGGGTGTGTGGGGGGAGTGGAAGGCGCGGCTCGTGGCGACGCTCGTGGGGCACTGCCGCGACATCCTTGCAGGTAAGACGCCTGTGCCGGACGCCCCGCCGCCGGTGCCGGAGGAACTCGCCGCGAAGGCGCGCGCCGGAGGCGTCTCGGTGACGCTCGCGACCACCGGTGACCCGCACAGCTACGAGGTCACGGCGATCGCCCCGGACGCCGTCGGTCTGCTCTCGCGGACGGCCGGCATGCTCGCGCTGTCGGGGCTGCGAGTGCAGGCGGCGACGGTCCGCGAGGTCGACGACATCGCCGTCGACACGTTCATCGTCTCACCTGTGTTCGGCGACCCGCCCGCGCAGCAACTTCTGACGCAGCGGCTGATCTCGGGGCTCGCGGACGGTGCCGCGATGAAGAAGGCGCTCGCGGAGAAGGAGAGGCAGGTCGTCGTCCCGACGGCCGGGCCGCCGCTCACCGCTGATCCGGGAGCTCCGCCGCCGGCCGTCCCGGCGCTCTTCGCGCAGGCGCCGCCGCGGGTGCTGTGGCCGGCGACGGCACCGGGGCAGGAGAAGATCCATCTCATCGAGGTGCGCGCCGCGGACCGGACGGGCGTGCTGTTCCACGTCGCGGACGTCATTGAGGCAGCCGGCGGGGACATCCGCTGGGCCAAGGTGTCGACGCTCGGCGCGACCGTCGTGGACGTCTTCGCCGTGGAACTGCCTGATTCTGTCAATAAGGACGCGTTGACGGCGGCGATCCTGGCCGCGGTGCCGCAGCCGGCGCCGACTCGGTAGAGGTCGGCGTCATATCGGTAGCCGTAGCGCATCGTCGCGACGATTATTGTCGCGACGACGCCGAAGGGCTACCGATATGACGCTGCAACCGTGGCACCGGCGCCCGGCTAGGCTTGGCCCGAACATCTGGCACGACTGAACCGGGAGCATCCGCGTGTTCGACACTCTGTCCGATCGGTTGACCGGCACCCTCAAGGATCTGCGCGGCAAGGGCCGGCTGTCCCCGAACGACATCGACCGCACGGCCCGCGAGATCCGTCTCGCGCTGCTCGAGGCCGACGTCGCGCTGCCCGTGGTGCGGGGCTTCATCGCCAAGATCAAGGAGCGCGCGAAGGGCCACGACGTCTCGGCCGCGCTCAATCCTGCCCAGCAGATCGTCAAGATCGTCAACGAGGAACTTGTCGCCGTCCTCGGTGGCGAGACGCGTCGCATCAATCTCGCGAAGAACCCGCCGACCGTCATCATGCTGGCCGGTCTGCAGGGCGCCGGTAAGACGACGCTCGCGGGCAAGCTGGCCAAGTGGTTCGCCAAGCAGGGACATACGCCGCTGCTCGTGGCCTGTGATCTGCAGCGCCCGGGGGCCGTGGCGCAGCTGAAGATCGTCGGTGAGCGGGCCGGCGTCGCGGTCTACGCGCCGCATCCCGGTACGAGCGAGGGCGGCAGCAACGCGCTCGGCGTCTCGGCGTCCGACCCGGTGGAGGTCGCGCGCGGCGGCGTGCAGTTCGCGCGGGACAAGCAGTACGACGTCGTCATCGTCGACACCGCCGGCCGACTCGGCATCGACGAGGAGCTCATGCGGCAGGCCGCGGGCATCCGCGACGCGGTGCAGCCGGACGAGACCTTCTTCGTCCTCGACGCCATGATCGGCCAGGACGCCGTGGCCACCGCCGAGGCGTTCCGCGCCGGCGTCGGCTTCACCGGCGTCGTCCTCACCAAGCTCGACGGCGACGCCCGCGGCGGCGCGGCGCTCAGCGTCCGCGAACTGACGGGGCAGCCCATCATGTTCGCGTCCAACGGCGAGAAGCTGGAGGACTTCGACGTCTTCCACCCGGACCGCATGGCGAGCCGGATCCTCGGCATGGGCGACGTCCTGACGCTCATCGAGCAGGCCGAGCAGGTCATGGACGCCAAGCAGGCCGAGGCGACCGCCGCGAAGATCGGCAGCGGAGAGCTGACGCTGGAGGACTTCCTCGAGCAGATGCTCATGATCCGCAAGATGGGGCCCATCGGGAACCTGCTCGGCATGCTGCCGGGCGCCGGTCAGATGAAGGACGCGCTGGCCGCCGTCGACGACAGGCAGCTCGACAAGATTCAGGCGATCATCCGGGGCATGACGCCCGGCGAGCGGGACAACCCCAAGATCATCAACGCCTCGCGGCGGCTGCGCATCGCCAACGGTTCCGGTGTCACGGTGACCGACGTCAACCAACTGGTCGATCGGTTCTTCGAGGCCCGCAAGATGATGGCGTCGATGGCCGGTGGTTTCGGGCGCAAGCGGGTCTCCAAGACCCGGGCGAAGAAGGGGCGTGGACGCGGACGCGGCCCGACGCCGCCGCGCAATGCGCGGATGGGCGGCATGCCGGGCCTTCCCGGGGGCATGCCGGGGATGCCCGGCGGCATGCCGGGACGTCCCGGCGGACTTCCCGCGGGATTCCCGGACCTCTCGTCGATGCCGGCCGGGCTCGACGAGCTGCCGCCCGCACTGCGCGGCATGGATCTGAGCCAGTTGGGCCAGCCGAAGCGGAAGAAGTAGGCGGTGCTCCGCGTCCGCGGCACGCTGCTGCCCGAGGAGCGGCGCGTCGAGGTCGTCATCGACGGATCGACGATCCTCGATGTCGCCGAGCCTGGTTCGGCGGCGCCGGGGGACGACGTCGTCGAGGCGGCGTTCATCATCCCCGGCCTGGTCGATGCGCACAACCACTGCGGGATCGCGCCCGGGCTCGGCGTCACCATCGAGAAGGCGCGTGAGCTGGCGAGGCAGGACGCGCTCGCCGGGACGCTGCTCATCCGGGAGGTCGGCTCACCGCTCGATACGCATCCACTCGACGACGATGTTGCCGGCCCGCGGTTCCAGCGCGCGGGCAGGCACATCGCAAGGACGAAGCGATATCTGCGCGGCTACGGCGTCGAACTCGACGACCCGGCCGATCTGCCGGACGAGGTCGAGCGGCAGGCGCAGGCGGGCGACGGCTGGGTGAAGCTGGTCGGCGACTGGATCGATCGCGACGTCGGCGACCTCGCGCCGTTGTGGCCGGACGACGTGTTGCGCGTGGCCGTCGAGCGTGCGCACTCGGCCGGGGCGAAGGTGACGGCACACGTCTTCGGCACCGATGCGCTGCCTGGGCTGATCGCCGCCGGTGTCGACTGCATCGAGCACGGCACCGGATTGACCGACGACCTCATCGACGAGATGGCCCGGCGTGGAACGTCTCTCGTCCCGACGCTCATCCAGGTCGACACGTTCCCGTCGATCGCGGCGGGCGCCGATCGGTTCCCGGCCTACAAGCAGCACATGCTCGACCTCTTCGCCGGCGCGCGGGCCGCCTTCGCGAAGGCGCGGGAGGCCGGCATCACGATGTACGCGGGTACCGATGCGGGTGGATTCCAGCCGCACGGCCGGATCGTCGACGAGATCGCCGAGTTGGCCGGGATCGGCCTCGGCGCCGAGACCGCCGTGGCACGGGCCTGCTGGGAGTCGCGGGCCTGGCTCGGTGCGCCGGGCGTCGACCCCGGGGCGCGCGCCGACCTCATCGCGCTGTCCGCCGACCCGCGTCGGGACGTTGCGACGCTGCGTGAGCCGGTCGCGATCGTCTGCGGCGGCGTCCGGTTGCGCTGAGCTTCCGAGATGTCCGGCTGAGCGGGCCGCCGTGACAATAATCTCCTCGGCGGGTCGCTCAGCCGGACATCCGGGGAGGCGTGTGATTTCGCGGGTCGGGCGCCGTCTGGCAGAATGATCCGCTGGTTCGCCGGGAACGGTCACGCACCGACCGGCGGTCACGCCACCCCCAATCGCAAAACCGGGCATCCCATTCGGGATCGTCGCTGAATTGCGCTGTGACCAGGAGATATTCATGGCTGTCAAGATCAAGCTGACCCGCATGGGCAAGATCCGCAACCCGCAGTACCGCGTCATCATCGCCGACGCCCGCACCCGTCGGGACGGCCGCGCGATCGAGGCGATCGGCTCGTACCGTCCGAAGGAGGAGCCGAGCTTCATCCAGATCGACAGCGAGCGCGCGCAGTACTGGCTCGGCGTCGGCGCGCAGCCGACCGATGCGGTGCTCACCCTGCTGAAGATCACCGGTGACTGGCAGAAGTTCAAGGGTCTCCCGGGCGCTGAGGGCACCCTCAAGGTCAAGCCGGTCGGCAAGAGCAAGCTCGAGATCTTCAACGAGGCGCTCGCCGCCGTCGAGGGTGCGGGCGCCGCCGCGGCCACCACCCCGAAGAAGAAGGCCGCCAAGGCTGACGAGGCCGCGGCCGAATGAGCGCTGTCGTCGCCGACGCCGTCGAGCATCTCGTCCGCGGGATCGTCGACAACCCGGACGACGTCCGTGTCGATCTCGTCGCCGGACGACGTGGACGCTTCATCGAGGTCCACGTTCACCCGGACGATCTGGGCAAGGTGATCGGGCGCGGTGGTCGCACGGCGACCGCGCTGCGCACGTTCGCGTCCGGTATCGGCGGCCGCGGTCTGCGGGTCGACATCGTCGACACCGACCGCTGACGATGGATCTCGTCGTCGGTCGGGTCGTCAAATCGCACGGCGTGCGCGGTGAGGTCGTCGTCGACGTCCGCACCGATTCGCCCGATGAGCGTTTCGCCGACGGCGCCGTCCTTCGTGGCCGGTTGCCGAAGGGTGCGGGCGAGAAGACGTTCACGGTGACGGCCGCTCGGGATCATTCCGGGCGGCTGTTGCTGTCGCTGGCGGGCATCGCCGGCCGGGAGGCCGCCGATGCCTTGCGCGGCACGCTCTTCCTCATCGACTCGTCGGAGGCCGTCCCCAGCGACGACCCCGACGAGTTCTACGATCACGAACTCATCGGGCTTCCCGCGCGCACCCTCGACGGTGCGGCGCTGGGCGTCGTCTCCGAGGTGTTGCATCTGGCCCACGGTGAGCTGCTCGAGGTGGTGCTCGCCGAGGGCCGCAAGGTGCTGATCCCGTTCGTGAAGGCGATTGTGCCGACCATCGTCACGGGTCCGGACGGGTACGTCGAGGTGGATCCACCCGACGGGCTCTTCAACGATGACTGACGTGGCTCCGGCGTTGCGCATCGACGTTGTGACGATCTTCCCCGAGTACCTGGCGCCGCTGCGTGAGGCACTGCTCGGCAAGGCGATCGATCGCGGCATCGTCGAGGTCGGCGTCCACGACCTCCGGGATTGGACGCATGACGTCCACCGCGCGGTCGACGACGCGCCGTACGGCGGCGGGCCGGGCATGGTCATGAAGCCGTCGGTCTGGGGGCCGTGTCTCGACGACGTCCGGCCCGAGGGGGCGACGCTCGTCGTGCCGACCCCGGCCGGTGTCCCGTTCACGCAGCGCACGGCCGAACGGTGGGCGGCCGAACCGTCCCACCTCGTGTTCGCCTGCGGGCGGTACGAGGGCATCGATCAGCGCGTCATCGATGACGCCGCCCGTCGAGGCCCTGTCGAGGAGGTCTCGATCGGCGACTACGTCCTCATCGGCGGCGAGGTCGCCGTTCTCGCGATGGTCGAGGCGACGGTGCGGCTCATCCCCGGCGTTCTCGGCAATTCTCGCTCGGCGCAAGAGGATTCGTTCTCCGACGGCCTGCTCGAAGGGCCGTCGTACACCCGCCCCGAGGAGTGGCGCGGACTGCGCGTGCCGCCGGTGCTGCTCTCGGGGAATCACCGGCTGATCGACGAATGGCGGCATGCTGAATCGTTGAAGCGGACGGCGCAGCGGCGTCCGGAGTTGTTGCCGCCCGGCGCGTAGGTCGCTTTCCCGGGCCGTCATGGCGTCGGCAGAATCGGCACGTCGAGTGCTCGGGCCGCGCGGATCAATGCGGCGTCGAACGTCGCGAGCGGCGCTCCGCAGGCCTGCGCGAGTCCGAGCGCGCAACAGTCCGGCAGCTTCAGTCCGGTGGCGACGCGCAGCCTCGCCAACCGAAGTGGTTCCTGGTCGTCGATCGACGCCGACCGGATGCCGAGCCCGGCGAGGTCGTCGACGAGCGCGGCGCCCATACCGTGACGTTCGGCGAGAACAAGAACCTCCGCCAGGTTGACGGGATGAACGAGGAAGTCGTCCGCCTCGGCGATGAGGCGGCGAGCCGTGTCATGCCCGCGTTCTGCGCTGTTGAGCAGCGCGATGATGAGGCAGGCGTCGAGGACGATCATGCCGGCCAGTCGCGCCGGAGTTCGGCCAGGCCGGCGTTGCTGACTAGGCCGCCGTACCTGTTCGCCAGATCGTCGACGGCCCGTGCGCGGTTGCGATTGCTCTGGTCCAGGTCCGCTTCGACGACGCCCGCTCCGAGGTCGACGAGTCGGAGCAGCGCTCGTGAGCGGGTTTCGCCGGGCCATCGAAGCAGCGCGAGCTCGATGGCGCGCTCCACCTCCGAGGTCTCGGTGATCTGGTGTCGTCGTCGGGTCGTCGGCATGTGTCCGGTGTACCACGGACCGCGCAGTGGTACACCTGGAGCGGTCACACGATTGTGTGACGACGGGCGGCGAGCGTCGCGCCTGCGATGGCTGCGACGGTCATGGTGACGACCGGGCCGATGACCGAGACTCCGATGGTGCCGGAACTGAAGCCGTAGAAGATCTCGCCAGCCAACTCAGCGATGACGACGTAGATGACGCCGACCGTCAACGCACTCACCATGGCTGTGGACAGCGCTGACGATGAGTCAGACTGGAGCAGCAAGACGGCGATGGAGCAGGCGATCGTCGCGTAGACGCCTGTGCTGCTGACGTTGTAGAACACCCGGAAGAATATGAGGAAGGGATCGCGACTGTCGATCGCCAGATGAATGACGTAGGCGATAGCGCTTAGCGCGTAACAGCCGTAGGTGATGCCCAGACATGCGAACGGCCCGATGAGGCGGCCACCGGGCAGAGGGCCTCGACAGGCGGCGATGGCGAGACCGCCCAAGGCCAGCGTCAGCAGGCAAATGAAGGCTTGACTGGCGTAGTCGACGGGCTTGCTTATGTTGAGGAGGCTTGACCCGACGATGACCTGACGGATCGCCGCGACGGCGATGATCGCGGTCAACAGAGTCCACCGTGGCGGGTATCCCTGCGACCGGCGGCTTCCTGTGCCGAGGGTGACCACCGCGGCAAGTTCAACGGCGAACCACGGGACGCCCGCGGCGATGCTCCGAATCGCCGACTCGACGTCGGCTTCGCGGGCGTAGATTCCGGACGTAAGCGTGTCCTGCAGACCGTCCGTGACCAGGCTGACGATCAGGATCGTCAGTCCGGCGACGACAAAAGAACCGCCGAGCACGGCCACAGTTCGTGCGAGCGACGTCGAAGAGGATCCAGGCGCCGTAAGTACGACCGGCAGCACACCCGTCGGCGCGGCGGGCGTCGCGATCCACAGGTCCGGGCCGTATTCGCCGCGGTCGACGATGTACGGCGAGCCGACGATCGGCTGCGGATCGACCGTGCCCGCGCGGAGATCGGCGCGCAGCCGCGGGTCGGCGGACAGATGCGGTGCCAGGACGTGCAGCGTCACCCGGTGTCCGGTGTTCCGGTCGGTCGCGGCGTAGGACGTCGACGACGGTGATGAGCTCAGCGCGCGGTCGATGAGGTAGCCGGCGACGTCTGTTCCCGGGGCGAGGGCGGATGGCCGCGGCGTGGGGTGCATGGGCTGACGCTAGATCGGCCGGGCCGGCCGACGCTGGCCGCTGCGATGCGTCGAGGTCAGATTCATCTGGTTGATGGACGTTCATCTGATTGACGGACGTCGAGCTCGCGTGGCGGCGTCGCGATGTGATCTGACGTTCCACACCACCGTTGACATGTTGATCGTTCGACCTCAAACTTCTGGTTAACCACAATCAATCAGGAGTGATCCATGGTTTACCATCGTCGGCGCGCGGTCACCGCGCTGGGATCGTTGCTCGCCGTGTCGGCCGTGTTCGTCGCGGCCTGTTCGACGGGCGGGGACTCGGGGCCGTCCGCTTCCGAGTTGCTGGCCAAGGGTGTCGCCGCCACCGAGAAACTCACGGCCGTGCACGTCGTCTTCACCTCGTCCGGCGACGTCAGCCTCATGGCGAAGGCGGGAGAGGCCGACGTCGTCGTCGATCCCGAGGCCGCCAAGGGCAAAGCCACGGTCGCCGGTCGGGGAGGGGACGGCGAGGTGCCGTTCGTCTTCGTCGACAAGGTGCTCTACCTGGACCCCGACGGCTCGGGCTTCCGCGACTACGGCCAGCGCAGCTCGACGTACGACGTCTCGGTGCTCGTGGACAAGGAGCGCGGCGTCTCGGCGGTGGCGAAGGCGATGAAGAACGTCGAGAAGGCCGGCGAGGAGAGCATCGACGGCGTCGCGACCACCAAGATCACCGGCAGCGCCGCGTCGCGAGTGCTGAGCGGCATCACCGGCGTCGATCTCGGCGCGGGCCGGGACGAGGTCGATGTCCCCGTCACCTTCTGGATCGCGAACGGCGACCCCAACAACATCGTGCGCGTCTCGGCGGCGGGCGGAGCGGACGCGGCGTACACGGTGACGTTCTCGAAGTGGAACGCCCCCGTCGCGATCACCAAGCCCGACGGCGTCCGACAGCCGTCGACCCCGCCGCTGTCGACGCCGCCGACCACGGCCACCCCCGTCAAGCCCGGTGAAGGAACCCCGCGCTGACGCGCGGCGAGGAGTAAGGGACACCACGATGATCACGCGTACCCTCCGCCGGGCCGGTGCGGCGGTCGCCGCCGTCGCGCTCGCACTCGGTGTGGCCGTTCCGAGCGTCGCCGACAACGGCGTGCCGGACCCGCGCTATCCGAACAATCAGTGGGCGAGCTACGACGTCGCCACCCCGGGCATGACGATCGCGGATCTGCAGGCGGCGCAGTGCACGGCGGCCTTCGTCGCCCGCGACGGGATCGGCCTCAATTACATGTTCACCGCCGGGCATTGCCGGCAGTCGGGGATCGACATCGTCAAATACGGCGATCAGGAGTCCGGCCGGTTCCACCATCTGGGCGCGTACATCGAGTCGCAGGAACGTGACGAGCCGGGTAAGGAGGTCTCGTTCGATACCGACTACGGCGTCGTCGCGCTGTTCCCGCGCCAGACCGTCCAGCCGCGCATCGCCGCGAAGTACCGCGTCACGAAGGTGTATGGCGCGTCTGATCTGCCGGTGGGAACCGAGGTGTGCAAGTTCGGCTATCGCACCGAGGAGACCTGTGGTGCCGTGACGCGCGTCGCGAACGGCCTGGTCACCGTGGGTCTTTATTCGCTGCCCGGCGATTCGGGTTCGCCCGCGTACGTCAAGCTCGGTGACGACGCAGTCGCCGCCGTCGGACTGCTGTCGGGTTCCCCGATCATCGCCGGCGTCGTCAAGGACGACATCACGACCTTCGCCCTCATCGAGCCGGTGCTCGAGGCCCGCGGATACCAGCTCGTCACGGCGGGCTGAACGGATCGCGCATCGGGTGGAACCGATCGATCGTCGGCCGCGTCTAAGGAGACATGGGCTTTCATACGGTGATCGATGACGTGCTGGCGCAGCGCGCCCGGCTGACCGCGATCGAGGCTGCGCTCGGGCAGGCGCGTGCCTCGGCCGCGTCGGCCGATGGCGGGGTGCGGGTGGTCGTCGACGGGCGCGGCCGGCTCGTCGACGTCGAGATCGACGATCGCGCCCCGCGTCGTCTGACGGCGGCCGGGGTGGCGGCGGCGATCGTGCGGCTTGCGGCCGCGGCGACTGCGCGGATCGACGAGCAGGCCGAGGCGCTGCGGCTCGACGCCGTGGCTGCGGCCGGGCCGCAGGTCGAGGACTGTCTCGCGCCGGGTGACGCCCCGCTGCCGGATCCATCGGGGGAGGGGACATGAGCGTGTTGACGATGGCGGCGCCCGAGGCGTCGGTTGCTGCGGCGGGGATCGCGGAGGTCGCGCGGGAACTCGACGCGATCGCCGCGGAGTGCCGGAAGCTGGCCGACGCCACGGGACCGCCGGGGCACGCGAGCGCGGCCGGCGCCTTGGCGCACGCCGTGGACGGGGCGGCCGGGACGCTGCGACGTGTGCTCACAGCGGTGGCCGGAGCGCGCGTCGCGGTCTCATGTGCCGATGAACGGGCCGCGCTGTGGGACGGGATCGCGTCGTGATCAGGGACGAGTTGCGTCCGGAGGTCATCACCCTGTTGTCGGGACGGTGGCCGGACGGCGTCGACCCCGAGCAGGGAGCGCGCTGGCGGATGCTCGCCGCACGGATCGCCGCCGCGGACGACGCGCTGACCCGGCGCGCCGGTGATCTCGAAGCGGCGATACGTGGGCAGGCCGGCGACGCGGCGACGGCGGCTCTCGCCGGTGCGGGGCTCGGCAAGGCAAGCGCCGGGGCAGAGCGGGCGGCCGAGATCACGGACGCGCACATCGCCGCGATCGAACGGCAGCGATCGGCGCTGACACTGGCCGCGCTCGTCGCCGATCGCGACGCCCGGCTCGATGTGCTCGCCGGTCACTCGCCGGGGCCGCGACTCGTTCAGGCCGAGCGGGTTCTCGACGCGCTCGGCGCAGACCATTCGGCGGCCACGGCTTCCGCTACCGCGGGGATGGCCGGGGTCGCGGCCATGCTGGCCGGTGCCGTCGGTACATCGCGGCCGGTGGGACGTGGTGCGAGCTCGACGTCGTCGGCCGTCCGCGCTGCGCCGCGTGGCCGTGATCTCGCCGCGGGGATTCCGGGCCCGTGGCGTCCGCGCCAGCGCATCGCCCTGGGATTGGCCGCAGACGTGCTGCTCATCGGCACCGACCTGCCGCGGCCGTACCTCTGGCGCGGGCAGCGCGCCGCGGCCGGCGAACTCCTCTGCGCGGACCCGGCAGGCGCTGTCGCGGCGGTCGTCGGCCGGGCGGCGCGGCTCGGCGTCGAGCTCGAGGCGCTCGTCTGCGACGGCATCCCGGACGGTGACGTGGGGTGTCCGGTGGTGCCGTTGGGGGCCTCGGTCTTCGTACGGGAGGCCGATGGTCCCGCGGGGAACGGCGGTGACCGGCACGGCGATGACGAGGGCGGCGGATCCGGCTTCGAACCGGCCGATGATGCGAGGCTCATCTCCGGGGCCGAAGAGGTCGCGGCTGCGTTCGCGTCGGGTCCGCCGCGAGACCCGTTCCGGACGGCGGCGATGCTCGCGATCGTCGCCGTCGATGCGACGGGGCTGGGTTCTCGTTCCGAGTTGTCGACACTGTTGCCAGCGATGCGCGGGGAGGGCGCCGGTGGCGAAGCGCTGTTCGACGCTCGCGTGCTCGCCGCCGAGCATGATCGGCGGGCCTTCGACGCCCGCGACGACGGCGACTACTCGGCGGCGACCAGGGAGTTCGCGCGTGCCCGAGCGGCGTCCGCGGTGGCCGCGGCGATCGCATTGCGCGTCGACCCGAGCCGTCGCGGCGAACTCGCAGAGTGCGCATACGAGGCCGACCGTGCCACGAACTCCTCGGGCGTCGTCGCGGCGATGCTGCGGGAGGCGTCATGACGCCCGCGGACGGTCTGGAGCAGGAGGCCGGCCGGGCAGACGAAGTCGGCTCGCGGCGGTCGGTACCCTGGCTCGCCGTGACCGACACGTCTGCGCCGCAGCGCCCGCTCATGACCGACGACGACATCGCCCTCCGGATCGCCTCCGATCTCCAGGTCCGTCCGGGCCAGGTCAAGGCCGCGATCGAGCTCATCGACGGCGGATCGACCGTCCCGTTCATCGCCCGTTACCGCAAGGAGGTCACGGGAAGTCTCGACGACGCGCAGCTTCGTGCGCTCGACGAGGCGTTGCGCTATTTCCGTGAGCTCCTCGTCCGAAAGAAGGCCGTTCTCGGGGCGATCGAGGAGCAGGGCAAGCTCACCGACGAGTTGCGCCGCCAGATCGTCACCGCGGACAACAAGGCGCGGCTCGAGGACGTCTACCTGCCGTACAAGAAGCGTCGCCGCACCAAGGCCGACATCGCCCGCGAGGCGGGGTTGCAGCCGTTGGCGGATCGTCTCCTGGCCGATCCGGAGCTCGATCCGCACACCGAGGCCGCCGGCTTCGTCACCGAGTCCGTCGCCGACGCGGGCGCAGCGCTGGAGGGGGCCAGGGCGATCCTCATCGAGCGTTTCGCGCAGGACGCCGACCTCGTGGGTGAACTCCGAGAGACGCTGTGGACGCGCGGCCGGCTCGCCGCGACGGTGCGCGACGAGAAGAAGGACAGCCCGGCGGCCCAGAAGTATCGCGACTACTTCGAGTTCTCCGATCCGCTCACCGACATCCCTTCGCACCGAGCGCTCGCACTGTTCCGGGGCGAGGCCGAGGACGTGCTGCGTGTCGAGATCGTCGCCGATCCGGATGCGGACCCGGCGACGCCGACGGCCGTCAGCGACTACGAACGTCGTATCGCCGCACGTCACGGCGTCGCCGACCGCGGCCGTCCGGCCGATCGCTGGCTCGGCCAGGTGGTGCGTTGGGCGTGGCGGACGAAGATCCTCGTCAGCCTCGGCATCGACGTGCGGTCGCGCGTCCGCGATGCGGCGGAGGAGGCGGCGGTCGGGGTGTTCGCCCAGAACCTCACGGACCTGCTGCTCGCGGCTCCGGCCGGCGGACGTCCGACGATGGGACTGGATCCCGGGCTGCGGACGGGCGTCAAGGTGGCCGTCGTCGACGGCACCGGCAAGGTCGTCGACACTGCGACGATCTACCCGCACGAGCCGCACCGCAAGGTCGAGCAGTCGCTCACGACGCTCGCCGCGCTGGCCGAGAAGCACCGCGTCGAGCTCATCGCCATCGGCAACGGCACGGCTTCCCGGGAGACGGACGTGCTCGCCGGAAAGCTCATCGAACGGCTCGGTGCCGCGCGATCGGCGAAGGGCGACTCGACGGGCTCCGTCGGCAAGGTCGTCGTCTCGGAGGCGGGCGCGTCGGTGTACTCGGCCTCCGAATACGCCTCGCGGGAGCTGCCCGGCCTGGACGTCTCGCTGCGCGGCGCCGTCTCGATCGCGCGGCGCCTGCAGGATCCGCTGGCCGAACTCGTCAAGATCGACCCGAAGTCGATCGGCGTCGGCCAGTACCAGCACGACATCACGCCGCAGCGGCTCGCACGGTCGCTGGAGGCCGTCGTCGAAGACGCCGTCAACGCGGTCGGCGTCGACCTCAACGTCGCCTCCGCGCCGCTGCTCGCACGCGTCTCCGGCGTGACGTCGTCGCTCGCGGCCGAGATCGTCGCGCATCGCGACCGGGTCGGCGCGTTCGCGAGCCGCCGGCAGTTGCTCGATGTCGCGCGGCTCGGGCCCAAGGCCTTCGAGCAGTGCGCCGGCTTCCTGCGGATCCGCGGTGGTGACGACCCGCTCGACGCGTCCGCGGTGCATCCGGAGGCGTACCCGGTGGTGCGGTCGATCCAGACGAGGACCGGGATCGCGCTCGCCGAGCTCATCGGCAACAGCGGTGTCCTCGGGCGGCTGACGCCCGCCGATTTCGCCGACGAGCGCTTCGGTGTGCCGACCGTGACGGATATCATCACCGAGCTGGACAAGCCCGGTCGTGATCCGCGCCCGGAGTTCGTCGCGGCGCGCTTCGCCGAAGGGGTCCACAAGGTCGCCGACCTCGTCCCCGGAATGGTGCTGGAGGGGGTCGTGACGAACGTCGCCGCGTTCGGTGCGTTCGTCGACGTCGGGGTTCATCAGGACGGACTGGTGCACGTGTCGGCGATGTCTCGGTCGTTCGTATCCGATCCGCACGACGTCGTTCGCTCGGGGCAGGTCGTCAAGGTGAAGGTGATGGAGGTCGATCTCGACCGACAGCGCATCGGTCTGACGCTCCGGCTCGACGACGAGCCCTGCGGCACGACGAAGGGCGGCGCAGCCAGGGGAGGCGCAGCCAAGGGTGGTGCCGAACGGGGAGCCGCGGACGCGGACGCGAAGGGCCGGCGCGGCGGCTCAGGACGAGAAGGCCAGGCGAGGAGCGGCCAGGCGAGGAGTGAGAGCGGTCGGGGCGCGGCGAGGGTTCAGGGCGGTCGCGGTGACGCGTCCAGCAGGCAGGGCAGTGGGGGCAGGCCGGGGCGGTCGGACGGCGGGCGTGTGGAGTCCGGCCGCTCGACCGGCGGGCGGCGGGGCGAAGGCCGGTCCGAGGCCCAGAGCCGTGCGGGAGCCCGGGACGGCCGAGACCGCCGGGATGCGCCGTCGGGTTCGATGGCAGAGGCGTTGCGGCAGGCGGGCTTCGGTCGCTGACGTCGGATTTCGTTGCGCCGCCGGGTGTCTGGCATCATGGAGCGGCTGCCACGCGCGCGCCGCGCGAGGCGAATTCGGGGTACGAACCGGTCGAACCCGCCTGAGCGGGCCGCCAGGTTCCTCTGCTTACGCGATCAGAAGAGATGGAAACAACAGACATGAACACGCTTGACTTCATCGACAAGCAGTCGCTCCGCGACGACATCCCCGCCTTCCGCCCGGGTGACACCCTCGACGTCCACGTCAAGGTCATCGAGGGCAGCAAGGAGCGCGTCCAGGTGTTCAAGGGCGTCGTGATCCGGCGTCAGGGCGGCGGCATCCGCGAGACCTTCACCGTCCGCAAGGTGTCGTTCGGCGTCGGCGTGGAGCGGACGTTCCCGGTGCACAGCCCGAACATCGCCAAGATCGACGTCCTGACCCGCGGTGACGTGCGTCGCGCGAAGCTCTACTACCTGCGCGATCTGCGTGGCAAGGCCGCCAAGATCAAGGAGAAGCGCTGATCCGTCAGCCGGAGGGACACCGCTGAATGCGGTGTACCGGCCAGGCTCCTGCGCTCCGATGCCCCCGTCTCGCGACGGGGGCATCGTCGTCTCACCGGTCCCGCGGATGCGAGGACGCCCGCGGCGGCCTCCGGGCAGAGTCGGTGGAGTCGTCGTGTCGCACCCCCGCGTTAGGGTGGTCCGGTGACCGACACCGAACGCGACGGCGATTCCGCGCGTCCTGAACAGTCTGGCGCGGGTGGCCGCCACGCGTCTTCCGCCGACCGCCATGCGGGTGACGCGGGCGTGGACGAGGGACGCGCGTCGGACGCCTCGAGCGCGAAGGCCCCCAAGAAGAAGTCGCTGCTGCGCGAAGTGCTCATCACGATCGGCATCGTGCTGGTGCTGAGCTTCGTCATCCAGAACTTCGTCGGGCGGCAGTACGTCGTGCCGTCGGCGTCCATGCAGCCGACCCTGTACGGCGGCGTGCCGGGGCACAAGGACGACAGGATCGTCGTCGACAAGCTTGTGTACCGATTCGGCGATCCGGAGCGCGGTGATGTCATCGTGTTCCGGGGACCGAGTGACAGCTGGAATCGCAGCTACGTGTCGATCCGCTCGTCGAACACGGCCGTACGCGGCGTGCAGAACGTCCTGGGCTGGTTCGGGTTGCAGCCGCCCGACGAGTTCGACCTGGTCAAGCGGGTCATCGCGACGGGCGGCGAGACGGTGGAATGCCATAACGCCGATAAGCGGGGTGTCGTCGTGAACGGCGAGCCGATCGACGAGCCGTACATCGATCGCGAGTTGCAGGCCGCTGAAGTGGACGATGCCGCGACCGCGCCGTGCTTGGGCCCCGACTTCGGTCCCGTCACCGTGCCCGACGGGAATCTGTGGGTGATGGGCGACAACCGCCGGAACTCGGCGGACTCGCGCTATCACCAGGACGACGAGTTCCAGGGCACCATCCCGATGGACGAGGTCCGCGGGAAGGTCCGATTCATCATGTGGCCGCTGAGCCGAATCGGCGGCCTGAGTCACGGATGACACGCTGGCCGCCCCGTCCGACGATGCGGCGGTCGACGGGCCTGCGAACGCTGGAATCGACGCTGCTCCGGTGCGGCCTCGGTCCCGTCGCGGGTGTCGACGAGGCCGGCCGCGGTGCCTGCGCGGGACCGCTCGTCATCGCCGCGTGTGTCCTACCGCCGTCGCCCTTGGTGTCGCTGGCCGATCTGGACGATTCGAAGAAGCTCAGTCCGGCCACTCGGGAGCGCCTCTACGGCGCCATCGTCCGCTGGGCGCCGGCATGGTCGGTGGTGAGCGTCGAAGCCGACGAGATCGACCGCATCGGCATCCACGTCGCGAACATCGAGGGCATGCGACGTGCCGTCGCCGCCCTCGGCGTCCGTCCCGGCTACGTCCTGTCCGACGGATTCCGCGTGCCCGGACTGCCGATGGCGTCGCTGCCGGTGATCGGTGGTGACGCGAACGCCGCCTGCATCGCCGCCGCGAGCGTCTTGGCCAAGGTGACCCGGGACCGGCACATGGCCGGCCTCGACGACCCCGGCTACGGCTTCGCGGTGCACAAGGGATACAGCACGGGTGCTCACATGGGCGCGCTCGACCGGCTCGGGCCGTCGTCACACCACCGGATGTCGTACCGCAACGTCGCGGAGCGGGCCGGATCCGGTGGTGGCGGCGACGCGGCCGGCCGTTGCGGCTAACCTGGATCGGCACGCACGAGAGACGGGACCGAATGAGCGCGGAAGACCTCGAGAAGTACGAGACCGACATGGAGTTGTCGCTGTACCGCGAGTACAAGGACATCGTCGGGCAGTTCACGTACGTCGTCGAGACCGAGCGACGGTTCTACCTGGCGAATTCGGTCGAGCTGGTGCCGCGGAACGCGGACGGCGAGGTGTACTTCGAGTTGAAGATGGCCGACGCCTGGGTGTGGGACATGTATCGCCCGGCGAGGTTCGTCAAGCAGGTCAAGGTGCTGACGTTCAAGGACGTCAACATCGAGGAGATGGAGAAGCAGGACCTCAAGCTCCCCGGGCAGCCCGGCTTCGACTGACGTCCGACCCGACACCGGCTTCGACCGACGCCCGCAGCGGATAGCACGCGCGTCCGACGGAATCGGTCTTCAACGCCGTCGCCGAGCCTTCGCTGTGGATGAATCGGATGTGATCGACGCGATCCGCTGAGTCATCCACCGGTACGACCGGAACGGCCCTTCGTTCGCCTCGGTGATCGGACGCCGCGCCGATGCTGGCGGCATGAACGCACAGCAGAACCGGCCACGCCGGGCCGCCGACAGGCGCACGGCGCTCGGCCGACGCGGTGAGGAGATCGCCGCCGAGCACCTCGCCGCGCAGGGTTTCGAGATCCTCGAGCGCAACTGGCGCTGCCGCTTCGGCGAGCTCGACATCATCGCCGCCGATGGCGGCGATGTCGTGTTCGTCGAGGTGAAGACGCGCAGCGGCGCACTCATGGCGAACGTCGCCGAGGCCGTCACGATGAACAAGTTGACGCGGATGAGGCGGCTGGCGCAACTGTGGCTCGCCGACTCCGAACGGCGATGGCATGGGATCCGGTTCGACGTCGTCGGCGTGCACGTGACCGACGAGGAGCACCACCTGCAACACCTGGTCGGGGTGTTCTGATGGCGCTCGGACGGGCGGCGTCGGTCGCCGTGACAGGGGTGTCCGGAGCGCCGATCGAGGTCGAGGTCCACGTCGGCCAAGGACTGCCCGGGATCCATCTCGTCGGGCTCGCCGACGCCGCGCTCCGAGAGGCCAAGGACCGCGTCCGCGCCGCGGTGACGAACAGCGGCGAGAAATGGCCGGCCGGACGGGTGACGCTCGCGCTCTTCCCGGCGACTTTGCCGAAGGCCGGCAGCGCCTACGACGTCGGTCTTGCGGTCGCCGTCCTGTCGGCGGCCGGATCGGTGGCCACCGGTCGGCTGCCGGGCACCGCCTTCCTCGGCGAACTCGCTCTCGACGGTCGCGTGCGCGCGATCCGCGGTGTGCTTCCGGCGGTGCTCGCGGCGCGGGACGCAGGGTTCACCCGCGTCGTCGTGCCGGCCGAGAACGGCCGGGAGGCGGCGCTCGTCGACGACGTACAGGTCCTGTGTGCGGCGTCGCTGCGGGACGTCCTGGCCTGGTTGCGGGACGACGGCGAGTTGCCGGGGCCGGACGGCGACGCGGCGGAGCAGGCCGGGGAGGACGTGCCCGACCTCGCCGATGTCGTCGGCCAGACCGCTGCCCGCCGCGCGCTGGAGGTGGCCGCGGCGGGCGGTCATCACCTTTTCCTGCTGGGGCAGCCCGGGACCGGCAAGACGATGCTCGCGAGCCGTCTGCCGGGCATCCTCCCGCCGCTGAGCCCGCGCGAGGCGTTGGAGGTGACCGCGATCGCCTCGATCATGGGGTCGGTGCGGGACGAGCGCCCGCTCGTGCGTCGTCCGCCGCTCGTGGCGCCGCATCACTCCGTGACGCTGCCGGGTCTCGTGGGCGGCGGCAGCGGATGGGCGCGGCCCGGCGCCATCACGCGCGCGCATCGCGGCGTGCTCTTCCTGGACGAGTGCGGACTGTTCGAGACGCGGGCACTCGACGCGCTGCGAACGCCGCTGGAGGAAGGCGAGGTGCGGATCGCACGACGCGACGGCGTCGCCCGCTTCCCATGCCGGTTCCAACTCGTGCTGGCGAGCAACCCCTGTCCGTGCGCGCCGCTCGTCGATCGCGAATGCACGTGCCCGCCACAGGAACGGCGGCGCTATGTCGCGAAGCTGTCGGGTCCGCTGCTCGACCGCGTCGACCTGCGGGTGCGGATGGATCCGCACGGCGTGCGGCTGCTCAGCGGACAGGGCGAGGCGAGTGACATCGTCCGGGCGCGTGTGCTCACGGCCCGGGCCGCCGCCGTGGAGCGGTGGAGATCGCTCGGGTACACCACGAACGCCCAGGTTCCGGGGCCGTTGTTGCGTACCCGATTCAAACTGCCGGCCGAGGTGGTCCGGCCGGTCGAACGGTTTCTCGCGGAGGGCCGGATGACGGCTCGCGGCGCCGACCGGGCGTTGCGCGTGGCCTGGACGGTGTGCGATCTCGCCGGCCGCACGCGTCCCGACGGCGACGACGTCGCGGCCGCGCTGGCCTACCGGGAGCGGTTGTGAACGCCGGGACGGTTCTCGCGCGCGGGAAGGGGAACCGGGAGGAGCGACGGCTGGCCTGGGCGTATCTGGCGCGGGTCGCCGAGCCGCCCTGCGAGGCGCTCATCGCGCTCGCCGCAGAGGTCGGGCCCGTCGACGCCGCCCGGTCGGTGCGTGCCGGCGAGCTGCCGGAGGGCTTCGGCGGTGCCGTCTCGACGACGGCGGCCCGCCGCGAGGTCGACCGGGCCGCGGCCGATCTCGCCGCGGTGGCGAAGCTCGGTGGCAGGCTGGTCACGCCGGACGATCCGGAATGGCCGGCGTGGGCGTTCCTGTCGCTGGAGCGCGCGCCGCGGGAGGCGGGCCGGCCCACCAGTCCGCCGCTGGCGTTGTGGACGCGCGGTGCCGCTCCACTGTGCGATGTCGTGGACGGTTCGGTCGCCATCGTCGGGACGCGCGCGGCGACGGCGTACGGCGAGGACGTCGCGGTCACGCTCGGCCACGATCTCGGTCTCGACGGCAGGCCCGTCGTGTCGGGGGCGGCATACGGCATCGACGGCGCCGCGCATCGCGGTGCGCTGAGCGCCGACGGCGTGACGGCCGCGGTTCTCGCGTGCGGTCTCGACGTGCCGTATCCGTCCGGGCACCGTCGGCTGCTCGACGACATCGCCAGGCGTGGCTGCGTCGTCACGGAGTATCCGCCCGGCACGACGCCGGGCCGACACCGCTTCCTGACGCGGAACCGACTGGTCGCGGCCTTGGCGCGGGCGGTGATCGTCGTCGAGGCCGGGCGGCGCAGCGGTGCGGCGAACACGGCGGCGTGGGCGCGCCTGTTGGGGACGCCGGTCGGGGCGATCCCCGGACCGGTCACCACGGCCGCGTCCGTCGGCACCAACGCGATGATCGCCGCCGGCCAGGCCCTCCTGGTCGCGGACGCCGACGCCGTTCGCGAGCTCGCCGGCCCGATCGGCACGCTCGCACCGATCGCCCACGGTCCGACGCGCCGGACCGACGGGCTCACCGCTCGGGAACTGCGTGTCTACGACGCACTGCCGGCGTCGGGCTCGCCGACGGTCGACGAACTCGCCGTGTCGGCCGGTGAGACGGTGACCTCGACGCAGCGGTGCCTCATCGAACTGGAGCTCAAGGGGTTGGTCGTGACGGACGGCGCGACCTGGTGGTTGCCGTGACCGCGAGATCGGTGGGACGGATGTGAGATCGGCGGACGGACCGGATCTGTCGCCGGTTGCCACGGCGGGCTCGACGCGGTTGGCTGGGACGCGTGTCCGACGTCCTGGCTCGCTTCGAGAGATACCTCGCGCTCGAACGTGGGCTGTCCGCCCACACGGTTCGCGCCTACCTCGGTGACGTCCGCGGGCTCGTCGCGTTCGCGGGGACCAGGGGCGTCGCGGTCGAATCGTTGACGCTGGACGTCCTGCGGGCGTGGATGGCGGAGCACGTGCGACGCAGCGCGGCGCGGACGACGATCGCACGACAGGTGTCGTCGGCGAAGCAGTTCACGGGGTGGGCCGCGCGGGAGGGGTTCCTCGCGTCGGACGTGGGCGCCCGGCTCACGGCGCCGAAGGCGCACCGGGTGCTGCCACCCGTGCTCGCCGCCGATGAGGCCGCGTCGACGCTCGACGGGCTCGCCGCCGCGACCTCCGTCGATGATCCGATCGGGTTGCGTGATCGAGCCGTCGTCGAGCTGTTGTACGCGACGGGGATCCGGGTCGCCGAGTTGTGTGGCCTCGACATCGCCGACGTCGATCACAGGCGACGCATGCTGCGCGTCGTCGGCAAGGGCGACAAGGAACGACGCGTGCCGTTCGGTGCGGCGGCGGCCGATGCCGTCGAGGCATGGTCGGCCCGGGGGCGTCCGGAACTGGCGGGGGTGAAGTCGGGTGACGCGCTGCTGCTCGGCGTGCGCGGCGGCAGGCTGGATCAGCGTGCGGCCCGGACCGTCGTGCACCGCGTGCTGGCCGAGCACGGCTCGGGCACGGATCTCGCACCCCACGGGCTCCGGCATTCGGCCGCGACGCACCTGCTGGAGGGCGGCGCGGACCTGCGGATCGTCCAGGAGTTGCTCGGCCACGCGTCGCTGTCGACCACCCAGCTGTACACCCACGTGTCGATCGACCGCCTACGTGCGGCCCACCGGCAGGCTCATCCACGCGCCTGAGCGGGTGGGATCGGACGACGACACCCGACGTGCCCCGACGCGGCCGGACCCAGGGAATATCACCGCTCGCCCCGGAAGGCATCTCGCGGACGCCGTCGGTCGGTTCGTCACGCCGCCGGACGGACCGGCTTCAGACGGACACGCAACGCCCCGACCAGCGTCAACGGGTTGATGTAGACGGCTGACGACCCGCTGCCGCGGCGCGCGCCCCAGTGCAGACACACCGGTGCCGGACAGCCGGCGTGGCCGGGTTCGAGCCGTCCGATCGGGCTGCCGCGTCCGACGGGATCGCCCGCGGCCACGGTCGCCGTCACCGGCTCGTAGGTGGTGAGGAGCCCGTCGGGGTGACGGATCGACACCGTCGGTTTGCCGGCGACCGATCCTGCGAACGAGACGACGCCGGCACCGGCCGCCAGTACCTGGGTGCCGGCCGCCGCGGCGAGGTCGACGCCACGGTGTCCTGCCTGCCAGCGCTTCTCAGGCGGATCGAAGCCGCGGACGACGGCCGGCCGCGGTGTGATCGGCCAGCCGTACGGACGCGCCGCGGCCACGGGCGGTGCGCCGTCGCAGGACAGCAGGACGACCGCGGCGAGCGCGGCGGCGAGAAGTCGGACGGTCCATCGCATGGCCTCACGGTGTCACCGCGGCACGACGTCACCGGGGCGCGGACGGCGCCGGGCGCCGGTCCTGGGGACGACGCCGCGTCCGTCGCCGAAGTGATCGGATCCGTCCACAGACCACTCCGCCCAGACCACTTCCGTTCGCAGACCGGGTGTTGTTCCTCGTCCGGACCCAGGCGCCGCCGTTGCAGTTGCCCTGGTCCGTGGTGCGCAGCGTCACCTTGTGCGTCGCGTACGACGTGCCGCAGGTGGCGGACCGCACGGAGACCGGACGGCTGCCGTCGGGGTTCGGGGTGCCGGCCGCGTCCTCCTTATGGATGCAGCTGCCGGTGGACGCGGCACGGATCGCCGCGCTGGTCTGTTCGTTGTCCGAGAGGCTTGTCGACGGTCGGCTGGTCGAGATCGACGTCGGGATCGAGATCGAGGTCGGGAAGGACGGTGTGGACAGCGACGTCGGAACGGAGATCGTCGACGAGGCGCTGGAACTCGACGACCCCGGGACGTCGGCCTTCGGATCGTCGTCGGAACGCGTCATGAAGAACGCGACGGCCGCGATCGCCGCGATGACGACGAGCGCGCACCCCGCGAGGATGAGCGGCACCGTCTTGGACTTCTTCGGCGGCTGCGGCGGCGGTGGCGGAGCTCCGTAGCCGCCCTGCGGCTGCCCGTACGCGCCCTGCGGGTCGTATCCGCCGGGCTGCTGGCCGTAGCCGTACTGTCCGGGCTGGCCGTACTGACCAGGCTGGTCGTACTGACCGGGCTGGCCGCCCTGCGGGCCGTAGTTCTGCTGACCGTAACCCTGCTGGTCGGCGTAGTTCGGCTGCCCCCAGCCGGGCTGGGTGCCCTGCTGGTCGCCGTAGCCCTGCTGGTCACCGAAGCCGCCGGGGTACGCCGTCGTGGGATTCGGCGGATTGTTGCCGAAGGCCTGCGTCGGGTCGTTCGGGCGCTGCTGTCCCGGCGGAAACGCGCGCGTCGCGTCGTCCGACGGTTGGTCGCCCCGGCCGCCCTCCTCGGGGCGCTGGTTGCCGTATCGGCCAGTCGGGTCGTTGGGTCCGCTCATGGGGGCGACGATAGTCCGGATCGGCGGCGATTTCCCAAGCGAACCGCATTAATCTCATGTCGTCGCTGAGACGACGTCGCCGAAGTCTGATTCCACGGGTGCGTCCCGCCGCCGACGGGCTGTTCGGCGGCACGGGAATCGAGGTTCGGCCGGTGAGCGGCCGATAACCGGTTTCCACCGCCGGGCGGCGTCGCGTATCGTGTCGACTGCGGTTCGTGCCGGTAGCGGTGCGGGCCGACTTCGCGCGTCCGCATTCCGTTCTCTGCGGCTGCCGTCAGCTGGTCTCGCTCACGCGGGTCTGACGGCGGGTGGACGCCAGGGCGGAGCCCGCCGGGTTCCGCGTCAACCGGCAAGACAGGAGAGCCACGATGGCTGTCGTCACCATGAAGCAGCTGCTTGACAGCGGCGCCCACTTCGGCCACCAGACCCGTCGGTGGAACCCGAAGATGAAGCGGTTCATCTTCACCGACCGCAACGGCATCTACATCATCGATCTGCAGCAGACGCTGACCTACATCGATCGCGCCTACGAGTTCGTCAAGGAGACGGTCGCGCACGGCGGCACGATCCTCTTCGTCGGCACCAAGAAGCAGGCCCAGGAGTCGATCGCCGGCGAGGCGACGCGCGTCGGCATGCCGTATGTCAACCAGCGCTGGCTGGGCGGCATGCTCACCAACTTCTCGACGGTCCACAAGCGCCTGCTCCGCCTCAAGGAGCTCGAGTCGATGGAGCAGACCGGCGGCTTCGAGGGTCGGACGAAGAAGGAAATCCTCATGCTCACGCGTGAGATGAACAAGCTGGAGCGCACGCTCGGCGGCATCCGCGACATGGCCAAGGTGCCGTCCGCGGTGTGGGTCGTCGACACGAACAAGGAGCACATCGCCGTCGGCGAGGCACGCAAGCTCGGTATCCCGGTCATCGCGATCCTCGACACCAACTGCGATCCGGACCTCGTCGACTACCCGATCCCGGGCAACGACGACGCCATCCGCAGCGCCGCCCTGCTGACCCGCGTGGTCGCCACGGCCGTCGCCGAGGGCGTGCAGTCTCGCGCCTCCCGCAGCGGTGACGCCGAGGCCAAGCCCGAGTCCGGCGCCGGCGAGCCGCTGGCGGAGTGGGAGCAGGAGCTGCTCAACCCGCCGGCCGAGGCGCCCGCCGCCGAGGTCGCCGCGGCGCCCGCCGAGGGCGACGCGACCGCCTGACCGCATCGTCGTTCACGATCGATCGATACGGCGGGTGGCGGCGCACAGGCCGCCACCCGTTCGTATCGACAGACACCCTAAGGAGGGTCGCCACCATGGCGAACTACACCGTCGCCGACGTCAAGCGGCTTCGGGAGCTCACCGGCTCCGGAATGATGGACTGCAAGAAGGCGCTGGAGAACAACGGCGGCGACTTCGACAAGGCCATCGAGGAGCTGCGCATCAAGGGCGCGAAGGACGTCGGCAAGCGCGCTGAGCGCGCCACCGCCGAGGGCCTCGTCGCCGCCAGGGACGGCGTGCTCATCGAGCTCAACAGCGAGACCGATTTCGTCGCGAAGAACGCCGAGTTCCAGGAACTCGCCGACCGGATCGTCGACGTCGCCGCGACCGTGCGGACGAGTGACGTCGCCGAGCTGCTCGACGCGAAGCTCGAGGGCGGCACCGTCGCCGACGCCGTCGGCGTGCTCGCCGCGAAGATCGGCGAGAAGCTCGTGCTGCGTCGCGTCGTGGCCTACGACGGCCCCGTCGCGGTCTACCTGCACAAGCGCGCGTCGGACCTGCCGCCCACCGTCGGCGTGCTCGTCGCCTACAGCGGCGAGGGCGACGAGGCGGCCGAGGCCGCCCGCGGCGCCGCGATGCAGGTCGCCGCGCTCAAGGCGAAGTACGTGACGCGCGACGAGGTCCCCTCGGACGTCGTCGACAGCGAGCGGCGCATCGCCGAGCAGACGGCCAAGGAGGAGGGCAAGCCTGAGAAGGCGCTGCCCAAGATCGTCGAAGGACGCCTCAACGGCTTCTTCAAGGACGTCGTGCTCCTCGACCAGCCGTCGGTTCAGGACAGCAAGAAGACGGTCAAGGCGCTGCTCGACGCGGCCGGTGCGAACGTTTCGGCGTTCAGCCGGTTCGAGGTCGGCCAGGGCTGACAGCCGTAACGCCGGGCCCGCGCGAACATCGCGCGGGCCCGGCGTCATGTCCGGGGTGCGGCGCGCCGTCGCGACGCTCGCCGGACTCGGGCCCGCAAGGGCTCGGCTTAGGATGGTCGACGGCCGGAACGAACGCGACGGGAGTGCGGATGACAGACGGTGGAGCAGACGAGATGCCGACGACGCGGGCGGGCTTCAAGCGCGTCCTGCTCAAGTTGGGCGGCGAGATGTTCGGCGGCGGAAGGGTCGGCCTCGACCCGGACGTCGTCTCGACGGTCGCCGCGCAGATCGCCGACGTCGTGCGCTCCGGCGTCGAGGTCGCCGTCGTCATCGGCGGCGGCAACTTCTTCCGCGGTGCGCAGCTGCAGCAGCGCGGTCTCGATCGGTCCCGCTCGGACTACATGGGCATGCTCGGCACCGTCATGAACTCCCTGGCTCTGCAGGACTTCCTCGAGAAGGAAGGCATCTCGACGCGCGTCCAGACCGCGATCACGATGGGTCAGGTCGCCGAGCCCTACCTGCCGCTGCGGGCGCAGCGGCACCTCGAGAAGGGCCGAGTCGTCATCTTCGGCGCCGGCATGGGCATGCCGTACTTCTCCACGGACACGACGGCCGCGCAGCGGGCGCTGGAGATCCATGCGGACGTCGTCCTCATGGCCAAGGCGGTCGACGGGGTGTTCACCGCGGATCCGCGCGTCGATCCCGAGGCGACGATGTTCCACGAGATCTCGCACCGGGAGGTCCTCGAGCGCGGCCTCAAGGTCGCCGACGCGACCGCGTTCTCGCTGTGCATGGACAACGACATGCCGATTCTCGTGTTCAATCTGCTCGTCAAGGGCAACATCGCGCGCGCCGTCGCAGGCGAGCGCATCGGCACGTACGTCGCGGGATGACCGAACAGACCGCGACCTGCTGCTAAGTTCTTTTCGATACGCGATCGGCTGCAGAGGTGATCGGCAGCGATGACTAAAGGGTGGAGACGTCAGTGATCGAGGAAGCGCTCTTCGACGCCGAGGAGAAGATGGACAAGGCCGTGAGCGTCGCCCGCGACGACATGGCGGTCATCCGCACCGGCCGCGCGAATCCGGCGATGTTCAACAGGATCGTCATCGAGTACTACGGTTCGCCGACGCCGATCACGCAGCTCAGCTCGATCTCGACGCCCGAGGCACGGCTCGTCGTCATCAAGCCGTACGAGGCGTCGTCGCTGGGCAAGATCGAGACGGCGATCCGCAACTCCGACCTCGGCGTCAATCCGACGAACGACGGCTCGCTCATCCGGATCTCCATTCCGCAGCTCACCGAGGAGCGTCGTCGCGATCTCGGCAAGCAGGCGCGGAGCAAGGGTGAGGACGCCAAGGTCGCGATCCGCAACGTCCGCCGCAAGGCGATGGACGAGCTCGGCCGCATCAAGAAGGACGGCGACGCGGGCGAAGACGAGGTGTCCCGGGCAGAGAAGGAACTCGATGCGACCACCGCGAAATACGTCTCGGCGGTCGACGAGATCGTCAAGCACAAGGAAGCCGAACTCCTCGAAGTCTGACGGACGTGTACGAGGACGGCGGGGCGGCCGCGTGACGGCGGCGGAACCCGAACCGAAGAAATCCCGGGCAGGGCGGAATCTTCCGGCGGCGATCGGCGTCGGCGTCGGGCTCGGCGTGCTCATCGTCGGCACCCTGGTCCTGCTGCCGCAGGGCTGGTATCCCGTCGTGGCCGTCGCGATCGCCATCGCCTCCTGGGAGGTGAACAAGCGGCTGCGCCAGGGCGGCTTCGACATCGCCTTCGTGCCGCTCGTCGTCGGCGGTCAGGCCATCGTCTGGGCCGGATGGCCGTGGGGCCTGCCCGGCATCCTCTCGGCGTTCATGGCGACCGTGCTGGTGTCGATGGTCGTCAAACTCGTCGGTCACGGGCTGTCCTCGGCGCCCGTCGACTATCTGCGTGATCTGTCGATCACGACGTTCGTCATCGCTTGGATCCCGCTGCTCGGTGCTTTCGGCGCCCTGCTCGTGCTCGGCGACCACGGCCCGGCGCGAGTGGCGACGCTCATCATCGTCGTGGTCTGCTCCGACGTCGGCGGCTACGCGGCGGGCGTCCTGTTCGGCAAGCACCCCATGGCGCCGGCGATCAGCCCGAAGAAGTCCTGGGAGGGCCTGGTCGGGTCGATGCTGCTGGCCACGGTCGGCGCCGCGCTCTCGGTGCGGTTCCTCGTCGACGGCGCCTGGTGGGTCGGGCTGGTGCTCGGCCCGGGCCTTGTCGTCGTCGGCACCCTCGGCGACCTCGTCGAATCTCAGGTGAAGCGCGATCTCGGCATCAAGGACATGGGGACGCTGCTGCCCGGGCACGGCGGCATCATGGACCGTCTCGACTCGCTGCTGCCGTCGGCGTTCGTCGTCTGGGGAGTGCTGACGCTCGCCGGATGATCCCTCAGCGTGGCGTCCGCGCCACGCCGAGCGAGGCGAGCACCGTGCCGAGTTTCGCCGTCGTCTCGGCGACCTCCTCATCGGGGTCGGACGCCGCGACGATGCCGCCGCCCGCCCACGCGGTCAGCGTGCGGCGGTCGGGGGAGAGTTCGGCGCAACGGATGGCGACCACCCACTCGCCGTCGCCGCGCGCGTCCTGCCAGCCGACGGCGCCGGCGTAGAAGCGGCGGTCGGGCTCGGCGTCGGCGATGTGCCGGGCGGCCTCATCGGTCGGCGTGCCGCAGACGGCCGGCGTCGGATGCAGCGCCGCGAGTAGATCGAGCGCCGTCGCCGCGGGCTCGCGCAGGCGCCCGACGATCCGTGTGCCCAGGTGCCAGACCTGCGGTGTCGCGGCCAGGGACGGGCCGGACGGCACGGTGAGGTCGACGCACAGCGGCCGGAGGGCGCCGGTGACGGCCTCGACGACAAATCGGTGCTCGGCGAGGTTCTTCGCGGACGCGGCCAGCGCGGCGCCCGCGGCGCGGTCGGCGGCGGCGTCCTGCTCGCGTGGTGCGGATCCGGCGTACGGATGACAGACGACGACGTCGCCCTCGCGGCGGAGCAGCAGTTCCGGGCTGGCACCGATGAGCGTGCCGCCGCCGGCCGGTGACAGGTCGACGAGTTGGGCGTTGCCCGCGGCGTTCCCGGCGGCGAGCCTGGCGAGCAGGGTGCCCGGCTCGGCGGGGCGGTCCGCGACGCAGGTGATCTCCCGGGCCAGGACGACCTTCTGCAGGCTCGCGCCGGGACGCCCCAACGCCGCGACGGCCGCCGCCACCCTGGCTCGGTGGGCGAGGGGATCGTCGGCGACCACCGTGAAGGCCGGGACGTCGGCGGCCGGATCGGCGGGGGAGGCCGCGGTTTCGATCGTCCCCAGCCACAGCGCCGCCGCGTCGCCGGTGAAGGGCACGGCGCCGGCGATACCGGGGGCGCCGGCGGCCAGCGCCGAACGGGCTCCGGCGAGCGATCCGACGGCGCCGACGGGCGACCGCAGCGTCACACAGCGGTCCGGACGCGCGAGGACGAAGGGTGCCGACGCCCCGTCCGTCACTCGCCTGCCTTGATGGAACGTCGCCAGCGCCACAGGACGACGCGGCCGATGAGGGCCGCGATCAGGGCGCCGCCGCCGGCGACGACCAGCAGTGCGACGCCGAGCGGTACGTCGATCTGCCAGACGAGGATGCGGACCGTCACCGACGAGAGGTTCTGCAGGATGAAGACGAGCAGCAGCGCGAGGATGACGGCGGCGACGATGATCACGCCGATCGAGCGGTTCGCCTTGTGGCCGACCGTCGACATCGCATCGGGTTCGCTATGTGAGCCTCGCCGAGCGGGAGTTCCGGCCGACGGCTTGACGTGTTTTTCGGCCGGTGGCCCGGTCTCGAACGGCGCCGGGCGGGCGGCGCCCGGGGTCGTCCCGGGCACGGACGGGTCGGCCTGCGGCACGTGGGGACCGTAGCGGGCCCGACCGCCGTCGGGCCGCCGATCAGGGGTGGGCACATCCGGTGAGGTCATACTTCGACGGTATCCCGTGAGACCATGGTTGTGTCATGTCGCTTCCTCTTGTTTTCAACGCGCCCAAGCGCGGCAAGCCGCCGCGCCATCTCGCCGATCTCTCGCCGTCCGAGCGGGCGGCCGTCGTCGCCGAGATCGGCGAGCAACCGTTCCGCGCGAAGCAGCTCGCCAACCATTACTTCGCTCGGCTGGAGGCCGATCCGGCGGTGATGACCGACATCCCGCCGCGCTCGCGTTCGGCCTTCACCCAGGCGCTGCTGCCGGAGCTGCTCACCGAGGTGCGCACCGTCGAATGCGACGACGGGACGACGCGCAAGACGCTGTGGCGGCTGCACGACGGCACGCTGCTGGAGAGCGTCCTCATGCGGTACGCCGAGCGGGCGACGCTGTGCGTCTCCAGCCAGGCGGGCTGCGGGATGGCGTGCCCGTTCTGCGCCACGGGCCAGGGCGGACTCGACCGCAACCTGTCGACCGCGGAGATCGTCGAGCAGGTCCGGCGCGGCGCCCGGACGATGCGCGACGGCGGCCTCGGCGGACCGGGGCGGCTGTCGAACGTGGTGTTCATGGGGATGGGCGAGCCGCTGGCCAACTACAAGCGCGTCATCGACGCGGTACGGCGGATCACCTCGCCGCCGCCGGACGGGCTCGGCATCTCGGCGCGCTCGGTGACGGTGTCGACGGTCGGCCTCGTCCCGGCGATCCACAAGCTGGCGGCCGAGGGCATCCCGGTGACGCTCGCCGTCTCGCTGCACACCCCGGACGACGAACTGCGGGACACGCTCGTCCCCGTCAACAACCGGTGGCCGGTCGCGGACGTGCTCGACGCGGCGCGGGCCTACGCCGACGCCACCGGGCGCCGGGTGTCGATCGAATACGCGCTCATCCGCGACATCAACGACCAGCCCTGGCGGGCCGAGATGCTCGGCAGGCTCCTCGCGCGCAAGCTGGGCCGACTCGTCCACGTCAACCTCATCCCGCTCAACCCGACGCCGGGCTCGGAGTGGGACGCGAGCCCGAAGCCGGTGGAGCGGGAGTTCGTCCGCCTCGTCGAGGCGCAGGGCGTCTCCTGCACGGTGCGCGACACGCGTGGCCAGGAGATCGCGGCGGCCTGCGGGCAGTTGGCGGCCGAGGAGCGCTGACGACGCCGCACCTGAACCGTTCACCGCGGTGAATCGACCGGGAGGCCGATTCACCGCGGTGACGCGGAGATCAGTTACGCCACTTACCGCGCTTGGCGACGGTGTCGATGATGACGGCCAGCAGGAGCAGCCCCGCGAAGCCGATGAGGTAGAGGTCCTCGACATGGCCGATGTGGTTGCCCACGAGCATGCCGAGCAGCGACAGCGCGCCGAGGACCGCGGCCATCTGGAATGTCCGGTGCCCCTCGCCGGACCAGCCGAAACGTGCCGACGGGATGTCGTTCGGCTCGCGGCGCCAGCCCGTGTCGGGGACGTGATGTTCGACTTCGGTGCTGGCCACGGCCGGTCCTTTCGCTGGGTTTGCCTCAAGATCTGCCGGTAGCTTATCCGGCCCGGGTCCGCCGCGAGGCAAGGGTGCGAGAATGGCCCGGTGGTGACCCGCGTACTCGTCCTCGGCAGCACCGGATCGATCGGCACCCAGGCCCTGGAGGTGATCGCCGAGAACCCCGGGATGTTCGACGTCGTCGGCCTCGGTGCGGGCGGCAACGTCGAGCTGCTGCTCCGGCAGGCCCGGGCGCACGGCATCGGCCCCGAGGGACTCGCCGTGGCCGATCCGGCGGCCGCGGCGCGGTTGGCGGACGCGATCGGCGCGCCGGTGCGCAGCGGACCGGACGCGATGACCGATCTGGTGGAGTCGGTGGCCGCGGACGTCGTCCTCAACGCCGTCGTCGGCTCGCGTGGCCTGGGACCGACGCTCGCGACGCTCCGCTCGGGCGCCCGGCTCGCGCTGGCCAACAAGGAGTCGCTCGTCGCGGGCGGATCGCTCGTCCTCGCCGCCGCGGCGCCGGGGCAGATCGTGCCGGTCGACTCCGAACACTCGGCGCTGGCACAGTGCCTTCGGGCGGGCGAGCCGAGCGAGGTCGCCCGGCTCGTGCTCACCGCGTCGGGCGGGCCGTTCCGGGGACGCACGCGCGACGAGTTGGTCGACGTGACGCCCGAACAGGCCGCGCGGCATCCGACGTGGTCGATGGGGGAGATGATCACGCTCAATTCGGCGACGCTCGTCAACAAGGCGCTCGAGGTGATCGAGGCGCACCTGCTCTTCGGCGTCGACTACGACGCGATCGACGTCACCGTGCACCCGCAGTCGATCGTGCACTCGATGGTCACCTTCACCGACGGCGCGACCGTGGCGAAGGCGTCGCCGCCGTCGATGAAGCTGCCGATCGCGCTCGCGCTCGGCTGGCCGCACCGGGTGCCGGGGGCCGGCCTCCCGCTCGATTTCCGCACGTCGTCGTCGTGGACCTTCGAGCCCGTCGACGACGCCACGTTCCCGGCGATCTCGCTGGCGCGCGCCGCCGGCCGGCGCGGTGGCAGCCTCACAGCCGTGTTCAACGCCGCCAACGAGGAGGCGGCGCAGGCCTTCCTCGACCGCCGGATCGGCTTCCTCGACATCACCGACGTCATCGCCGAGGTGCTCGGCGACGCGGCGGAGTGGTCGTCCGATCCGGGTACCGTGGAGGAGGTCCTCGCGGCGGAGGAATGGTCTCGGGAACGGGCGCGCGTGCGGATCGCGGTGCCTGGACACCGTCTGAGCAGGTAGAAAGGCGACGTTCTCGTGGCGTTCTGGATCGGCGTGGTGACGTTCGCGCTCGGCTTGCTGGGCTCGGTGGCCTTGCACGAATGCGGGCACATGTGGGCCGCGCAGGCGACCGGTATGAAGGTGCGCCGGTACTTCGTCGGCTTCGGTCCGAAGCTCTGGTCGGTGCGCCGGGGCGAGACGGAGTACGGCCTCAAAGCGCTGCCGCTCGGTGGCTTCTGCGACATCGCCGGCATGACGCCGTACGACGAGCTCTCCCCCGAGGACGAGCCGCGTGCGATGTACCGGCAGAAGGTGTGGAAGCGGCTCGTCGTCCTCGTCGCCGGACCGGCGATGAACTTCGTCCTCGGCTTCGTGATCGTCGTGGTGGTCGCCGCGGGCTGGGGGCTGCCGATCATCGCCGACCGCTACGACGTCCGCGTCGAGTCGGCCGGGTGCGTCGCGGCCAGCGTCGACGTCGCCGCCGAGGTGAGTCCGCCCTGCACCGGCACGGGGCCGGCCGCGGCGGCCGGCATCCGCTCCGGCGACCGCATCGTGGCCGTCGCGGGCCATGACGTCGCGAACAACGGAGACGTCAGTGCCCGGCTCGCCGCCGCTGTACAGGCCGCTCCGGGGCGGCCCGTCGACGTGACCGTCGCGCGGGACGGTCAGACGCTCGTCGTGCCGGTGACGCCGACGATGCAGCGCCTCGTCGACGGTGAGAAGACCACGGAGGTCGCCCGGATCGGCATCTCGATGGAGCGGGCGTTCCGGGAGTACTCGCTGCTCGGCGCCGTTCCCGGTGCGCTCGGCTTCACCGGCGACATGCTGGTCAAGACGTGGGAGGCGCTGCTGTCGCTGCCGTCGAAGGTCGGTGCCTTGTGGGTCGCGGTGACCGGCGGACCGCGTAGTCCGGACACGCCGATCAGCGTCGTCGGCGCGACGAACCTCGGCGGCCAGGTGGCCGAGCGGAACAACATCCCGGCGTTCCTGCTGCTGCTGGCGAGCCTCAACTTCTTCCTCGGGGTCTTCAACCTCGTGCCGCTGCTGCCGCTCGACGGCGGACACATGGCGGTGGCGCTCTGGGAGAAGGTGCGTGATCTGCTGCGGGCACGCGTCGGGAAGCCGGCCGGCGGTCCGGTCGATTACGCCAAGCTGCTGCCGATGACGTACGCCGTCATCGTCATCGGCGGCGCGTACATGTTGCTGACGCTGTCCGCCGACATCCTCAACCCGCTCAAGCTCTACTGATGGCCGGCGCAGATCCCGACGTCGGCACGTCGTCAACAGGAGGCCCACGACCATGAGCACGCCCATCGGACTGGGGATGCCCGCCGCCCCGCCGCCGGTCCTCGCACCGCGCCGGGTGACGCGGCAGTTGAAGGTCGGCGGCGTCGGTGTCGGCAGCGATTCGCCGGTCTCCGTGCAGTCGATGACGACGACGAAGACGCACGACGTCAACGCCACGCTGCAGCAGATCGCTGAGCTGACGGCCACCGGCTGCGACATCGTCCGCGTCGCCTGCCCGCGGCAGGAGGACGCCGACGCGCTCGCCGAGATCGCGCGCAAGAGCCAGATCCCGGTGATCGCCGACATCCACTTCCAGCCGCGGTACATCTTCGCGGCGATCGACGCGGGCTGCGCGGCGGTCCGTGTCAACCCCGGCAACATCAAGGAGTTCGACGGCCGCGTCAAGGACGTCGCGAAAGCGGCCGGCGCGGCGGGTATCCCGATTCGCATCGGCGTCAACGCCGGCTCGCTCGACAAGCGTTTCATGGACAAGTACGGCAAGGCGACGCCCGAGGCGCTCGTCGAGTCGGCGCTGTGGGAGGCGAGCCTGTTCGAGGAGCACGGCTTCGGCGACATCAAGATCTCCGTCAAGCACAACGATCCGGTCATCATGGTGGAGGCGTACCGGCAGCTCGCCGCGGCCTGCGACTACCCGCTGCACCTCGGTGTCACCGAGGCCGGACCGGCGTTCCAGGGCACGATCAAGTCGGCCGTCGCCTTCGGCGCGCTGCTGGCCGAAGGCATCGGCGACACCATCCGGGTGTCGTTGTCGGCGCCACCGGTCGAGGAGATCAAGGTGGGCGGGCAGATCCTGCAGTCGCTCAACCTGCGTCCCCGCAAACTCGAGATCGTCTCCTGCCCGTCGTGCGGACGCGCGCAGGTGGACGTCTACACGCTGGCCGAGCAGGTGACCGCGGGGCTGGAGGGCATGGAGGTGCCGCTGCGCGTCGCCGTCATGGGCTGCGTCGTCAACGGACCGGGTGAGGCGCGCGAAGCGGACCTCGGCGTCGCCTCAGGAAACGGCAGGGGGCAGATCTTCGTCAAGGGCGAGGTCATCAAGACCGTGCCCGAGTCCAAGATCGTCGAAACCCTGATCGAAGAGGCATTGCGCATCGCCGAGGAGACGGGGGAGACTGAGGGGCAGGGCTCCCCGACGGTCACCGTCAGCTGACGGTTCGGCGAGGGGGTTCGAGGAACTCACCACGAGGAGGTGGGCGTGCTCGGGCTGTTCCGTGATCGCTCGCTCGCCCACGCGGACGCCGCCGATGTCGTCGCGGCGCTGTCCGCGGATCCCGTCGGGGCGTGCATGGTCGCCGCCCGCGTCGAGCAGTCGGGTTTCGACCGGGCGCTTGCCGGTCACCTGTGGACCAACTCCCGGCCGGCCGACTCCCTGTGCTACTCCGGTGCCAATCTCATGCCGTTGTTCGGCGGTGAGACGGACATGGCGGCCTTCGCCGATCGCGCGCTGCGCGGACGCCGGATCTGCACATCGATCGTGGGGCGTGCCGAGCTGGTCCTGCCGCTGTGGGCGCGTCTTGCGCCGTCGTGGGGGCCGGCGCGGGAGATCCGGGCGCGGCAACCGCTGTTGCGGCTCGACGATCCGCCGATCATCGCGCCCGATCCGGCCGTTCGGCTCGTCCGTCCCGTCGAGCTCGAGCCCTATCTCTCGGCGGCCGTGCGGATGTTCATCGCCGAGGTCGGCGTCGACCCGCGGGCCGGCGACGGCGGCCGCGGCTATCGAAGCCGGATGGCCTCGCTCATCGAGGAGGGCCGGGCGTTCGCGAGCTTCGATCGGGGCCGGGTCGTGTTCAAGGCGGAGATCGGCGCCCTGTCGCACAGCGTCGGTCAGATCCAGGGCGTATGGGTCGACCCCGTCTATCGCGGACGCGGCCTCGGTGCCGCCGGCACGGCCGCCGTCGCGCAGCACATCGTCGCCTCGGGACGTGCGGCGAGCCTGTACGTCAACGGCTACAACCAGGCCGCGCGGACGGCCTATGCGCGGGTCGGGTTCACGAGCGACGGGACGTTCGCCACGGTCCTCATCGACTGACCGTCCTCGTCGTCGACCGCTCTCGTCGATCGACGGCGCGGCATCGCCGGTTATGCGGCTCGCCCTCCTAGGATGACGCCCGATGCCATCGTCACGTCGTGTTCCGCGTTGGTCCGCCGCCCCGGTGGTGGTGGCGTCGCCTCGTACCGGCGCGATGATTCGGAGGTCGCTCGCTGTCCTGATCGCGGCGTTGCTCGCCGCCGGTGTTCTCGCCGGTTGCACGTCCGACGACGGCGCGCGCGGCGTGGCCCAGCGGTTCATCGACGCGCTCGCCGCAAAGGACGTCGACGCGGCGGCGGCGTTGACGACGGCCCCGGAGCAGGCCCGGCCGGCCCTCGCGGCGGCGTGGGACGGCCTGCAGGCGACGGCGCTCTCCGGCACCGCGCGCACGTTGCGCATCGGCGACGCGACGGCGACCGTCGCGTACCGCGACACGTGGACGTTGCCGCGGGAGCGGGAGTGGGTCGTCGACGGCGAGTTCGACATGGTGCAGGACGCCGAGACCTGGCGGGTGCGGTGGTCGGAGGCGGCGCTGCATCCGCGCCTCGGCCCGCGGCAGCGGATGTCGCTGCGTTCGATCCCGGCGGCGCGGGCGCAGGTGCAGGACGCCGACGGCGTCACGGTGCTGGCGCCGGGTGCCGTCGTCCGGATCTCGCTCTCGGCCGCGGAGGCGGAGAAGACGGTGTCGACGTGGTCGTCGGCGCAGCAGCTGGTCGCGGTGCTCGCGCCGTACGTCAAGGGCATCAGCGCCCAGGCGATCACCGAATCGGCGACGGCGACGAGCGCGGAGTACGTCGTGACGCGGTTGGCGCAGGACGACTATCGCGCGATAGCGCCGGTGCTGACGTCGATCCCGGGCGTCCACACGGCCGAGGAGGCCGACATCGTGCCGACCGACCGGACGTTCGCGCCGGAACTGCTCGGGCAGGTGCGCAAGGTCGTCGTCGACGGTCTCGAGGGGAAGGCGGGCTGGCGGGTCGTCTCGTCCAATGCCGACGGCGTCGACGTCGACGTCCTCACCGAGACGGACCCGCAGCCGGCGCCCGCCGTGCGCCTCGGTCTCTCGCGGGCCGCGCAGGTGGCCGCGCAGCGGGCCGTCGACGTGCGTAAAGACCTGCCGGCGATGTTCGTCGCGATCCAGGCCTCGACGGGAGACATCGTCGCCGTGGCGCAGAACACGCTCGCCGACGCGAGCGGCCCGATCGCCTCGACCGGACAGTTCCCGCCCGGATCGATCTTCAAGATCGTCACCTCGACGGCGGCGTTCACGGCCAAGACCGTCACCCCGGATTCGACGGTCGCCTGCCCGGGCTCGGTGACGATCGGTGAGCGGTCCGTGCCCAACTACAACGGCTTCACCATCGGCATGGCCGTGCCGTTGGAGCGTGCGTTCGCCGCGTCCTGCAACACGACGTTCGCGGTGCTCGCCTCGAAGATGGGGCCGGCGGAGTTGACGACGGCGGCCGCGTCGATGGGCGTCGGCCGGCGCTACGAGGTGGCCGGCCTGCCGACCAAGACGGGCTCGGTGCCGCCGGCAACGGACCTCACCGAACGCGTCGAGGACGGTTTCGGGCAGGGCAAGGTGCTGGTCAGCCCGTTCGGCATGGCGCTCGTCGCGGCGACCGTGGCGGCGGGCAAGACGCCGACGCCACGCCTCGTCCTCGGCTCGACGACGCAGGTCGCGGGGCCCGCCGTCGAGATCGGCGCCGACGTCGTCGCCCAGCTGCGACGCATGATGCGACTCGTGGTCACCGCCGGGACGGCGCGGGGCGTCGAGCAGGCCGGGACCGTCTACGGCAAGACCGGTGAGGCCGAGGTGGAGGGCGGTTCGCACGCGTGGTTCGTCGGCTTCCGGGGCGACCTCGCGTTCGCGGCGCTCGTCGTCAAGGGCGGCAGCTCGGACAACGCCGTGACGATCACCCGCGACTTCCTTCTCGGCCTGCCCGCCGACTTCCGCGACTGATCGCCGGAACGGCCGCCGCGCCGATTTTCGCCTGCCGGGAACCGTTGCACCGGTGCTGCCGTCTAAGTACCTGACGCCGTCGGGGCGGGGGGAGGGAAGCGCCCCGGCGGCCGTCACAGTGATCGGCCGGTGTCTCCGGCCATGACGACGGCGATCGGGGGTGAGGACTGTTGCCGAGCGAGATGAGTTCCCGGCGTATGCGAACGGATCCTGGCACGGCGTTCGGCGTGGAGATCCGCGGTCGCGGCGGCTGCGGCCGTCGGACGTGGAGTTCCCGATGGATGCGGAGGAGCTTGCGCACGTACTCGAGCGGCACGGGCCGGGGACTCGTAATCCAGGGGCTCACAGCCTGCCAGAAGACGAAACATGGACGCCGGATCGCATCGAGCGCGTGGTGGAGAGCCTTGTGCGTAGCCCGAGTCGCTTTCTACCGCTGCGGCGGATCGACGAACAGGCTGTGCAGCTGTTCGGAGTTCGCTGCGAGATCTTGTTCCGAGTCATTCTCGTGCATCGCTTTCGGGAAGCCTGGGGGATCGGCACGGTGCACCCGATCAACGGTGTCGGCGTGATGTACACGAATGAATCCGGAAGATCTCGGTTGGTCGGTCCCCTCGATGTCAGGGCCGTGCGGGCGTACCGTGACTCCCATGGTTGACGAGTTGGCGAGTGCGCGACACGTCGCAGGATCTCTGATCGCGGCGTTGTCGGGACGGGTCGGCTCGGACGACTTGGCGTACATGCGACTCGAGATCGATCATGCAGAGCCGGAGCAGGCGATCAGATTCGCGGTGAATCTGGCGACGGGGAAACGGATTCCGCTGGAAGGCGAGACGCTCTCGGAAACCGCTCGATGGATCGAGTCGTGCCGCTACTTCGGGACCCCTGGGCGGCGGCGGCTTCGTGACGAGATGCTCGCGGAGATTCGGGAGCTGGTCCGTATGTCGGCCGCGGTCTGATCGGCCAAGTGTCGGCCGTGCCCGACGGTGTCTGCCCGCCCATCGAAGCGCTCCGAGGCCGTGTCTTAGGCTGGACGCCATGCCACGCGCCCTGCTCACGCCCGGTGTGATCTCTCCGGAGTTGCCCGTTCCCGCGTCGATCGACCGTCCGGAATACGTCGGAAAGGCGACGGCGAAAGAGGGCGACGAGCCCTGGGTGCAGACGCCGGAGACGATCGAGAAGATGCGGCTGGCGTCCCGGATCGCGGCGGACGCGCTGGCGGCCGCGGGCGAGGCCGTGGCCCCGGGTGTGACGACGGACGAGCTCGATCGGATCGCCCACGACCACATGGTCGCCCGCGGGGCCTATCCGTCGACGCTCGGCTACCGGGGCTTCCCGAAGTCGTGCTGCACGTCGCTCAACGAGGTGATCTGCCACGGCATCCCGGATTCGACGGTGATCGAGGACGGCGACATCGTCAACATCGACGTCACGGCCTACATCGACGGCGTGCACGGCGACACGAACGCGACGTTCCTGGCCGGGGACGTCGCACAGGACGTCCGCGACCTCGTGGATCGCACCCGGATCGCCACCGAGCGCGCCATCCGAGCGGTGCGTCCGGGCCGGGAGCTCAACATCGTCGGTCGCGTCATCGAGTCGTACGCCAACCGCTTCGGATACGGCGTCGTGCGCGACTTCACGGGGCATGGCATCGGCGAGACCTTCCACAACGGGCTCGTCGTGCTGCACTACGACCAGCCGAGCGTGACGACCGTGCTCGAGCCGGGCATGGTGTTCACCATCGAACCGATGATCAACCTCGGCGGCGTCGACTACGACATCTGGGACGACGGTTGGACGGTCGTCACGCGTGACCGGAGGTGGACGGCGCAGTTCGAGCACACCATCGTCGTCACCGACGACGGCGCCGAGATCCTCACCCTGCCGTCGCGGTAGGAGGCGACCGTCGTGGGAGACGAGCCCGCGGAGCCGACCGGACGGCGGCCGTGACCGGGGCGGCGCTTCTCGTCGCCGGGACGAGCTCGGACGCGGGCAAGAGTCTGCTCGTCGCCGGCCTCGGGCGGGCGCTGCGCAGGCGCGGGCTCGCTGTGGCGCCTTTCAAGGCGCAGAACATGTCGAACAACTCGGCCGTCGTGCCCGGGGTCGACGGTGCGCCGTGGGGTGAGATCGGCCGGGCGCAGGCGATGCAGGCGGCGGCCTGCGGGCTGGCGCCGTCGGTGCGGTTCAACCCGGTGCTGCTCAAGCCCGGTTCCGATCGGGCCTCGCACGTCGTCGTCCGCGGGGTGCCGGCGGGACGTGTCACGGCGGCGACCTACGCTTCGCGACGCGCTGAACTCGCCGCGACCGTCGACGCCGAACTCGCTGCGCTGCGCGCCGATGTCGACATCGTGTTGTGCGAGGGCGCCGGCTCGCCCGCCGAGATCAACCTGCGGGCTTCGGACATCGCCAATCTCGGGTTGGCGCGGCGCGCCGGGATCGCGGCGGTCGTCGTCGGCGACATCGACCGCGGCGGACTTCTCGCACACCTTTTCGGCACCCTCGCCCTGCTCGACCCGGACGATCAACGGCTCGTCGCGGGATTCATCGTCAACAAGTTCCGCGGCGACGCGGGACTGCTGCAGCCCGGTCTCGACGAGTTGATGCGGCGGACCGGACGTCCGACGCTCGGCGTCGTGCCCTGGACCGACGGCCTGTGGCTCGACGCCGAAGACTCGCTGTCGGTGGGAGTCGGCGCGGTGATCGGTCCGCGGCGTCCACCCGTCGGGTCGGCGGCGCTGTCGGTGGCGGCGGTGCGTCTGCCGCGCGTCTCGAACACGACCGATGTCGAGGCGCTCGCCTGTGAACCCGGCGTCACCGTGCGCTGGGTCGACGACGCCGCGTCGGTCGTGGCCGCCGATCTGGCGGTGCTGCCGGGCAGCCGGGCCACGCTGTCGGATCTGGCCTGGATCCGGAGCCGCGGCATCGCCGACGCGCTTGTGACGCGTGCCGCCGCGGGCCGCCCGGTGCTGGGGATCTGCGGCGGCTTCCAGATGCTCGGCGCCGACATCGACGATCCGGTCGAGGGCGGCGGTCATGTCGCCGGGCTCGGTCTGCTCGACGTCGACGTCCGTTTCGACGCCGCCAAGGCGCTGCGGCGCGCGGCCGGGACGGCGCTCGGCGAGGCGGTGTCCGGGTACGAGATCCATCACGGTCGCGTCGTGCGCCGCGGCGACCCCGCGTGGCTCGACGACGCCGAGCTCGGTCCCGAGGGTGCGGTTCGGGGGGCCGTCCGCGGCACGCACTGGCACGGGCTGCTCGCCTGCGACGCGTTCCGGCGGGCCTATCTCGCCGACGTCGCCGATGTCGCCGGCCTGCGCGGCTTCAGCGTCGCGCCGGACACGGACGTCGACGCCGAACGGGAGCGTCAGCTCGATCTCATGGGTGATCTCGTGGAGACCGGCATCGACGTCGACGCGGTGCTGGATCTGGCGCGTTCCGGTGCGCCGGCGCTCCCGGTGTTGACGACGTCCGCGGTCTGAGGTCGTCGGCGTCTTCTGTCGGTCCCGCGGAGTACATTCGCGTCATCGCGCCGGTTCGCCCGGCTTCTATGAGTGAGGGAGGTGGACCATGTCCGAGCCTGTGACGTCGGTTTTCGCGGCGGATACCTGGGGTATCCCCGGTCCGCAGTTTCTCGGCTGGTTCGTCGGGGCGGCGTTCGTCATGGTCCTGCTGTCCGTCGTTCTCCGCGTCGCGATCACGACCGCGCGGTCGGATTCGTACTCGGGACGTCCGCTGTCGCCGACCGAATTGGGCATGCTGGCCGGGGAACGACGAGCCGTCGAGGCCGCGCTGGCCTGGCTGCGGGCGTCCGGCGCGATCGACGTGCACGGCGCCACCCCTTACGGCCTGCGGGAACGCGTCGATCCGTTGACCGCCGAGGTGTACGGTCTCATCGCTGCGGGGTATTCGATGTCGGTCTCGTCGTTGTGCGGCGCCACCGGGCCGACGCTCGACCGGATGCGTCGACACCTCATCGACCGGAACCTGCTCGTCGGGCCGGGATATCGACGCGCCGTCCGGCTGGCGGCGCTGCCGATCGCGCTGCTCGTGGCGGTCGGCCTGGCGCGGCTCGCGGCGGGGTTCGTCGGTGGGAAGTCGATCGGCTTCCTGCTCGTCGCCGTGATCCTGCTCGGTGTTCTCGGTCTGGTGATCTCGAAGGCGCCGTCGGCCACCCGCGCCGGCCGGCGCGCGTTCGCTTACGCCCAAGCCGCGAACGACCATCTGCGTCCGGCGCAGCATCCGGCGTACGGGACGTACGGCCCGATGTCGGCGGCGATGTCGGTCGGCCTCTTCGGCGCGGCGGCGTTCCTGCTCCTCGATCCCTTGCTGGCGTCGACTGCCGGAGTGCAGACGTATGCGGCCGCGGGCTCGTCGGGTGGAATAGATTCCGGCGGTGGTGGTGGATCGGACAGCAGTTGCAGCGGTGGGAGCAGTTGTGGCGGTGGTGGCGGCTGCGGCGGTGGCGGGGGATGCGGCGGATGAGCCCGCTCGGCGGCCGCGGCGTCGGCATCGGATGGCGCAGCGAGATCAGCGGTGTCATCGCACAGCTCGACGTCGCGTTCTGCGAGGTCATCGCCGAGTCGTTGCACGGTTGCGGCGGACCGCTGCCGACCGGTCTGGCGGCTCTGCGGAGCCGTGGTGTCCCGGTCGTCCCGCATGGGGTCTCCCTGTCGCTGGGCGGTGCCGACGGCGTCGACGAATCGCGGATCGGGCACCTCGCGTCGTGCGTCGCGGCTCTCGACGCACCGCTGGCCAGCGAGCACATCGCGTTCGTCCGCGCCGACGGTGTCGAGGCGGGCCATCTGCTGCCCGTGCCGCGGACGCGCGAGCAACTCGACGTTCTCGTGGCGAACATCGCGCGGGTGCAGGACGGGTTGCCGGTGCCGTTCGCGGTCGAGAACATCGCGGCCCTCTTCGACTGGCCCGACGCGGAGTTCACCGAATCGGAGTTCCTCACCGAACTCGTCGAGCGGACCGGCGTGTTCCTGCTGCTCGACGTCGCGAACGTCTACGCCGATGCGCTCAACCGTGGGCGCGACCCGGCGGCGGAGCTCGCGCGGCTGCCGGCGGAGCGTCTGGCGTACTGCCACGTCGCGGGCGGCCGGGAGTTCGACGGCCGATACCACGACACACACACCGATCCCGTGCCGGACGCGGTGCTCGCCCTCGTAGAGCAGCTCGCGGGTCGTGTCGACGTGCCGTTCCTGCTCGAGATCGACGGCGGGTTCCCGCCCGCGGCCGACCTGTTCGCCCAGTTGGACGCGATCGCCGACGCCGTCGGGGTAGCGCGGGTGACGGGGGAGGCTCGCACTGCGAACGCCTGGGCGCCGTGACGCTCGCCGAACGCCAGGCGGCCCTCGTCCGTGCGCTCGTCGCCGGCGGCGAACCGCCGCCGGGTTTCGATCCGGCCGCGCTCGAGGCGACGTCCCGTGCGCTGCTGCGGAAGCGCGCCGGGGAGATCGCGCGCGCGGATCCGCGGTTGCCCGCAGCGTGCGGGCCGGAGTTCGGCCGGATCTTCGCGGCCTGGGCGGCCGGGCGGCCGAAGACGACGACGGCGTCCGACGCGACGGCGTTCGCCCGGCACGTCGTCGGGCTCGGGCTCGGGGGCGGGCTCCTCAGTCCCGCGCTCGATCCGCCGCGTCGGGGTCGCTGGTTCCGGCGGCGTCGACCGCCGGCGGCGACGTGACGCCGGGCGCCGGGATGAGGGCGTCGAGACCGGCGCGCAGCACGGCCGGGGTGAGGTCGTCGAACATCGTGCGCTGCGCGACGAAGCCCATGAACGTCGAGAGCATGGTGGCGCCGAGAGCGTGCGGGTCGCCGACCTCGCGTCCCTGACGGCGCAATCGGTCGGTCACGATGTCTGCGAGCCAGGAACGCAGTGTTCCGTAGCGTTCGGCGAGCAACGCACGGACGGCGTCGTTGCGCGGTGCCTCGGACCAGGCGAAGAGCGCGATCCGGCTGAGGTCGAGACCGCCGTCGCTCAGTCGTCCCAGTGCGCCGCCGAGGACCCGCTCGGCCGTCGCGCCGAACGACTCGTCCGGATCGGCGGCGTCGAGCCCGGCCCGGATGCCGTTGAGCAGCATCGTCAGCGTGTCGTCGATCGTCGAGAGGATGAGGGCCTCCTTGCCGGGGAAGTACCGGTATAGAGCGCCGGCGGACAGCCCGGACTCGCGGATGACGTCGTCCATGGACGTCATGTGGAAGCCGTTGGCGGCGAACCGCCGCCGGGCGGCGTCGAGGATCTGGGTCCGGCGGGCTTCGACGTGTTCAGGAGACACCTTGGGCATGCGTCCAGAATAAAAACGAACGATCGTTCTTGACAAGAGGCGCGCCGCGGACGCACACTTCTCTAACAAGAACGAGGGTTCGTTTTTAAGGAGGAAATCATGACCGGATCAGTGATCCGACGGATCATCGGGGCGATGTCGGCGGCCATGCTGCTCGTCTCCGTCATCGTCACGGCGTTCGCATGGCCGGCGTCGCAGAGCGCGCCGCGAGACGTGCCGCTCGGGATCGCCGGGCCGCCCCCGTTCGTCGAGCGTGTCGAGGCGAGGCTCGACGCCGCGGCACCGGGCGCGTTCGAGGTGACGGCGTTCGCCGATGCCGCCGAGGCACGCCGGGCGATCGAGAACCGCGAGGTCTACGGCGCCGTCGTCGTCGGCGAACCCCCGGCGGTGCTGACGGCGCCGGCGGCGAGTCCGGCCGTCGCGCAGCTGCTCGACGGAGTGGCCGCGACGCTGCGGGGCACCCCGGCGCCGCACGGCGAGGCCGTCGTCCCGCTGCCCGCGGGTGACCCGCGCGGTGTCGGCTTCTCCGCGGCGGCGTTGCCGCTGGTCATCGGCGGGCTGGCGCTCGGTGTGCTGAGCTTCGTACTCGTCGCGGGGGTGCTCGGCCGGCTCATCGCCGCGGCGGGCGGCGCGGTCGCGGGTGGGCTCGCGGCGGCCGCGATCCTGGGGCCGTGGCTCGGCATCCTGCCGGGCGGCTACCTCGTCACCTCGTCCGCGATCGCCCTCGTCCTGCTCGCCGGCGGTGCCGTCGTGGTGGGGTGCGCCACGCTTCTCGGGCCGCGCGGGATCGGTCTTGCGGCGCTGCTGCTCATGATCATCGGGAACCCGCTGTCCGGTGCGGCCGGTGCGCCGGAGCTGCTGCCGTCCGGCTGGGGTGCGCTCGGTCAGTGGCTGCCGCCGGGGGCCGGCGCGACGCTGCTGCGCTCGGTCTCGTACTTCGAGGGCGCCGGATCGACGGACCCGGTGTGGGTGCTCGCGACGTGGATCGTCCTGGGCGTCGCCGCGGCCGTCGTCGGGCTCGGTGCGGATCAGCGCCGGGCGGGGACGACGCCGTCGAGGAAGCGCCGGAACTCGGCGTAGGCGCGCTCGCGGGCAGGCGGGGCGGAGAGGAAGACGTCGTGCCGGGCGCCGCGGATCGTCACGTCGGCGACGTCGGTGCCCAGGCTCGGTGCCCAGCGCGCGATCTGTTCGACGTCGAGCACCGCGTCGGCGCCGTCGAGGTCGAGCGAATAGGGCACGCCGAGCAGGCTGCGGTCCGAGTGCAGGACGACCTGCGGCACCGTGATGGACAGTCCGCGATGCACGGCGGCATGCCCGCGCCGCACGGCGGCGAGGAAGCCGAAGGTGACGTCGACGCCGACGATCGGCTTGAGCTCGAGGTCGTACTGCCACTCGCCGCGTTCGCTGACGTGCAGGCTCTCGCCATAACCGCCGAGGGCGGTCTGCGGCACGACGAGCGTCGGACGCACGGCGCCGACGGCCCGGACGATCCAGGTGCCGGCGGTCCGGGTGTGCCAGGGCTTGTGCAGGTCGAGCCACGGGCTGTCGAGCAGGTGGCCGGCGACACCCGCCGTGCCGCGCCGGTCCAGCCACAGCGAGGTGATGAGACCGCCGGTGGAATGCGCGCCGAGGACGACCGGCAGCCCGGTCGCCTCGGTGATGACCGTCGTGGCGATGTCGAGCTCGGCGTCGTAGTAAGAGAGGTCGGTGATGTGGTGCGGAGTCTGCCCCGGGCGTCGCGATCGGCCGCATTTGCGCAGGTCCAGCGCATAGAACGCGTATCCGAGGTCGGTAGCGGCATCGGCGAGGGCCGTCTGGAAGAAATAGTCCGAGAGCCCGTGCACCCAGAGCAGGGCGCCGCGCGGTTCCGGGGGCGGGGTGCGGCTGACCAGCGTCGCCACGATCTCGCCCTCGCCGTCCGGGTCGGTGCCGAGCGGAATCGTGCGTCGCAGATAGCCTTCGCCGAGAATGTCCGGCTCGGCGGCCGAAAGGGTGGTCACGGGCCGACTGTAACGCGCGGCGCGGCGCCGGGGCGGTTTGCGGCCACCGGGCCGGATGCGTCAGGCTGCGATGAGGGACAATGCCGTTGGGCGCCAGCGGCCCGATCGACAACGCAGTCGTGCTTCTTGGAGAGAGAGAAGAGCTAGTGTCTTCGAATTCGGTGGTCACATCCGATGTCGTCCTCGTCGGCGGCGGGATCATGAGCGCGACTCTCGGAACGCTGCTGCGGCAGCTCCAGCCGGACTGGTCCATCACGCTCTTCGAGCGGCTGGATGCGGCGGCCGTCGAGAGCAGCGGACCGTGGAACAACGCGGGCACCGGGCATTCGGCGCTGTGCGAGCTCAACTACACGCCGCAGGCGGCCGACGGCAGCGTCGACGTCAGCAAGGCGATCACGATCAACGAGCAGTTCCAGGTGTCGCGGCAGTTCTGGGCGTACGGCGTCGACAACGGGCTGCTCACCGAGCCGCGCGAGTTCATCAACCCGATTCCGCACGTCAGCTTCGTGCACGGCGCCGACAACGTCGAGTACCTGCGCAAACGCTACGACGGCCTGGCCGGGCACCCGCTGTTCGAGGGCATGGAGTTCATCGACTCCCCGGACGAGTTCGCCGAGCGTCTGCCGCTCATGGCGCGGGGGCGCGACTTCTCCGACCCGGTGGCGCTCAACTGGTTCGACGGCGGCACGGACGTCGACTTCGGCGCGCTGACCAAGCAGTTGCTCAACGTCGTCGGCGAGGGCGGCACGGTGCACTTCGGCTACGACGTACGCGACCTCAAGAAGCAGTCGGACGGCAGTTGGATCGTCAAGGCGCGCAACCGCCGGACGAAGGCGACGGTCACCGTCCACGCGAAGTTCGTCTTCGTCGGCGGTGGCGGCGGCGCCCTGCCGCTGCTGCAGAAGTCGGGCATCAAGGAGGCCAAGGGCTTCGGGGGGTTCCCGATCTCGGGGGCGTTCTTCCGCTGCACCAATCCGGAACTCGCCGCCGAGCACGGTGCGAAGGTCTACGGCAAGGCCGCCGTCGGGGCACCGCCGATGTCGGTGCCGCATCTGGACACCCGCGTCATCGAGGGGGAGCGGGGGCTGCTGTTCGGGCCGTACGCCGGCTGGTCGCCGAAGTTCCTCAAGGAAGGCAGCCTCGGGGACCTGTTCGGGTCGATCAAGCCGGACAACCTCATGAGTCTGCTCGGCGTCGGCGTCAGCGAGATCCCGTTGTCGGTCTATCTGATCGGTGAGCTGCGCAGCACGTTCGCCGACCGCGTCGACACGTTGCGTGAGTTCCTGCCGCGCGCCGAGGGCAAGGACTGGGAGCTCATCATCGCCGGTCAGCGCGTGCAGGTGATCCGCCGCAAGGGTGCGGGCGGCGTTCTGGAGTTCGGGACCGCGGCCATCACCGCCGAGGACGGCACGATCGCGGGTCTGCTCGGCGCCTCGCCCGGCGCGTCGACCGCGGTCCCGGCGATGCTCGACATCCTCGGCAAGTGTTTCCCGGCGCGGATGCAGGACTGGACGCCGAAGCTGCGCGAGATGATCCCGTCCTACGGACTCAAACTGTCGGACGATCCGGCGCTGTACCGCGAGGTGTGGGACTGGTCGAACAGCTCGTTGCAGCTCGTCGACGACGCGCCGGCCGACGGCGGACGGCATTCGGCGGATCTCGTCACCGACGGCACCCGATGAGCACCCTGCACCGCGCGTTCACGCCCGACCTCGACATCGCGACGCTGTACAAGATCCTCGCGCTGCGCGTCGACGTGTTCGTGGTCGAGCAGGCCTGCCCGTACCGCGAACTCGACGGCCGCGATCTCGAGCCCATGACGCGTCAGATGTGGGCCGCCGAGGGCGATGACGTCGTCGCCACGTTGCGGCTGCTGGAGGAGGACGGGCCGATCCGCTATCGCATCGGCCGGGTGTGCACCCGGCGTGACCAGCGCGGCAGGGGCCTGACGGATCGGCTCATGCGGCTCGCGCTGGCCGAGGTCGGCGCGGCGGCGTGCGTCGTCGAGGCGCAGAGCTACCTCGTCGGGATGTACACCCGGCTCGGTTTCGTCGCGCGCGGGTCGGAGTACCTCGTCGACGGCATCCCGCACGTCGAGATGGTGCGCCCGGGTGGCTGACGCCGTCGAGTCTCGCGGCCGATCGGCGTCGGTCGCCGGGCTGCCGCCGCGGTTTCCGTTCAGCGCGGTGGTGGGCCAGGAATCGCTCAAGCTCGCGCTCGTCCTGACCGCCGTCACGCCGTCGATCGGCGGCGTGCTCATCCGCGGGGAGAAGGGCACGGCCAAATCGACGGCCGTCCGCGGACTGGGCCCGCTGCTCGGCGACACGGCCGGTGTCCCGGGGGCGGGCCCGCGCGGTGGCGTCGTCGAACTGCCGCTCGGCGCGACGGAGGACCGGGTCGTCGGGTCGATCGACCTCTCCTCGATCCTCTCCGGCGGTGCGGCGCGGTACACGCCCGGCCTGCTCGCCGCGGCCGACGGCGGCGTCCTCTACGTCGACGAGGTCAACCTGTTGCACGACCATCTCGTCGACGTCCTGCTCGACGCCGCGGCGATGGGCCGGGTGCACGTCGAGCGCGACGGCATCAGCCACACCGACCGGGCGAGCTTCGTCCTCGTCGGCACGATGAACCCCGAGGAGGGGGAGCTGCGGCCGCAGCTGCTCGACCGCTTCGGGTTCGCCGTCGACGTCACGGCGCCGCGGGACGTCGCCGAGCGCACCGAGGTGGTTCGCCGCCGGCTCGCCTACGAGACGGATCCGGACGCCTTCGCGGCGCGGTTCGCCGCCGTCGACGCCGAACTCGCCGAACGGATCGCGGCCGCTCGCGCGCGCGTCGGCGGGGTGACGCTGCCGGAGCGTGAGCTCACGCGGATCTCGGCGCTCTGCGCGTCGTTCGGCGTCGACGGACTGCGCGGCGACATCGTCATCGCGCGGGCGGCGCTGGCGCACGCCGCCTGGCGCGGGGCCGACGAGGTGACCGCCGACGACGTCCGCGCCGCCGCCGAGCTCGCGCTGCCGCACCGCCGACGCCGGGATCCGTTCGATGAGCCGGGTGCCGCCGAGGACGACCTGCAGCGCGCGCTCGACGATGCGGCCGAGCACGCCGACGGTCCCGAGGACGACCCCGACGGCTCCGATCCAAGCGGTGGCGGGGCCGACGCGGGCGCCGCGCCCGACGCGCCGCCGGAAGGCGACACCGGGCGGCCCGCGCCGTCGGGCGACGCCCCGACCGGCAGGACGTCCGCGCCCGGCCGGGCATCGGCACAGGTCAAGCCGCTGCGATTGCGCGGTGTCGGTGACGGCACCCCCGGCCGCCGCTCGCCCGCCCGGACGAGTCGCGGTCGCGTCGTCCGGCCGACGACGTCGGGCGGGCACGGCGTGCATCTCGTCGCGACGCTGCTCACCGCGGCCGGGCGCGGCGCCGGCCGCGTCGACGTCGCGGACGTGCGGCGCGCCGAACGGGAGGGACGCGAGGGCAATCTCGTCGTCTTCCTGCTCGATCTCTCCGGCTCGATGGCGGCCCGGCGCCGGCTCGACGCGGTGATCGTCGCCGTCGTCGCCGTCCTGCGGGACGCCTATCAGCGACGCGACCGCGTCGCCGTCGTCGCGATCCGGGGCGCGGCGGCGGAGGTCGTCGTGCCGCCGACGCGATCGGTCGACCTGGCCGTGCGTCGCCTCACGGGACTGCCGACCGGCGGCCGGACGCCGCTGGCCGAAGGACTGGTCGCCGTCGCCGACCTGCTGCGGCGTCAACGCATCGCCGATCCGCAGCGCCGGGTGCTGCTCATCGCCGTGACGGACGGCCGAGCCACCTCCGGCACGCGGCCCAGAGCGCGGGCGCAACGCGCCGCGACGGCGCTGCGTCGCGAGGCGGTCGATACCGGCCGGCTCGGCGCCGTCGTCGTCGACTGCGAGGACGGTCATGTCCGGCTGGGCCTCGCCGCCGAACTCGGCCGGGCGCTGGGCGGCGAGACCGTCCGGCTGCGCGAACTCACCGGGAGGGCTCTGGCAGGGCTCGCCGGAGCCGATTCGGTCGACGTCACGAGAAAGGCCGCCTGATGCCCAAGGGTGTACCGACGGTCGTTCCCGCCGACGGGTTGACGACCCGACAGCGCCGCAACCAGCCCGTGCTCGCCGTCCACACCGGCGCCGGGAAGGGCAAGTCGACGGCCGCGTTCGGCATGGCGATGCGGGCGTGGAACGCGGGGTTCCCGGTCGCGGTCTTCCAGTTCGTCAAGAGCGCCAAGTGGCGGGTGGGGGAGGAGACCGCGCTGCGCGCACTCGGCGACGTCCATGCGAGCACCGGGGCCGGAGCGCCCGTCGAGTGGCACAAGATGGGGTCGGGCTGGTCGTGGCTGCGCCGCGACGACGAGGCCGAGGTCGACCACGCCGACGCCGCGCGCGCCGGCTGGGCCGAGGTCGCCGACCGCCTGGCCCGCGGAGCGCACGGCTTCTACGTGCTCGACGAGTTCACCTATCCGCTGCACTGGGGCTGGATCGACGTCGACGAGGTGGTCGCGGCGCTCGCCGGACGAGCACCGGGCCAGCACGTCGTCATCACCGGCCGCTACGCGCCGCAGCCGCTGCTCGACGCCGCCGACCTCGTCACGGAGATGACGAAGATCCGCCACCCGATGGACGCCGGACGCAAAGGCCAGCGGGGCATCGAGTGGTGATGGGCCGGCGGCCCTCTGCGGCCGGAGCCGCCGCGTGGTGACGGGCCGTGGCCGGCGACCCGTCATGGCCGGAGCGGCGCCGTGGTGACGGTTCCCACCGTCGTCATCGCCGCGCCGGCGTCCGGGACGGGCAAGACGACGGTCGCGACCGGCATCGTCGCCGCCCTGGCGGCTCGCGGCACCGCCGTCGCGCCGTTCAAGGTCGGCCCGGACTTCATCGACCCCGGCTATCACGCACTGGCCGCCGGGCGTCCCGGCCGGAACCTCGATCCGGTCTTGACCAGCGAGGACGTGCTCGTCCCGCTGCTGCGGCACGGCGCTCGCGGCGCGCACATCGCGGTCGTCGAGGGCGTCATGGGACTGTTCGACGGTCGCATCGAGACCGGCCCGGCCGTCGCTCGGGCGGCGCGCGGTTCGACGGCGCACGTCGCGGCGGCGCTCGGGGCTCCCGTCGTCCTCGTCGTCGACGGCTCCGGCCACAGTCAGTCGCTCGCGGCGCTGCTGCACGGTTTCGCGACGTTCGATCCGTCGGCGCGCGTCGCCGGGGTGATCCTCAACCGCGTCGGCAGCGAGCGGCACGAGCAGGTGTTGCGGGCGGCCTGTGAGGCCGTCGGCCTCCCGGTGCTCGGCGCGCTGCCGCGGGCGGCGGCGCTCGCGGTGCCGTCGCGGCACCTCGGGCTCGTGCCGGCGGCCGAGCGTGCGGCGCCCGCGGTCGAGGCCGTCGCCGCGATGGGCGAGCTGGCGGCGCGTCACCTGGACCTCGACGCGATCGTCCGGCTCGCCGCGACCGCCGTCACTCCGGCGTCGGTGATGTATTCGCCCGCCGACGCCGTCGGCGAACCCGCGGCCGGCCGGCCGGTGGTGGCCGTGGCGGGCGGGCCGGCATTCACCTTCGGCTACGCCGAGCACCGGGAGCTGCTGACGGCCGCGGGCGCCGACGTCGTCGCCTTCGATCCGCTCGGTGACCCGCTGCCCCCGGACACGGCGGCCGTCGTCGTCGGTGGCGGCTTTCCGGAGGAGCATGCGGCGGCGTTGGCGGACAATGACCAGCTCCGACGTGCGCTGGCCGAGGCGGCGGCGTCCGGCATGCCGATCCACGCCGAATGCGCCGGGCTGACCTATCTGTGCCGCAGCCTCGACGGACACCCGATGGTCGGTGCCCTCGACGCCGAGGCGGTCTTCACGTCGCGGTTGACGCTCGGCTATTGGGACGCCGTCGCGCTGACCGACTCGCCGGCCTTCGCGGCGGGCACCCGGATCACGGGCCACGAGTTCCACCGGACCGTCGTCACGGGGCTCGGCGGTGCGGCCTGGGGCTGGTCGGGTCCGAGCGGGGCCGTCCGCGAGGGCGCGGTCGTCGCCGGGGTGCACGCGTCCTACCTGCACACCCATCCCGTGGCGAACCCAGCGGGCGTCGCGCGTTTCGTACGGGCGGCGGCCGGTCGACGGCGTCAGCCGTCCTCGGATTGCTGAATCGATTCGGATTGCGCTGCAGTATGCATTTCGTAGGTTAAGAGCCTACGAAATGCATACTGACGGGAGCTATATATCATGTATTTTTAGCTGGGCTGAGCGATTCACCTCGTCGACGTCCGCTGCCGGTTTTCGTACAGTGCGATCGCCGCCGCGACCGAGACGTTCAGCGACTCGACGTCGGGGTCCATCGGGATCGAGTACCGACGCGGGGCGAGCGCGTCCCATTCATCCGAGACTCCGTGCCGTTCGCCGCCGACGACGAGCGCAAGCGGTTTCGGAACGGACCGGATGGCGCTGAGCGGTTCCGGGGCGTCGGCGGTGAGACAGGCGAGGGGCAAGCCCTCCCGCCGGGCGTGCTCGTGGAATTCGCCGCGTGAGGCGAGGATGACGGGGACGGCGAAGACGAGGCCGCGACTGGCGCGTACCAGGCGACGGTCGAGCGTCGTGGTCAGTCCGCTGTCGATGAGGACGACGCCGGCCGCGCCCAGTGCGCACGCCGTGCGGATGATCGCGCCGATGTTGCCGACCAGCCGGACGCCGTCGAGGACGACGATGTCGCCCATCGCATTCAGGTCCGGCAACGCGGGTGGCCGCGGGCTGTGCGCGAGTGCGAAGACACGGCACTGCTTCTGCCCGCCGAAGAGGTGCCGCATGACGGCGGGGGACAGGGTGTGCGACGGTATCGCGCCGCCGACGGCCGGGTGAAAGGGTGCCGGATCGGTGCCGCCGGTGGTGTACAGGCTGTCGATCCGGACACCGCATCGAAGTGCCTGCAGGATGTTCTCCTCGTCGTCGATGACGAACACCCGCGGTCTGGCCGAGCGGTTGCGCAGAACGTCGGCGATACGACGGGCGACCGGGTGGCGGACGTCGTCGATCGTCTCTTCGGTCGTGACGGAGCAACCGGGTGCGCGAATGCCGTATTCGATCGTGTCGGTCATGGGCGCCAGCGTTCAGGATGACGCGACGTCAGGGTCAAGCCGCCGTGATCGTCATTCCCATCCGGCGGCGTCGGGATCGATGCCGCGCGCCCGTGCGGCGGCGTCGACGACGGCCGTCAGCCAGCCGCTCAGACCGGGTTCCAGATCGTCGAGGCGGGCGCTGAACCGCGGATCGTCGTCGTACAACCGCGCCAGACACACGTGCATCGAGGGAGAGCAGTCGAAGAGCCGGCCGATCATCGCCCGGTGCTGTTCGGCGAGTTCGTCGGCTCGGAGAGAACCGGGCTCGACGCTCGATCGTTTGGCCGCGGCCAACGCGGCGTAGACCGCTTCGCCGTTCCGATGCAGTTCGGCCCGGCGTTCGGCGGAGAGCACGGCGGCGTTCTCTTCGAACTGGGCCCACTGCTCGGACGCGCCCCATCGGACACGGGCCTCGTCGGCCCAGTCCTCCCGCCACCCGCGCCCGAAGAGCTCGGCCTGTTCGTGTGCCGTCAGCGTGGTGCCACTCGCCCGAGTCGTGAGAATCCTGTCGACGGCGTCGGCCATCCGGCGCAGGCCGGCGATCCGTTCGTCGAGGAGGTCGCGTTGCCGACGGAGCTGTTCGAGTTCGTCGACCGCGGGATCGTCGAGGAGCGTCGCGATCTTCGCGAGGCTGAACCCGAGCGCCTGATAGACGAGAACGCGGTGGACGCGTCCGATATCGGTCGCTGAGTAGGTGCGGTAGCCGGCCGGTGTGCGATCACTCGGCCGGACCAATCCGATTCGGTCCCAGTGATGAAGCGTTCGGACACTCACGCCGACCGACGCGGCGGCGGCGCCCACCGTCATCTCGGCCACCGTAAGGTCACCGGCCGGCTCGGCACCCGGCCCGGTGCGCGGCCGCGGGGTCATCGACTCCGGCGCGTTGACGTCCATCGGTCGCGTCCTCCGTTGTGGTCAGCGTGCGTCAGATCCTTGCCCGTCACCGCCCGCGGGGGCAGCGTGGAGCCATGAGCACCGTCGCCCGCGTCGTCGCACCACGTTCGCTCTCCAGTCTGCCGACCCGGTTGCGACCCGCCGACCTGCTGCGATTGACCGATGAGGGCGCAGCTGACGTGCTCGACGGATACTACGACGACGTCCTGCCTGCCGAGTGGCCGAACGACGCCCGCTGGTCGCGGCGCCTGACGCGTGACGGTGAGGTCGAGCTGTGGCTCATCGGCTGGGTGCCCGAGCGGTCGGCGCAACTGCACGATCACGGCGGCTCGCTCGGCGCACTCACCGTCCTGTCCGGTTCGCTGCGCGAGGTGCGCTGGGACGGCACCGGGCTCGCCACGAGGCGGTTGGACGCGGGCGACCAGGCCGCGTTCCCGCTCGGCTGGGTGCACGACGTCATGCGCCATCCGTCGGCCACCGATCACCTCGCCGACCCGACGCTGTCGGTGCACGCCTACTCGCCGCCGTTGACGGTCACGTCGTTCTACGACGTCAGCGGCGACGGCGTGCTGCGCCGTACCGGCAGTGAACTGACCAGGCCGTAGGCCCGAGGACTCAGCGGCGCCGCAGCCAGGCGGCCCGTCGCGCGGCGGTCCGCGGCGGCGCCGGGTCCGCTCCGACGGCGGCCCGGAGCGCGTCGGCGACACGGATCAACGCCAGCCGCACCTCGATCGGGTTCGTCCCCTCGGCGGTCACGGTGATCGTCTTGCCGACCACCGGGCCGAGCACACCGGGACCCAGCGTGAAGAGCGGCACGTTGACCCGTCGATCTCCGCAGGCGACCGTCACGCGCGCCCGCAGGCCCGCGACGGTGTGGGCGAGCCGCTCGGCCGCGGCCGACGTGAGCTCGCGGCGTGCGGCGATCTGTTCGACGTCCATGGGATGCTCCTCGGAGTCGCGGCTGTCGGTGTTACACCGGACTATCAGTCGTTTCGGAGGCCATCAGTAGATCAGGCCGACGATCGTCGCGCTGATGAAGCTGACCAGCGAGGCGCCGTACAGCAGCTTCAGCCCGAACTTGGCGATGGAATCGCCCTTCTGCGGGTTGAGGCTCTTGACGGCGCCGGCGATGATGCCGATCGAGCTGAAGTTGGCGAAGCTCACGAGGAAGGTCGAGCAGATCGCGTAGCTGCGCTCCGAGAGCGGCGTGCCGGTCGGCGCGACGCCCGAACCGGGCGGCGGGTTCGTCTGGCCGAGGTTGATCATGGCGACGAACTCGTTGGTGACGAGTTTGGTGGCCATGTGGCTGCCGACGGCGGTCGCCTCGCTCCAGGGGACACCCGTCAGCCAGGCGAGCGGCGAGAAGGCGTATCCGAGGATCTGGTCGAAGGTCGTGCCGTTGAACAGCCCACGGCAGATGCCGTTGAGCATGCCCATGAGGGCGATGAAGCCGATGAGCATCGCGGCGACCGCGAGCGCGACCTTGGCGCCGTCCATGATGTATTCGCCGAGCATCTCGAAGAACGAGCGATGCGGCGTACCCGCGATGTCGCCGCCGAGCTGCTTGTCCTCTTCGGTCAGCTCGTACGGGTTGATGATCTGCACGACGATGAACGCGCCGAACAGGTTCATGATGACGGCCGTGAAGACGAACTTGGCGTCGATCATGGTGACGTAGGCGCCGAGGATCGAGGCCGAGACCGTCGACATCGCCGATGCGCACAGCGTGTACAGCCGCTTCTCGTTGAGATGCGGGAGCAGGTTCTTGACCGAGATGAACACCTCGGACTGACCGAGGATGAGCGACGCGGCGCCGTTGAACGACTCGAGCCGGCCGAGGCCGTTGACCTTGGACAGCACCAGGCCGAGGTAGCGGATGATGAGCGGCAGCACCCGGAGGTACTGCAGGATGCCGATGAGCGCCGACACGAAGATGATCGGCAGCAGAACGGCGAAGAAGAACGGCACGGGCGGATCGACCTGGTGCGCCTGCGTGCCGGCGAGCGAGCCGAAGACGAAGGCGACGCCCTCCCAGGCGAAGCCGAGCAGGTCGCCGAAGCGGGCGCCCACCCAGGCCAGGGCATTGCGCCCCGGCTCGGTCTTGAGCATGACCAGTCCGAGCGTGACCTGGATCGCCAGGAGGAGCGCGATCCACTTGGCTCTGGACAGGACCAGACCGCGGTCGCTGCTGGGCAGCCATGCGAGGAGAAGGAAGACGACCAGGCCGAACATGCCGACGACGTAGTGCATGCGACGATCTAAGCGCGGCGCAGGGCGGGTCGTACGAGTTCTCGGGAATCACGGGGAGCGGGATCGGGCCGGGGCGTATGGGCCCGTGTCGCGGTGGTCCGTGTCACACTGCTCGGTGGTTAGGCGACGCTGAGTTGTCCGGCGCGATCGCCGGGGCGGATACTGGTAGGCCGGGGTGGGACCCGGCCCCCATACCATTCGACGGTTCGACGTCTGCTGCCCGCGCGGCGGAGTCGGGCCCGACGTCCGCGCGTGAAGGAGTGCTGGTGACGTACATCATCGCTGAGCCCTGTGTCGATCTCCTCGACAAGGCCTGCGTTGAGGAATGTCCTGTCGACTGCATCTACGAGGGCGAGCGGATGCTCTACATCCAGCCCGACGAGTGCGTCGACTGCGGGGCGTGCGAGCCGGTCTGCCCGGTGGAGGCGATCTTCTACGAGGACGACGTTCCGGACGAGTGGGAGCCTTACGTCTCGGCGAACGTCGACTTCTTCGCCGATCTCGGTTCCCCGGGTGGTGCGAGCAAGGTGGGCAGGACGGATGCCGATCCGGCGTTCATCAAGGGCCTGCCCCCGATGAACACCGAGGACTAGGGCCGTGCCGGAGAGCGCAGGCGTGGCGCGCGTCCGTGGGGCGCGGCGACGCGTCAGCGCGAGCCTTCCCGACTTCCCCTGGGACACCATCGCGGCGGCGAAGGCCCGTGCCGCGGAGCATCCCGGCGGGATCGTCGATCTGTCCGTCGGGACGCCCGTCGACCCCGTCTCCGAGCCGATCCGGCGTGCGCTGTACGAGGCGTCCGCCGTGCCCGGCTACCCGGCGACCGCCGGCACGCTCGCGTTGCGCGAGGCCGCGGCCGCGGCGATGGAGCGGCGCTTCGGCGTCACCGGGCTCACCGAACGCCACATCCTGCCGGTGATCGGCACGAAGGAGTTCATCGCCGGACTGCCGGGGCTGCTCGGCCTCGGGCCGGGTGACGCCGTCGTGTTTCCCGAGGTCGCCTACCCGACGTACGAGGTCGGCGCGCTGCTCGCCGGGGCGGAGCCGGTGCGCGCCGATTCGACGCTTGCACTCGGCCCGCGCACGCCGGGGCTGTTCTACGTCAACTCGCCGTCCAACCCGACGGGCCGCGTGCTCGGCGCCGCACACCTGCGCAAGGTCGCCGACTGGGCGCGTGAGCGGAACGTCGTCGTCGCGTCGGACGAGTGCTATCTCGGGCTGGTCTGGGAGAGCGAAGACGCGTGCTCGCTGTTGTCACCGGAGGTCTGTGGCGGCGACCTGACCGGTCTGCTCGCCATCCAGTCGCTGTCCAAGACGTCGAATCTGGCCGGCTACCGGGCGGGCTTCGTCGCCGGCGATCCGGAGCTCATCGCCGAGCTGCTGGCCGTCCGCAAGCACGCGGGCCTCATGATGCCGTACGCCGTCGGGCAGGCGATGATCGCCGCGCTCGGCTCGGACGAGCACGAGCGCGAGCAGTACGAGCGCTACCGGGCACGGCGGGACGTCCTGCGGCCGGCCGTCGAAGCGGCCGGCTTCCGCATCGACGATTCGACGGCGGGGCTCTATCTGTGGGCGACGCGCGGCGAACCCTGCCGGGTCACCGTCGCGGCGCTGGCCGAACTCGGGATCCTCGCCGCCCCCGGCGACTTCTACGGACCCGCGGGAGCCGAGCACGTGCGGATCGCGCTGACGGCCACCGACGAGCGCATCGCCGCTGCCGCGGAGCGTCTGCGCGGCCGATAGACTGACTCGCCGTGACTGAACTTCGTGGCGCCCAGGCCGTAGGTATTGCGACGATCACCGATGCGGGGGTCGTCCTCGACACGTGGTATCCCGAGCCGGCCCTGGCCGACGGCGCGTCGACGGGGACCGAGGTACTGGCCGAGGCCCCCGCCGAACTCGCCGCGCTCGTCGGCACGGACGAGGCCCGCGGAGTGCGTACCGTCGCCGTCCGGACGTCGATCGCCTCCCTCGCCGACGCCCCCGTCGACGCCCACGACGCCTACCTGCGCCTGCACCTGCTGTCCGCGCGCCTCGTCGTGCCGCACGGCGCGAACCTCACCGGCGTGTTCGGCCTGCTCGCCAACGTCGTGTGGACCAACCACGGTCCGTGCGCCGTCGACGGCTTCGAGACCGTCCGCGCCCGGCTGCGCGCCCGCGGCACCGTGACCGTCTACAGCGTCGACAAGTTCCCGCGGATGGTCGACTACGTGCTGCCGTCGGGCGTGCGGATCGCCGACGCCGACCGCGTCCGCCTCGGCGCGCACCTCGCGAGCGGGACGACCGTGATGCACGAGGGCTTCGTCAACTTCAACGCCGGAACGCTCGGCAACTCGATGGTCGAGGGCCGGATCTCCGCGGGCGTCGTCGTCGGCGACGGCTCCGACGTCGGCGGCGGCGCGTCGATCATGGGCACCCTCTCGGGCGGCGGCACCGAGGTGATCAGCCTCGGCGAGCGCTGCCTGCTCGGCGCCAACGCCGGCATCGGCATCCCGCTCGGCGACGACTGCGTCGTCGAGGCCGGGCTGTACGTCACGGCCGGCACGAAGGTCGCCCTGTCCGACGGCGGCGTCGTCAAGGCCCGTGAGCTCGCGGGCCACAGCAACCTGCTGTTCCGGCGCAACTCCGTCTCCGGCGCGGTCGAGGTCGTCGCCAAGAAGGGCACCGGCATCGAGCTCAACGCCGCCCTGCACGCGAACGACTGATGCTCGACCTGACGGCCGACCCGGCCGAACTCACCGCCGCCCTCGTCGACATCCCGTCCGTCTCGCACGACGAGACGGCGATCGCCGACGCCGTCGAAGCCGCACTGCGAGCGCAGACGTCGCTCGAGGTGCTGCGCCACGGCGACTGCGTCCTCTCGCGCACCGACCTCGGTCGCGACCGGCGGGTGGTGCTCGCCGGGCATCTCGACACGGTGCCGATCGCGGACAACGTGCCGAGTCGGCTGTCGGGCGGTGTGCTGCACGGCTGCGGCACCGTCGACATGAAGTCCGGCGACGCCGTCTTCCTCCATCTCGCGGCGACGCTGCCGGAGCCGGCCGCCGACCTGACGCTGATCTTCTACGACTGCGAGGAGATCGCCGCCGAATTCAACGGCCTCGGCACCATCGAGCGGGAACTGCTGGAATGGCTCGAGGGTGACGTCGCGATCCTGGGCGAGCCGTCCGGCGGCGTCATCGAGGCGGGCTGTCAGGGCACGCTGCGCATGCGGCTGACCGCCTCGGGAACGCGGGCGCACACGGCACGGGCGTGGATGGGCGACAACGCGATCCACGGGCTCGCCGGTGTCCTGGCGCGGCTGGCGGCGTACTCGCCGCGGCGCGTCGACATCGACGGCTGCGAATACCGCGAGGGACTGTCGGCCGTCGGGATCTCGGGCGGGGTGGCGGGCAACGTCGTCCCCGACGAGGCGTGGGTGGACGTCAACTTCCGGTTCGCGCCCGACCGCGGCATCGCAGAGGCCGAGGCGCACGTCCGCGAGGTGTTCGCGGCCGAGCTCGCCGCGGGTGTGCAGGCGCGCGTCGTCGACGCCGCCCCGGGCGCGTTGCCCGGGCTGGCGGCGCCGGCCGCGGCGGCGCTCGTCGAGTCGGCGGGCGGCTTCCGCGCCAAGTACGGCTGGACGGACGTCGCCCGGTTCTCGGCGCTCGGCATCCCGGCCGTCAATTTCGGGCCGGGCGATCCGAATCTGGCGCACCGCCGCGACGAGCGGGTCGAGGTGGCCCAGATCCACGAGGTGGCCGCGGTGCTGCGGCGTTACCTCAGCGTCTGACGTCCGGCGGCGGAACGTCGGTGGAATTCAGCCGCCATCGCGTTCCGATGCCGGGTCTTGCCGATAACGTCATGGTCATGGACAAGCGCACGACGTACCGGGGCCCGCTGCGGCTGCGGGAGACGAAGACGAAGCTTGCGGAGTCGGCGGTTCCGTCGACGACCGATCAGCGGTTGCTCGACGATCACGGGTCGGCCGATTGGGTGCACACCGACCCGTGGCGCGTGCTGCGGATCCAGGCGGAGTTCGTCGAAGGCTTCGGTGCCCTCGCCGAGACGCCGAAGGCCGTCACCGTCTTCGGGTCCGCGCGGATCAAACAGGACAGTGCGGAGTACGCGATGGGCGTCGAACTCGGCCGGCGGCTCGCCGAATCCGGCTACGCCGTCATCACCGGCGGCGGGCCGGGAGCGATGGAGGCGGCCAACCGCGGCGCGTCCGACGCCGGTGGGCTGTCGATCGGCCTCGGCATCGAGCTGCCCTTCGAGCAGGGCCTCAACCCGTGGGTCGACCTCGGCATCAACTTCCGCTACTTCTTCGTGCGCAAGACGATGTTCGTCAAGTACGCGCAGGCGTTCGTGTGCCTGCCCGGCGGATTCGGGACGCTCGACGAGCTCTTCGAGGCGCTGACGCTTGTGCAGACGCGCAAGGTGACCCGCTTCCCGCTCGTGCTGCTCGGCCGGGAGTTCTGGGGCGGACTGCACGACTGGATCACGGGCACGCTCGTCGAGCGGGGGATGATCTCCCCGGGCGACGTCGACCTCATCCACGTGACGGACTCCGTCGAGGAAGCCGTGGCGATCGTCGTCGCGGCGGAGTCGACGCGCGGGCAGGGGAGGGTCGACCCGTCCTGACGGTTCGGTCGCGGTGCGGGCGGCGGACACTGAGCCGGGCCGCAGTCCCCCGGGCCCTAGCTGTTCTTCCCACGGACGTTGTGAGCAGCGTGGCGTGGCGGAATGAGGTGAGGACCTCCGGTATCGATGTGGGTTACCACACTCACTCGATCCACGGAGGTCCTCATGTCGTACGGGCTGCGTCTGAGAGGTAGTGCCGGGCGTAGGCCCATTCGTCGGCGAGGGTGCGGTGGAACCGTTCGATCTTCCCGTTCGTCTGCGGCCGGTGAGGGGGCGTACGTGTGCTTCACCTGGTAGCCGTGAGCGCGTCGTTGAACGCCTTGACCGGCGGGGTGCAGGAACCGTTGTCGGTCATCACGCGCCGGACGGTGATCCCGTGCTCGGCGAAGAACGCGCGCGGGTCCAGAAACCGGTGCGGCCCCTGACGTTCGTCGTCGAGATCTCCTGAGTACACCAGGCGGCGTTGTCATCGGATCGGCTGAAATCGCAGGAACGAGTAGCCGACTCCCGCCTCCTCTTCCTGCTGCTTGGTCGAGCGGCCGAGAGCAGCTCCGCCGCCGTCGGGGATGGCCGAGTTTCTTCACGTCGACGCACCAGCTCGCCCGGGGTCTGGCGCTCGTAGCGGACGGGTTTGGGCTTGCGTGATCCGGATTCCGGTGCCCTTATCGACCTGCGCCAGCGGCGCTATACCGGGTGAGACCTTCGAGATTGTGGACTGCGGTAGATGCAGGTGGTGGCGATCCGGTGCGCGGCCCCATCGACGATTGATGGCAGCAACCCGATGATGTAAGCCTTCTCGGTGCGGGGTCGATCCGTGACGGGGACGACAGCGGCCGGGACGAACGATCCTGCATCGCCGCGCGATCACCGGCGCGATAACGGCGACCCACTTGAGACCGTGCCACGTGAGAGGTGGAAACGTTCAGCGACCCGAGCCTGTGTGCTCTTCCACCGTCGCTGATGACCACAACGCGATCTTGACCCGCCCTTCGACGTGAGCGCGGCGCACGAGCATGCCGCGCCGGGATTACGAGGACTGGCTTCCGTACAACCACCATCGCCCCCACACCGGCATCGGAGGCCTCTCACCCATCGACCGCGTCCACAACGTCCGTGGGAAGAACACCTAGCGGGCCCTCTCGCCAGGCCCGATGCCGGCGGCCCGGCCGACCGTCCACCCACCGCCACCTGGCTCCGGTGTCATGTCTCCTCTAATGTTTCGGCCGTGGCTGCCATCTGTGTGTTCTGCGCGTCAGGGCCGGTTCCGGAGAAGTATCTGCGGCTCGCCGCCGACGTGGGGACGGCGATCGGCGCGTCGGGACACAGTCTCGTGTCCGGCGGCGGACGGGTGTCGATGATGGGGGCCGTCGCCGGGGCGGCTCGGGCGGCGGGGGCGCACACCACGGGGGTCATCCCGCGCGAGCTCGTCGACCGTGAGGTCGCCGACGTCGACGCGGACGAGCTGATCGTCACCACGACGATGCGAGAGCGCAAGCAGCGGATGGACGACGCGGCCGACGCCTTCCTCACCCTGCCCGGCGGTGTCGGCACGCTCGAGGAGTTCTTCGAGTCGTGGACCGGAGAGTATCTCGGCATGCACGACAAGCCCGTCGTCGTGCTGGACCCCGACGGCTTCTACCGGCCGCTGTTCGACTGGCTCGAAGGACTCGTCGGAGAGGGTTTCGTCAACCCGACGGCGCTGCAGCGGATCGACGTGGTCACCGACGTCGACGCGGCCCTCGAGCGCTGTGGACGGCGCTGGGGCGACCGGTAGCGGCCGGGGCCACCGGTAGAGTCGGACCGGCGACAGCCGACCCGCCGCGGTCGCCGTCCCAGACCGTTAGGCGGCCCGTGGCCGCCGCCTGCACGAGCGATGGAGTTCGATCTATGACGCCGACCGGCCAGGCCCCGGAACGTTTCGGAATCCTCGACGTGGGGCTCGGTGCGCTGCGCGTCGTTCCCGATCTCGGCTCCATCGTCAAGCGCGCGCCGGACCTGTTGCTGCGCAAGCCGACCGCGAAGCAGACGATCGGGCTCATGTTCCAGCGGCTGGCCCATCGCTGCCCGGAGCGCCCGTTCCTGCGGTTCGAGGGCAGCGAGATCAGCTACGGCGACGCCAACACCTCCGTCAACCGCTACGCGGCGCTCCTGACGAAGGCCGGCGTGCAGACCGGCGACGTCGTCGGCATCCTCGCCAAGAACCACCCGACGGCGCTGCTGGCGATGCTCGCCGTCGTCAAGCTCGGCGCGGTCGCCGGGATGCTCAACCACAACCAGCGCGGCGACGTGCTGGCCCACAGCCTCGGCATCCTCGACGCGCGGGTGCTCATCGTCGATCCGGACGTCGCCGAGGCCCTCGACTCGGTGCCGGACACCGATGTCGCGACGATCACCTTCGACGAGCTCATCGAGCAGAGCGCCGATCTGCCCGCGATCGATCCCGCCGTCACGGCGACGCTGCCGGCGTCGACCACGGCGTTCTACATCTTCACCTCGGGCACCACCGGGATGCCGAAGGCGTCGGTGATGAGCCATTTCCGCTGGCTGCGCTCGATGGCGGGCATCGGCGGCATGGCGGTGCGGTTGCGCCGGGACGACACGATGTACTGCTCGCTGCCGCTGTACCACAACAACGCGCTGACGGTGTCGCTGAGCACGGTGCTCTCCTCGGGGGCCTGCCTGGCCATCGGCCGGTCGTTCTCGGCGTCCCGCTTCTTCGACGACGCCGTGCTCAACCGGGCGACGGCGTTCTGCTACATCGGCGAACTGTGCCGCTACCTGCTCGCGCAGCCGGAGAAGCCGACCGACCGCTCGCACTCCATCCGGCTCATGGTCGGCAACGGTCTGCGTCCGGAGATCTGGGACGAGTTCGCGATGCGCTTCGGCATCGAGCGGATCGTCGAGTTCTACGGGGCGTCCGAGGCGCCGATCGCCTTCGTCAACGTCTTCAACCTCGGCAAGACGGCCGGATTCTGCCCGCTGCCGTACAAGATCGTCGCCGTCGACGCCGACGGCCTGCCGGCGCGAAACGACAAGGGCAGGCTGACGCGTGTCGGCACCGGCGAGGTGGGACTGCTCATCGCCGAGGTCAACGATCGCCAGCCCTTCGACGGCTACACCGACGCCGACGCGACGGAGAAGAAGCTGCTGCGCGACGCCTTCGCCGACGGCGACGTCTGGTTCGACACCGGTGATCTCGTCCGCGACCAGGGGCTGCACCACATCGCCTTCGTCGACAGACTCGGCGACACCTTCCGCTGGAAGGGCGAGAACGTCGCGACCACCGAGGTCGAGGCGGCGCTCGACGACGTGCCGGGGGTGGCGCGCGCCGTCGTCTACGGCGTCGCCGTGCCGGGGACCGACGGCCGCGCCGGGATGGCCGCGCTCAAGCTCGTCGACCGCGATGCCTTCGACCCGGCGGCGGCCGCCGCGGCGCTGTACGACGCGCTGCCCGGCTACGCGGTGCCGCTGTTCCTGCGCATCGTCGACGAGATCGCCGAGACGAGCACGTTCAAGAGCCAGAAGACGGCGCTACGTACGGAGGGCTACGCCGATGCCGGCGGCGACGAGGTGCTCGTGCTCGCCGGCCGCGCCGACGGTTACGTGCCGTTCCACGACGACTACCCGGCCGACGTCGCGGCGGCCCGGGCGCCGCGGAACTGACGTGTCGTCGACGTCCGCAGGTCGTGACCGCGCCGTCCGCGCTCGCCGGGGCCGGCATGAGCCGCCACCGCCCTGGCCCGTGTCGCACTGGGCGCCGACGCTGGCCGGCGTCCCGGTGCCGACGGACCGCGCGCTCATCATGGCGATCGTCAATCGCACCCCGGACTCGTTCTACGACCGGGGCGCTGCCTTCGCCGACGCCGACGCGAAGGAGCGCGTGCGCCGCGTCGTCGACGAGGGCGCCGACATCGTCGACGTCGGCGGCGTCAAGGCCGGGCCGGGTGCCGAGGTCGACGCGGCCGAGGAGGCCGCCCGCGTCGTCCCGTTCATCGGGTGGATCGCCGAGACCTTCCCGGACGTCGTCGTCAGCGTCGACACCTGGCGCGCCGACGTCGCCGAGCGGGCCCTGGCGGCCGGTGCACGGATCGTCAACGACACGTGGGCCGGCGCGGACCCGGGACTGCCCGAGGTGGCCGCGGCCGCCGGGGCGGGGCTGGTCTGCTCGCACACCGGCGGGGCGGTGCCGCGGACGCGGCCGTATCGCGTCCGCTACACCGACGTCGTCGGCGAGGTGGTCCGTGAGGTGACGGACGCCGCCGAGCGCGCCGTGGCCGCCGGGGTGCCGCGCGACGGCGTCCTCATCGATCCCACGCACGACTTCGGCAAGAACACCCATCACGGCCTCGCCCTGTTGCGGGACGTCGACCAACTCGTCGCCACCGGTTGGCCGGTGCTCATGGCGTTGAGCAACAAGGACTTCGTCGGGGAGACTCTGGGGGTCGATCTGCACGAGCGGGTCGAGGGCACGCTCGCCGCCACCGCGCTCGCCGCCGCGCGCGGGGCCCGGGTCTTCCGGGTGCACGAGGTCGCGGCGAGCCGCCGGGTGGTGGACATGGTGGCCGCGATCGCGGGGACGCGGCCCCCGGCCCGGACAGTGAGAGGACTCGGATGACGATCCGCAGCTGCGACGGCCTCGAGCCGCCGTCGTGGTCGGTCGCCGACCTTATGGCGGCGAAGGGCGGCAGGACCGTCTCGGTCGTCCTGCCCGCACTCGACGAGGAGACGACGATCGGCGGTGTTCTCGCGACGATCCGGCCGCTGCTCGGCGGGCTGGTCGACGAGCTGGTGGTGGTCGACTCGGGTTCCGCCGATGCGACGGTCGCCGTCGCGCGGGCCGCCGGGGCGAGTGTCTACACCCGCGAACAGGCGGTCCCCGAGGTGGCGCCCGTCCCCGGCAAGGGTGAGGTGCTGTGGCGTTCGCTCGCCGTCACCGGCGGCGACGTCGTCGTCTTCGTCGACTCCGATCTCATCGATCCCGATCCGATGTTCGTGCCGCGTCTGCTCGGCCCGCTGCTGTTCGCCGACGGCGTCCACCTCGTGAAGGGCTTCTACCGGAGGCCCCTGCGGACGGCCACGGGCCAGGACGCGACCGGTGGCGGACGGGTCACCGAACTCGTCGCGCGCCCGCTGCTCGCCGCGCTGCGGCCGGAGCTGGGCGCCGTCCGTCAGCCGCTCGGCGGCGAGTACGCCGGGACGCGCGAGTTGCTCTCGGCGGTGCCGTTCGCGCCGGGCTACGGCGTCGAGATCGGCCTGCTGCTGGACACCTACGAGCGATACGGGATGGCCGGCATCGGCCAGGTCGACCTCGGCGTGCGGATGCATCGCAACCGGCCCCTACCGGAGCTGGGCGTGATGAGCCGGCAGATCGTCGCGACGCTGCTCGGCCGCTGCGGAGTGACCGACTCGGGCGCGCCGCTGACGCAGTTCGTCAACGCCGACGGCGGCCTCGAGCCGCGGACGTCGGAGGTCTCGCTCGTCGACCGGCCGCCGATGGACTCGCTGCGACATCGGGAGACCGGGCGGCCTCGTGGGATGGGGCGACCGCGGTACGCGCCGGCCCTGGTCTCCGGATGGTCGGAGCCGACGGGCCTGGGTGACCACGTCCGGGAATCAATCGTCTAGTGGGCATCGGCTAGGCTGACGCCTCGTGTTGTCCGCGGTCGTCGATCTGCTCGTCTGTCCGGTGTGCCGGGGCTCGGTGGAGCTGATCGAACGGACCGTCGTATGTTCGGCGGGGCATCGGTTCGATGTCGCCCGCGGTGGTTTCGTCTCGTTGTTCTCGGGCCGGACGGCGCGATTCGAATCCGATACCGCTGAGATGCTGGACGCGCGCGAGCGGGCGTTCGCGGCGGGATGGCTCGGCGGCGCACGGACGGCGGTCGCGGAGGCGGTCGGGACGCCGGCCGGCTCAGGAGTCGTCGTCGAGCTCGGTGCCGGCGGGGGAGACTACCTCGCGGCGTGCGTCGGTGCGGGTCGGGGGATCGGGCTGGACCTGTCGGCGCCGGCGTGCCGGCGGATCGCGCGCCGCTCACCGCGGATCGGCGCCGTGCGTGCCGATTGCTGGGCGCCGCTGCCGATCGGCGACGCCGTCGCCGATGTCGTCCTGAGCGTGTTCGCGCCGCGCAATCCCGCCGAGGCGGCGCGGGTGCTCGCCGACGGCGGCCGCGTCGTCGTCGTGACGCCGGAGGCCGGCCACGGCGACGGGCTGCCCGGACGGGCGGTCGCCGTCGAACCCGGGAAGCTCGAGCGCCTCGACGCGTCTCTCGCGGCCGACTTCCGGCTCGCCGATCGGACGGCCGTCGCCGAGACCGTGGAGCTCGAGCCCGAGGCGGCCGTCGACGTCGTCATGATGGGACCGTCCGCGTTCCACACGACGCGGGACGCCGTCCGCGCGGCCGTGTTCGCCGACGCCATGAAAACACCGACACCGCTCGCTGTTCGCGCGGCGGTGTCGGTCTCGGTCTACATCAGACGCTGACGCGTCATACGATCACGCCCGGGTGGGCAGGGCTCTCGCCGTGCCGCCGAGCGTGTCTTCGTACGACGTCGATATGTCAGGCGATCACGTTGCGCAGGGCCTCGGCCAGCGCACCGGTCTCCTCGGCATTGAGTTCCACGACAAGACGCCCGCCCCCGTCGATGGGGATCCGGACGACGATCCCGCGGCCTTCCTTGGTCGCCTCGAGGGGACCATCTCCAGTCCGTGGCTTCATCGCCGCCATTGTGCTACCTCCGTGGTTACCTGTCGCCAGTGACTTCTGGCCGCCTACGTGCGCGCGGCCATCGTTCATTCTTCCAAATCAGTTCTGTCGGGGCACGTCACGGGTGGGTATGAGGTCCCCGGTCCGCTTCGGTCTCGTCTTCCAGGGGTGTCCGCGCCGGCTGCGCCGAGGTGCTCGGCAGCTCCGGATCCGTCAGTGCCGCAACGCTTTCCGGCGTCGGCGCGGGGTTCTGCAGCGGTCGTACACGGACGGTGGGCTGCTGCCGCGGCTCCTCCGGAGCGCGGCTCGCCAGCTGGTCTACGAGGTAACGCAGCTCGTCGAGTTCGCGGGCGAGCTTGTCGAGCGCCCAGTCGACCTCGGCGGCGTGATAGCCGCGCAGCGACTGCCGGAACCGCAGTGCTGCGACGTCGTCGGAGGTGATGCCCGTGCGGGGCAGGGCCGTCAGCGTCGTCCCCGGTTCCAGCGGGGGCAGGTCCTCGGAGCGGCCGAAGACGAACCACACGAGTGCGAAGAGCACGGCGACGATGACGGCCATGATCGCGAGATAGGCCAGCAGGGTCTGCATGGTTCCCGATTGTTCCACGCAGCCCGATCCGGGCGTCCGCCCGAGGACCGAGCACCTCCCGACGACTCGGGCGCCCGTCGATGATCGACGGGCGCCCGGGTGTGCTGAAAGGCCTCGGGTCAGAGCACGGCGCGGTAGACGTCGAGGGTCTGCTCGGCGATCGTCGCCCAGGAGAACTCCGTGGCGGCACGCTCGCGGCCGGCGACGCCCATCGCGGCGGCGCGCTCCGGATCGGCGACGACGCGGTTCACGGCGTCGGCGATGCTGCGCTCGAACGACGGGACGTCCTCGGGCGTGTACGCGACGAGCAGGCCCGTCTCGCCGTCCTGGACGACCTCGGGGATGCCGCCGACGGCCGAGGCCACGACGGCGGTATTGCACGCCATGGCCTCGAGGTTGACGATGCCGAGGGGCTCGTAGATCGACGGGCACACGAAGACCGTTGCGGCCGACAGGATCTGGCGGATCTGCGGCAGCGGCAGCATCTCGGAGATCCAGTGCACGCCGTCGCGGGACGCCGAGAGCTGCTCGACGGCGCCGGCGATCTCGGCGCCGATCTCCGGGGTGTCCGGGGCTCCGGCGCACAGGACGAGCTGGATCTCGGGATCGAAGTGATGGGCGGCCGCGACGAGGTGCGCGACGCCCTTCTGCCGGGTGATGCGTCCGACGAAGACGGCGATCGGGCGGTTCAGGTCGATGCCGCGGGACGTGAGCGGCGAATCCGCCTCCTGCTCCGCCGGGTACCACAGCGAGGTGTCGATGCCGTTGCGCACCACGTGCACGCGCGCCGGGTCGACGTTCGGGTAGGCGGCGCAGATCTCGCCGGCCATCCCCGTGCTGACGGCGATGACGGCGTCGGCGTACTCGACGGAGTTGCGTTCGGCCCAGCTCGAGACGCGGTAGCCGCCGCCGAGCTGTTCGGCCTTCCAGGGCCGGCTCGGCTCCAGCGAATGGGCCGTCATGACATGCGGCACGCCGTACAGCCGGCCCGCGAGGTGGCCCGCGGTGTTGGCGTACCAGGTGTGCGAGTGGACGAGGTCGACGCCCGAGGCGGCGACGGCCATCCGCAGGTCGGCCGACAACGTCTTGATCGCCGCGTTGGCGTTTTCGAGCTCGGGGTCGACGCCTGCCACGAACGCCCCCTCACGGGGGGCGCCCATGCAGTGGACGTCGACGGTGGCGAGGTCGCGCAGGTGTCGGACCAGTTCGGTGACGTGGACGCCGGCGCCGCCGTACACCTCCGGCGGGTACTCACGGGTCATCATCGCTACATGCATGGCGACGACGCTATCGGCAGACGGCGGCCTTCCGCATGACTTGTCGACAATCTCAGCGGCTGTTTCGTGTGCCGGTTCCGTGCCGCCGTCGCGCGTCGCCGCCCGCCCCCGCCGTGCGCCCGCGCGGGCCGGACTGCGCGGGGCGCCTTGGCATTTCGCGTCCCGGCCGGTTCACGGTGCGCGCCGGGCGCCGGAACGAGTTCCTCGCCGTTTGGCCGCCGGACGGCCGGGATGCGGATAGGTTGGGGGGGTGCGAAACCAGCCACAAGTCCTCGGCATCGTCCTCGCCGGTGGGGAGGGCAAGCGCCTCTACCCGTTGACGGCGGACCGGGCCAAGCCTGCGGTCCCGTTCGGTGGCGCCTACCGCCTCATCGACTTCGTCCTGTCCAACCTGGTGAACGCCGGCTACACCCGCCTGTGCGTACTCACCCAATACAAGTCGCATTCGCTCGACCGCCACATCTCGCAGCATTGGCGGATGTCGGGTTTCACCGGTGAATACATCACCCCGGTTCCGGCGCAGCAGCGCATGGGCCCGCGGTGGTACACCGGCAGCGCGGATGCCATCTATCAGTCCCTCAACCTCGTGTACGACGAGGAGCCCGAATACATCGTCGTGTTCGGTGCCGACCACGTCTATCGCATGGACCCGTCTCAGATGGTCGAGGCGCACATCGCGTCCGGAGCCGCGGCGACAGTCGCCGGCATCCGGGTTCCGCGCGAAGAGGCGTCCGCCTTCGGTTGCATCGACTCCGACGAGTCCGGTCGCATCACTCGCTTCCTGGAGAAGCCGAAGGATCCGCCCGGCACCCCCGACGACCCGACGATGACGTTCGCCTCGATGGGCAACTACGTCTTCACGACGTCGGCGCTGCTCGAGGCGATCAAGATCGATGCCGCCGACGCCGATTCCGATCACGACATGGGTGGCGACATCATCCCGTGGTTCGTCGATCGCAACGAGGCTCACGTCTACGACTTCAAGGACAACGAGGTTCCGGGCGCCACCGAGCGCGACAAGGGCTATTGGCGCGACGTCGGCACGATCGACGCGTTCTACGACGCCCACATGGATCTCGTCTCCGTGCACCCGATCTTCAACCTGTACAACAAGCGCTGGCCGATCCGCGGGGAGTCGGACAACCTGGCGCCCGCCAAGTTCGTCCACGGCGGTCTTGCGCAGGAGTCGGTGGTCGGTGCGGGCAGCATCATCTCGGCCGCCACGGTCCGCAACTCGGTGCTGTCCTCCGGGGTGGTCATCGAGGACGGCGCGACGGTCGAGGGCAGCGTCCTCATGCCGGGCGCGCGCGTCGGGCGGGGTGCGGTCGTCCGGCACGCGATCCTCGACAAGAACGTCTCGATCTCGGCCGGTGAGATCGTCGGTGTCGATCTCAACCGTGATCGGGAGCGGTTCGACGTCTCCGCCGGTGGCGTCGTCACGATCGGCAAGGGCGTTCGCGTCTGACGCCGTGCCCGGAGGCGGGTGTCCTGTTCGTCCCACGTGCGCCGTCCCGACCCTCGGTCGGGGCGGCGCACATTTCGTGTGACGGCGGACTCCTGCGGTGCGTGAGGCTTGCCGAGGTATTTACCGCCGGGTAGTGTGAAACGCGGGGTCGAACACCATCTCCGTCGGGACGGAGACCCGGAAGCGTACGTACGAAGGCCGCGTCCATCAGGACGCGGCCTTCGTCGTGTTCGGGGTGCCGTCGTATTCGGGTGCTGTCGTGCTGGTTGCGTCGTGACGGTTGTGTCGTGACGGTGTCTGTCGCGCGGGTTCGGGCCGGTTCGTCGTCGATGGCTGGCGTTCTGCGGGTTTCGCCAGGGGCGGCGTCGTAGTCTGAGTCCACCGAATCGTCGACTTGGGGGAGGGTTGGGCGATGGCGGGGACAGCGGAATCCGGTGTGTCGGTGCCGTTCGGGAAGGCGAACCCCGAGACGGCTCTGGCCGTCGCCGAGGCGTGTCTCGAGCGCGGTGCCTCGACGTGCATCGTCATCGAGCCGGGAGCCGGGAGCCGAGCCGGTGTCGGGCCCGGTGAGCAGGTCGGGTCCGGTGGGCCGATCGGGTCCGGTGGGCCGATCGGGTCCGGTGGGCCGATCGGGTCCGGTGGGCCGATCGGGTCCGGTGGGCCGGTGGGGTCCGGTGGGCCGAGCGGGTCCGGAGGGCCGGTGGGGTCCGGTGAGCTGACGGTGACGCGGCTGCGGCGCGGCGAAGAGAGGCTGGTCGTCGTCGCACGTCGTGTCGGAACGCCTGCGCAATGCCGTGAGGCGTTCGCGGGAGAGCCGCCCGCCGCGGTCTTCGTCTGGCGGGACGCGGCGCTCGCCGAATCGCTCGCGCCGGTGCTGCGGCCGGCGCGCGTCGTCACCGTGGGGCCGGCGGATCTCGTCCTCCGCGACGAACCCGTCCTCGTGCCGCCGGCGGCCGAGCGGCTCGCGGCGGAACGGCCCGCCACGGAGCGGTTCGGCGCCGGTTCTCGACGGCGACGCCGGGGCACGCTCGCCGCCGCCGCGGTCGTCATCGCCGGTGTCGTCGGAGTCGCCGTTCGGTGGGTCGTCGCCGACGGTGGGGCGGATGCGCCGTCGCAGCCGATCGACCGGGAGCTGGCGATCGCCGGCGTCGCGACCCGGGTGCCGGCGGACTGGCGTGTGTCGGTCGTCGAGACGACGGCCGGGGGAGCAGTGCCCGCCGTCGTCGACCGCGCCGTCGCCGACCATCCCGTCGACGGCAGACGGCTCGTCCTGGCCGTACAGCGGATCAGCGCCGAGTCGACGCTCGCCGATGTCGCGGCCGGGCTGCGTCGCTCGATCGCGGCGACGTCGACGGCCCGTGATCTCGTCGCGCCCGTGTCCTACGGCGGACGCGACGTGATCGCCTACCGGGAGGTGCCGGCGACGGGCAGACCGCTCCGCTGGTTCGTCGTCGCGAACGACGGGCGTCAGGTCTCGGTCGGTTGCCGGGCCGGTGACGGCGGCGAGGACGTCGACGCGATCTGCGTCGCGTCGGTGGCCTCGCTGGCCTTCCACTGAGTCATGCCTGCCGAGGCCGGAGACCCGGACTCCTTGTCGTACGTTCCGTCCTTTCCGGCGAGTCGTCCGACGCCCGGCGGCCCGTCCCCGAAGTAGCGATACCGCTCGTCGGCCTGTACGCGCTCGCCCCAGCGATACTGGCGCCGCCGCCCGGCCGCGGTGTGGCCGAAGATGCGGTAGCGGATGAGGTTCGCCGTCACGGTCGGCACGACGGTCCACGGGATGACTGGTCGTTGTCCGAGCGCCCGCATCCCGGCCCGGCCGAGGAAGTACTGGAGCAAACCCGACAGCCGTCGTCGTGCGTACCAGCGCCGAAGGCGAGGGAATCGGCGGAAGTTCAACTGCGTCTGGACCCGGACGAGGGTGTCGGTCAGCTCGGGGCCCGCGGCCGTGACGTCGGCTTGGGTGAGGAGGAAGTGGTAGTTGAGCCGGTGCTGTTCCCGCTCGTCGTCGCGCAGCCACTGCTCCTCGACGCCCATCAGCCAGCCGACGTAGCGCCACAGGTGCATGAAATCGTCAGATTCTGCGCGTGTCACGCGGACGCCGAGAAGGCGTACACCCAGTAGCAGGACGGCGTTGAACAGTCCGAGCGTCGCGGCCTGGTCGGCCTGGTTGACAGGCAGGCCCCAGGTGGCGACGTCCCAGCGCCCCGGTCGTTCGAAACGATCGTCGACCAGCGCGTGCATGACCCTGACATGTATCGAGAGCCGCCTGCCCTCGCCGCCGGGGCCGAGCCCGCCGGGGCGGGCGAGGGCCATCGTCCAGTGCTGGGTTTCGGCGAGTCTGCGCTTTGCGGAGTCGCCGGTGAGTCCGCCTGTCGCCACCAGCAGATCCGGTGGCCCGCCGAATCGATACCCGCCGATGAGGGCGAGTGCGAGCAGGACGTCGGACGCGTTCTTCCCGAGCCTGGTGAGAACCGCGGCGCCGCGTTCGACGCGGTCGGCATCGACCCAACTCGGCGTCGTGTCGACGAGGGCGAAGAACTCGGTGAGCGCCGGTGGCGCGTCGGGCACCGACGCGATGCCGTGCGCCAGCGCCGTCTGGAACTGACGCATCGTGACGCGTCCGCGGGGATCGTCACCGTTCATCGCCCGCACGAGTGCGGCTGCCGGCTCGTCTCGGCGCAGCAGCCCCGCGCCGATCTCCGTGAGCACCTCATCGTCGACCGCACGCAGTCGCGCGACGAGTCGCAACAGCCGTCCGATCCGCGCGTTCCGGCCGACGGCGGAGCGGAACCGTGCCGGTGGCGGTGGGTTCTCGGTCATGGCGGACCGTCCGACGGCAGCGTCGCGCAGACGGTGTCCAGGGCCGTCGCGATGTCGGCGTGTTCGATCCGGCGCAGCTCGTCTTCACTCAGCGTGTCGAAGGAATCGGACGAGGCGAGCCGGAACTCCCGCTCCTCCTCGGCCGACTCCACGACGTTGCGGACGAAGCGACCGTTGCCGGCCGCGTCGATGAGGCGCCGCGGCGCCCCGGACGAGTCGCGCCGAGTGGCGTCGCAAAGGCGGCCGCAGCGTGCGACGAGTTCGGACCGGGCGTCGGGCGTCAGCGTCGAGTCTCGGGCTGTCGCGATCCGTGATCCGATCTCCCCGAGTTCCTCAGGAGAGTAGGAGTCGAATCGGATGCGCTTGGAGAAACGTGAGCCGAGCCCCTCGTTCGCTGCGAGGAACCGGTCGATCTCGCCGTCGTATCCGGCGATGATGACGACGAGCCGCTCGCGGTCGTTCTCCATCCGGGCGAGCAGGGTGTCGACGGCCTCGCGTCCGAAGGCGTCGCCGCCGGTCAGCCCCTCCTGGATGAGCGTGTAGGCCTCGTCGACGAACAGCACGCCGTCGAGGGCGGAGTCGATGAGGCGGCTGGTCTTGAGCGCCGTCGCGCCGAGATGTTCGCCGACGAAGTCGCGGCGACTCGCCTCGACGACGACGTCGGTCTTGAGGACGCCGAGGCCGCAGTACAGCTTGGCGATGATCCGGGCGACGGTCGTCTTGCCCGTGCCCGGTGGGCCGGTGAAGGCGAGGTGCAGGCTGCGGCCGGACGTCGCCAGACCGCGTCGAGTGCGCAGCCGGCCCAGCCGCGCCGCGGCCTCCAGTCGTGCGACCTGGGATTTGACCCCGGCGAGGCCGACCTGCGCGGCGAGCTCGGCGTGGGCGGCGTCCGCGAGGTCGGCTCGCTCGTCCTGTAGGCCGTCCGGAGACTCCGAGCCGGGTGTCCATCGGTCGGTGCGTGCCGCGATCTGTTCGGGGGTGACGACGACCAGGCGGTGGTCCGGGTCGCGTAGCGCCGCACCCGCATCGGTCGTGCCGGCGGCGTACGCGGCTTCGAGCAGCGGCCGCGCGGCGCTCTCGTCGCCGCGCGAGCGCAGGCACATGCCGAGGGCGAACGTCGCGGCCGTCGCCGCCGCCGGAAGCGGGCCGGCGCGCGTCGCCTCCAGTCGCCGGACCGCTTCGTCGAACATGCCGAGCTGGGCACATGACGTGCCGGCCAGCAGATCGCCTGCCGCGCGCAGCAGGCGGTCCTCCCACGCGTCGACGCCGGCCAGTGCGGCGATCGCGTCCGGCCAGCGCTGCGTGCGCACGTGCAGCAGCCCGCGGGCGAGCGCCGCGATCGGGCGTGCCGGTGGCGGCAGCAGATCGAGGGCCTCCTCGGCGTCCGACCAGCGCTCGTCGGCGACGGCGCGGCAGGCGAAGGCGGCCGCCGCCTCCGTCGGATCGGCGAGGGGATGATCGACGAACACCCCGGTCGGGAAGCGGCCGACAAGGGTGCCGACGGGAAGCCCCAGCCGCCGCTGCTCCGCCCCGATCGTCGCGCGCGCGATGTAGAGACCGTCGATGACGTCGCCGGAGTCGCCCGCCACGAGTCGCCCGAGCCAGGCGTCGCCCATGAGCGGTTGTTCCTGCGTCGCGAGCCGGAACGCCCGCATCGCCTGGACGTGATCGACCACCGGTTCGGCGTCTCCGACGGGGATTCCGAGGGACAGGACACCGGCGTCGACGAGCCGCCGGGCTCGTGCCTGCGCGCTCATCCTCGTGTCCCGGTGGACGCGAAGCCGTCGACGACGGTGGCGGCCAGCCCGACGAACGCACGGCGGGTCCGCCGGCCGAGCGCGGCCATGTCGATCTCGGCGCCTTCGGCGAGGTGCGGGTCGAACGGGATCTCGTGCACGGCGCGGCAGCGACTTGCGAAATGCCGTGTGAGCGCCACGGTGTCGATGTTGCGCCCGCCGCCCGTCGCGTTGACGACGAGAACGGCCTCGGCCGCGAGTCGTTCGTACCCGTGGTGATCGAGCCAGTCGAGGGTCGCGGCGGCACTGCGGGCGCTGTCGATCGCAGGCGAGCACACGACGACGAGCGCGTCCGCCGTCCCGAGGACGCCGGCCATGGCCGAATGGAGCAATCCGGTGCCGCAGTCGGTGAGGATCACGTCGTAGTAGCGGCGCAGCAGGTCGACGACCGTTCGATAGTCCGATTCGGAGAACGCCTGTGCAGCCGAGGGGTCGCGATCCGACCCGATGACGGCCAGCCGGCTCGCGGCCGACGTGTGCGCTCGCAGGTCCGCGTAGCCGCGGATCTCGGGCCCCGTGAGCAGGTCGCGGACCGTGGACGTGTTCCGGCCGGGGACGCGTTGCGCGAGGGTCCCCAGGTCCGGGTTGGCGTCCACCGCGATGATCCGATCGCCTCGCAGCGACGCGAGGGTCGCTCCGAGGCCGACGGCCGTCGTCGTCTTCCCGACGCCGCCCTTGAGCGAGAGGACGGCGATCCGGACGTCGGAGATCACCGGTGCGGTGATCCGCTCGACGAGCCGATCGTGAGCCCGCTCGGCCGGCGACGGCGACGGCGTCACGAACCCGAACGTCACCCGGTTGACGGTGCGTCGCCAGCCGGTCGTGGGTGCCCGCCGTCGACGCCGGGTGCGGGCGATCTCGTCGAGCGACGGCCGGGTCGCCGGTACGAACGGACGCGGCGGCGCCGGTGTCTGCAGGGCCCATGTCCGGTGCGGCTCGCCGTCGAACGCGGGTTGTGGATAACCCGGCTCGAACGACGCCCGTGGCAAGGGCGGCGGCGAGTGCCGACGATCGTCACGGGCCCGGTGCGTCGAGCCCTCGTGCGATGGCGATGCGGCGCGAACGTGCTGGTCAGCGAGCCACGGCGGAGCCGGTGGCACGGGATGGTCTGGATCGATCACCGAAGTTCCCCCCTCGGATGCACACGGCCTGATCCGTGTGGGCGCCGAGTGTAGCCACGCCCACCGACAATCGGCGTCGTGTCGGTGCAACTGCCTAATCTCGGTCGACCGAGACGATGAGGGAGGTCGGTCGATGGTGGACGAGATGGAGGACGCGCGATGGGCGTCGTCGCGCAGCGGCCTGGTGCGGGTGTGCGCGACGTCCGGAGGACTGCCGGTCGAGGTCCGGCTGGACGACGACGCGCTGGCCGCGGGCGTCGACGACATCGCCGCGGAGGTGCTTCGCCTGGCCCGTGACGTCGCCCGCGCCATCGCGCTGGAGCGGCGCGAGATCCTCGTGCGGGGCGGCGTCGAGCCGGAGGTGCTCGACGCGCTCGGCCTGCCGAGGCGCGGCGAGATCGCCGACGCGGAGGTCGTCGACGACTGGGCGGAAGGGGCACCGCGGTCGTGGCTGAGGTCGGTATGAGCGGCGTCTACGAGCAGGTCGTCGGGCGGGCTCGCGCGCAACTCGAGATCCTGCAGGAGGCGACGGACCGGCTCGCGGCGATCCGCGGTCGCGGGTCGGCCGACGGGCGCGTCGACGCCGTCGTCGATGCGACCGGCGCGCTCGTCGGGCTGGCGATCGTGCCGTCGGCGATCCGGCTGGGTGCGGTCGGACTGGGTGATGCGATCACCGCGGCATGCACCGAGGCGGCCGCCCAGGCGAGTGCGCTGCGGCAGGACGCCTGGGCGGACTTCACGGCCCGTTTTCCCGAGCTCATGGAATCGAACGGAACCAGCGGGCCGCCGGGTGCGTCCAAGTAAGCGGGTCGACGTCGAACGGGCGCGGCCGTAACGGTGAAAGGGGGCCGTCATGGGGGAGATCACTGCGGCGCCGGAGGCCATCCGGACGTTTGCGACGACGACGGCGGGCGTCGGCGCGACGATCGCCGGCCTGAGCTCGGTCGATGCGGCGGCCAACGTGGCGGTCGCGGCCGGCGTGTTCGGCCCGATCGGGCAGGAGTTCCTCGTCGCTTTCGCGGCGGCACAGGCGAGCGCGCTCGCCACCGCGCAGCGGATCGCGGCAGGGCATGCCGCACAGGCCGCCGCGGCGCTCGCGGGTGCCGCGGCCTTCGAGGGCGCCGACGCCGGGAGTGCCGTCGCGGTGCGCGGAGCGTTGACGTGAGCGGGGGTGGCCGAATCGAACCGCCCGAGGCCGACGTCCCGCCCGCGCGGGATCGCGACGCCGAGGATCGCCTACCGGCGCGGCAGGCGGACGTCGAGCGGACGCCGGCGGCGGAAGGGGTCGTCACAGGCGAGATCTGCGAGCCGGTGCCCGATGTCGGCCCGACCGTCGAGGAGGCGTTGCGGGTGGTCGGGTTCTCGACGTTGCTCGACGCGCCGGTCTCGGCGGTGCTGGCCGGGCTCGGACTGCGGTTGCCGGCGATCACTCCGGTTCCCGCCGTCGACGTCGCGATGCCGATGCTGAATCTGGAGTCGATCATCAAACCGCTGACCGATCTGCTCGGCGTGTTCGGAACCGGTCGACTGAGCGGAGGAAGCGATCCGACGTCTCTGTTCGGCACGATGACGACGCTGCTGACAGCAGGGATCGGCATCGGTACGAAGGCGCTCGGCGCGTTGGACGGGACGTGGAGCGGCGCCGCGGCGAGATCGAACGCGACGGCGACGGCGGGACTCGCTTCGTCGTCCGGCGCGCTCGTCGGGAAGGCCGGGGAGGTCAGAGCGCACACGGTCACGGCGGCGGCCTCGGTGGCGACGGGATATGCGGCGTTGCAGGGCGTCGTCGCGAAGTTCGTCGGAGTCCTCGTGGCATCCGTGCCCGTCCTGCTCACGCCGCCGGGACAGGCGATCGTTCTGACGGCCGCCGCGGGTGCACTGGCCGAGGGCCTGACGATCGTCGCGGCGACCAAGGCGAGCCTCGTCGGCCCGACGGCTGCCGTGACGGCGGCGGCCAGGCCGGTGGCCGTGCCGGACCTTGCGTCTCTGGCGCCTGCGGCCGCCGCGCTCGTCGGCGGGATCGCGGTGCCGCTGGCCGGGCTCGTCGCCACGGGGATCGCGGGCGCGGCGGGCGGCGTCGTCACGGGACGGGACGGCGGCGGGGTCGTCGGATCCATTGCGGCAGACCGGGCGCGGACGGAAGTGTGCGCGCCTCGCGACGGTGTCGGTGCCGGACCCTCCCTCGCCGGCGCCGTGGCTGCCGTCGGCGCCGCCGGGGTGGCGGGCGCCGCGGCGCCGGAACGGCCGGTGTCGATCAGCCGTCAGATGCCGGCGCCCGTCCCGCGCGAAGGCCGTGACCACGTCTTTCGCACGCAGGAGGGCGTCGCCGCCACGCCCGGCTGTGTCCCGATGGGGGCGGTGCCACCGACTGGAGCCCGCGCCACCGCAGGCGTCGTGGCAGGCACGTCACCGACCTACCTGGTAGCCGAGAGCGGGCTGGGCGCGTCCACGGATGTCGTCGCGCCGGCTGTGTTCGGCGGTGATCGGCGGCCGCCATCCGGCCGGGAACCCGACGTCACACTTTCGCTCTGACAGTCACACGACCATCCGATTCGTCAGTAATCAGTAGAGGGGGCCGCCGTGAAGCACGGCACCGAGCACACGAGGATCGAGCGACCGGCCGCCGGTGCGGCGACCGACGGCCTGCCGGGGGCCGTTCGCGCCGGCATCGTCCGGGTCGATGCTTCGGCCATCGCCGTCGTCGCCGGACGGATCGACGGACTGGCCGACCGGCTCGCGGCCGCGTATCAGACGCGAGCGTCGGCGCTACGGGTCCCACCTGCCGGACGGGACGAGGTGTCGGTCGCCGTCGCCGCGGCTGTGACGGATGCGGGTGCGGGTGTCGGCCACGCCGTCGCCCGCACCGTCGCCGACTTACGACGTGTCGCGGCCCGGCTGCGATCACACACCGCCGATATCGCGGACGTCGACGTCGCAGCCGTCCGCGGCATCGCCGACGCCTTCGTGTGAGGAACGACGATGCGAGGATTCACCGGCGTCGACTGGACGTCGCGACCGACGGACCGGCTCGTCCACGATCTGCTCGCCGGGCCCGGGCCGCGCATGCTCGCCGACGCGGCGTCGGCGTATCGCGAACTCGCCCGTGAACTCGGCGCGGTCGGCGCCGAGTGCTCGAGCCTGCGAACGTCGTTGCGGGACGTGGCAGAGACCCCGATGGTGATGCGCGTCGCGGGAACGCTGTCGCACGTCGAGACGACGATCGCCGATGCGGCCGGCCTGCTCGGGGAGTACGCGTCGCGGGCGGAGGCGTCGGCGCACGTGAACGCAGTGGCGCGTCTCGCGATGCCCGGCGTCGACGCGGTCGCCACGGCGGCGGAGTCCGTCCGGCGCGCGTCCGTCGTCCTCGGCGGTCCGCTCCTCGGGATGGCTGCCGCGGCGGACACCGCGGCGCAGGTCGTCAGGGACGGTGCGGCCCGCGTCATGCAGCAGTACGAGTCCGCGAGTACCCGGGACGCCGCGACCTGGCCGGTGCCTTCCGGACCGGACGCGTCGCCGCGCGACGGCCGTCATGAGGACGGGCTCCGCGATGCGTCGCTTCGGCCGGGGGCGATTCCGGGCGGGCTGCTCCCGGCCCCCGTGATGTCACCGTCCACGGTGATTCCGGCGCGCGTCGTGCGGCCGTCACGGGCAACCGTCACGCCGGTCGTGGACATCGCGCCGGGTCGGCCGGTGGTGGGCGTGTACGGCGTCGAGGGTGCCGGTGCGGTACCCGCCGCCGCACCGGGTATCGCGGCGCCCGGCGGCCGGGCCGGTGCCGAGGGGGTCAGATCGCCCGCGGACAGCGGTGTGCGGGCGACGCCGTCCGCCGGTGCCTCGGAGCCGGCCCGTCCCCCGGATTCGGCGAACGTCTTCGCCGCGTCGAGGGGGGCGTATGACGCATCGACGACAGCTGCGCCGGCGCGCGTGGCCCCGGCCGTCTTCGGCGGAGTGGAGGAACCGGCATGTCCGTCGCGATGAACACCGAGCTGACGCCGGACGAGGTCGCCGTGCTCGCCGATGAGCTGGGGATCGCGTCGTGGCCTGCGATCGTGACCGAGGCGCCGTGGCCGACCGTCGGACGGCCGAATGACGATTCGGTCACGGACCTGCGGGAACGTGGTGTCCTCGCTGGCGACGGCATGATCGCCGACGACGTGGTGGTTGCGCTGCGAGCGTTGTCGACGGGTTCGTTCGCCGTCGACGTCCGGGCTTCGGCCGCGGACGGTCGGCAGGTCCGCATCGCCGTCGTGGAGCCGCTCGCGGCCTTCGGATCCATGCGCGGATCGTGCCGCGTGGCCGGACTCGTCGAGCTGACGCCGTCCGGATGGCGCATCGGGTGCCGGCCGGCGCCGGGAGGCGCCGCCGCGGCATCGATCGCTACGCACGCCATCGAGGACGTCCTGCCACCGATCGTTCCGATGCCCTGGCCGGCGCGGGCCTATCTGGCCCTCGACATCGGTGCCGCCGACGAATGGTCGGATCTGGGCGACGACGAGATCCCCGGGTACACCTCCGGCACCGCGGGCCCGGGAGACCTGGCCGGCGTGACCGCGATCAGAACCGCGTTGCGACGCAGCGTGTGGCACACGGAGGTGGTGGCGAGATGCCGGACGCGGGACGGTCGCGAGGTCGCGTCGACGACGGCGGCGTCGGTCTACGACGGCCCGGCCGGCCGTGTCGTCGGAGTGCCGGCGATCGGAGCGGACGGCCGTCGTCACGTGACGCTTGCGCCCGGCGGCCGGACGCGGTTGGTCCGCGCGATCACCGCGGTGCTCGATGAACTTCCGCGTGGATGGGGCACGTGATGTCGCGCCGCGGAGGATGCGGACGGCCACCCGGCCGACCGCGACGACTCGGGACGATCTCGTTCCGGACCGGGGCGCGGGGACGCCCCGGGAAGACAGGAGGAACCATGTCCGGATTTCTGTTGGACGTCGGGCACGGCCAGGCTCACGCCAAGAGCGTCGGCTCGATCATCGACGACATGCAGGTGACGCTGCGATCGATCACGACGCACGTCGAATCCGCCGCAGCCGGCTGGCAGGGCTCGGCACACGCGGCGTTCGTCGGCGTCGCGGCCGAATGGCAGCAGCGGGCGACGACGCTGCAGCAATCGCTCGACGGACTCAAGACGACGCTGCAGGGGTCGGCGATCACCGCTTCGCAGGTGTCCGACGACGAGACGACCACGTTGCTGCTCAACGCCTAGCGGGCCGCCGGCATCACGCCATTCGAAACATCACAACAGTCGACAAGGGGAACATCATGTCCGGGGGACTCATCAAATACGACTTCGCCCAGATCCACGCACTGACGGCGGGTCTGGTCACCGACGTGAACCGGCTCGAGAACCAGGCCGCATCGCTCGCGCGGGGCGTCGCGGCTCTCGAGGGTTCGTTCAGCGGTGACGCGGCTCAGGCGTACCGCGAGGCGACGAGACGTTGGCAGCTGTCGCAGAGCGCGGCGCGCGAGACCTTGACGAGGGTCGGTCGCGCGGTCGGCGACGGCGCGCAGCGGATGCATGACACCGATCGACGGGCCGCGGCCAGGTTCGTCTGACGAAGCTCTTCACGCTGGGCGGACCGGTACGCCGGTCCGCCCAGCGTGTCGTCGTCTGCGACGGAGGGCCGGACGGTCGGCGGCGCCCTCGGGACGGCGTGCCGTCCTCGGCGGGCCCTGGCTTTCTGGGATTCACCGGCCGCACAGGGCCGATTCCTCCGGTGCGGCCACGCGCCACAGCCCGATGCTGCCGGATGATGTGCGAAGCCGGATCCGGCGCGGATCGTCCTTATCCGCGACGATCGCGACATCGGCATCGGCTTCGGAGGTGCCCAGGACGGTTGTTCCGGGTGGGCAGGGCTCGACGGTGGCCGCGTCGAAGACGGCGAGGTCCGTACCGGCGACGACTGCGACGCCGGGGGCGTCGACGTCGAGCGCGGCCGGGTGACCGATGCCGGCCGCGAAGGAGAACCACCGGTCGGGATCGGGAGTGCGGACCGTGATCGTGGCACCGACGGCCAGCGCCCGAAGCACGACGAGCCGCAGGACCTCCGGCACTGAGACGGTGACGACGTCGACGCCGGGACCGAACAGCCGCACCGCGATCGGGCGGCCGTCGTCGTCGGCGCCGATGAGAAGGCCGGTTCCCATCGTCGGGACGGTCACATCGGGGAGGGGAACCGACCGTGCAGGCGAGCGTGCGGCCGTCGGCAGGGTTGAGAGCAGGCCCGCCGCGGGATCCACGATCGGCAGCCCGACGACGTGTTCAGCAGACCCGACATGGCGGATGACGGCTGATGCCGTCGGCCCGGAGCCCGAGCCGCGGACGTCGATGGCGACGCACGGCGTGGCACCGGCGGCGGCCCACGCGGCGCGGAATATCGAGGGATCGACGAGCGCGTCCGTTCCCTCGTGGCAATGCACGCCGGACGTCGGGCCTTCCACCGCGGTGGCGAAGGGCAGGCCGTGCAGCAGCCGCGTCGTCGCCTCGCACAGGTCGTCGGCGTCGACGGGCGTCGTGGCGACGCCGCGGGCCGCGAGCAGATCGCCGAGACGCCGCGTCGCGACGGCGACCGTCCTCAACGCTCCCGCAGGCCCGCCGCCGCGGCGGCGGACAGCGTCGTCACATGTTGCCGGACGCAGCCGGAGCACGAGGATCGTCGTTCGGACGGCGACGGCGGGCAGCGGACCGAGCACGGCGCGGTAGGCGGCGACGGCGGTCGGCGGTCCGGGTGGCATCGCGGTACCCATGACCGCGATCGACTCGAGGGACACGTCGAAGAGGTCGAGCCCTCGAGCGAGATCGCCGAGGCGGAGCGGGCCCTCGCCGGTGAGATCCGGGCCGCCGATGACCGCCGCGGCCGGGCGCGGCGCGTCGATCCGCAGTGCGGTGACGAGAACGTCGCCGTCGATGCGGACGCCGACCGCCCCGCCGTCCGGCAGCGGCACGTCGAAGGGTACGGCGGGCTCGATCGCGGTGGCCGGCGAACGGCCGCGGCGACGGACGACGGAGATCCCGAGGGCGATCGCACCGACGGCGAGCAGCGCGCCCGCCCACCAGGGGCCGCCGAGCGACCACGCCGCGAGAGCGCCGAGCAGGGTGACGAATTGAACGGCCGGTACGACTTCGGCGCCGTCGACCGCGGTGTTGCGACGTGACACGGTCGTCGTGTGGTGCGAGCCGGAGTCTGCGCGACCTGCGCTCGCTGCCGGCGCGGCATGGCGACCCGCTCTTGCCGAGCGTGGCACCCGAGTGAGACGCGCGCGACGGCGCGACGATGTGACCATGACCGATCCCCCCCGAGGATGTCGGCGCGCAGCCCCCCGGCGCCGAACTGTGATACGGATTACACTGTACTGATCGTGTCGCCGTCGGGCGGCCGATTCGCCTGTTCCCGGGGAGGGGAGCGGGCATGGCGAGGGGGGACACTCGTGGGGGTTCGTTTGACGACCCGTGCGCAGGTGAGCGGGTACCGCTTCCTGCTGCGGCGGGTAGAACACGCATTGGTGCGCCGAGACGCACGGATGCTCGATGACCCGATGCGCGCGCAATCGCGATCACTGCTGGTCGGGACAGTCGTCGCCGTCCTGATCGCGGCCGGATTCGGGGTCTACGGGCTGATTCGGCCACAGGGCCGGATCGGCGACGCGCCGATCGTCGCCGGTGCCGATCGCGGCGGGCTGTACGTCGACGTAGACGGCACGTTGCATCCGGTGCCGGACCTGACGTCGGCACGACTCGTCGTCGGCAAGGCCGCGTCGCCGACGCGTGTGGCCGAGTCGGTGCTGGCCCGCCGCCCACGGGGGCCGGCGCTCGGGATCCTCGGCGCGCCGGCCGACACACCGGGACCGGCGGGCTCCGGCGCTCCGACATGGGCGGCCTGCGACACGCCGGCAGATGCGGCCCCGACCGCCTCGCGTGCCGTGACGACGACCGTGCTCGCCGCGGCCGTCGACCTGCCTCCTGCGCCCGAGGACGTCGCGGTGCTGGCCGCGCACGGCTCCGACGTCCATCTACTGCGGGGCTCGACGCGGGCGCTGGTCCGCCTCGACGATCCGGTCGTCGTCGAAGCGCTCGGGCTCGTCGGCGTGCGACCGCGCCCCGTCAGCGCCGGCGTTCTCTCGGCGTTCGACGACGTCGGTGAACTCTCACGTCCGACCGCGGAGCGTGGCTCGGTCCGGCTCGGTGCCACGCGGATCGCCGGCGGCGACGTCGTCGCGACCACCGCGGTCGACGGCTCCCGGTCGTTCTTCGTCGCCCGCGCGGACGGTCTGGCTCCGATCGGACAGGTCGCCGCCGAGGTGGCACTCGCCGCCGCGAACCAGGCCGCGCCGGTGGAGGCGGCTCTCGCCGACGTCGCGACCGCACGACGGACCGCCGCGCCGGAGCTGGCGGCGTTCCCGCCCCGGCGCGTCCGGGCTGTCGAGATCGCCGCGTCGCCGGTCGTCTGTTTCGCCTGGCGGGACGGGCCGGTCGGACTCGCCGTCGCGAGCCGGTTGCCGCTGGCCTCGGACCGTGCGCCCGTCCGGTTGGCGTCCGCCGACGGCGCCGGTCCGGCGACGGACGCCGTCTATGTCACGCCGGGCACCGGTTGGCTCGTGCAGGCCACGGGCTCCGAGCGGGACAGCCCGCGACGCGTCGGGCTCGCCTATGTCGCCGACACCGGCGTCCGCTATGGATTGCCGGATTCGGCGACGGCCACGATGCTCGGACTTCGCGACCCTCGGCCCGCACCGTGGGCGGTCCTCGCGCTGTTGCCGAGCGGCCCCGAGTTGAGCCGGGCGAACGCCCTTGTCGCCAGGGACGTCGTCGTACCGATCGGAGGTCTCGCGGTCACGCCGTCGAGTGGCGCGGCGCCGCCGGGGTGACCGGCGGGCGGGGCTGATACGTCAGGGGTGATACGAGGCCGCCGGATCGTCTCGGCGCCGCGGCCGCAGCCCCGCGAGACCGGCTGCGGCGAGGACGAGAAGGCAGCCGAGGGCGATGCCGAGTGCCGGCGTGACCGCGCTCGTGTCGCGTCGGGGACGGGTCGGAGGTTCGGCGATCGGGCGTTCGGCGGCGGCCCGGTCCGTCGTCGGCGCCGTCGTCTGCGTGAGTGCCGCGACCGCGTCGGCGACGCCCCATCCTGTGGTCGTCGAATGACCGCCGGGGGAGTGGGCCGAGCCCGTGATCGCGTCGGCGACCTGGCGTGGCGTGGAGTCCGGACGCTCGGCGTAGAGCAGCGCCGCGAGTCCGGCGATGTATGCGGCGGCGAACGCGGTGCCGTGGATCGGGCCGCCCTGGGCGTCGATGAGACCGCGTCGTCCGGTAGTGGGGTCCGGCCCGACGACATGTGTGCCCGGAGCGGTGACGCCGATCCACGGTCCGGCGAGGCTCCACGGCTGCGCTGCTCCGGTCACGGCGTCCGCGGCGCCGACGACCAGCACGTACGGCGCGAACCAGGCCGGGCTCGCGACGGTCCGCACCGTGTCCCAGCCACCTGCGGCCGGGTGCGCGCCGCCGGCCGCACCGTTCTGCGCGGCACACCGGTCCGGGGCGACGTCGCCGGCGCCGGTGATGACGAGGCTTCCCCGGCGATACGCATCGGCGACGGCGGCACCGAGTGCGGCGTCTCGCAACGCGGTGCCGGCGGCGGCGCAGGCGGGTTCGGGGATGAGGACGACGCGGGCGCCGCGGTCGACGGCCGCGACGACCGCCGCAGCGACTGTATCGACGCCGCCGTATCCGGAGCGCGCGCCCCCGACGGGCGGCGACTCGTCGTCCCGACGGCGTGTACCGGAGGCGCGATGCGCGGCGGAATGGGTGCGGAACGACAGGATCGCCGCGAGAGGCGCGACTCCGACGAATGCGTCCGTCGGCGACGTCGAGCCCGCCACGATGCCGGCCGCGAGCGTGCCGACGCCGTCGCAGTCGGCCGGCCCGGCGCCGCGTCCGCCGACGAGATCGCCGCCGGCACGCAGGCCGGGCAACCGGGGGTGCGGGTTGACGCCGGTGCTCAGCACCGCGACGGTCACGCCGCGGCCGCGACGCGGTGCGAGCCGCCAGGCGTCCGGAACGCGGAGCAGACGCATCCCGGGCGGCGGTACGGCGGGATCGTGGGACGTGCTGCGCGTGGACTCGATGCAGGTCACCGATGGATTCGGAGCGGTCGCCCCCGGTGGTTCGGTTCGTGGCCGCGGCAGTGCACCGGGGTCGACGATCGGCGGCGACACCGTGGTGACGTGCGCGGGCGGCGCGAGGACGGCGGTCACCGCCACGAGGACCGTCACGACGGCGGCCCGGACTACTGCGGCGGCGAGTTCGGCGACGGGGCGCGGCGGCTGCACGGCGGATTCGAGGCGAGCGCACGCCGGCCCGAGGATGACCATCGGGTGAGCGGGTGGGCGCTTCACGGCAGGTTCCTGACCAGCGCGTACAGATCGAGCAGCCACGCGCCGAGCGGGACGAGCAGGCCGATCAGGACGCACTCGCCGATCTCGGCGGCCTTCCTGGCGACCGGTGAGAACGTCGCGGCCGGAGCGAGGACTCCGCAGCCGTAGCCGACGACGCCGATCGCTGCGGCGATGAGTGCGGCCACGGTCGGTGGCAGCGTTCCGAGTGCGCCGGCGAGCACGATCTCGATCAGTGCGAGCGCGAGGCCGACGCCGGCGAGGGTGGCCGTCGTCCTGCGGTCGGCGTAGACGCGTCCGCGCAGCGCGAGCACCGCTGAGACGGCCAGTGCCAACGCGGGCCGGCGCCAGTCGGTGTCGAGCCACGGGCTCGCGGCGAGTAGAGCGCCGCCGGCGGCCGCGACGCCGGAGCCGATCGCAAGCCCGCTGAGCAGCCCGGACGCGCGGTCGGCCCGGTCCGCCAGCCCGGCCGTCGCCGGCAGTGCCTGAGCGCCGACGGCACCCACGCCCTCGACGATCGCGGGTTCGGAGCCGCCCGTCGGATCGACCGGACCGCCGACGACGGGAATCGGCGGCAGCGGCAGCCGGGCGAGCAGGACCGCGGCTCGCGGCGCCGCCGTGACGCCGGCGACGCCGAGAACCGCCACGGCGACACCGGCCACCGCGGGGTCGAGATGAACGAGGGTGCCCGCGAGGGCTCCGCAGCCGGTGAACACCGCTGCGGTCACGACCGCGAGCAGCCACACACCGGCGCCGCTCGTGACGCCGCACGCCCGTCGACCGGCGGCCGCGGCGACGAGTGCGGCGGCCGACGCGGCGAGCAGATGCGGCGCACCGAGGGTTCCGGGCGGGACGAGAGCGCCCGCCGCGGCGGCCATCGGAACCGCGGCCCCGGCTGCGGCACCGGCGGATTCGCCGGATGTGAATCGCCGGGCGCCGATGGTCGCCACGGCGAGGAGGGCGATCACAGAGCCGGCGGCGATCACCGCCGCAGTGCTCCCACCGCGCCCGGACACCAGGAGCGCCGCGGTCGCGGTGGCCGCGAGGACGGCGGCCGCGCTGCCGAGCGTGCGGGGCGAGGGACCGTGGGCGTCGGCGGAGGCCTCCCCGATGCGGGCCACTGCGTCGATGACGTCGTCGAACAACGGTGGCGGTACGGCTTCGTCGGCCCGGCGCAGGAGCAGCAGGTCGCCGTCGGTGATCCCCGCGTCGGCCAGGGTCTGTTCGGGCGGTACGGGCTGCCCGCCGAGTGCGGTGAGGGTCCACCGCCCCGCCGCCGGAACCTCGTCGGCAGGCCCGTCGCGAATGGTGAGCGCGACGAGCGTCGGCACGAGCGCCACGCTCGGCACCGTTGTCGGCAGCGTGACGTCGACCTGTCTGCTGTCGGCCACGATGCTCACTCGTGCCAAGGCTTCGGCCTGCTCGATCTCTGAAGTCGACGTCACGATTCCTCCCCAAATCGGCCGTCTGAAAATGTCGCGGGACCCAAACGCCGGTTCGCGACGTCCAAAGAGTAAGGCGAATGCGAGCTGCGCGCCAGAAAATGAGAAATACGAATTAAGGGGGAATATTCATGGTTGCTGAGGCTTTCGTTCGACGGCCCCGCGTTCCGGGACCTCGGACGCCCGGCGGTGAGGTGGACCTCGCGTCGCCGCCGGAAGCGCCGCGTGCCGTGCCGGGAAACGTGCTGGTCAAGATGCTTCCCGCCGTGATGGTGATCGCGGTCGTGGGGATGGTCGCGCTCATGATCACCGTCGGCGGTCGCGGCATGCTGTCGAACCCGATGATGCTGATGTTCCCGCTGATGATGGTGATGTCGATGGGAGGGATGCTCGCCGGCGGCGTCGGGCGCGGCGGCGTCAAACGCGCGGCCGAACTCGACGAGGAGCGGAAGGACTTCCTGCGCTACCTCGACAACGTCCGCGCCGACGTCGGTGGCACCGGGCGGGCGCAGCGGGCGGCGTCGACCTGGACTCATCCGTCGCCCGACACGCTCGTCGCGGTCGCCGGTGGCAGACGCATGTGGGAGCGGCGACCGAGCGATCACGACTTCGGTCACGCTCGCCTCGGAGTCGGCAGTCAGCGGCTCGCGACGCGGATCATCCCGCCGGAGACGGGCCCGGTCGACGAGCTGGATCCGGTCGCGGTGGTCGCCTTGCGCAGATTCGTCCGTACCAATTCGGTCGTGCGTGCGTTGCCGACCGCCGTGTCGCTGCGCGCCTTCCCGACGCTCGGGCTGGAGGGCCCGAGGCCGGATACACGTGCGCTCGCCCGGGCGATGATCGCCGGCCTCGTGACGTTCCACGGCCCGGACCATCTGCGCGTCGCCGCCGTCGTCGACGACCTGGAACATCCGCGATGGTCGTGGCTGAAGTGGCTGCCGCATGCCGCACATCCGCGGGAACGCGACGGTGCCGGCGCGGCGCGGATGCTCTATCGGTCGCTGGCCGAGCTCGAAGACGCGCTCGTGCCGGAGCTCGCCGAGCGTGGCCGCTTCTCCCGCACGGCGCCCGACACCGGAGGACGGTTCCATCTCGTCGTGATCATCGACGACGGGCGCGTTCTCGGCGACGAACGGCTGGTCGCAGAGGCCGGCACCGACGCGGTGACCGTGCTCGATCTCGGCGCACCCCGGGACGGGCCCGCGGCACGGCGCGGCCTCGGGCTGGTCGTCGGTGACGGCCGCATCGCGGCCCGCGGCGCCGGCGGTCCAGAGGACTTCGCCGCGGCGGACGCGATCTCGATCGCCGTCGCCGAGGCGCTCGCGCGCCGACTCGCCCGCTATCGCGTCGCGACGGCGGCGCAGGTCATCAGTCTGGAGCAGGATGCGACGCCCGCGGTGCCGTCACTCATGTCGCTGCTGCGCATCGGGGACGCCGCCCGGCTCGATCCGGACATCGTGTGGCGCGGCCGAGCGCCTCGCGAGCGGCTACGCGTGCCGATCGGAGTCGCACCGACCGGCGCACCCGTCGAACTCGACATCAAGGAGGCCGCCGAGAACGGGATGGGTCCGCACGGGCTCTGCATCGGCGCCACCGGGTCGGGCAAGTCGGAGTTTCTCCGGACCCTTGTCGTTGCGCTCCTGGCCACGCATTCGCCCGAGATCCTCAACCTCGTCCTCATCGACTTCAAGGGCGGCGCGACCTTCCTCGGACTCGACGCGGCGCCGCACGTCGCGGCCGTCATCACCAATCTCGAGGACGAGTCGGCGATGGTGGACAGGATGCGGGACGCCCTGGCCGGTGAGATGAACCGCCGTCAGGAGCTGCTTCGTTCGGCGGGCAACTTCTCGGGGGTCACCGATTACGAACGGGCTCGGGCGGCGGGAGCGCCGCTGGCGCCGTTACCCGCCCTGTTCGTCGTCGTCGACGAGTTCTCCGAGTTGTTGTCGCAGCGGCCGGATCTCGCCGAGCTGTTCGTGATGGTAGGCAGGCTGGGCCGGTCGCTGCGCATCCATCTGCTGCTCGCGTCGCAGCGATTGGAGGAGGGCAGGCTGCGCGGGCTCGATTCGCACCTGTCCTACCGGATCGGGCTCAAGACCTTCTCGGCGACGGAGTCCCGGGCCGTGCTCGGTGTGCCCGATGCGTATCACCTGCCTGCGGTGCCGGGCGCGGCCTTCCTCAAGTGCGACGCCGGCGAGCCGCAGCGATTCCACACCTGCTACGTCTCCGGGCCGTACGAGCCGCCGGTGCGCGACGGAGGCGCGGCCGCGGCTCGGCAGGCGGGTGGCGTCCGGGTCTTCACCGCGGGTCCGGTGCCGATGCCGCGTCCGCCCGCCGGGAGTGGTGTGGCGGCCGGGGCTCCGCCCGGGCACGAGCCGCCCGACGCCGCGCCCGACGCCGACGGTCCACCATCGGCGATGGGACCGTCGATTCTCGATGTCGTCGTGGCCCGGGTCGCCGATCGCGGCCCGCGGGCACACGAGGTGTGGTTGCCGCCGCTGGCGTCCTCCCGGCCGCTCGACGAGCTGCTTCCGGACGGTGGGTGGCATCCCGGCGCGATGCCGTTCGGTGAGCTCGTCTTCCCGCTCGGCGTCGTCGACAGGCCGTACGACCAGCGGCGCGACGTGCTCACGGTGGTGGCCTCCGGAGCCGAGGGCAATGTCGCGATCGTCGGGGGACCGCAGTCGGGCAAGTCGACGGCGCTTCGGACGCTCGTCGTCGGTGCGGCGGTCACCCACGATCCCGCGCAGGCGCAGTTCTACATTCTCGACTTCGGCGGCGGAGCGCTCGCCGGCCTCGATCGTCTGCCGCACGTCGGCGGCGTCGCGACGCGCGGCGATCCCGACGGAGTCCGGCGCACGGTCGCCGAAGTGCTCGGCGTGTTGCGCGAGCGGGAGGTTCGGTTCGCGGCGTGCGGTGTCGCGTCGATGGCGGAGTTCCGCGGTCGGTGCGCCGCCGCCCGCGGCGGGCGAGGGCCGGGCGATCCGGTGCTCGACGGTTTCGGTGACGTCTTCCTCATCGTGGACGGCTGGTCGAGCATCCGCAGTGATTTCGACGCGTTGTCCGACGACCTCGAGGCGCTCGTGGCTCAGGGACTCTCGTACGGCGTTCACCTGGTCGTGACGGCGAATCGATGGGGTGAGATCCGGCCGGCGGTGAAAGACCTCATCGGCACGCGGATCGAGTTGCGGCTCGGCGACCCGCTCGATTCGGAGATGGCGCGCGGCGCCGCGGCGTCGGTCCCGGTCGGACGCCCCGGTCGTGGCGTCACGCCGTCGGGGTTGCACCTGCTCATCGCGCAACCACGACTCGACGGAGGCTCGGCCGTCGCCGACATCCCCGCGGCTCTCGCCGCCACCGTCGACGCCGTCCGAACGGTCTACCCCGGCTCACAGGCTCCGCGCGTCCGCCGTCTCGCCCGCGTCGAGAGGCGCGTGCTGGTCTCGCAGCTCATGGAGGCGGGGCGGACGCTCGGTCCGCACGACGTCCTCATCGGGGTCGGGGAGTCGAAGCTCGAACCCGTGGTGCTCGATCTGCGGGCGCAGCCGCTGCTTCTCGCGCTGGCCGACACCGAGTGCGGTAAGACGACGCTGTTGCGCGGCATCCTCACCGGTCTCGCCGAGAACGCCCGGCCGGAGCAGGTCAAGGTGTTGCTGGTCGACTATCGCCGGACGCTGCTCGGGGCGATCGCCGACGAGTATCTGGCCGGCTATGCGAGCAACGCCGAACACGCCGAGCCGCTCGTCGCGCAACTCGTCGACCACCTGCGCGAGCGGCTCCCGGGCTCGGACGTCACGCAGGCACAGCTGCGGGAACGGTCCTGGTGGTCGGGGCCCGACGTGTACGTCGTCGTCGACGACTACGACATGGTGGTGACGTCCTCGGCCAATCCGCTCGTGGCGCTGGCGGATCTTCTCGGGCAGGCCCGCGACGTCGGGTTGCACGTCGTCGTCGCCCGCCGCTCGGGCGGTGCGTCCCGGGCGTTGTTCGACGCCTTCGTCGGACGGATGAAGGACCTCTCCTGCGACGTCCTGCTCGGCAGCGGAGACCGGGACGAGGGCTACATCGTCGGTCGCAGCCGGTTCCAGACGCTTCCGCCGGGCCGTGCCGAGCTCGTCAGTCGCAGCCGGGGCTCCGAGATGATCCAGATCGCGGAGGTGCCGGACCCGTGTGCGAACTGAACGACCGGCACCGGCCGGAACGCGTCCGACGGCCGTCGCCGAATCGTGTGCAGGAGCGTCTACTTCTTGCGGGTGCCGGGCAGGATTCCGGCGTCGATGACGGCCTTGACGTACGGCCGCGCGCGAAGGAGCAGGTCGGCGGCGTCCGGAATCGACGACCAGTGAGCCGCCGAGGCGTCGTCGGTCAGCGCTTCGAGCTCGTCGTACAGGGCGCAGCCCGCCGGCAGGAGGGTCGTTCCGTCGTCGGAGACGAGATCGCGGGCGGCGAGCGTCGCGACGGCGGCATCCCAGTCGGAGCGGTCCCACGCCCGGATGAACAGGACGGCGTCCCGGCCCTGTGTCCGCTTCCGAACGCCGCGGGGATCGTGGGCCTCGTGCAGGACGAGTGCCTCGACGCGGCTCAGGCCGGCGACGGTGAGGGCCGCGACGTGGGCGTCGCCGCGCCATTCGCGCAGCACCGACGTGGCCCGCCACAGGTCCAGGTGCGGTGTGCCGTAGCGCGGCAGGGACTGCCAGGCGGCGCCGAGCACGCGGCCGGCCGTCGGCGCCGAGTCGGCGAGATCGCCGAACCGGACCGCGAGCTCCGCCAGCTCGAGATCCGTGACGCGATCGCCGAGGCACTCGCGCAGCGTCGTGTCGACCATCGTGTCGCGGTGGCCGGCGATCGCGGGGAGCCCGGCGGCGACGGCCTTCGGCCAGGCTCGCTCGATCATCGCGGGGTTGAAGTTGAAGAAGGCGGCCCCGATGACGGACGCCGGCACCTCGCCGAGGGGGCCGCCGCGCGTCCCGAGATACCAGGCGCGGCCGCCGACACCGGCCGCCTCGGCGGCTGCCGCCGTGTGCGGCGTGAAATAGGTGACGAGATGGTACGGCTCGAGCGTCTGGTAGGCGGTCTGCGCGATCGCGCGGGCCTCGGACGGGTGGACGAGCGGCATGAGACCTCCTGCAGGCGGTGACGGCGCTCGCCCAGCCTACGTACGCGGGACGTACGCGCCGCATCGTTTTGACCGCGTTCGGCCGTGACCGGTAACGTTGTCCGCTGGTGTACGGCACCCCTGACGGGGTAGCCGGGTCCCGGGTCCCCACTGGTCGCCGGGAGTCGCCCCGCCGTGCCACTCCGACCAGCTCCACCGACGCAGAGGAACCCCACTGTGCCTACCTACACCCCGAAGGCGGGTGACGTGACCCGGACGTGGTACGTCATCGACGCCACCGACGTGGTGCTCGGCCGCCTCGCCGTGGCGAGCGCGAACCTGCTCCGCGGCAAGACCAAGCCGACGTTCACGCCGAACACCGACACCGGTGACTTCGTCATCGTCATCAACGCCGACAAGGTCTCCGTCAGCGGCAACAAGCGCGAGGACAAGCTCGTGTACCGGCACTCCGGCTTCCCGGGTGGCCTCAAGTCGCGCTCGGTCGGCGAGATGCTCGACACGCAGCCCGAGAAGCTCGTCGAGAAGGCCATCGTCGGCATGCTGCCGAAGAACAAGCTCGGTCGCGCCGTCGCGAGCAAGCTGAAGGTCTACGCCGGCCCGAACCATCCGCACGTGGCCCAGCAGCCCGTCCCCTTCGAGATCACCCAGGTCGCCCAGTGAGCGCGCCGGAGGAGCAGAACGTGACCAACCCCGAGATCGTCGAGACCGCCAGCGACGACTACGTCGCCGTCGACGACATCGCCGTCGCCGAGCCGCGTTCGATCGTCGCGATCGATCGCCCGATCCAAACCGTCGGCCGCCGCAAGGAGGCCGTCGCGCGCATCCGGCTCATGCCGGGCACCGGCAAGTTCGTCCTCAACGGCCGTGACCTCGAGAACTACTTCCCGAACAAGGTGCACCAGCAGCTCATCAAGGCGCCGCTGGTGACGGTCGAGCGCACCGAGTCGTTCGACGTCTTCGCCACGCTCCACGGCGGCGGACCGTCGGGCCAGGCCGGCGCACTGCGTCTGGCCATCGCCCGCGGCCTCATCGAGGTCACCCCGGACGACCGGCCCGCGCTCAAGCGTGCCGGCTTCCTCACGCGTGACCCGCGTGCCGTCGAGCGCAAGAAGTACGGCCTCAAGAAGGCCCGTAAGGCATCGCAGTACAGCAAGCGCTGATCTGCGTGTCGCGCGGCGGAGCGTGCCGCGTCGATTCGGGACGACCGAGCGACGACGCGGCCGCTCTGCGCAGCGTCATCACCGACTAGGCGTCCGGGCTGTCTCCCCGGGCGCCTAGTCGGCGTCAGAGCCGGCGCGTCCGACGTGGTCGGCCGGATTCGGTTGGGACGGGTCCGCGGTCGTCGCGGCTGCGGACCCGATATAGGAGGGTGGCGTCCGATGGCGCGACTGTTTGGAACCGACGGTGTTCGCGGGTTGGCCAACGAGGCGCTGACCCCCGAGTTGGCGCTCGCGCTCGGCTCGGCCGCCGCCGGCGTCCTCGTGGCGGACGCGGACGGGCGGCGTCCGGTCGCCGTCGTGGGACGCGATCCGCGTGCGTCCGGGACGATGCTGTCCGCGGCGCTCACAGCCGGCATGTCGGCCGGCGGGGTCGACGTGGTCGACGTCGGCGTCCTGCCCACGCCGGCCGTGGCGTTTCTCACAGGCGATCTGGGAGCTGATTTCGGCGCCATGATCTCCGCCTCGCACAACCCGATGCCCGACAACGGCATCAAGTTCTTCGCCCGCGGCGGCGCCAAGCTGGACGACGAGACCGAGAACGCCATCGAGGCCGTCCTCGGCGGCCCGCACGCCCGTCCGACCGGGGCTGCCGTCGGACGGATCACGGCCGCGCCGGACGCCGTCGGCCGTTATCTCACGCATCTCGCGACGTCGACGCCGGCGACGCTCGCCGGGCTCACGGTCGTCGTCGACTGCGCGCACGGTGCGGCCACGGCCGCCGCTCCCGAGGCCTATCGGGCCGCCGGTGCGACGGTCGTGGCGATCAACGCCGAGCCGACCGGCGACAACATCAACGACGGCTGCGGCTCGACCCATCTCGGCGCCGTCAGCGCCGCGGTCCGCGCGCACGGGGCCGATCTCGGCCTCGCGCATGACGGCGACGCCGACCGCTGCCTGGCCGTCGACGCGGCCGGCCGGCTCGTCGACGGCGACCAGATCATGGCCGTCATCGCCACCGCGATGCACGACGCCGGCGAACTCGTCGCGAACACGCTCGTCGCGACCGTCATGAGCAACATCGGCCTCCATCAGGCGATGCGCCGGCACGGCATCACCCTCAAGACGACCGGTGTCGGGGACCGCTACGTTCTGGAAGAGCTGCGCGCCGGCGGCTACAACCTCGGCGGTGAGCAGTCGGGGCACATCGTCCTCACCGATCACGCCACCACGGGCGACGGCATCCTCACCGGCCTGCGGATCATGGCGCGGATGGCGGAGACCGGCCGCTCGCTGGCCGACCTCGCGTCGATCATGACCGTCTCGCCGCAGCGGCTCATCAACGTCGCCGTCAAGGACAAGTCGGCCGTCGCCAAGCATCCGGCGGTCCTCGACGCGGTCCTCGCCGCTGAGGCCGACCTCGGTGACAGCGGCCGCGTGCTGCTGCGGCCCAGTGGTACGGAGCAGCTCGTGCGCGTCATGGTCGAGGCGGCCACCGACGAGGACGCCGAGTCGGTCGCGTCGCGTCTCGCGGTCGTGGTGGGCAGCGTCTGATGGCAGTGCGCGCCGTACTCTTCGACTTCTCCGGGACGCTGTTCCGGCTCGAACCGTCCGAGTCGTGGTGGGACGGTGTCCGCTACGTCGACGGCAGGACGCCGTCCGATGACGATCGGGCCTATCTCCTCGATCGTCTCGTCGTCCCGGTCGGCGTGCCGACGGAACTCGATGCCGAGCTCGCCGCGTTGTGGCCGAGTCGGGATCTCAGCCAGGACAACCATCGGGCCTGTTATGTAGGGCTTCTGCGGGCGCTCGGCCTCGACGAGCCGTCCGTCGAGCAGCTGTACGCCCGCACCGTCGACCCCGACTGCTGGATCCGCTACCCCGATACGGTCGGCGTGCTCGGCCGTTTGCGGGCCGTCGGTGTCCTGACCGCGGTCGTCTCCAACATCTCCTTCGACATCCGCAAGGTGTTCGCCGCCTCTGACGTCGAGGTCGATCACTATTCACTGTCGTATGAGGTCGGGGCCATGAAGCCGGACCTCGGGGGTTTCCGCGACGCCATCGCCGCGCTCGGCGTCAAGGCGGAGGAGACGCTGATGATCGGCGACTCGGCGAAGGCGGACGGCGCCGCCGCCGAACTCGGCTGCGCTGTCGCGATCGTCGAACCGTTGCCGACCTCGGATCGCCGCGACGCGGTGTTGCGCGTGCTCGTCGAGCGGAGCGTGCTCGGCTGAGCTGCGGCGGCCTGCCGCCCGTGCGTGCCCCAGACACGCATCCGTCGGAATGTTCGCCGCCGACTTTTTCTTGCTTGAGAGGGAACCGTCGGGCCCTTCGTCGCGTCCAAGAGAACGGGAGGTTCTCGACGCGAGGAGGGGGAGATGACACACGGACGCCAAGACGCGACCGCACGTCGACAGGGGAGGCACGGGGTCACAGCGGATCCCGGGGCGATCGCTGCGATCCTGCAGCCGCCCGGCGCGGCGGCGCGGGCGTCGCCGCCTGCGGCATGGCGGTTCCGGCCGATCGACGCCGGCGCGGCTTTCGGCGGTGACGTGGCCGGCTATGCGAGGTCGCTCGACGGCCTCGTGGCCCACGCCGAACGGGGCCTGGTGGAGTTCGCCTCGGCACTGGAGTCCGCACGCCGGGCGAGCGGCGCGGTGGTCGGTGCAGATCGGTGGGCGGGCGATCAATGGGCGGACGATCGACGACTGGCTGTCTCGACGCCGACGGGCACGCGGTGAGCGGTGCGGCCGTGCCATCGCTCCTCGGGCTGTCCGATCCGCACGGCGGCGCGCGTCCGGCGGCGCTGAGCGTGGACGCCGCGGCACTACGCGACCGGGCCTGTTCCCTGCGGACGGCAGCCGCCGACGCGACGCGCCGGGCGGCGCTCCTCGGAGCGGTCTGGGACGGTGCCGCGGCGACCCGCTGCGTGGCCCGGATCGCTGCGGCGGGCGGATCGCTGCGGGCCGGTGCGGCCGAGCTCGATGCGGCGGCGGGGACGCTCGACGCCGCGGCCGCCGGCGTGGGCGCTGTGCTCGTGCGTCGCGACGCCGAGATCGGGGGAGCGGATATCGGGCGGCTGACCGCTCAGGCGCTGACGGGCGACGGACAGGCAGCGTCGCAACTGCGGCTGGTGCGGGCCGTCGCGGGTGTCGTCATGACGGCGACGGTGGCCGCGACCCGCGAGATCTACGGCATCGTGATGGCGACCGTCGGTACTGCCGATGCGCACACGCCTGCTGCGCTGGCACCGATGGATCCGATGCCCGCGGCGGCTTCCGAGACGCCCGCTCCTGCGGCGCCGGCCCCGGCAGTGCCGACACCGGCGACGCCTGCCCCCACCCCACCGACGCCCGCCGCGCCGGACGAGCCGACTCCCGCCGCGCCGGACGAGCCGACCCCCGCCGCGCCGGACGCGCCGGACGAACCGACGCGAGAACCGAGCCGAAAGGAGACGGACCGGGCCCTGGAGGAGCCGCCGCCCCGAGAGGAACCGTCGCGCGACGAGCCACGGCGCGACGTGCCGCCCAACGAGAAGCTGCCACCCGAGAATCCGCCGCCCGTCGGCGGCCTCGTGCTCAACGGCTGATGGATCCGGCGGAACAGATCGACGGCGTCGTCGCGCGCATGAACCGGGAGCTCACCGAACGGCTCGCCGAGATGCGCCCGGCTCGGCGCCGGCGGAGTGCCGACCCGGACGGGCGAACGCAGGACGGACGAACAGAGGGGGAGGTCAGGACTTCAGCAGCTTGGTGAGGTGGTCGATCTCGTCGGGTTCGAGGGCGTCGATGTCGACGACGCTCGCGGGGCCGAGGTCGGCGGTCGGGTCCGTGAAGGCGCGGTAGGCGTTGTCGCGGGCGAGCGCGCCGAGGGCCCAGCCGGTGAGCAGCGCACGGGTGAGTCGCTGGGTGTGCTTGTCGGAACCGCCGAGGCCGAGTTGCTTGCGCACGAGGCGTCGTTCACCGAGTCCGCGCGGCACGGCCTTGGGGACGGTGCGCAGCGCGGCGCGGTCACCGAGGGCCGTCCGCAGGGCCAGGGCGTTGGACGTCATCGTGTCGAGGTCGCCGGCAGCGGCGAGGATGAACGACGGGATGTCGACGTCCGTCGCGGCCACGAGGGTTCGTTCGCCGGTCGGCGCGGGGTAGAGGGCGGCGAGGCCCGCGGCGCGCGAACCCGCGCGAGAGGCGGCGAGGACGGCGGCTCCGGCACCGAAGCCGTGGCCGGCCACGCCGATCTTCGTCGGGTCGACGACGCCGCGGCGTCCGCCGAGCGGGATCCCGGCGAGGACCTCCATCGCGGAGCCGAGGTCGGTGGCCAGCCGCAGATCGGACGGCAACGGGCCGCGCTCCGAGTCCGGCGCCACGGCGACGACACCCCACGACGCGAGGTGCGCGAGGGTCTTCTCGTACGCTGCCGCACCGGAGAGCCAGTCGTGCCCGAGCGCCAGACCGGCGAACCCGGAGCCGGAGGCGGGCGCGTAGAGCATCCCGGGTGTGCCCGCCACGGCGAGATCGCCGCGCAGCACCTTGTGCGGTCCCTTGCGGGCGAGTTCGGACAGCTGCTTCTTCACCGACGCCACAAGGGTCGACTCTAGATGAGCCCGGCGCCGGGGCGGCGACTTCCTCGGCGACTGTGCGCGCTTCGCCGGACGTGCGCTGCGTGGTGACCGGCGGATCCCGAGCCGTGACCGTGGCCTGAGTATCCTGAGCGCCTATGTGTGGAATCGTCGGTTACGTTGGTCAGCGGCAGGCCCTTGATATCGCCGTCGAAGCGCTGCGCAGGATGGAGTACCGCGGCTACGACTCGGCCGGTGTCGCGATACTCGACGGCCACGGCGGCCTGGCGGTGGAGAAGCGCGCCGGACGTCTGGAGAACCTCGACAAGGCGCTCGCCGAGGCGCCGGCGGGCGCATTCGAGGGGTCGACGGCCATCGGCCACACCCGCTGGGCGACGCACGGCCGCCCGACGGATCGCAACGCACACCCGCACACGAGCCTGGACGGCCGCATCGCGGCCGTGCACAACGGCATCATCGAGAACTTCGCGACGCTGCGCACCGAACTGGAGGCGGCGGGCATCGAGTTCCGTTCCGACACCGACACCGAGGCCGCGGTCCATCTCGTGGCCGTCGAGTACGAGTCGGGCCCGAACGCCGGCGACTTCGAGGCCAGCGTCAAGGCGGTGCTGCGTCGGCTCGAGGGCGCGTTCACGCTCGTGTTCACGCATGCCGACCACCCGGGCACGATCGTCGCCGCACGCCGGTCGACGCCGCTCGTCGTGGGCGTCGGGCAGGGCGAGATGTTCCTCGGCTCGGACGTCGCGGCGTTCATCGAGCACACCCGTGACGCCGTCGAGCTGGGGCAGGACCAGGTCGTCGTCATCACCGCCGACAGCTACCGGATCACCGACTGGAGCGGCGAGGAGGTCGACGGCAGGCCGTTCCACATCGACTGGGACCTCGCGGCCGCGGAGAAGGGCGGCTACGACTACTTCATGCTCAAGGAGATCGCCGAGCAGCCGCAGGCGCTCGCCGACACGCTTCTCGGGCATTTCGAGAACGGCCGTGTCATCCTCGACGAGCAGCGGCTCTCGGACGGCGACCTCCGCGACGTCGACAAGGTCTTCGTCGTCGCCTGCGGCACGGCGTATCACGCGGGTCTGCTCGCGAAGTACGCCATCGAGCACTGGACGCGGCTGCCGGTCGAGGTCGAGCTGGCCAGCGAGTTCCGCTACCGCGATCCGGTCCTCGATCGATCGACGCTCGTCGTCGCCATCAGCCAGTCCGGCGAGACGGCCGACACCCTCGAAGCCGTCCGGCACGCCAAGGAGCAGAAGGCCCGCGTGCTGGCGATCTGCAACACGAACGGCGCGCAGATCCCGCGTGAGTCAGACGCGGTGCTCTACACCCACGCCGGTCCGGAGATCGGCGTGGCGTCGACGAAGTGCTTCCTCGCACAGGTCGCCGCGACGTATCTGGTCGGCCTCGCGCTGGCCCAGGCCCGCGGTACGAAGTACCCGGACGAGGTGGCACGCGAGTTCGCCGAGATCGAGGCGATGCCCGAGAAGGTCCGCGAGACCATCGAGTGCATGGACTCCGTGCGCGAGCTGGCGGTCTCGCTGGCGCACAACAACACGGTGCTGTTCCTCGGCCGGCACGTCGGCTATCCGGTGGCCCTGGAGGGGGCGCTCAAGCTCAAGGAACTGGCGTACATGCATGCCGAGGGTTTCGCGGCGGGCGAACTCAAGCACGGACCGATCGCCCTCATCGAGGACGGCCTGCCGGTGATCATCATCATGCCGTCGCCGTCGGGCCGGGCGGTGCTGCACAGCAAGATGGTCAGCAACATCCGCGAGATCCAGGCGCGCGGCGCGCAGACGATCGTCATCGCGGAGAAGGGCGACGCGGCCGTCGCGCCGTTCGCCGACCATCTCATCGAGGTGCCGCGGACGCCGACGCTGCTCCAGCCGCTCGTCTCGACGGTGCCGCTGCAGGTGTTCGCCGCCGCGGTCGCCCAGGCGCGGGGCTACGACGTCGACAAGCCGCGCAACCTGGCGAAGTCCGTCACGGTCGAATAGTCGAGCAGCCCGGTCGAGCCGGGCAGCCGAGGAGAAGCATGCAGCGCTACGTGCGTGCCGACGACGTCCGGGCGGCCGAGCAGGCCACGGGCCTGCTCGAGTCCGGCGTCCTCATGGCCCGGGCCGCTCGTGCCGTCGCGGGCGTCGCCGTCGAGATGCTCGGACGCGTCTACGGCGCGCGGGTGGCGCTGGCGGTCGGAGCGGGGGGCAACGGCGGCGACGCGCTCTACGCGGGTGCCTACCTGGCGCGGCGGGGCGCCCTCGTCACGGCGTATCCGCTCGCCCCGCAGCGCACTCATGCCGGCGGGTTGGCGGCACTGCGTCGGGCCGGTGGCCGCGTCGGCGATCCGGCCGACCCGGCGCCCGCCGATCTCGTCGTCGACGGTGTGACGGGTCTGTCCGCCCGCGGTCCGCTCCGGCCCGCGGCGGCGACGTTGTTCGAGCGGCTCACCGCCGACCACACGCGGGTGCTCGCCGTCGACATCCCGTCGGGCATCGACGCCGATACCGGCGAGGTGACCGGCCCGGCCGTGCACGCCGACGTCACGGTCACCTTCGGTGAGCGTCGGTTCGCCCATGCGCTCGCCGCCGACCACTGCGGCCGCCTCGTTGTCGCCGACATCGGGCTCACCGTCGCGCCGGCGACGGCCGATCTCGTCGCCGCCACCGATGCCGACGTCCGCGCGTCGTGGCCGCGGCCCGGACGCGTCGACGACAAGTACAGCCAGGGCGTCGTCGGCATCGTGGCGGGGTCGACGCGATATCCCGGTGCCGGCCGCCTGTGCTGCGCCGGCGCCGTCGCCGCGACGTCGGGCATGGTCCGCTATGTCGGCCCGTCGGATGTGACGGCTGCGCTTCCGGAGGTCGTCGTCGCACCGGATCTCGCCTCCGCCGGCCGTGTGCAGGCGTGGGTCGTCGGGCCCGGCATCGGTGTCGACGACGCGGCCGCCGCGTTGTTGCGGACGGTGCTCGCCACCGACCTGCCCGTCCTCGTCGACGCCGATGCCCTGACGCTTCTCGCGGCCGATCCCGTCGTCCTGCGCGCCCGCCGCGCCCCGACACTCCTGACGCCCCACGCCGGCGAGTTCGAACGCCTCACCGGCACGCCGCCCGGGGAACGCGGCGCGCGCCTCGCCGCCGTCCGCGCGTCGGCCGCCGATCTCGGCGTCCATGTCCTGCTCAAGGGCGCGACGACGCTCATCGCGGCGCCGGACGGCCGCGCCGCCGTCAACCTCGCGCCGTCGGCGGCCCCCGCGACCGCCGGATCGGGAGACGTTCTGGCCGGGATCATCGGCGCGCTGCTGGCGGCCGGCCGTGATCCGCTGTCGGCCGCGGCGCTCGGCGCGCGCGTCCACGCCGCGGCGGCCGACGGGGCCTCGGGCGGGGCGCCGATCGGCGCGTCGTTGCTGGCCGCCGCCATCCATCCGACGCTCGCCGACCTGCTGGGCGCCGGCGCCCGCATCCGGCCGGCGACCCGGGACAGGAGGACTCCGTGACGCCCACCCCCCGGAGAGAGCAACTGGAGGCGACCGTCGATCTCGACGCGATCGCCCACAACGTGCGCGTCGTCGCGAAGGCCGCCGCCGGCGCCCGCGTGATGCCGGTGCTCAAGGCCGACGCCTACGGGCACGGGGCCGTTCCCGTCGCCCGCGCGGTGCTGGCCGCCGGCGCCGCCGAACTGGGCGTCGCGACCATCACCGAGGCGCTCGGGCTGCGCGCGGCCGGCATCATGGCACCCGTCACGACCTGGCTGCACGGCTCCGCCGCCGAGTTCGGCGCGGCCGCCGCGGCGGACGTCACCGTCGCCGTCTCTCGCGTCGACCAACTGCGCGCCGTTCTCGCCGCCGCGGGGGACGCGCCGCCGAACGTCGCGGTGAAGATCGATTCGGGCCTGTATCGCAACGGCGTCGCGGCGGAGGACTGGGCGGCGCTCGCGACGGCGCTCGCCGACACGCCCGGGCTCGCACTCCGTTCGGTGTTCACCCACTTCGCCTGCGCCGACGAGCCAGGGGACCCGTCGATCGACGCGCAGACGGCGGTCTTCGACGCGCGTGTCGCCGATCTGCGGACGCGCGGCGTCGACGTCGGCGCCCTGCATCTGGCCAATTCGGCGGCGGCGCTGACGCGTCCGGACCTCGCCCGCGACATCGTGCGACCCGGCATCGCCGTCTACGGCCGGACGCCGGTCCCGCAGGTCGGCGATTTCGGCCTCCGTCCGGCGATGACGCTGGACGCCGAGGTGATCGCGGTCAAGCGGGTACCGGCCGGCGGCGCGGTGTCCTACGGACGCACGTGGATCGCGCAACGGGACACGACCGTCGCCCTCGTCCCGGCGGGTTACGCCGACGGTGTGCCGCGGGCGCTGTCGGGACGATTCGCCGTGCGGCACGGCGACGCGCTGCTGCCGAACGTCGGCCGGGTCTGCATGGACCAGTTCGTCGTCGACGCCGGCGACCACGACATCGCGATCGGCGACCGCGTCGTCCTGTTCGGCGGTCCGCCCGGTCCGACGGCCGCGGATTGGGCCGATACCGTGGGAACGATCGACTACGAGATCCTGTGCGGCGTCGGTGCGCGCGCCGTCCGCCGCTACATCGGGATGAGGACATGAGCCAGAAGCACCGCACACCGATTCTCGCCGGCACCGCCGGACTCGCCACCGTTGCGGCGCTCGCCGTCGGCGGCATCACCCGCAGCATCATGCAGCGCCGCAAGGGCGTCCTCGACCGCAACATCGTCGAGGACTTCAACGCGATCGGCGCCGGCCGGTCCAGCATCGTCGCGGCCGACGACGGCGTCCCGCTCGCCGTGCGCGAGTTCGGCCGTTCCGATGCGCCGCTCACCGTCGTCTTCGTGCACGGCTTCTGCCTGCGCATGCAGAGCTGGCACTTCCAGTACCGCGACCTGAGCAGACAGTGGGGCGACGGCGTCCGCATGGTGTTCTACGACCAGCGCGGCCACGGTGGTTCCGGACGCGCGCCGGACGATTCCTGCTCGTTCACCCAGCTCGCGAAGGACTGCTCGGCCGTGCTGCGGGCCGTCGTTCCGACGGGCCCGATCGTCCTCGTCGGCCATTCGATGGGCGGAATGACGGTCATCGCCCTCGCCGGCCGGGAGCCGGAACTGTTCGGTCCGCGGGTCGTCGGCAACGTCCTCATCGCGACGGCGGCCGAGGGGCTCAGCCGCGCCGGGCTCGGCAAGGGGCTGCAGAACCCGCTCGTCGACGCCTTCCGCGCGTCGGTGAAGAAGATCCCGTCGGCGGTGCAGGCGGGGCGCGGCGTCACCCGGGGACTCATGGCGCCGGTGTATGCGGCCGCGAGTTTCGGGCCGACGTATCACAGTCCGTCGGTGAGCCGCTTCGTCGAGACGATGCTGCACGAGACACCGATCAACACCGTCGTCAACTTCCTCCGCGCGCTGGAGGACCACGACGAATCGGCCGGCCTGCCGGCCATCGCGCGGGTGCCGACGACCGTGATCTGCGGCTACGACGACGTCGTCACCCCGCTGCGCAACTCGGTCGCGCTGCACAACGCGTTGCCGGGCAGCGAGCTCGTCGGCGTCCCGGAGACCGGGCACATGGTCATCATGGAGGCCGTCGACGTGGTCAACGGTGCCATCGACCGGCTCGTGACACGTGCCCGAGAGAAGCCGGAGTCCGCGTGAGCGACATCGGCCGCGACGGCGCCGGCAGCCGAATCCTGCCGACGACCGACGACACCGAGGCGTTCGGCGCCGAGCTCGCGCGGGTCCTGCGGCCCGGCGACCTCGTCGTGCTCGACGGTCCGCTCGGCGCAGGCAAGACGGCGTTGACGCGGGGCATCGGGGCGGGCCTCGGCGTCACCGGGCAGGTCTCGTCGCCGACGTTCATCATCGCTCGGGTCCACCGCCCCGGACGCCCCGGCGGGATCCCGCTCGTGCACGTCGACGCCTACCGCCTGCGCGGTGTCGGCGACGGTGGACTCGACGACCTCGACGCGCTCGACCTGGACACCGAGCTCGACGAGGCGGTGGTCGTCGTCGAATGGGGTCGCGGCGTCGCCGAGCGACTGACCGACCGGCACCTGCTCGTCACGCTCTCCCGCGGCGACGACGACACCCGGACGGCCGACTGGGCCTGGCGCGCCGCCGCCGGCGAGGCCGGGACGGACGACCCGGTAGCCTGAGGCACCGTGATCCGTGACGTCGTGTTGGCCGTCGATACCGCGACGTCGCGGCTCGTCGTCGGGATCGTCGCCGGTGGGCGCACCGTCGCCGAGCGCTCCTCCGACCGGCCGCGCGGTCACGCGGAGGTGCTCGTCCCGCTCATCCTCGGCTGTCTCGACGACGCCGGCCTCACCCGAGCCGACCTGACGGCGGTGGTCGTCGGCACCGGTCCCGGGCCGTTCACGGGATTGCGCGTCGGGATGGCGACGGCCGCGGCCTTCGGCCACGCGCTCGGCCTGCCCGTCCACGGGGTCTGCACACTCGACGCGATCGCCGCGGACGCGCCCCGGGGCGAGCCGTTCTGCGTCATCACCGATGCCCGCCGCCGCGAGGTCTACTGGGCGCGCTACGACGCCGCGGGCCGCCGCGAGGCCGGACCGGCCGTCGGACCCGTGCCGGAGACGGGTGCCGCCCGCCGCGCCGCCGGATCGCCGGAGCACATCGCGAACGCCGGACTGGCGCCCGTCGCACCCACCGCCCCGACTCCCGCCGGGCTGGTCGCCGCCGCCGACCTCGCGGCCGAGCCCGGCCCGTTCGTCCCGCTCTACCTGCGCCGGCCCGACGCCGTCCCGCTCGCGGAGCAGAAGAAGGAGATCGCCCGCCGCGCCCGGGCGGAGGCGGCGCGCCGTGGGTGAGGTTCACATCGAGCCGATGCTCCCGATCGACGCGGTCCGCTGCGCCGAGATCGAGGCCGTGCTCTTCGCCGGCGACTCGCCGTGGCCCCTCGGCGCCTTCCGCGCCGAGCTGGCGGCGTCGCACACCCGGTATTTCGTCGCGAAGTCCGAGACGGGCCGGGTGATCGGGTACGCGGGGCTCGCACTGCTCGGCACGCCGAGGGAGTGGGAGGCCGAGATCCACACCGTCGCCGTCGACCCGGCCCGGCAGCGCGAGGGCATCGGCCAGACGCTGCTCGACGCGCTGCTGACCGTCGCCGACGAGCACGCGGCGCCTCTCTTCCTCGAAGTCCGCGACGACAACATCGCCGCTCGGGAGCTGTACCGCCGCAACGGTTTCGCCGAACTCGGCGTGCGCCGGGGCTACTACCCGCAGTCCGGGCGGGACGCGATCACGATGCGCCGCGAGACCGGGACGCCGGCCGGGCCGGGCCACGGTGCCGAGCAGAGCCACGCCGAGCAGAGCCACGCCGAGCAGAGCCAGGCCGAGGAGGGCGTCCGATGATCGTCATGGGCATCGAGAGTTCCTGCGACGAGACGGGCGTCGGCGTCGTCGAGCGCCATGCGGACGGCACGCTGACGCTGCTCGCGGACGAGGTCGCGTCCAGCGTCGACGAGCAGGCCCGTTACGGCGGCGTCGTGCCGGAGGTCGCCTCGCGCGCGCACCTGGAGGCCGTCGTGCCGACGATGCAGCGCGCCCTCGACGCCACCGCGGCGGCTCGCCCGGATCGCCCCGGCGGCCGCCCGGACGCGATCGCCGTGACCATCGGCCCGGGGCTCGCGGGTGCGCTGCTCGTCGGTGTCGCGGCCGCTAAGGCGTACGCCGCGGCCTGGGACGTGCCGCTCTACGCCGTCAACCATCTCGGTGGGCACGTCGCCGTCGACACCCTGGAGCACGGCCCGCTGCCGGACGCCGTCGCGCTGCTCGTCTCCGGCGGGCACACCCATCTGTTGCGGATCCGCGATCTCGCCGAGCCGATCGAGGAGCTCGGCACCACCGTCGACGACGCGGCGGGGGAGGCCTTCGACAAGGTCGCCCGGCTGCTCGGCCTCGGCTATCCGGGCGGGCCGGTCATCGACCGACTCGCCCGCGACGGCGACCCGGCGGCGATCGCCTTCCCACGCGGCATGTCCGGTCCTCGGGACGGGCGTTGTCAGTTCAGCTTCTCCGGACTCAAGACGGCCGTCGCCCGCTACGTCGAGGGCGTCGAGCGGGTGGGCGGCGTCGTGCCGGTCGCCGACGTCGCGGCGTCGTTCCAGGAGGCCGTCGCCGACGTCCTCACCGCGAAGGCCGTCCGGGCCTGCGAGGACGCCGGCGTGTCGACGCTGGTGCTCGGCGGCGGTGCGACGGCCAACAGCCGCATCCGTTCCCTCGCCGAGGAACGCTGCGCCGCGGCGGGCATCGCCCTGCGGGTGCCGAAGCCCCGGCTGTGCACGGACAACGGCGTGATGATCGCGTGCTACGGCGCTCACCTCATCGCCGGTGGCGCCGAGCCGTCCGATCTCGCCGTGGCGACGGACCCGGCGATGGCCGTGTCGACGAGCCGCTACTGAGCGGGCCGCGGCGTCCTTGCGGGCCGGCACTCGGCGGAGTGTCGGCTCTCGGCGGGTCGCCTCTGGCGCACGGCTTCCTTGAGTGCTGGCACTCAGCGGTATAGAGTGCCAAGTGGCACTGCCGCGCGTTTCGGCACCCGCGACGACGGAACGCGCCGGAAGTCCGCACGTACTTTCTCAGCACGCGCCGGCCACCGGTCGGCGCACGTTTCCCCTGAACTGGAGGGTTTCAATCGTGGCGAACATCAAGCCGCTCGAGGACAAGGTCGTGGTCCAGGCCGTCGAGGCCGAGACGACCACCGCTTCCGGCCTGGTCATCCCCGACACGGCCAAGGAGAAGCCGCAGGAGGGCAAGGTCATCGCCGTCGGCGAGGGTCGCGTGACCGACAAGGGCACTCGGATCCCGGTGGACGTCAAGGAAGGCGACACCGTCATCTACAGCAAGTACGGCGGCACCGAGATCAAGATCGGCGCCGAGGAGTACCTCATTCTCTCCGCCCGCGACATCCTGGCCGTCGTCGAGCGCTGACGCCGCCCATGTGACGGATCCGCCCCGGTGGCCCATTGCGGCCCCGGGGCGGCTCGCGTCAGTTCCCGTTCCGCATCAGGAGAAGAGAGCCGCATATGGCTAAGGACATCGCATTCAACGAGGAAGCGCGGCGCGCCATGGAGCGCGGCGTCGACGCCCTCGCGGCGGCCGTCAAGGTGACGCTCGGCCCGCGCGGCCGGACCGTCGTGCTCGGCAAGGCGTACGGCGGCCCCACCGTCACCAACGACGGTGTGACGATCGCCAAGGAGATCGAGCTCGAGGATCACTTCGAGAACCTCGGCGCCCAGCTGGTCAAGTCGGTCGCCACCAAGACCAACGACGTCGCCGGTGACGGCACGACGACGGCGACCGTGCTCGCCCAGGCGCTCGTCAAGGCCGGACTACGCAACCTCGCCGCCGGCGCGAATCCGATCGGTCTCGGCCGCGGCATCGGCCTGGCCGCCGACGCGGTGGGCGAGGCGCTGCTGGCCGTCGCGACCCCGGTCGAGGGCAAGGACGCGATCGCGCACGTCGCGACGGTGTCCTCGCGTGACCCGGAGATCGGCGCGCTCGTCGGCGAGGCCATGACGAGGGTCGGCGCCGACGGCGTCGTCACCGTCGAGGAGAGCAACACGCTCGCCACCGAGCTGGACTTCACCGAGGGCGTTCAGTTCGACAAGGGCTACCTCTCGCCGTATTTCATCACCGATCCCGAGACGCAGGAGGCCGTCCTCACCGACGCCTACGTCCTGCTGCACCGGGACAAGGTGACGTCGCTGCCGGACTTCCTGCCGCTGCTGGAGAAGGTCGCGCAGTCGGGTAAGCCGGTGCTCATCGTCGCCGAGGACGTCGAGGGTGAGCCGCTGAGCACGCTCATCGTCAACGCGATCCGCAAGACGCTGCGCGTCGTGGCGGTCAAGGCGCCGTTCTTCGGGGACCGGCGCAAGGCGTTCCTCGAGGATCTCGCCGTCGCGACCGGTGGCACCGTCATCAGCTCGGACATCGGGCTGTCGGCCACCACGGCGACCCTCGAGCATCTCGGCTCGGCTCGGCGCGTCGTCGTCGATCGGGACACGACCACGATCGTCGACGGCGCGGGCAGCGCCGACGCCGTCGCGGGGCGCGTCGCGCAGCTCAAGGCGGAGCTGGCGGCCAGCGATTCCGACTGGGATCGGGAGAAGCTCAGTGAGCGGCTGGCGAAGCTGGCGGGCGGCATCGCCGTCGTCCGTGTCGGCGCCGCCACCGATACCGAGCTGTACGAGAAGAAGCACCGCGTCGAGGACGCCGTCGCGGCCGCCAAGGCCGCGGTCGAAGAGGGTGTGGTCGCCGGCGGCGGCTCCGCCATCGTGCGCATCGCGGCGTCGCTGGCCGATCTCGAGGCGAGCCTGTCCGGGGACGAGGCGCTCGGCGTGCGCGTCGTCCGCAAGGCGCTGGAGGCGCCGCTGTACTGGATCGCGGCGAACGCGGGCGAGGACGGCGCCGTCGTCGTCCACAAGGTCGCGGACCTGCCGGCCGGTCACGGCTTCAACGCCGCGACGGGTGAGTACGGCGATCTGCTGGCCCAGGGCATCGTCGACCCGGTCAAGGTCACCCGTTCGGCCGTCGCCAACGCGGCGTCGGTGGCGCGGATGATCCTCACCACCGAGGCCGCCGTCGTCGACGCCGACGAGAACACGTCCGCGCACGGTCACGGGCACTGACGCGTCTCGGGGACACCACGAGGCCGGGAGGGCGATCGCCCTCCCGGCCTTCGCGTCTCGTCAGCCCGCCAGTCGGCGTCCGCCGCCGCGCTTGGCGATGAGGGCCCGTTCGGACTCCGAGAGCCCGCCCCAGACGCCGTATGGTTCGGCGACCGTGAGGGCGTGCTCGCGGCAGGCGACGATGACGGGGCACTCGTGACAGAGGGCCTTGGCCCTGCGCTCGCGCTGCATCCGAGCGCGGCCGCGCTCGCCCTCGGGGTGGAAGAAGACGGAGGAGTCGACGCCGCGGCAGCGGCCCTTCATCTGCCAATCCCACATGTCGGAGTTGGGTCCGGGGAGTTCGTGGGGCTGCGGCATGGCTTCGCTCCAGATCGTCGAGCGGCATGCCGTCCGGCGGCAGCCGCGGGCGCGGCCACCCACGCCGATGTGGGCGAAATTCTCAGCGCTTACGCTAGCGACGTGATTCCCGCTCGGTCAAATCTCGATCGCTCCCCGCGTCATATGCGCATTCCCTATTATCCGCGACCGGATGCACCGCCCGCGGAGGCGGGAAATGTCGTCAGGCAAGAGACATCGTGGCAGTTCAGGGCTGTTTCATCGGCGTTGCTGTGATGCTTGACGGACGCGGATTCACGGTGGCGCATTACGGCGATAAGGACGCGGAGGCAGAGGTTACGTTCATGCAAACAGAATTCCGACTCCCGTGTCACACGGATGAAACATGGGAGTCGTTCGGGCGCTTCGCCGAATGCTCATTCGGCGCGTCGCCGGGACTGGTGCCGCCGGTGTCCGCGGACGACGGCCCCGCTGCGCGCTGGGCGGCCGCCGTCGCGGCGGGCGGAATCGGTCGTTACGCCGTCGCGGCGACGCTGCTCGCCGACCTCGCCCGGGACGCCGGCTGGCGTTCGGCCGCCGCGTCGACGCGCGCGTCACACGTGCGCCAGCTCGGCGGGCACACGGCGGCCGCGGCGCTGGACGGGGCTGCGCTGCTCGCGGCGCGCGAGCCCTGGCAGGCGGCCGACGCCCTGACCGGGCTCGTCGCCGACGATCTCGGCCGCGGCCGGATCGGGGCGGCCCGGCGCTGCCTGACGCGGCTGGACGCGGCGCTGGACGAGCTCGATCCGGCGGCGGGCTGGTTCGGCGCCGGCCGGCTGCGGTTGCGACGCGAATGGGTGGCGACCGAGCTCGCTCTCGTCGCGGGCGACCGGGAGGGCGCCGCGCGGGGGGCGGCGGCCCTCGTCGCGGCGTCCGACGCCTCGTGCTGCCCGTCACTGCGCCACCGGGTCAAGAGCGAGCTCATCGTCGCGGCCGTCCGGGCGGGGGAACCGGGGGCGGCCGGACGAGCCGAGGCGGTGCTCGGGGCGGCGCGTCGGGCCGGGCAGCGTCCGCTGGAGTGGGCGTCGCTGCTGCTCGCCGCGGGCGTCGTCCCCGGTGGGGCCCACGAATACGGCTGGGCGGCCGGTGAACTGGAGGCCGGGCTGCGACGGTGACGCTGTGGCCTGGATGGTCGACAGTGAGTAAAACCCGGGCCACGATCGCTAGAGTGGCATTCGCGCCGTCAGAACCTCCGCCGCGCAGCCCAGCCCACCCAGCGCCGAAAGCCGTGCGCCGTAACGCGAGGACAGTCTTTCCCGATGACATTGGCAGGTGACGAGCTTGATGTCGCTGTCGCAGCTGCCACGCAGGGCGACAGGGGTGCGATCGCCACCGTGCTCGCGAGTATCCGTCCGATGATCGTGCGGTATTGCCGTGCACGGGTCGGCGTCGCCGAGCGTCATTCGTTGTCCGCAGACGACATCGCGCAGGAGGTGTGCATGGCAGTCATGACGGCGTTGCCGCGGTATCGCGACCAGGGCCGGCCCTTCATGGCGTTCGTGTACGGCATCGCCTCGCACAAGGTCGCCGACGCGCACCGAGGCGCCGCACGCAATCGTGCGGAGCCGGTGGACGAGATCCCCGAGTCGATGAGCGTCGAATCGGGTCCGGAACAGGTGGCGCTGCAGTCGGACCTCTCCAGACGCATGGCACGGCTCCTGGAGACGCTGCCCGAGAAGCAGCGTGAGATCGTCATGCTGCGACTGGTCGTCGGCCTGTCGGCGGAGGAGACGGCGACGGCGGTGGGCAGCACGCCCGGCGCGGTCCGCGTGGCACAGCATCGCGCCTTGGCGCGTTTGAAGACGGAGGTGGGAAAGGCGGGTGAACGAGATGCGTGGGGATGAGAACCGTGACGAATCCGTCGATGTGACCCCGGTCGACCTCGACCTCGTCTACCGCGACGACGCCTTCCTCGAAGCGATCGCGGCCGGCCGCTATCCGGACAGTGACGATCCCGACGCCGATCTGCTGGCCGACATGCTCGTGACCTGGCGTGCCGAGCTCGTCGAGTCGCCGATCCCGGAGGGGCCGTCCGTGGACGACGCCGCCACGGCGATCAGCGGTTCGGCCCGTCGCCGGGCCCGCAAGATCGGGATCCGCCGGCTGCAGCTCGTCGCCGGTGCCGCCGCGGCCTGCGCGGTCGTGTTCGGCGGCGTCTCGACGGCCGCTTACACGGCGAACCCCGGTGATCCGCTGTGGGGTGTCAAGCAGGCCATGTTCGCCGAGCAGGCGCAGCAGACGGCCGTTGCCGTCGACGTGCGCGGCGTCGTCACCGCGGGCGACGACGCGTTGCAGGTGGGCAAGGTCGACGTTGCGAAGGCCAAGGTCAAGGAGGCGCAGGATCGCCTCCCGGAGGTGACGGGCACCGATCGTGATCTTCTGCAGCAGCGGATCGACGGACTGAAGGCGACCATCGAGGCCTACGAGAAGGCCGGCAAGGCCGTGGTCGGCCGGCCCCGGACGGCGACGGTCACCGAGACGAAGACGGTGCCGGGGGAGACGAAGACGGAGACGGCTCCGCCGCGGACGGTGACGATCACCCCGCTGCCGACGTGGGAGACGCCGCGCACGACGCGCACCGTGACGGTGCGGCCCGGCGGCTGAGTCGGCTCAGGCCGGGTCAGTTCAGGTGGCCGTGGACGGCGTCCGCGTAGCCGCGGCAGTACTCCCAGGTGACGTAGTCGTCGGGACGAGGGTCGTAGGCGGGTTCGTGCGGGCGGACCGAGCCGTCGACGAGCAGCTGGAGCAGGTTTGCGCGCAGCATGTCCCAGTCGTGGTAATGGTCCTCGTGGCAGTCTTCGCATGCGACGACGAGCCCGCGTACGCCCTTCCCGGAGAGGAGGGACTCGTAGAGTGCGAGATCGGCGAGGTCCTCCTCGACGGCGAGGCGCTCGGCGGCATCGAGGGGCTGCGGCGGATCGAGGGCGTCGAGAGCCGCCGTCGGATCCACCGGATCCTCCGCGAAGGGGTCCGGCGGCAGTCCGGCAGGCATGTCGTCTCGCACCTCTCCACGGTATCGACCGCGGGGCCCGGAACGCCACTCAGACCGGCGCCATACGATGGAGACACCGCGCGCATGAGAATTACGGGTTTGTGAGGGAGAGCGAATGAGCAACGTCGGCATGGGCACGAGGCCGTACACGGGAGGCGACGATCCCGGCAAGGTGGCGATGCTCGGCTTGACGTTCGACGACGTCCTGCTGCTGCCGGCGGCCTCCGACGTCATTCCGAGCGAGGTCGACACCTCCAGTCAGCTGACGAAGCGGATCCGCCTGCGGGTGCCGCTCGTCAGTTCGGCGATGGACACCGTCACCGAGGCGCGCATGGCGATTGCGATGGCCCGGGCCGGGGGTATGGGCGTGCTGCACCGCAACCTGTCGATCGCCGAGCAGGCGTCGCAGGTGGAGACGGTCAAGCGGTCGGAGGCCGGGATGGTGACCGACCCGGTCACCTGCTCGCCGTCGAACACGCTGCGTGAGGTGGACGACATGTGCGCCCGCTACCGGATCTCGGGGCTGCCGGTCACCGATGAGCGCGGCGAGCTCGTCGGCATCATCACCAACCGCGACATGCGCTTCGAGGTCGACCTCGAGCGCTCGGTCGCCGAGGTCATGACGAAGTCGCCGCTCGTCACGGCGCGCGAGGGCGTCTCCGCGGACGCCGCGCTCGGGTTGCTGCGCCGGCACAAGATCGAGAAGCTGCCGATCGTCGACGGCGCCGGCAGGCTGACGGGCCTCATCACGGTCAAGGACTTCGTCAAGACGGAGCAGCACCCGAACGCGACCAAGGACTCCGACGGCCGGCTCCTCGTCGGCGCCGCGATCGGCACGGGCGGCGACCAGTGGGAGCGGGCGATGGCGCTCGTCGACGCCGGGGTGGACGTCATCGTCGTGGACACGGCCCACGCCCACAACCACAAGGTGCTGGAGATGGTCTCCAAGCTGCAGTCCGAGGTCGGCTCGGGCGTCGAGATCGTCGGTGGCAACGTCGCGACGCGGGAGGCCGCCCGGGCGCTCGTCGACGCGGGCGCCGACGCCGTCAAGGTCGGCGTCGGACCCGGTTCGATCTGCACGACGCGCGTCGTCGCCGGCGTCGGCGCCCCGCAGATCACGGCCATCATGGAGGCCGTCGCGACGTGCAAGCGGGCGGGCGTGCCCGTCATCGCCGACGGTGGTCTGCAGTTCTCCGGCGACATCGCCAAGGCGCTCGCCGCCGGCGCGTCGACGGCGATGCTCGGCTCCCTCCTCGCCGGCACGGGCGAATCGCCGGGCGAGCTCATCCTCGTGGGCGGCAAGCAGTTCAAGAGCTACCGCGGCATGGGCAGCCTCGGCGCGATGCGCGGCCGCGGCAAGCCGGGCGAGCGCCGGTCCTTCTCCAAGGACCGCTACTTCCAGGACGACGTCCTGTCGGAGGAGAAGCTCGTTCCCGAGGGCATCGAGGGGCGGGTGCCGTTCCGCGGTCCGCTCAGCCAGGTCATCCACCAGCTCAGCGGCGGACTGCGTGCCGCGATGGGCTACACCGGCAGCTCGACCATCGAGGAGCTGCAGGAGGCGCGCTTCGTGCAGATCACCGCGGCGGGGCTCAAGGAGAGCCATCCGCACGACATCACGATGACCGTCGAGGCCCCGAACTACACTTCCCGCTGAATCGCCTCGCCGGGCGGACAGAGTAAAGGATCACGCGTGCGCGACATCGTCGACATCGGCATGGGCCGGACGGCCCGCAGGACGTTCGAGCTGGGGGACGTCAACATCGTCTGCAACCGGCGGACGCGGTCGGCCAGGGACGTCTCGACGGCCTGGCAGATCGACGCCTACCGCTTCGACGCCCCGGTGCTGTCCCATCCCACGGACGCGCTCGGCTCGCCCGAGTTCGTCATCGAGATGGGACGGCTCGGAGTGCTCGGCGTCCTCAACGGTGAGGGCTTGTGGGCCCGGCACCGGGACGCCGATGCGAAGTTGGCCGAGGTCGTCGGCCTCGCCGAGAACGGCGACGTGGCGAAGGCTTCGGCGCTGCTGCAGCAGTTGCACGCCGCGCCGCTCGACACCGGGCTGCTGTCGGACGCCGTCGCGCGGGTGCGTGACGCCGGCGTCACCGCCGCGGTACGGGTCTCGCCGCAGCGTGCCCGGGCCCTGACGCCCGCGGTCGTCGCGGCCGGCGCGGATCTGCTCGTCATCCACGGCACGATCATCTCGGCCGAGCACGTCAGCACCGAGGACGGCCCGCTCAACCTCAAGACCTTCATCGCCGACCTCGAAGTGCCCGTCATCGCGGGCGGCGTCAGCGACCATCGCACGGCGCTGCACCTGATGCGGACGGGAGCCGCGGGCGTCATCGTCGGCTACGGCTCGCTCGAGGGCGCCACGACGACCCGCAACGTCCTCGGCATCGGTGTGCCCATGGCGACGGCCATCGCCGACGCCGCCGCGGCGCGTCGGGAGTACCTCGACGAGACCGGCGGCCGTTACGTGCACGTCCTCGCCGACGGCGACATCGCGACCTCGGGCGACCTCGCCAAGGTCATCGCCTGCGGCGCCGACGCCGCCGTCCTCGGTGCGCCGCTCGCGCGGGCCGCGCAGGCGCCCGGCCGCGGCTGGTTCTGGCCGAGCGCGGCCGCGCACCCGTCGCTGCCTCGCGGCACGATCTTCGGCACGTGCGATCGGGACGCGTCGGCGCCGGGGCTCGACGTCGTGCTCGGCGGTCCGACCGCCGATCCGTCGGGCCGGCTCAACCTCGTGGGCGGCCTGCGCCGGGCGATGGCGAAGGCGGGCTACAGCGACCTCAAGGAGTTCCAGAAGGTGGAGCTCACGGTCGGCTCCTGACTTTCTGGGCGTCGGCGTCCGCTAGACTCGCTGTACCTGTGTGCGGCGGTTACAGGAATCGCCGTGTCACCTGACAGCCCTCAGGAGGACAGCCAATGGCGGCGAAGGTCGATTTCGACGTGCTCATCGTCGGTTCCGGATTCGGCGGCAGCGTCACGGCGTTGCGGCTCGTCGAGAAGGGATACGACGTCGGTGTCGTCGAGGCCGGGCGGCGGTTCTCCGACGAGCAGTTCGCCAAGACGAGTTGGCGGCTGCGCAAGTTCGTGTGGGCGCCGAAGCTCGGTCTGCTCGGTATCCAGCGGATCCACCTGCTCAAAGACGTCATGATCCTGGCCGGTGCCGGGGTCGGCGGCGGGTCGCTGAACTACGCGAACACGCTGTACAAGCCGCCGACGCCGTTCTTCACCGACCCGCAGTGGGGACACATCACGGACTGGGAGGACGAGCTGTCCCCCTATTACGACCAGGCGAGTCGCATGCTCGGCGTCGTGAAGAACCCGACCTTCACCAACTCCGACCGGGTGATGAAGGAGGTCGCCGAGGAGATGGGCGTCGGCGACACGTTCGTCTCGACGCCGGTCGGCGTCTTCTTCGGCGAGAAGACCGGCGGCCGGGGAGCGCCCGGCGAGATCGTGCCGGACCCGTACTTCGGCGGTGCCGGGCCGGAGCGCACCGCCTGCACCGAGTGCGGCTCCTGCATGACGGGCTGCCGGGTCGGCGCCAAGAACACGCTGGTCAAGAACTATCTCGGGCTTGCGGAGCGCAGCGGTGCCCGTGTTCTGGAGCGCACCACCGTCACGGGGCTCGAGCAGCGCGCCGACGGCGTCTGGGAGGTGCGGACGCGCGGCTCGTCGGCGTGGGGGCCGCTCGGGGCGCGGTCGCGGACGTACACGGCGCACAACGTCGTCATGGCCGCGGGCACCTTCAACACGCAGAAGCTCATGCACGCGGCCAAGGAGACGACGCTGCCGCGGCTCTCCGACTCGATGGGCGTGCTGACCCGCACCAACTCCGAGTCGATCCTCGGTGCGATGTCCCGCAAGTACGATCCGGCGTCCGACTACTCCGAAGGCGTCGCCATCACGTCGTCGTTCCACCCGGAGCCGAACACGCACATCGAACCGGTGCGTTACGGCAAGGGCTCCAACGCGATGGCCTATCTGCAGACGGCGCTCACCGACGGGGGCAGCCGGCGCAACCGCTTCGGCCAGTTCCTCAAGCAGGTCGTGCGCAACCCGTTCCTGCTGGTGCGGCTGCTGTGGGTGAAGGGCTGGAGTGAGCGCACCGTCATCGCCCTCGTCATGCAGTCGACCAACAACTCCCTGACGACGTATCGGCGCAGGCGCGGGCCGTTCCGGTACGTCACGAGCCGGCAGGGCCACGGCGAGCCGAACCCGACGTGGATCCCGGCCGGCAACGAGGCGGTGCGACGGATGGCCGACAAGTTGCCCGGCGGGCTCGCCGGTGGGACGTGGGGCGACATCTTCAACGTGCCGCTCACCGCGCACTACCTCGGCGGCTGCGTCATCTCCGACGATCCGGCCACCGGCGTCGTCGACCCCTACCACCGGGTGTGGAACTACCCGAGCCTCTACGTCGTCGACGGGGCGGCGATCACGGCGAACCTCGGCGTCAACCCGTCGCTGTCGATCTGCGCGCAGGCCGAGCGGGCGGCGGCGCTCTGGCCGAACAAGGGCGAGGCCGACACCCGGCCCGAGCAGGGGCCGGGGTACACCCGGATCTCGCCGGTCGAGCCGAAGGCGCCGGTCGTGCCGGCGTCGGCCCCCGGAGCGCTGCGCCTGCCGATCACGCCGGTGCGCTCGGATCGATAGCGGGGGATCAAGCGGCGTCCTCCTCGATCATGCGGATGACGAGGGCCACCATGAGTTCTTTCTCCTTCGGGGCGCTCATCGCCACCATGAGGGTGATGGCGGCCAAGGCGTTGTTGGTGATCCGGGCCGCGCCGTCGGCGTCGTACAGGACGCCGTTCTTGGCGAGGAACGTGACGAACAGTGCTGCGGCACTGCGCTTGTTGCCGTCGGAGAGCGGATGGTCCTTGACCACGAAATAGAGCAGGTTCGCGGCCTTCTCCTCGACCGTCGGATAGAAATCCTGCCCGCCGAATCCCTGGTAGATGGTGGCGACGATGCCGTCGAGGGCGTTTCCGCGCTCGTTTCCCAGCAGTGCGTCCGCCGGGAACTCGGCGGCGACCCGTGCGATGGTCGCGCGTGCCTCGTCGAGTGTCAGCGTCCACCCGGGCGTCGCACGCGGCGCGGCGTTCAACGAACCCTCGTCGTAGTCACGCAGCAGGGTGAGGCCGGGCACGTACCCGGCGAGCACATCGGCGACGCCCGCGACGACCTCGTCCGTCGAGCGGGCGAGAATCTGCACGATGGAACCCAGCTGTTCCAGGCGCCGCTCGTTGATCGCGTAGCCCGTGACGAGGTACTCACGTAGCCGCGAGGTGGCCCAGATGCGGAACCGGGTGGCGGTCTTGCTCTTGACCCGATACCCGACGGAGATGATCGCGTCGAGGTTGTAGAAGGGCAGCGTTCGAGTCACGTGACGTGAACCTTCGACTCGAACCTGTCGGAATCTCCGACAGGTTGCCGTCTCGTCCAGTTCACCCTCGTCGTAGACATGCTGGAGGTGCTCGACGATGTTACTGCGCGAAGATTGGAACAGCTCCGCGATCTGCTGCTGGGTCAGCCACACCGTTTCCGCGTCCAGCCGCACCTCCAGTGCCGGAGCGCCGTCGTCACGCTGGTAGAGGATCACCTCTCCGGAGGGTTCGGTCGTCATGCGACGTCTCCCGTCGTCGAGGTCTGCGGCGATGACATGTGTTCTTGCTCCTCTCGTGTGCCCGAGTCGTCCGTCCCGGGCGGGTGAACTCAACGTACAGACGGGGTACGACAGAATTTCGGACCGCTGACTAGACTCATCCGCGTGAGTGCACCGGAACAGTCCCCGCGGCCCGTCCTCGTCGTCGACTTCGGCGCTCAATACGCCCAGCTCATCGCCCGTCGGGTGCGGGAGGCGAGGGTGTACTCGGAGGTCGTGCCGCACACGATCACGGCCGCCGAGGTGCGGGCCAAGAACCCCGCGGCGCTGGTGCTCTCCGGCGGGCCGGCCAGCGTCTACGCCGAGGACGCGCCGAGTCTCGACCCGGAGGTGTTCGAGCTGGGACTGCCGGTGTTCGGCATCTGCTACGGCTTCCAGTCGATGACGCGCGCGCTCGACGGCACCGTCGAGAACACGAACGGCCGGGAGTTCGGCCGGACGGTGCTCACGCCGGCGGGCGGGGTGCTGCACGCGGGACTGCCGGAGGGGCATCCGGTGTGGATGAGCCACAACGACGCGGTCACCGTGGCGCCGGAGGGCTTCGCCGTCACGGCGTCGACGCCGGGCGCACCGGTCGCCGCGTTCGAGTGCACCGAGCGACGGATGGCCGGCGTCCAGTACCACCCGGAGGTGCTGCACAGCCCGCACGGCCAGCAGGTGCTGACGCGGTTCCTCTACGAGATCGCCGGCCTGGAGCCGACCTGGACGGCGGCGAACATCGCCGAGCAGCTCATCGCGGACGTCGCCGCGCAGGTCGGCGACGGCCGGGCGATCTGCGGTCTGTCCGGCGGCGTCGATTCCGCCGTCGCGGCGGCGCTCGTGCAGCGGGCGATCGGCGACCGGCTGACGTGCGTGTTCGTCGACCACGGACTGCTGCGGGCCGGTGAGCGCGAGCAGGTGCAGCAGGATTTCGTCGCCGCGACGGGTGCGAAGCTGGTGACGGCCGACGAGGCGGACGCCTTCCTGGCCGCGCTGGCCGGGGTGTCCGACCCGGAGGGCAAGCGCAAGATCATCGGCCGGGAGTTCATCCGCAGCTTCGAGCGGGCCGTCACCGACGTCGTCTCCGACGGCGCCGGTCCGGTGGACTTCCTCGTCCAGGGCACCCTGTACCCGGACGTCGTCGAGTCCGGCGGCGGCACCGGCACGGCCAACATCAAGAGCCATCACAATGTCGGCGGATTGCCCGACGACCTCGAGTTCTCGCTGGTCGAGCCGCTGCGGCTGCTCTTCAAGGACGAGGTGCGGGCCGTCGGCCGCGAGCTCGGTCTGCCGGAGGAGATCGTCGGCCGCCAGCCCTTCCCGGGGCCGGGCCTGGGCATCCGCATCGTCGGGGCGGTGACGGCCGAGCGGCTGGAGATCCTGCGGGCCGCGGACCTCATCGCCCGCGAGGAGCTGACGGCGGCCGGGCTCGACGGCACGATCTGGCAGTGCCCGGTCGTCCTGCTCGCCGACGTCCGCAGCGTCGGCGTGCAGGGCGACGGCCGCACCTACGGCCACCCGATCGTGCTGCGTCCGGTCTCGAGCGAGGACGCCATGACCGCCGACTGGACCCGCGTGCCGTACGAGGTGCTGGAACAGATCTCGACGCGTATCACGAACGAGGTGGCCGACGTCAACCGCGTGGTGCTCGACGTGACGAGCAAGCCGCCGGGCACCATCGAGTGGGAGTGATGACCTCCCCGGATGTCCGGCTCAGCGAAGCGCCGAGGAGCATATGTCCTCGGCGCCCCGCTGAGGCGGACATCTGGGGAGCGGTCGCCGTCAGCGACGGATCGCGACGAGCAGGAACACCAGTGCGGCGACGATCGCACCGGCCGCCGCGAGCCAGGTGACGGCGGTTCCCGTCCAGTCGGGGGCGCCGGCCAGGCTCCAGACGGCCACCCCGCCCGCGGCGACGCCGACGATGAGCTGAGCTCCGCCGCTGCTCCGGCGGGCCGCCTGATCGCCGCCGCTCCGCGAGATCCGGCGGCCGCCGTCGTCGACGCGGGGGCCGACGTCGTAGGCGGCCGGCGGTGGCGCGGGGACGAACGGGTCCGGCACGGGGCTCTCGACGAGTGTGGCCTTGCGGAACGGGTCCGGCCCGAAGGGACCTGTGCCGTTCTCGAAGGCGTTCTTCCCGAGCGGGGCCGCATCGGCCGCCGCGGGCGGGATCATCGGCTCAGTCACGATGCACCTCCACTTCACCGAGTCCGGCGGTGGCGTGCAGCCGGAGGGTCGGACCGGTCGCCGGATTGCCGGGGACGTCGCAGGCGGTGTCGCCGGTGGCGACGTCGCAGTCGGCCTCGATCCGCATGCCCTTCGGGACGCGCACGGTGATCTGGCCGGTGCCGACGGAGACCTCGACGTCCCGGTCGGCCGTGAGTGTCAGCTGCCGTAGATCCAGTTCGATCTCGCCCAGGCCGAGCGAGTAGCGCTCGCTCAGCTCGGCTTCGGCCGAGGGCGTGTACGCACGGGAGCCGACGCCCTCCTCGATCTGCTGGAACGGTCCGGCGGAGGCCACCGCCACGCCCGCCGCGAGCAGGATCGCCGGGACGATGAGTCCGGCGCCCTGGCGCAGCAGGCCGCCGAGGACGAGACCGGCGGCGAGCACGGCCAGTGAGAGCGACGCGATGGTCAACGGCGTGAACCAGGCGATGCCGAGCGCGCTCGCTCCGATGCCCACGCCGGTGACGAGCAGCGTCACGGCCAGGACCGCGGGGGTGTACCTCGAGCGCGGGGCCGGCGGCGGTGGCGGCGGGCTGGGCTCGGGCAGATCCCAGGCGAACGGTGCCACACCCAGCGGATCCCAGGACGGCGGCAGGGGGCTGTCGGCGTCGGTCTTGAGCCCTGCCGCCGCGGCCTGCGGCGGTGCGGTGGCGTTCGAGACGGCGCCGGACACGGCGTCGGCGACCTGCCGTGCGGCGGCGCCGAAGGAACCGGCGTCGACGGCCGCGGCCTTCGCGCCGCTGAGCTCGGCCGCCGACGTCCCGGGCGGCGCCTGGGGTGTCCGTCGGTAGAGGACGTACCAGAGCAGAGCCAGCGCGGCGGCCCCGACGGGGAAACCCGCGCCGATCGGACCCGGTCCGATGTCGCCGATGACGATGAGTGCGATGACAAGCGCGATGATCGTCGGCGGATGGGTGAGCGCGTCGCGGAACCGGCTGCGTCCCTGCCACGCGACCGGTGGCGGCTGGGCCGGTGCGGTACCGCGAGGGAAGGTGATGAGGCCGGCGATGTAGGCGATGATGCCGCCGCCCCCGAGCGTCGTGGCGACGACGAATGCGACGCGGATGAGCATCGGGTCGATCTGATAGCGACGGCCGATGGCGACGCAGACGCCGCCGAAGACGCCGTCGCGGGGAGCGCGGACGGGCCGGGTGCGCCACATGTCGGCGAGCTCGGCCCGGAGATCGGGGGTGGTGGTGTCCATGGTTCTCATCGTCGCCGGTGCGGCGGCTGCGGGACATCGGGTGCCACCCTGATCTTTCCCCCATGTCGCGGGGTGTCGTGGGGCCGCGATCCCGGTGGTTTCCCCGATGCCCCGGGCACCGGTGCCGTGTCAGGATCGAGACATGTCGACACCCGGGTTCGCCCTGCCCTCCGCCGCCTATCCGCCGCGCGTCCGGCGACGGGTGGGCGGACGCGTGCTGGGCGGCGTCGCCGGGGGTGTCGCCGATCACACGGGGTTCTCGGTGCTGCACGTACGGCTCGTGTTCGTCGTGCTCGCGGCGCTCGGCGGGGCGGGCGTCGTCGGCTACGGGCTGCTGTGGATCTGCTGCCCGCCGGGCACGGACACCGTGCCGGCGAGCAAGGAGGAGCGCCGGGTCGGCTGGCTGCTCATCGGGCTGTGCGGCGGCGCCCTGGCGCTGGAGGGGGCCGTGGCGTCCGGGACGCCGGCGGCCTATCTCGTGCCGTTGCTCGTCGTGGCGGTCGGTGCGGCCGTCGTCTGGCGGGAGTTCGACGTCACCGCGACCCGTACGGCGCGCATGCTCGTCTGGACCCGGATCACCGGCGGGGCGACGCTCGTGCTCACCGGGCTCGTCGTCATGGTGGTCGACCGCACCGATCTCGCCGGGCTGGGCACCGCGCTGGTCGCCGCGCTCGCGACGCTCGCCGGCGTCGTACTGCTCACGGTGCCGCTGTGGATGCGTCTCGTCCAGGCCCTCGGCGCCGAGCGGGCGGCCCGGATCAGGACGGCCGAGCGCGAGGAGATCGCCTCTCACCTGCACGATTCGGTGCTGCAGACGCTTGCCCTCATCCAGAAGCGCAGCGGCGACCCGGAGCAGGTGCAGCGGCTCGCCCGCAGCCAGGAGCGGGAGCTGCGACGCTATCTGTTCGGCGATCCCGCGGCCGCGGCGGTGTCGTTCGCGGCGCTGCTCGCCGCGGCCGCGGCGGAGGTCGAGGACGGCTACGGCATCGACGTGGACGTCGTCACAGTCGGGGACGCGCCGCTGGGCGCCGACTTCGAGCGTGAGTCGGCGCTCGTGCAGGCGGCGCGGGAGGCGCTCGTCAACGCCGCGAAGCACGCCGAGGTCAAGCGCGTCGACGTCTACTCGGAGGTGGCGCCGGACCGCATCGAGGTGTTCGTCCGTGATCGCGGTGTCGGCTTCGATCGTGACGCCGTCGCCGACGACCGGCAGGGGCTGACGCGGTCGATCGAGGCGCGTGTCCGGCGGCGAGGCGGGGAGGTGCGGGTCAAGTCGGCACCCGGGGCGGGCACCGAGGTCAGTATGGTCATGCCCATGCGTGGTGAGGAGGCATCATGACCGAGGCGGAGGCGACGCGGTACACGGTCTTCCTCGTCGACGACCACGGCGTGTTCCGGTCGGGGGTGCGCAGCGAGCTCGCGGGAGAGGCGGATCTGGTCATCGTCGGCGAGGCGGGGACGGTCGCCGAGGCGGTCGCGGGAATCCGGCGGACCCGGCCGCGCGTCGTGCTGCTCGACGTGCACATGCCATCGGGCGGCGGGGTCGCGGTGCTGCGCGGCGTCACCGGAGATGGAGCTCGCGGAATCGACCGGGTGAGCGATCTGGAATCCGCGCCGGTCTTCCTCGCACTGAGCGTCTCCGACGCCGCCGAGGACGTCATCGCGACGATCCGGGCCGGTGCGCGCGGGTACGTCACCAAGACGATCAGCGGACCGGAGCTCGCCGACGCCGTCCGCCGGGTCGCGGAGGGGGACGCGGTGTTCAGCCCGCGGCTCGCCGGTTTCGTGCTCGACTCGTTCACCGGACGGTCGGCGGTCCCCGAGCCGGAACTCGATCCCGAGCTGGATTCGCTGACGCCTCGCGAACTGGAGGTGCTGCGGCTGCTCGCGCGGGGTTACACCTATCGCGAGATCGCCGCCGACCTCGTCATCTCCGTCAAGACCGTGGAGACGCATGCGTCGAACGTGCTGCGCAAGACCCAGCAGTCCAACCGCAACGCGCTGACGAGGTGGGCGGCGAGGCGCCGGATCGACTAGATGATCGATTCCTGGTGATACTCACCTGAGCGCGCCGGCTCCGACCATCCGGCCACTAGACCTGCGCGGCGTCGAGTTGTGCGGCGGTGACCAGATCGCGGTAGAGGCCGTCGGTGGCGAGCAGTTCCTCGTGGGTGCCGGTGGCTCGGATGCGGCCGTTCTCGACGACGGCGATGGTGTCGGCGTGTCGGACGGTGGTGAGGCGATGGGCGACCGTGACGACGGCGTGTTCGCGTGCGATGTCGCGGACGCAGGCGACGATGGCGGACTCGGTGATGGCGTCGACCTGCGCCGTCGCCTCGTCGAGGAGCAGCAGGTCGGCGGGGCGCAGGATCGCGCGGGCCATGGCGATGCGTTGGCGTTGGCCGCCGGACAACGAGGTCGCGGTGAGCGGGGTGTCGAGGCCGTCGGGAAGATCGGCGATGACGGTGTCGAGGCGGAGACGCATCAAGGCGAGGGCGATCTCGGCTTCGGTCGCGTCGGGGTGGGTGAACAGCAGATTCTCCCGGACGGTGCCGGGGATGATCGGCGTCTCCTGCTCGACGTAGGCGATGCGGGAGCGGACGGCTTGGTGGCCGAGATCGTGGTAGGGGATCCCGCGGAGACGGATGTCACCGGTGTCGGGTTCGACGAAGCGCAGCAGCAACGACAGCAGCGTGGTCTTGCCGGCGCCGGACGGTCCGACGATCGCCAGGTGTCCGGCGCGGGGGACCGTGAGGGTGATGTCGTCGAGCGCTGCGGTCGGTGCGTCGGGGTAGCGGAAGGTGACGTCGCGCAGTTCCACGACGGGCGCCTCGGGGTGTGGCGAGGCGGTGGTGCCGACGGGGGCGTCGTCTTCGACGGGGATGTCTTCGGTCTCGCGGATCCGGATGGCGGCGGCGACGCCGGATTGGAGAGCGGTCATGTTCTGCGACAGTTCTGTGACCGGCCCCATGAGGGTGAAGGCGTAGAGCAGGAAGGCGATGAGGGTGGAGACCTCCATCAAGCCTTGGTCGATCCGCCATGCGCCGAAGCCGAGAATGACGATGATGGCGCCCTGCACGCCGGTCCAGGCGATGGTCCAGGCGACGGCGGTGGTGCGGACCGAGGACACGGCGTGGCGTTGCGCTTGCTGGGCTTCGGCGTCGATGCGGGCGGTGATGCGAGCCTCGGCGCGTGAGGCCTTGACGGTCCGGACGGCCCGCAGTGCTCCTTCGAGGATTCCGCCGAGACGGCCCAGCGCGTCTTGAGTGCGGGCTTCGGCGATGGCGATACGGGGCATGAGCAGCGCGAACAGGATGAACACGATGGTGACGGCGATGACGGTCGTGATGAGGAGGGGCACGTCGAGCACGGCCATCATCGCGAGGGTGCCGACGCCGAGCGCGACGGCGTTGATGATGCCGACGAGCGCGCTCGAGGCGGCTTCCCGCAGGAGGACGGTGTCGGAGCCGACGCGGGTGACCAGTTCGCCGACGCTGCGGGCCTGAATGCCGGGGAGCGTGGCGGCGAAGAAGCGCCGGATGAGGCCGCGGCGCGCGTCGAGGACGATCCGTTCGGCGATGGTGCCGACGAGGATCCACTGGATCAGCCCGATCGAGGCACCGGCGGCGAGCAGCACGACCATCGCGGTGATGGGACCGCTGAGAGGTGCCGGTGCCGAGGGAGTCGAGGATCCATTTGGTGATCATCGGAGTGGCGAGTGCCGTGACGGAACCGCCGAGTGCGAGGACGAGACCGAGTGCGAGTGAGGAGAGGTGAGGTCGGGCGAAGCGCAGTAGGACGCGGACGTTCCCGAGTGAGGGCTGTTGAGAGGACTCCACGGTTCAATGGAACACCGATGTTCCGTATTAAGTCAATAGAGTTTCATCGAGTCGGGTGTGAGTGCCGCGTCGTCGGAACTACACTCGCTAGGCGTGTCCTCAGAGACAGGCGCCCGCGCCCGCACCCGGCAGGCGATCCTCGACGCGGCCGTCGTGACCTGGGCGAAGAACCCCGGTGCGGCGCTCGGCGACATCGCCGCCGCCGCTCGCGTCGGCCGTACCACCCTGCATCGTTATTTTCCGGAACGCGCCGATCTGACGGCCGCCCTCGCACGTCACGCTGAGGAGGCGGTGAACGCTGCCACGGTGCGGGCGAGGCTGCAGAACGGCGACGCGGCCGATGCCGTCGCCCGGCTGGCCGCGGAGTACTTCGAACTCGGTGATCTGCTCAGCGTCCTGTTCTTCGCGCCCGGCGTATATAAGGACGACCAGTCGTGCGATGCGGCGGACGTCGCTGCGGAGGATTGTGAGCCGGGAGGCGTCGACCCGCCTCTGGCTGCGGCCGTGGCGCGAGGGCATCGAGACGGCTCGATCGACGCTCAGATGGGCGCCCTGTGGGTGCAGAACCTGCTGTGGTCCACGCTCTATACGGCGCAGTCCCTCACCCGGGATGCGGGGCTGTCGCGGTTCGATGCGCGGGAGCTCATCGTGCGGACATTGCGCAAGGCCGTCGGGGTTTAGGCGTTCCTGGGCTGGGCTGGGCTGGGCTGGGCTGGGCTGGGCTGGGCTGCTGGGCGACATCGAGCCGCGAGCGCAGCTGTACGTTTAGTGCATGTTGAGCGTTGCGGGGTGTGCTGGGCGGGCGTATTATCGATGTTGCGTTCGATGCACTCCGGGGGGAGCTCACCATGTCTGCTGTTGCTGTACGCACTCGCACTCGCGGCGGTTCTGGCGGGTCGTGTTCTGTGTCGGTTCTTGCTCGGCTGGAGACCGCGACGCGGGCGCATGGGCGCGGGTATGTGGATCAGATGGCCGCGGTCGCTGACGTGTATGCGGTATACGACGGCCGGCACCGGAACAAGGTGTACCAGGACCCGGTGCAGGCGGCCGGGGATGAGATCGCCGCGTTGTTGGGTCGGGGTGCGGCTCAAGCTGATCGACTCATCCGGTACGCGCTGCTGTTCCGTGATCTGTTGCCGTCGGTGCTTGCTCATGTGGCGTCGGGCAGGTTGACGCCGCTACAAGCCGAGCAGTTGGCGCAGCGGTTGGAGGCGATGATCGACGCGATCATCGCCCAGGTCGACGCTGACGCCCTCCGAATCAGACGTCGGGTGGCGTTGGCTGATCGTGCGGTGTGGTGCCGCAACATCGGGGACGGGATGGCGCAGTTGTCGATCACCTGCGAGGCGACGGTCGGCCGCACCGCCGAGGGGGCTTTGCGGGCCGCTGCTCGCGGTCTGGTCGCCGGCGGTGATGGGCGGACGCAGGCTCAAGCGATGTCGGATGTCGCCACCGCCGCGCTGCTGCTCGGGCGAGCCCCAATGCCGGTGACGGTGTCGCCGGTGGTGACCTCGCCTGCCGGTCCGGTGGTGGCTGGGTCGGCTGATTCTGACGGATCGGCCGCGGAGTCTGACGTCGCCGTGTGGGCGGCTGCTGAGAATGCCCGGCAGGCCGCTGCTGACGCTGAGGGGCGGGCCGCCGTGGATGCTGCTCGGCGGGCTGTGGATGTGGCGGCGTTGGAGGCTGTCACGGGGCGGGTTGTGGTGCATGTGGTGGCGAATCGGTCCACGGTCGATGATCCGACCGACCTGCAGCCCGGGTTCCTGCCCGGGTATGGGGTGATCAGCGCTGATCATGTTCGTGATCTCGCCGGCCGGGGCCGGGTCGTGTCGTTGCTCCCGGACAGCGCCTATCCGACCGGTGACGGGCCACCCGACAGCGATGGATCGCCCGGCGGCGGTGGGCCGCCCGGCGGCGACGGACGGCCTGGTGGTGGTCGGCCGACCGGGAAACGCCGGCGGTGTTCGTCGCGGGCTCGGCCACGTCAGCGCGACACGAGAGTGGCGGTGGGTCGTGCCTCGGCGTGTCCGGCTCCTGGGGGTGTGTCAGAGTCCGACACGTCAGCGCGGCCGCGTGCGTCTCAAGCAGCTGATGACTATCGTCCGACGGCCGCGGCGGTGAGGTTTCTGCAGGTCCGGGACCTTGTGTGTCGTTTCCCGGGATGCAGCCGCCCGGCCGAGCGGTGTGATGTCGATCATGTCGACAACCACCAGACCGGGAACACGACGACCGCGAACACGGGGCATCTGTGCAGGCGTCACCATCTGGGGAAGACTCATCACGGTTGGCGTATCGAACACCTCGACAGCGGCCCGAACGTTCCCGACGCTCAGCTCGATGCGTACCTCGATCACGTCGGCGAGGTCGCCGCGAGCCGCAGCGTTCGCCGTGGGCACGCTGGTGGTGTGGTGTTCGTCAGCCCGCTCGGCGGGCGCTATCCGGGCCCGGCGTTCACCGGAATCGATCTGTTCCCCGGATTAGCCGGTGTGGTGTTCGACGACACCCCGGGCGCGACTCCGGCCGGCAGACCGGCCCGTCGGAACCGGCTCGTCGAGTGGCAGGCCCGCGTCCGAGCCGAACGCGCGTATGCCCGGATGATCCGCGAGTCCGACCAGGCTGATGCTTCGGCGCGGGAGGCGGCGGGGCGCGCCGCCGCGGCCGCCGCCTACAACGACGACCCGCCACCCTTCTGACGTTCGGGTGTCCCGGTGGCGCCGTCGCGGGGTGTGACGATTTGGCGGGTGCGGGGCTCCTCGGCGCTCCGGACTCGCGACAAGCGCCCGGGCTACTCCGCTCAGCCGCCGACGACGAGGATCGCGACGATGACGATGACGATCGCGGCGACGACGAGCAGGACCGCGGTGAAACGGCGCGGGTCGGGGGTTCGGGCGGTCTTCGGCGGGCGCGCGGCCGGTTCCAGGAGGTCGGGGTGTTCGGTGGCCGGTGCGAGCCGATCGGTCTGCGGCGCGATTGCTCTCGCACGGCCTTCGGCGACGGCGGTGAGCTGCTCGCGGGCCTGTGCCATCGTCGGGCGGTTGGCGGGGCTGGGTTCGAGGAGACGAAGCAGCGTCGGGGTGAGGTCGCCCGCGTTGCGAGGCGGTTCGATGACGCCCCCGGCGACGCGACGGAGCAGCGCCACGGAATCGGAATCGACGCCGTGGGGCGGGGAGCCCTCGACGGCCGCGTAGAGCGTCGCGCCGAGGGAGTAGACGTCGGAGCGCTCGTCGGGCGTGTGCCCGCGTGCCACCTCGGGCGCGAGGTAGGCCGGGGTGCCGGTGATGACGTCGGCGGACCGGCGGACCGGCGGCTCGCCGGGGGACGACTCGCCGCTGGATGCGGCGGACGATCGCGACAGCGTCGCCGGGTCGATGGGCGACTCCGCGGAGTCGTCGCGCAGGGCCGCGATGCCGAAGTCGGTGATCTTCACCGTCGATCCCGCGACGAGGATGTTGCCGGGTTTGACGTCGCGGTGCACGATGCCTGCGGCGTGCGATTCGGTGAGCGCCTCGGCGACGTCGGCCCCGATGCGTGCGGCGCGTCGCGGTTCGAGGACGCCGCGGGTGTCGAGCAACTGCCCGAGGCTGCGGGCGGCCAGGTACTCCATGACGAGCCAGGGGCAGTCGGAGTCGATGACGACGTCGTGCACGGCGATGACGTGCGGGTTGCGGAGCTGCGCCGCGAGGCGGCCCTCCCGGAGCGCGCGGTCGCGGCGACCGGCGTCGACGGCGGAATCGCCCCGCGGTGCGATCTGCTTGACGGCGACGTCCCGGCCGAGGAGTTCGTCCTTGGCGAGCCACACCGCGCCCATCCCGCCGTCCCCGATGCGCGAACGCACGCGGTAGCGACCGGCCAGGAGGCGGCCGGGAAAGGCAGGGGAGGTCATGGCGTCGAGGTTAGGGCCTCGGTGCCGCGCGGCGGGTCGCGGGTCGTGCGCGACGGCGTCACGGGCCGGTACAGACGATGTTCACCGAGCGGCGCCGACGATCGCGATGCGGCTGTTGCGGGCGACTCACGGCGACCGTATGCTGATTTATAGAAAACAGTTTCGATAAGCTCTCACCCGCTGCCCCGGTTCGCCGGGCTTCCCACGGCGTCTGTTGCGGAGTGGATCGAAGTCGCTTCCGCGGTGGCCGCAAGCCGCTGTGAGGAGTGAGTGACGTGAGCGGAGGCCGAGTCTACGGGCCTGGAGGAGAGCGATGACGACGACGCAGGAGCGCGCCGGGGGAGACCGGCGGGCGACGGTGACGGCTCTGCCGGGCGTGCGGGACGGTGCGACCCGCGAGGAGCGGATCGTGGCGTTGCGCTCGATGCTCGCGACCGCGGCGTCGGGGCGCGGCGTGGCCGCAGGCGAGCCGGGTTCGGCGCAGCGGCGAGGCGGAGAGGTGCCGGAAGCCGACCCGACACGGACTCCGCAGGCCGCGGCGGACGGCGGCGCGGGCGTGTTGCCGGTTCCGGCGCCGCTCGCCGAACTCCTGCCCGCGGGCGGACTGGTGCGCGGGCAGGTCGTCGGGGTGAGTGGCGCGGGGATGCTGCTCGCTGCCCTGCTCGCATCGGTGACGGCGTCGGGCGGACAGGCGGTGATCGTCGGACACTCACGGTTGTCGCTGCTCGCCGCCGCAGAGCTGGGGGCGGAGCTCTCGGGCATCGCGACGATCCCGGAGCCGGGCCCGGATCCGGTGGAGATCGCGTCGATCGTCGTCGACGGCGTCGACCTCGTCGTCCTCGATCTCACGGGTGTCTCGGTGACGCCGGGCCGGGCCAGGGTGTGCGCCGGACGGGCACGCGCGGCGGGGACGGTTCTCGCCGTCTCCGGTGGGCGGTTCCCGGGGTCGTCGGTGATGCTGTCGGCCAGGATCCGCGGCTACCGGTTCGCGCCGGGTGGACGCCGGATCGGTGGCGTCCGGCTCGAGATCTCGGCGAGTGGCAAGGGATTCACCGAGCGGCTGACGACGGTGGTCGCCGACGGAACCGCACTTCGACCGGAGAACGGGTTCGCGGCGGCGCGTCCGCAGTTGTCGGCGGTGGCGGGATGAGCGTGACCGCAGGCACAGGACGTGTATTGGCGCTGTGGGTGCCCGACTGGCCGGCCGTCGCGGCGGCGCTGGACGCGGGCGTCGACCGGCACGAGCCGCTCGCCGTGCTCTCGGCGGGCCGGGTGATCGCCTGCTCGTCGGCGGCACGCGGCGAGGGCATCCGTCGTGGCATGCGTAAGCGGGAATCGCAGGCCCGCTGCCCGCGGCTCGTCGTCGCCGACCGCGACGTCGCTCGCGACGCCCGGCACTTCGAGCCGATCACCGGGGCGCTCGCCGACACCGTGTCCGGCGTGGAGACGCTGCGTCCGGGCCTGCTCGTGCTGCCGGAGCGGGGTGCCGCGCGTTACCACGGGTCGCCGGAGCAGGCCGCCGAACGGCTAACGGAGGAGGTGTCGGCACTCGGCGTCGACTGCCAGATCGGGGCGGCCGATGAGATGTCGACGGCCGTCGTCGCGGCCTTCCGGGGTGCGCGGGTCCCGGCGGGAGGGGGTGCCGCGTTCTTGGCGTCGCTGCCGATCGCCGAGCTCGCGCGGGAGCCGAGCCTGTGCTCGGCCGATCGCGACGAGTTCATCGATCTGCTGTGGCGGCTCGGGCTGCGCACCGTCGGAGCGTTCGCGGTGCTGTCCCGGCGGGAGGTCGCGGGCCGGTTCGGCCCCGACGCGGTGCTCGCGCACCGCATGGCGCGGGCCGAGCCGGAACGTCCGCCGTCACCGGTGCCGGCGGACGTCGATCTCGCCGTCGAGCAGCGCTGCGATCCGCCGCTCACCCAGGTCGACGTCGCGGCCTTCGTCGGGCGCGCGCTCGCCGTCCGGCTGCACGAGGGGTTGGCGGGTGCGGGTGCGGCGTGCACGCGGCTCGCCGTCACCGCGATCACCGACAGGGGCACCGAGCATCCCCGGGTGTGGCGCTGTGCGCGGCCGCTGACGCCGGAGGCGACCGCTGATCGGGTCCGCTGGCAGCTGGACGGCTTGCTCACCGGGCGCGGCGGCAGCCTCGACGGCCCGGTCGCCGCGCTGCGTCTGGAACCGGTCGAGGTGGTGCCCGCTTCCGCGCTGCAGTGGGGCCTGTGGGGTGGCGAGGGGGAGGGCGCCGAGCGGGCACGGCGGGCGCTCACCAGGGTGCAGGGCGTTCTCGGGCCGGACGCGGTGCGGGTGCCGGTGCGTAGCGGCGGTCGGGCGGCATCCGGCCAGATCACGTTGACGCGGTTCGGCGACGAGCCGCTGCCCGAACGCGATCCCGCCGCACCGTGGCCCGGCCGGCTGCCCGCGCCCGCGCCGTCGGTGCTCGTCGAGGCACGGGTGAGGCTGCTCGACGCGACGGGGGAGTCCGTCGACGTCACCGATCGCGGCGCGTTCACGGGTGAGCCCGTCGAGGTGACGTGGGGGTCGCGGCATTACGACATCAGCTGGTGGGCGGGGCCGTGGCTGTCCGAGGAGCGCTGGTGGGCGGGCGAGTCGGCGCGGGCGCGGGCGCAGCTGTTGCTGGCGGAACGGGGAGCTCTGCTCGTCCGCTATGCCGGTGACGGCTGGACGGTCGAGGGGCTGTACGAGTGAGAAGTCACTTCTCCAGCAGCTTGCGCAAGGTGTTGAGATTGCGCGTCGTCAGGGTCGGCCCGCCCTTGCGGTTCGCCAGCTTCTCCATCGTGGCGGACGTCGTCGACGCCAGCGTGTCGCCCTTGCGAGCCTCCCAGAACAGCGCGACGCGGTTCTCGTCGAGCGCCAGCCGAGGCAGGTCGAACGAGGCGACGGCGGCCGCGTCGTCGCAGAACGTCACATAGGCGTGCCAGCCCTCACGGATGTCGAGGGGATAGCCGTCGACGACGCGGGCGAGCTCGCCCTTCTCGACGAGGATGATTCGCGCGCCGTAGCCGAACTCCTCGGTGAGCGCGGTTTCGATCGCCGCGGTGAGCGCCGGGCGGTCGCGGCCTTCCGGGTCGGTGAAGTAGGCGTTTCCGCTGGCCAGCAGCGTGCCGACGGCGGCCAGGTCCAGCTGTGTGAGCAGAGTGCGCAGCGCCGCCATCGTGATCCGGACGCCGCCGACGTTGACGCCGCGCAGCAGGGCGATCCACCGGGTCGCAGGTTCCATCTCGCTCATCCTGCCGTGGGGTCGGTGACGGCGCCGAAGAAGAGCGGCAGACCGACCCGGGTGTCGACGATCTGATAGGCGAACGGGCGGTCGGCGGCGAACCGCGTCGCGCTCGGCGGCGCGGACGTCGGGCCGACGTCGATCTTGACGACGGCCGCCGCCGTGACGCCCTTCTCCGTGACGTCGATCCGCGTCTGCTGCGAGGCCTTCTGGACGAGGAGGTTCTCGCCGATGCCGTCGAGCTCGGCGCGGTCGGTGAACATCGCGCCCGCCCCGAGTGAATCGAGCACCGGGCGCAGGTCGAGGGAGGTCGTCGCCGAGAAGCGGGGCAGCACCACCTCGACGGGCTGCGGCGCGGCGGTCTTGAGTGCGGCACCGGCCGCGGCGAGCGTATCGGCGGTCACGGTCTGCGGCCGTGCGGGCGTCGGACCGGGGGCATCAGGCAGGACGACGCGCATCGCCAGCCCGTCGGCGAACGGCAGTTCGAGCGCCTGCCAGCCGCGGCCACGCGCCGTGCGGGCGCGCAGCGTCGCCCCCATGAGCTTCACGGTCACCCGGCTGCCGTCGACGCGGGTGAACGGCCCGTCGCTCCCCGCGCGGAACGGGGTCTCCCAGGCGGCGGCGAGATAGCTCGTCGCGAGCAGACTGAGCAGTGTGTCGGCCTGTGCGTCGGGGGCCTCGGTGATCTTGCCGTTGGTGTTCTCGGCGATCCATCGGTTGATCGCGGTGTCGGCGCCGCCGCCGGCGAAATCGACCGGATAGACGCCGGAGTCGAAGATCGTGCGCAGCTCCGTCAGGTAGTCCGGCTGCACCCGATCGGTTCCGGCCTGCACGAAGACGCCGGTCGCCTGGTGGTAGACGGGTGGGTTGGGCGGATTCTTCTCGTCGACGTCCCGCAGATCCGTGTCCCAGGCGGCGAGCTGGCCGAGTAGTGCCGCGTAGGCCCGTGGCTGCGGCGTCCCGAGAATCCTGTCGAGCTCGGCCGCCGTCCCACCCGTCGCGCCGCGGCGGAGCATGGCGAGCGCGGTGGTCGTCGCCCACGGTGCGACGACGGGATTGGTCCCGGTGGCTCCGGGACCGAACGCCGTCGCGACGCCGAGCCGGTTCGCCGCGGCGACGACGGTAGCGACGTCGCCGCGTACCTCGTCGATCCCCACCTGCGCGAACGTCGCGCTCGGAGCGGTCAGCGTGGACAGCGTCGTCGGCGAATCGCCCCCCGATCCCGAGCAGGCCGCCAGCGCGGCGACGAGGACGGCCGGCAGCAGTCGTGTGACACGCATGACGTCCAGTATTCAGCCCTGCCGGCCCCGGGCGGCCTCGCGGGCATAACGGGCCGGTGGGGCGCCGACGACGGCGCCGAACGCGCGGATGAGGTGCGCCTGATCGGAGAAGCCGAGGTCGACGGCCAGCGTCGCCCAGTCCGGGGCGCCGCCGGAGTGGATGAGCGCGGCGATGTCGAGGATCCGGCGCCGCGCGATGACGGCCTTCGGCGTCGCCCCGACATACGAGGCGAACAGCCGCTGCACCCGCCGGACGGGCTCGTCGACGGCGGCCGCGAGATCGTCGACGCGGCGCAGGTCCGGGGTCTGTTCGATCAGCCGCACCCAACCGTTGACGGTCCGCACGAGCGGGTCGGGCTCGGGGGTGAGCGCGCGGAGGAAGTCGGTGACGATCGCCGCGCGTTCGGCGTCGTCGAGGTCCGGGGCGAGGACCTCGGCCGCGACGTCGGCGTCCGGCCGCGGCAGGGAGCGCAGGTCGCCGATCGGGGTGACGGCGTCCGCGATGTCTGCCACGGACCGGCCGAGCACGGGCCGGAAGCCGGCGGGTGTGAACGCGACGCCGACGACGATCCCGTCGCCCCGCAGCGTCCGGCCGAACGGGGCGGACGTCACGCCGTAGGCGTTGAGCCGGCCGTTCTCGGCGGCCAGGTGCACCTTCGGTTGGTGGACGACGGACGGTGTGTACGGCTCCGGTGCGTGCCAGCGCACCCGCCAGACGTAGTCGACGACGTCGGCGAGGTCGGGGGCGGCGGGGACGCGGCCGATGTCGACGATCCGCTCCGCCTCCTTCGGGCGCAGCAACGCGCCCGGTTCGCCCTCGGTCGGCGGCGTGCTCTCGGCCACGACGGCTCAGCCGTTCGCGCCGCGCGCGTCGACCGGCCAGGACTCGTCCGAACCGCGCAGGTGCAGCCGGTCGGCGAGGTTGACGGCCGTGCAGACGTGATTGGGCACCACCCGGACGACGTCGCCGAGCCGCAGGCCGTGCTCGCCGACGGTCTCCGCGGGCACGGTCGCGTGGTGCTCCGAGAGCGCGGTGATCCTGGCGTCCGGATGGTCGGGGAGCCGCCCGAAGCCGGTCGCCCATGCCGCACGATCGGCGCCGAGTGTCTTGGAACCGACGCCGAGTACATAGCGATCAGCGGAGACGTGCACGACGTACGCCTCCGCCCAGAGTGCGACGTCGGCGAAGGTCGCCGAGCCCAGCTCGACCTGTTGGGCGTCGTTGAAGACGTAGACGCCCGGCCGGGTCTCGGTGATGACGCCGGTGTCCGTTCCGGCGAGCGTCGGCGTCGAGCCGCCGGAGAGCACGCGCGGTTCGACGCCCGCCGCGCGCATGGCGTCGGCTGCGGCGGCGAGTGCGGCGGCCTCGTCGGCGGCCGCCGCGGCCCGGGCGTCCGGACCGTAGCCGTGGCCGGGGAACGTGAACGCACCGACGACGTCGAGTCCCCCATCGGCGGCGGCGCGGGCGACCTCGCCCGCCTGCGCGGCCGGAACGCCGGTGCGATGGTGTCCGGAGTCGATCTCGACGAGCACCTCGACGCCGGCCCCCGCGGCAGCGAGCCGCTGCGCGCCGCCGATGGAATCGACGCCGACGCGCAGCGCCGTCCGGGCCGCGAGCGCGCGCAGCCGGGCCGCCACGGCGTCGTCCGTCCAGACGGGGAAGGCGATGAAGAGGTCGGTGACGCCGTGGTCGGCGAAGACCTCGGCCTCGCCGACGGTCGCGACGGTGAGGCCGACGGCGCCGGCCGCGAGCTGGCGGCGCGCGATCTCGGCGCTCTTGTGCGTCTTGGCGTGGGGCCGGACGTTGACGCCGGGTGCGACGGCCGTCGGCGCGGCGAGGTTGCGGGTCAGGATCTCGGGGTCGACGATGAGCCGCGGCAGTGCGCCGGTGTCGATCTCGGACGCGGCGGGGCTGTCGGTGCTGGCGCTCATGATGGCCGAACCTACCGGGGTTCGGCCAGGTTCAGGGATCGTTGCCGCCCGCTATCTAACATCTGGACAGGTTTCTATTTGACATCTGGACGACCCTCGGGGCGCGCCCGCGCCCGCCGACCCTTGGTCTCCGTGCTACCCGTCGGCCCCGACGTCGAGTATAAATGGCACATACGTTCGATCATGTGGCATGGTGGAGACCCGTTCAGGGGGGTGATGATGGGGTGGGGAAGCGGTCCGCGGACGTGGGCGGAGATGGAGCGGGTGCTGTCCGGCCGGCCAGCCGAAGGAGAGGGCGACGGCGGCGACTCGCCGGCGTGGGCGCGCAAGCGCGGGGCCTATCGCGCCCCGATGCGGGAGCGGGGCACGCCGAAGCGGGGGTACGCGGAGCTGCACGCCCACTCCAGTCACAGCTTCCTCGACGGGGCGAGCACGCCGGAGGAGATGGCGGAGGAGGCCGATCGGCTCGGCCTGGAGGCCCTCGCGCTCACCGATCACGACGGCTTCTACGGCGTCGTCCGGTTCTTCGAGGCGGCCCGGGAACTCGGTCTCAAGACGGTCTTCGGCGCCGAGTTGTCGCTCGGAGATGGAGCTTGCGGAATCGACCGGGGCAGAGCAACAGCCGGCGCGCGTGCCGGCGTCCCGGATCCGGACGGCGAGCACCTGCTCGTCCTGGCCCGTGGCAAGGAGGGCTACGCGGCGTTGTCGACGGAGATCGCGGCGGCCCACATGGTCACGGGTGAGAAGGGGCTGCTGCGCTACGACCTCGACCGGCTCGCGGCGAGGGCGGCGGAGGGGCACTGGCTCGTCCTCACCGGCTGTCGCAAGGGCGCCGTCCGACGGGCACTGGACGTCGGCGGACCTGCCGCGGCCAAGGACGCGCTGGCCCGGCTCGTCGAGCGGTACGGGAAGGAGAACGTCGTCGTCGAGCTGACGGCGTCGGGCGGCCCGACCGACCCCGAGTTGCACGCCGTCCTCGTCGACATCGCCAAGGCGGCGCGGCTGCCGATCGTCGCGACGACGGGTGCCCACATGGCGGCGCCCGACGCGCGCCGGCTCGCCCAGGCGATGGCCGCGATCCGGGCCAAGGCGTCGATGCCGGACGTCGAGGGCTGGCTGGCGACGTCGGCGCACCTGCGCGACGGCGACGAGATGATGCGTCTCGTCGCCTATCCGGAGGCGATCGACAACGCCGTTCAACTGGCCCGCGACCTCGCTTTCGGTCTTGAGCTCGTCGCACCGAACCTGCCACCGTTCACGGTGCCCGCCGAATTCGAAGACGAGAACGACTGGTTGCGGCATCTTGTCATGAAGGGCGCTGCCAAGCGTTACGGCGCGCCCGCGCAGAACAAAAAGGCCTACGGCCAGCTCGAGCATGAACTCGCCGTCATCGAGAAGCTGAATTTCCCGGGCTATTTCCTCGTCGTCCGCGACATCGTCCAGTTCTGCCTGGAATCGAACATCCTCTGCCAGGGGCGCGGCAGTGCCGCGAACTCGGCGGTGTGTTTTGCCCTCGAAGTGACGCCCGTCGACGCCATCGCGAACGATCTGTTGTTCGAACGCTTTCTTTCGGCGGAACGGGACGGGCCGCCGGACATCGACATCGACATCGAGTCGGACCGTCGCGAGGAGGTCATCCAGTACGTTTATCGGCGATACGGACGGGAATACACGGCGCAGGTCGCCAACGTCATCACCTATCGCGGCCGGTCGGCGGTGCGCGACGTCGCGCGCGCCTTCGGATATGCGACCGGCCGGCAGGACGCGTGGGCCAAGCAGGTCGGCCACTGGGGTGGTTTCGACGAGGCGAGGGACGTTCCGGAAGACGTGTTGCACACGGCGATGCGACTGACGCGTCATCCGCGTCATCTCGGCATCCATTCCGGCGGCATGGTGATCTGTGATCGGCCGATCGCCGAGGTCTGCCCGACGGAGTGGGCGCGGATGCCGAATCGCAGCGTGTTGCAGTGGGACAAGGACGACTGTGCGGCGATCGGGCTGGTCAAGTTCGATCTGCTCGGCCTCGGCATGCTGTCGGCGCTGCATTACGCGATCGACCTCATCAAGGAGCACGAGGGGATCGAGGTCGACTTCGCCAAGATCGATCTCACGGAGAAGGCCGTCTACGACATGTTGCAGAAGGCCGATACCGTCGGCGTCTTCCAGGTGGAGTCGCGCGCGCAGATGGCGACGTTGCCGCGGCTCAAGCCGACGAAGTTCTTCGACATCGTGGTGGAGGTGGCGATCATCCGTCCCGGCCCGATTCAGGGCGGCTCGGTGCATCCGTTCATCCGGCGGTACAACGGAGAAGAGAAATGGTCATACGACCATGAGTCGATGAAACCGGCGTTGGCGAAGACCTACGGGGTGCCGCTCTTTCAGGAGCAGCTCATGCAATTGGCCGTCGACGTCGCGGGATTCACCGCCGCCGAGGCCGACGAACTGCGCCGGGCGATGGGGTCCAAACGTTCGCCGGAGCGGATGGAACGGCTCAAGGGCCGGCTCTTCGAGGGTATGGAACGGCTGAACGGCATCACCGGAGACCTCGCCGAACGGATTTACGAGAAGCTCTTCGCCTTCGCCAACTTCGGCTTCCCCGAAAGCCATGCGCAGAGCTTCGCCTCACTCGTGTTCTATTCGGCATGGCTCAAGCTGCACCATCCGGCGGCGTTCTGCGCCGCGCTGCTGCGGGCCCAGCCGATGGGCTTCTACTCACCGCAGTCGCTCGTCGCCGACGCGCGCCGGCACGGGGTGACGGTCCGCGGGCCGGACATCAATCGCAGCAACGTCGACGCCGATCTCGAAGACGCGGGGGCGTCCGTCCGGCTCGGACTGGCGACGGTCCGGCACATCGGCACCGAACTCGCCGAGCGGATCGTCGCCGATCGGGAGGCTGGCGGGCCGTTCACGAGTGCCGGGGAGCTGTCGGCCCGGGTCGGTCTCGACACGCGCCGGCTGGAGGCGCTGGCGACGGCCGGCGCTCTCGACTCGGTGACGACCGCCGGCGGGGGCGGCCGGCGTCGTGCGTTGTGGGAGGCGGGCGCGGCGGCCTTGCATCGGCCCGGTGAACTGCCGTTGCACGCCGTCATGCCGCCGACGACGCCGCATCTGCCCGGGCTGTCGGCGATCGAACTGGCCGCCGCCGACGTCTGGGCGACCGGGATCACGCCGGACTGCTATCCGACGGAGTTCTTGCGAACCTGGCTCGACGAGCAAGGCGTCGTCAAGGCGGGTGATCTACCGGACCGGAAGAAGGTGGCGGACGGCTCTCGGATTCTCGTCGGCGGCGCCGTCACGCATCGGCAGCGCCCCGCGACGGCCGGCGGGGTGACCTTTCTCAACCTCGAAGACGAGACGGGGATGGTCAACGTGCTCTGTACGAAGGGGGTGTGGACGCGCTATCGCGACATCGCTCAGGAAGCGCGAGCGCTGCTCATCCGAGGCGTCGTGCAGAACGCCACCGGTGCCGTGACGGTCGTCGCCGACAAGATCGAACCGCTCGACCTCAAGGTGGCGATGAAGTCGAGGAACTGGCAATGAACCGGTGCTCGGGTCCCCGGTCCGGCGGCTGCTATGCGTCCCGGAACATGAATGACGGGGTAGACCGCAGCAGCGGATACCTCGACGCATCCACGGCCGGCAACGTCACCGCGCCGTTCGGGCCGGTGACCTCGGCACTTACGCCGGGACGGCCTTCCAGAACCGTGAATATCGCTCCACTGAAACTTGCGGCAGTGATCCCCGTCGAAGCGTAGAAAGCGCTCAACGCACCGGGATCTTCAGCCGTCGCTGTCAGCGACAGCAAGCTCAGCCCGGGCTTCCGCATCGCAGACGTCGGGTGGGCGAGCTCCCCCCAATCGATGAAGAAAGGGGCGGCACAACCGAACTCGCTCTCACCCGCAAACGCGACACTCCATTCGATGACCACACCGTCGCGGCCGCGTCGGCTCCACTTCCGCGGACCTCCGGTGGAGAATCCCTTCCTCGTCATGTCATCGACAAGACCGGTGAGATCGCGGTGATTGTGGGCGAATGTCCATAGACCAGGTTCGACGTCGAGCAGGGCGCCACCGACCGTTCCATCGAGCCCGTCACCGCTACGACACTGCTCGAGATCCGGCGCGACGATTTCGATGTAGGCGACTCCTCCGAGATGCACCAACGCATTACGAGTACCCGTCCACGGGTGAGATCCACCGACCCGCGGCTGCACGCCGGTTCGATCGGCGAAGTCCTCGATTCCCCACGCCAAGTCCGGAACGATCCAAAGCAAGTGGTCCAGCTCGGCCGCGAACCCCATCAGACGCCGCCTATGAACGCGAACCCCATCAGACGCCGCCTATGAAGTCGTGCTGCCGCCACGCCTCGTAGACGGCGATGCTCGCGGCGTTGGCGAGGTTGAGCGAGCGCCGTCCGGCGAGCATGGGGATGCGCACCCGGTCGGTGACGTGCGGATCGGCCAGAACGTCGTCGGGCAGGCCCGTCGGCTCGGGGCCGAACAGCAACGCATCGCCCTCGCGATAGGCGATGTCGGAGTGTCGTCGCTCGGCGTGCGCGGTGAATGCGAACACCCGGGCGTCGCCGAGCCGTCGCCACACCGAGTCGAGATCCGGGTGCACGGTCACATTGGCCATCTCGTGATAGTCGAGGCCGGCCCGCTTGACCTTGGCGTCGGACATGTCGAAGCCGAGCGGCTCGACGAGATGCAGCTCGCAGCCGGTGTTGGCCGCCAACCGGATCGCGTTGCCGGTGTTCGGCGGGATACACGGGGCGAAGAACACGATCCGGAACACGAGGCCTGAGCCTACGTCGTCCGATGCCGGCATCGTCGCCGACAACTGGAATACTGTCGCCGTGACCGCCACCAGACTCGACGGCAAGCTGACCCGCGCCGAGTTGTTCGCCGACCTCGCCGACCGCGTGACCGCGCTCAAAGCCCAGGGAATCGTGCCGGGACTCGGCACCGTCCTCGTCGGCGACGACCCGGGCTCCCACTCGTATGTCGCCGGCAAACATCGCGACTGCGCACAGCTCGGGGTGACCTCGATCCGCCGCGATCTGCCGGCCGACATCACGCAGGACGAGCTGAACGCCGTGATCGACGAACTCAACGCCGATCCGGCCTGCACCGGATTCATCGTGCAGTTGCCGTTGCCGCGGCACCTGGACGAGAACGCGGCGCTCGAGCGCGTCGACCCGGCCAAGGACGCCGACGGACTGCACCCGGTCAATCTGGGGCGCCTCGTCCTCGGCCGGGAATCGACGCTGCCGTGCACCCCGCGGGGCATCGTGCACCTGCTGCGCCGGTTCGACGTCCCGATCGCCGGCGCGCACGTCGTCGTCGTCGGCCGCGGTGTCACGGTCGGTCGCCCGCTCGGCCTGCTGCTGACGCGCCGCAGTGAGAACGCCACCGTGACGCTGTGCCACACCGGCACCGTCGACCTCGCGGCCGAGACCCGGCGCGCCGACATCGTCGTGGCCGCCGTGGGTGTGCCGCACATGATCACCGCCGACATGATCAAGCCGGGCGCGGCCGTCGTCGACGTCGGCGTCAGCCGGACCGCGGACGGCCTGGTCGGCGATGTCGCCCCCGACGTCTGGGAGGTCGCCGGGGCGGTGTCGCCGAATCCCGGCGGTGTCGGTCCGTTGACCAGGGCCTTCCTCGTCGCCAACGTCGTCGAGACCGCCGAGCTTCAGGCTGCGGCGGCGCGGGCCGGGGAGCCGCAGGCCGGCTGATGACGCGCGCCGAGTCCGCCGCGGAGCGCGCCGCTCGCGTCGCGCGGTTGCATCGCGCGCGGTTGGTGCGGTCGATCGCGGTGCAGCTGCCGTTCTTCGTCGTCGTGATCGGTGCCGTGATCGCACTCGGCTTCGTGCTGGCCGACCGCTGGCGCCGGGGTGCGTTGGGGCTGGGTGTGGTGTGTGTCGTCGCCGCCGCGTTCCGGGCCTTCCTTCCCTCGACGCGCGCCGGCTTCCTGCGGGTGCGCGGCCGGGCCTTCGACGTCGCCGCGATGGGCGGCGTGGGTGCGCTCGTGTTGTGGATGGCATCGAGCATCGATCCGCTCGGCACGGGCTAGTGTGCGCGTCCGCGGTGCGGACGGGGCCCTGCGGACGCCATGAGCGTCCCGTGTTTGTGATGCTCATCACATAGCGCGATGCCCGGCGATGTCCGGCGATGTTGATCCGCGTGGAGTACCGATCGGTTTCCCTGTGCTTCGGGGCCGACCGGTCGTCCTCGCCGAAGTGCCGCGTGCTGCACGCAGGACTGCCGATGTCGCCCTACGCTCGTACGGTCACGATTCGATTACAATTCGATATGGGACAGGGGTGAGAAGCCTCCTGCCGCGAAGACGGAGCTTGCAGAATCGCTCACGGCGGTTCGACGAGTCGGGGTTGGGGAGTCTGTGCCGGAGAATACGAGCGCGCTGGGGGTGTCGGCCGGGTCCGACACGATCCACACCGCGCTGCTGACCATGAAAGAGGGCGGCCCGCCGAGGGTCGATCTGCGGTTGTTCACGGAGACGTCGCGCCGCGGCGGACTCGGTGAGCGGATCACCGCGGTGCTCGATTCCCTCGGGGCGAAGCCGGACGTCGTCGGCATCGCCTGCCGTACGCCCGCCGACGAAGCGGCCGTCCGTGGCCGGCGCGGTCTCGCCGACGGCTCCGCGCTCGTCGTCGCGGAGATGGACGCGATCGTCGCGGCGCTCGAGCCCACCGGCGTCACCGACCGGTATGGATCGGTGCTGGTCGTGGACATCGGCGCGACCGGGACGAGTGTCTACCGGATGCTGCCGGCCGAGGGTTCCATCGCCGAGCTCACCCGCGATGACGACACGACCGCGGCGTCGGCGGGGGACCCTGAGATCATCGCGGCCTTCAGCGCGCGGCTGAGTGATCTCGCCGCCGGCGACGAGGCCCTCGTCCTGGTCGGCGGCGGCGCCGCGGCGCCCGGCGTCGTCGACGCCTTCGCCGATTCCCCGTGGGCCGTCATCGCGCCCGAGGATCCCGAGTCGGTCTCCGCCGTGGGCGCAGCGCGACTGGCCGTTCTCGCCGGCCCGGTGGCGGCAGCGCCCGTACCGGCCCGGAGACGTCGCCGCGCCGGCGTCCTTCCGCTGGCCGTCGTGACGCTGGCGCTCGTCATCTCCGGGCTCGCCGTGTACGCGGTGGTCCGGACGCCGATATCGCCGCAGGTCCCCGGCCCGGCGAGCGTCGCTGGATCGACGGATGTCTCCGGGGCCGTCGAAGCCGGAGCGTCATCCCGCTCGACGGCCACGACGACCGCCGCGGAGCCGCCGCCCCGGATCGAACCGCGGCCGCAGCCCGCCTACCCGACCGAGCCGAGGTGGTCGACGACGATCATCGAGCCGGAGCCCACGTCGAGCAGCATGACCACCGTGACGCTGACGCCGCCCCCGGGTTGGACGTGGCCGAGCCCGCCGCAGCAGACGACGCCCGGGACCTCGGGCACCGATACACGGAGCAGCGCTCCGGGCTCGAGCACCCCGAATCCGACCACGCCGTGGCCGGATTCGGGTTCGAGCAACGGGCTCGCGCCGAGAGGGTCGCGAACGTCGGCACCGTCGACGACCACCCTGACGCCGGCCGCGCCGACGTCCACGCCCACAAGCTGAATCGAGCCGACCCCGCGGACGGGGCCGGCTCGATTCAGCTGTTCGACGAGCCGCTCAGACCTCTCGGTCGGCGAGCTCCAGCATCCGGCGGAGCATCGCCGCGATCGGTGCGAACTGGGTGAGGAAGCCGTCGTGCCCGGCATCGGTGTCGATCACCTGCAGGCCGTCGACGCACCCGGGCAGTGCCGCGGCCAGCTCGGCCTGCTGCGACAACGGGTAGAGCCGGTCACTCGTGATGCCGCCCACGACGACCGGGACCGGGCAGCTCGCCAGTGCCGCCGCGACGCCGCCGCGGCCGCGGCCGACGTCGTGATGGTTGAGCACCTCGGTGAGAACGACGTAGCTGCCCGCGTCGAACCGCCGGACGAGCTTGTCGGCCTGATGATCGAGGTAGCTCTGGATCGCGTACCGCTCACCGGTGAGCGGATGTTCGCCGCGCTGCGCGTCGTTGCGGAAGCGATCGTCGAGATCGTCCGCGGTGCGGTAGCTGAGGTGGGCGATGCGCCGGGCGACGCCCAGCCCGGCGGTCGGTGCGACGCCGGTGCCGTGGTAATTGCCGCCGCGCCAGTTCGGGTCGGCGCGGATGGCGGCGAGCTGCGTCGACTGTGTGCCGATCTGATCGGCCGTCGCCCGGGCACCGACGGCCAGGACGAGTGCCGCACGCACCTTCTCCGGGTGGCCGACGATCCATTCCAGTGCTCGGGCCCCGCCCATCGAGCCGCCGGCGACGGCCGCGAGTCGCGTCACGCCGAGCTCACGCAGCAGGGCGACCTCGGCGTCGACCTGGTCGCGGACCGTGATGATCGGGAACCGCGAGCCGTAGGGCAGGCCGTCTGCGGCGAGCGAACCCGGGCCGGTCGATCCGGAGCAGCCGCCCAGGACGTTGATCGACACCGCGCACCACTGGTCGGTGTCGATCGCCGCGCCGGGCCCGATGAGCCCGTCCCACCAGCCCGCCGTCGGCTGAGACGGGCCGGCGGCCCCGGTGGCGTGCGAATCACCGGTGAGGGCGTGGAGCACGAGTACGACGTTGTCGAGCTCGGGCGTGGGACGACCCCACCGCTGGAACGCGAGGGTGATGTCGTCGATCCGCCCGCCCGCCTCGAGCGGCAGCGCCCCGATGGAGCGCGACTGCAGGTGACCGTCGGGAGCCGTGGCCCAGTCGGGCAGGGAGAGAGTGCGGGGGGAGGTCTGCGTCGTCATGTGTCTACTTCGCCGCCTCGAAGCCGAGCCGCAGGTCGGCGATGATGTCGTCGATGCCTTCCAGGCCGACGGCCAGCCGCACGAGTCCCGGCGTCACACCGGCGTCGAGCTGCTCCTGCGGGGCCAGCTGGCTGTGCGTCGTCGACGCCGGGTGGATGACCAGCGAGCGGACGTCGCCGATGTTCGCCACGTGCGAGTGCAGCTGCAACGCGTCGACGAAGCGCTTGCCCGCGTCGACGCCGCCCGCGATCTCGAACGCGACGATCGCCCCCTGCCCGCGCGGCGCGAGCCGCTGTCCCAACTCGTAGTACGGCGACTCCGGCCGGCCGGCGTAGACCACCCGCTCGACCTGCTCCTGGCCGGCGAGGAACTCGGCGACGCGCTGCGCGTTGGCGACGTGCCGCTCGACGCGGAGGCTGAGCGTCTCCAAGCCCTGGGACAGCAGGAAGGCGTTGAACGGGCTGATCGCCGCACCCGTGTCGCGCAGCAGTTGCACGCGCGCCTTGAGTGCGTACGCGGGAGCGCCGAGGTCGGCGAAGACGGCGCCGTGGTAGCTCGGATCAGGCTGCGTGAAACCGGGGAACAGGTCGACGCCGTCGCGCTGCACCCGCCAGTCGAACGTGCCGGCGTCGATGATGACGCCGCCGATCGCGGTCCCGTGCCCGCCGATGTACTTGGTCGCCGAGTGGACGACGACGTCGGCGCCGTGCGCGATCGGGTTGAGCAGGTACGGGGTGGCGACCGTGTTGTCGACGATGAGCGGCACGCCCAGCGAATGCGCGACGCCGGCGACGGCCGGGATGTCGAGCACCTCGTTGTTCGGGTTGGAGATCGTCTCGGCGTAGAAGGCGCGGGTGTTCTCCCGGGCCGCCGCCCGCCAGGACTCCGGGTCGTCCGGATTCTCGACGAACGAGACCTCCAGCCCGAGTTTGGGCAGCGTGTGCTGGACGAGGTTGTACGTGCCGCCGTACAGCCGGGGGCTGACGACGATGTGCGAGCCGGCCTCGGCGACGTTGAGGATCGCGTACGTCGTCGCGGCCTGGCCGGACGCCACGAGCAGCGCCGCGACACCGCCCTCGAGCGCGGCGAGCCGCTGCTCGACGGCGTCCTGCGTCGGATTCATGATGCGGGTGTAGATGTTGCCGGGCTCGGCGAGGCCGAACAGGTTCGCCGCGTGCGTCGTGTCGTTGAAGACGTACGACGTCGTCTGATAGATCGGCAACGCCCGGGCGTTGGTCGCGGTGTCGGCGTTCTGGCCGGCGTGGATCTGCCTGGTCTCGAACGAGTACTCGGGTGAGGAGAAGTCGGTCATGCGGTCAACCTCCGGCGGGGGTGGATTCCCCTGTCAGGGGCCCGAACGGGCCCGCGCTTGCCGGACGGCGATCGCCTCCGGCCCGGTCATCACCCGGGGCACCCCACCGCGGTCGAGGGGGTTGCCGGTCAGCGCAGCCGGGGCTGTCGCGCTGACGCTCATGACCTGCACGCGAATATAGCCGACGCCCCCGACGCGGCGACAACGTCGTGGGTGAGGTCCGACGCTCCCGCGCTCCCGCGGCGACCGGCGTCACCGGGCACCCGACGCCGTCACGGTCGTCACATGTGGTACGAACCACCACGAATTCGGGATGGCCGGAGGTCTGCGGTGGCGTTGTGATCGCCCGTGGTCATCTCTCACACAGCATCGACGTCCGTGCCCCCGGTGCGCTGGGGCCTGCGTCCCGCGTCCGTCCGTGACGCGTCGCCCGGCCGGACGGCGGCGATCCTCGCCCTCGCGTTCGGCGGCTTCGGCATCGGGACGACGGAGTTCGTCGCGATGGGGCTGCTGCCGTCCGTCGCGGCGGCCTTCGACATCAGTGAGCCGACGGCCGGACACACGGTGACGGCGTATGCGCTCGGCGTCGTGGTCGGCGCGCCCGTCATCGCGGCCGCCGCGGCCCGGGTGCAACGCCGGACCCTTCTGCTCTGGCTCATGGTGGCCTTCACCCTCGGCAATCTCGCGACGGTGCTCGCGCCGAGCTACCCGGCGCTCATCGCGGCGCGTTTCGTCGCGGGTCTGCCGCACGGCGCCTACTTCGGCGTCGCGGCCATCGTGGCGGCACACCTCGCACCCGAGGGCAAACGGGCGACCTATGTCGGCAACGTCATGCTCGGTCTCGCCGTCGCGAACGTCGCGGGCGTGCCGGCGGCGACCTGGCTCGGCGACCTCTTCGGCTGGCGGACGGCGTTCGCCGTCGTCGTGGGCATCGGACTGGCCACCGTCGTGGCCCTGGCCCGGAACCTGCCCGACCTCTCCGGGATCCCGGAGTCGAACCCCATGACCGAGCTCGGCGCGCTGCGCCGCTCGCAGGTGTGGTTCGTGCTGCTCATCGGCATCGTCGGCTTCGGTGGCATGTTCGCCTTCTATACCTACATCCGGACGACGCTGACCGACGTCAGCGGCCTGAGCGACGCGGTCATCCCCATCGCGCTCGCGCTCTACGGAGTCGGCATGGTGCTCGGCAACATCATCGGCGGCCGGGCGGCGGACGGTGTCGGACCGGCCGCGATCCCCGTCGGACTGGCGTCGATGGCGCTGGCGCTGACGGCGTTCGTCGTGCTGGCGGAGTCGCCGTGGGCCGCGCTCGCCCTCATGGTGGTCGTCGGTGCGGCCGGCGCCTCGCTCGTCGCGCCGCTGCAGACGCGTCTCATGGACGTCGCCGACGACGCGCAGACGCTCGCCGCGTCCCTCAATCACTCGGCGCTCAACGTCGCCAACGCGCTCGGCGCCCTGCTCGGCGGCGTCGTCATCGACCTCGGCTGGGGCCGGCTGGCGCCGTCGGGGCTCGGGATCGGGCTGGCGGTGGCGGGGATCGGCGTCTTCTGGCTCGCCCGGCTCGACGCTCGCCGGTCCGTCGGCCGCACGGGTGATTCCGTCGCCGCGGCTACGGCGGATCGGTCCACCGATCTTGTCGGAGCCGTGCGCTAGGTTCTTCGCGTGGCCCTCACCATCTCGACCATCAACGTCAACGGCGTCCGCGCGGCCGTCCGGGAGCGCTCCGAGACCAATCTCGGACTGCTCGCGTGGCTGCGCGAGACGTCGTCGGACGTGGTGTGCCTGCAGGAGACCCGCGCCACGCACGCGCAGGTCCACGCCGCGCTCGCGCCGGCCGTCGTCGACGGCTGGCACGTCGCGCTCGCGGAGTCGGAGACGGCCGGACGCAACGGCGTCGCCGTGCTGTCGCGACGCCGGCCGGACGCCGTCCGGGTCGGTTTCGGCGACGACGAGTTCCGTGACGCGGGGCGCTACCTCGAAGCGGATTTCGGCGCGCTCACCGTCGCCAGTCTCTATCTGCCCTCGGGAAACGTCGGCACGCCCAAGCAGGACGAGAAGGAGCGCTTCCTCAAGGTGTTCGGCGACTATCTCGCGGGGCTGGGCCGCGCGGAGCGCGACGTCGTCGTCTGCGGCGACTGGAACATCGCGCACACCGAGCGTGACCTCAAGAACCACAAGGGGAACAAGAACAACTCCGGTTTCCTGCCGTACGAGCGGGAATGGCTCGGTGCGCTGACCGGTGACGGCGGTGCCTGGATCGACGTCGCCCGGCGGCTGCATCCGGACGTCGACGGCCCTTACACCTGGTGGTCGTGGCGGGGCAAGGCCTTCGACAACGATTCGGGCTGGCGCATCGATCTGCAGTACGCCACCGCGTCGCTCGGTGCCCGGGCCGTCTCGGCGCACGTCGAGCGGCCGCCGGCGTACGACCTGCGCTGGTCGGACCATTCGCCGCTGACCGTCGTCTACGACGACTGACCCGACCGACCACGATTCGACGGAGAACCACCGTGAGCACTCCCGCGTCGCCGCGCGTCCTGTCCGGCATCCAGCCGACGAGCGACTCCTATCACCTCGGCAACTACCTCGGCGCCGTCCGCGGCTGGGTCGAGCTCGGTCGCCGATACGACGACAGCTTGTACTTCATCCCGGACATGCACGCCATCACCGTGCCGCAGGATCCGGCCGACCTGCGCGAACGCACCTACCGCGGCGTCGCGCAGCTCATCGCCGCCGGCGTCGACCCGGCGCGGTCGGCGATCTACGTGCAGTCGCACGTCGCCGAGCACGCGCAGCTGGCCTGGGTGCTCAACTGCGTCGCGAGTTTCGGTGAGATGAGCCGGATGACGCAGTTCAAGGACAAGTCGGCGAAGGGCGGCGCCGACGCGTCGACCGTCGGGCTGTTCACCTATCCCGCGCTGATGGCGGCTGACATCCTGCTCTACCAGGCGGATCTCGTGCCGACGGGGGAGGACCAGCGGCAGCACATCGAGCTCACCCGCAACCTCGCGCAGCGCTTCAACAACCGCTACGGCCAGACGTTCGTGGTCCCCGAACCCCTCATCGGCGCCGACGCCGCGAAGATCTACGACCTGCAGAATCCGACGGCGAAGATGAGCAAGTCCGCGGAGAGCCCGGCCGGTCTCGTGCAGATCCTCGACGCGCCGAAGGTCTCGGCCAAGAAGATCCGCTCGGCCGTCACCGACAACGACGCCGTCATCGCCTACGACCGGCAGGCCAAGCCGGGCGTCAGCAACCTGCTGACGATCAACGCCGCGCTCACCGCGCGCCGCGTCGAGGACGTCGTCGCGGCCTTCGAGGGCAAGGGCTACGGACACCTCAAGGTGGAGACGGCCGACGCGCTCGAGGCCGAGGTGGCGCCCATCCGGACGCGGTTCGACGAGCTGATGGCCGACCGCGGCGAACTGCGGCGGATCCTCGCCGACGGCGCCGCGCGGGTGCGTCCGATCGCGGCGAAGACGCTGGCAGACGTGTACGAGAAGGTAGGGTTCGTACCCGGACGTTGACGGGAGGACGACGGTGGCCGAGAAGCGTGTGACAGGGGAGCAGGCGGGCGGCGACCGGACCGGCGGGGCGGGCGGCGCCGGTGAGCAGGGCGTCCTCGACCGGTACACCGAGAAGTATCCGGCGCTCGGCCACATGGTCGCGGCCGGCAAACGCTACACCGAGCAGAACGGCGACTACTACGCCGCCGGCATCACGTACTTCAGCGTGCTCGCGCTCTTCCCGATCATCATGGTCGCCGTCGCCGTCGCCGGGTTCGTGCTGGCCAGCAATCCGGAGTGGATGGACCAGATCCGGGAGCGGATCGTGAGCGCGGTGCAGGGCGACATGGGCGATCAGCTCACCGCGCTCCTCGACAAGGCGGTCGCCTCGCGCGGCACCGTGGGCGTGATCGGCCTCGTCGGTGCGCTGTACGCCGGGCTCGGGTGGATGGCCAATCTGCGGATGGCTCTCACCGAGCAGTGGAAGCACGTGCCCGATCCGGACGGTTTCATCGCCACCAAGCGCTCGGACTTCGTCGCGCTCGTCGGTCTCGGCGGGGCGATGATCCTCTCGTTCGCGCTGGCGGCCGTGTCCAGCAGCGGCCTCGTTCCCCGGCTCCTCGAGTTGGCGATGCTCGACGAACTGCCGGGCGTCGGCTACGCGATCCGCGCCGCCGCGGTGGTCATCAGCCTGGCCGCGTCGTGGCTGCTGTTCACCTGGGTCATCGCGAAGCTGCCCCGGGTACGGCTGCCGCTGCGCAAGGCGCGTAAGGCCGGCCTGCTCACGGCGATCGTGTTCGAGGCGTTCAAGTACATCGCCAGCTTCTACCTCAAGATCGTGCTCACCGGCCCCGCCGGCGCCACCTTCGGGCCGATCCTCGGCATCATGGTCTTCGCGTTCTTCACCGCGCGCATCATCCTGTTCGCGACCGCCTGGGCGGCGACCGATCCGGCCAATGCCGAGTTCGCGCCCGCGGTCCCGGATCCGATCATCCGCCCGACGTACGTCGTCGAGGAGGGCGTCAGCGGCAAGGGTGTGCTCGCCGCCGTCGGGGCCGGTGTCGTCGTGGCCGTCGGGCTCGGCGGCTGGGCGCGGCGGCGTCCGCGAGGATAGGTCCGCGGGTCACGACGGGACCGCGCCGTCGTCGTACACGACCTCGCCGCCCACCACGGTCGCGCCGACGGTGATGCGGGCGAGGTCGTCGGGATCGACGGTGTACGGATCGTCCGAGAGGACGACGAAGTCGGCGAGCATTCCCGGCCGCAACATTCCGGTGTCTCGTTCCCGGCCGGCGGCGTACGCGGAGCCGATGGTGTAGGCCCGCACGGCCTCGTCGACGGTGAGGCGTTCGCCGGGGCCGAGGATCCGGCCGCTCGCCGTCCGCCGCAGCACCATGTCCCGGATGCCGATGAGCGGCGCCGCGTCGGACACCGGTGCGTCGGACGAGCCGGGCAGCACCATCCCCGCCCGCAGCAGCGACTTCATGCGGTAGATGCGGGGCGCGAGGTCGGGATCGACGGCGGCCGCCATGGCGTCACCGAAATCCGAGATGAACCGCCCCTGCGGCACGGCGACCAGGCCGAGGGCCGCCGCGCGGGCGATCTGTGCGTCGGAGGCGAGCGCGAAGTGTTCGATGCGGTGGCGGACGTCCGGACGGGGAGACCGGCGAGTGGCCTCCTCGAGCGCGTCGAGGGTGTGGTCGATCGCGGCGTCGCCGATGGCGTGCGTGGCGACGGTCCAGCCGGCCTCGTGTGCGCCGACGATCATCCGGCGCAGGTCGTCGGGCTCGAATTGAAGGACACCGTGGTTGCCGGTCTCGCCGTGATAGCACCGGTGCATCGCCGCCGATCGGCCGATGAAGGAGCCGTCGGCCACGATCTTCACCGGTCCGATGCGCAGCCGATCGTCGCCGAGGCCGGTGCGCAGCCCCAGGTCGAGGCCGAACCAGCGGCGGTCGGTGGGACCGGCGATGCCGTGCAGCATCGTGCAGTACGGCATCACGGTCGCCCGCACCAGCAGGACGCCGGCGTCGGCGGCGGCCTGGTAGGCGTGCAGATCCACCGGTGAGCTGCCGATCATGTCCGCGTCGCCGATACCGGGCTCGGTGATGGACGTCAGCCCGTGGCGCACCGCGGCGGTGGCGGCGAGACCGAGGTTTCGCGGCACGTCGACGTCCGACCGCAGCAGATCGGTGAGCAGGCCCATCGCGCGCTCCTGCAGCAGGCCAGTCGCTCGTCCGGACGCGTCGCGATGCACGACACCGCCGGGCACGTCGGGGACGCCGTCGCGGCCGGGGTGCCCGGCGAGTGCGAAGGCGCGCGTGTCGGCCGTCACCATGTGACAGCTGACGTGCTCGATCAGGACGGGACGTCCGCCGCCGACGGCGTCGAGGTCCTCGGCCGTCGGGTGCCGACCGCCGAGGACGTTCTGGTCGTAGCCCCAGCCGTGCACCCAGGCGCCGGGCGGCAGGGTCGACGCATGCCGGCGCAGCGCGATGCGCAGCCGGCCGAGATCGGTGACGCCGCGCAGATCGACGGCGGCCAGCCGGGCGCCGACGAGGGACAGGTGATGGTGGGCGTCGTGGAAGCCGGGCAGCGCGGGGGCGCCGTCGAGGTCGACGGTCCGGCGGGCGGCGACGCCGTCGAGATCGCCGTCCAGGCCGACGATCCGGCCGCCGAGCACACCGATCCGCGACGCCGTCGGACGCGCCGGATCGAGTGTGCGCAGCCGTCCGTTCGTGAAGACGACGTCGATGATTACGGCGTGATGCTAGTCGCCGGACCGGGGACGCAGACGACTCCGGCCGCTCCCGCGGATGGCGGGAGCGGCCGGAGTTCTCAGTGGTGGTCTGCTAGATGTTGTCGTTCCGACGGCCGGGGAACGGGCCCGTGATGACGCCGTAGGAGTCCGAGGCGAGCCGCATCAGCAGCGTGAACTTGGCGAAACGTCGGGTGTCGGAAGCGGTGGCCATGTGTGGTCCTTTCGAGTGTGTCTGTGTGGTCTGGGTGTCAGCGGGCGCTGTTCGCGCGTTCGGTGGCGAGCTTTCGCCGCGGCAACGAGCGGTACGTGACGAAGCCGAGCAACGTCGAGGCGCGCCGCTTCAGGCGGTGGGAGAACGGGGGGTGGAACGGCGCGCCGTTCTCCATGACGGAGAAGGGCGGGATGGACGCATTCTGGTACATGAGATGTCCTTTTTCTGTCGTGGTTCGTGTCGTCGGGTGCGCTCAGGCGCCGCGGCCGACCCGCTGCCGCAGTGCAGCGGTGAGCAGCCGGTAGGAATCGGAGGCGAGGTGCAGCAGCGCCGACGACGAGTACGTCACGGTGTCGTTCTTGGTCGCGAGGGGGGCGGGGCTCGGATACATGGTGTGTCCTTCTCTCCAGGCAGTCGTATGTCGTGGCGACCGACTGCGTTGGCGCGTCGCCATCCTGTTCAACGGCGCTCTAAGGAGATGGATTCCGCTGTGGCGCAAGGGATTCCGGTGTTCTCACTCACCGCTGTCCGCGCGGTGAGTGCAGCGTCACAGGAGATCGGAGTCGATGCGGTGGGCCGGATCGAACGGTCGGCCGAGTGTGAACTCGGACACGGCGCCGTGCCGTAAGCCTTGACGCCTGTGGCTACCGTCGGAAGGAACGTCGGGGATCCGCGCTCTTCGGCCCGGCGGGCGCCGGAGACGAACTCTAGACGGCCCGTCAGTGCCGGCCGCGACGACGGGACGCCGCCCAGATGGCCGCTCCGCCCGCGGCGAGCACGACGGCGCCGCCCAACAGGCCCCACGGCAGGATCGAGCTGCGGTCATCGGAGCCGGAGCGTTCCGGGGCCGGCTGCCCGAGCTGGGTGTGCGACGCCTTCACCTCGGGGTCGGGGTCGAGGAGCTTGCCGAGGCCGGTCTCGCGATTGTTGGCGAAGCCGTAGTCGAGCATGCGCGCGGCCTGATCCCAGTACGTGTTCCCCTCGACGCCGACGCCGAACATCTGCGTGATGACGATGCGCTTGCCGTCCCGCTCGGCGGCGCCGACATAGGTCTTGAGCGCGTCGTCGGTGAAGCCGGTCTTGCCGCCGGGGTAGAGCTGCAGGAGCTTGTTCTGCGCCGCCATGACATAGCCGGGGTGCGGCTTGTCGCCGGGGACGTCCGTGCGGGCGGGGTAGCCGGGGAACGGCGCCTCGAGCAGATGGTCGAGCTCGCCGAACAACGGCAGCGACATGGCGTGCCGGAAGATCAGCGCGAGGTCGTACGGCGATGTCGACATGCCCGCGGCGTCGAGGCCGGACGGGGACGCGGCGCGGGTGTCCTTGGCGCCGAGCTTGGCGGCGAGGTCGTTCATCTTCGCGAGTGTCGCGTCGATGCCGCCGAGGGTCCGGGCGAGCGCGTTGGCGGTGTCGTTGCCGGAGACGAGCAGCAGGCCCGTGAGCAGCTCGCGCACGGTGTACTTGCCGCCCGGGCCCATGCCGGCCGAATCGCCCTCCATCGCGGCGTCGTTGTCCGTGCCCTCGACGACGAGGTTCGGGTCCAGGTTCTCGATCGCCACGCAGGCGAGCAGCACCTTGATCGTCGACGCTGGCCGGTAGCGCCCGTGCGGATCCTTGGCCGCGAGCACCTGGCCCGAGTCGAGGTCGGCGATGAGCCAGCCGGCGGACGTCAGACCCTGCGGCGCGGCGGGCGCCCCGGGCATCGTCAGAACGCCGCAGCCACCGAGGCCGTCACCGCCGAGGGGCGTGGCGGGTACGGGCAGCGACGTCGGTGTGCTCGACCCGGGCGCGACGGTCTCCGAGGTGTCGACGGCCGGCGGCGTGCCGGTCTTGTGCGGGCAGTGGTCGGTGACCAGCGCGGGCGGCGCCTGCGGGGCCGTCGGCTCCGGGTCGGCGGCCGCGGGTGCAGCCAGCGGGACGAGAGCGATCGCCGCTGCGATCAGCGTTCTCGCGAAGCGACGCGACGGGTGATGCACCCGTCGCACCTTACGCGATGCGTCGTCGCGGACGTCCCATCGGAGAGGTGCGTCGGTCGATCAGCGGATATGACGACGCCCCATCCGATTGCGGACGGGGCGTCGTCGGTCTGCGTGGCGTCGATCGGTCAGCGCGAGAACATGAGCGCGCGCTTGACCTCCTGGATCGCCTGCGTCACCTTGATGCCGCGCGGGCACGCGTCGGTGCAGTTGAAGGTCGTGCGGCAGCGCCACACGCCCTCCTCGTCGTTGAGGATGTCGAGGCGGTCGACGGCGGCCTCGTCGCGGCTGTCGAAGATGAACCGGTGCGCGTTGACGATCGCGGCGGGACCGAAATAGCTGCCGTCGTTCCAGAACACCGGGCAGCTCGTCGTGCAGCACGCGCAGAGGATGCACTTGGTGGTGTCGTCGAACCGGGCGCGATCGTGCTGGCTCTGGATCCGCTCGCGGGTCGGCTCGTTGCCGGAGGTGACGAGGAACGGCTTGATCGCACGGTAGGCGTCGAAGAACGGCTCCATGTCGACGATCAGGTCCTTCTCCACGGGCAGGCCGCGGATGGGCTCGACGGTGATCGTGATGGGCTTGCCGTCTTTCGGGAGCATGTCCTTCATGAGCAGCTTGCAGGCCAGGCGGTTGACGCCGTTGATCCGCATCGCGTCCGAGCCGCAGACGCCGTGCGCACAGGAGCGCCGGAACGTCAGCGTGCCGTCGAGGTAACCCTTCACATAGAGCAGCAGGTTGAGCAGCCGATCCGTCGGCAGCGCCGGGACGTTGAAGCTGTCCCAGCCGGCGGCGTCCGGATTCTCGGGGTTGAAGCGACGGATCTTGAGCGTGACGATCGTCGCGCCCTCCGGCACGGGCGGCAGCGGGGGCTCGGCCGTGGCGGGACGGTCGGTGGTCGGTGCGCTCATCAGTACTTACGCTCCATCGGCTCGTAGCGGGTCTGGACCACGGGCTTGTAACCGAGCTCGATGTCGCTGATCAGTTCGGTGCCCTGCTTGTAGGCCATCGTGTGCTGCATGAAGTTGGCGTCGTCGCGGTCGGGGTAGTCCTCGCGCGCGTGGCCGCCGCGGGACTCCTTGCGATTGAGGGCGCCGACGACGGTCACCTCGGCCATCTCGAGGAGGAAGCCGAGCTCGATCGCCTCCAGTAGATCCGAGTTGTAGCGCTTGCCCTTGTCCTGGATCCGGATGTGGTTGTAGCGCTCCTTGAGGGCCCGGACGTCGGCCAGGGCCTGGGTCAGGGTCTCCTCGGTGCGGAAGACGGACGCGTTGTTGTCCATCGACTGCTGCAACTCGGTGCGGATGTCGGCGACGCGCTCGGCGCCGTGCTCGGTCAGCACGCTGTCGAGCCAGCTCTCCACCATCGCGGCGGGCGCCTCCGGCAGCTCGACGAAGCCCGTCGAGGTGGCGTACTCGGCGGCGGCGATGCCGGCGCGGCGTCCGAAGACGTTGATGTCGAGCAGCGAGTTGGTGCCCAGCCGGTTGGCGCCGTGCACCGACACGCAGGCGCACTCGCCCGCGGCGTAGAGGCCCTTGACGATCTCGTTGTTGTTGCGCAGCACCTCGCCCTTGATGTTGGTCGGGATGCCGCCCATGACGTAATGGCACGTCGGGTAGACGGGGACGTACTCGGTGACGGGGTCGACGCCGAGGTAGGTCCGCGCGAACTCGGTGATGTCCGGGAGCTTCTCGTTGAGGACGTCCTCGCCGAGGTGCGTCACGTCGATGTAGACGTAGTCCTTGTTCGGTCCCGCGCCGCGTCCCTCCAGCACCTCGAGCACCATCGAGCGGGCGACGATGTCACGCGGTGCGAGGTCCTTGATGGTGGGGGCGTAGCGCTCCATGAAGCGTTCGCCGTCGACGTTGCGAAGGATGCCGCCCTCGCCGCGGACCGCCTCGGAGATGAGGATGCCCAGGCCCGCGAGGCCCGTCGGATGGAACTGGTGGAACTCCATGTCCTCCAGCGGCAGGCCCTTGCGGAAGACGATGCCCATGCCGTCGCCGGTCAGGGTGTGCGCGTTGGACGTCGTCTTGTACATGCGACCCGAGCCGCCAGTCGCGAAGACGATCGACTTGGCGTGGAACACGTGCAGCTCGCCCGTCGCCAGCTCGTAGGCGACGATGCCGGTGGCGACGGGGCCGTCCTCGGTCTCGGTGAGGCAGAGGTCGAGCGCGTAGAACTCGTTGAAGAACTCGACGTCGTGCTTGACGCAGTTCTGATACAGCGTCTGCAGGATCATGTGACCGGTGCGGTCGGCGGCGTAGCAGGCGCGACGCACCGGGCTCTTGCCGTGGTCGCGGGTGTGCCCGCCGAAGCGGCGCTGGTCGATCTTGCCTTCGGGCGTCCGGTTGAACGGCAGGCCCATCTTCTCCAGGTCGAGAACGGCGTCGATGGCCTCTTTGGCCATGATCTCGACGGCGTCCTGGTCGGCGAGGTAGTCGCCGCCCTTGACCGTGTCGAAGGTGTGCCACTCCCAGTTGTCCTCCTCGACGTTGGCGAGGGCCGCACACATGCCGCCCTGCGCTGCGCCGGTGTGGCTGCGCGTCGGGTACAGCTTGGTGAGGACGGCCGTGCGAGCGCGTGGCGCTGACTCGATCGCGGCCCGCATCCCGGCGCCGCCGGCGCCGACGATGACCACGTCGTAACGGTGTTCCTGCATTGCTTTCGTCTTCGCTTCCTACCCGGGGGCTGCCGGGCTGATCGGGTCGGGCACCTACCGGTGCGCGCTGCTCGCTTGGCTACTGAGCCACGCTGTTGACGTCGAAGGTGAGGATGACGTAGGTGCCGAGCACGATGACGAGGAGCATCGACACGCCCAGCAGGGTGTTGAGCCAGAACCGGGTGGAGTCCTTGCGGGCGTAGTCGGAGATGACCGTGCGGACGCCGTTGCCGCCGTGCAGCTGGGCGAGCCACAGCATGGTCAGGTCCCACACCTGCCAGAACGGCTGCCGCCAGCGATCGGCGACGAAGGACGCGTCGATGCGGTGCACGCCGCCGTCCCACGCCAGCATGATGAACATGTGCCCGATGGTGAGCACGATGAGCGCCAGACCCGAGAAGCGCATGAAGAGCCAGGCGTTCTTCTCGAAATTGCCGCCCTTGGGGCGACGCGGAGAGCGCGGGTTGTCCAGGCTGGCCGGCCGGTCGTAGTCGGTGCCGATCGTCTTGGCGATCTTGGGTTCGTTGGTGGTGGTCATGACGCCGGGACTCCTAGTCGTACGAAACGGCGGGGTCGCAGACCTGGCGACCACGGGCTCGGTGAAAACATCAGATGTGCTCGAGCAGGATCATGCCGAGGCGGACGACGGCGGCGCCGAGCACGACGATCCAGATCGCCAGCACGGCCCAGAGCATCTGGCGCTGGTAGCGCGGCCCCTTGCCCCAGAAGTCGACGAGGATGATCCGCAGGCCGTTGAACGCGTGGAACAGGAGAGCCCCGACCAGCGCCATCTCCATGAGACCGATGAGCGGCGTCTTGTAGGTCTCGATGATCTCCGAATACTTGTTCGGATCGACGCGGATGACCGCGGTGTCGAGGACGTGGACGAAGAGGAAGAAGAAGATCGTCACGCCGGTGATGCGGTGCAGGACCCAGGACCACATGCCGGGATCGCCGCGGTACAGGGAGTACTTGCGTTCCCGCGCTCGCGCGGGCTCTGTCGCGGTGCTGCTCATCGGTGAGACGGCCTCCTACACGGGCGGAAGATGGAGCTTGCGGAAATCGGCGTAGGTCGGAGTGGGACCGGGATCGGCATACGTCGACCCACAGGTGAACTCTAAACCTATGGTGATTCGGTAGCGGAAACGAGTCCGTTCTCATCCACCCGCGACTCTAATTAGATGAGGGTTACCTTACTAATTTTCGGTAACGACGATCGGAGCCTCGCCGGCGGGCGGCGACGGACGGGCAGGAGGCGCGATGGCGCAGGTAGTGGACTGGAAAGCGCTCCGCGACGGCGCCGTCGGGGCGATGGGGAAGGCGTATGCGCCGTACTCGCGATTCCCGGTCGGTGCGGCGGCCTTAGTCGATGACGGCCGAATTATCTCGGGTTGCAATGTGGAGAACGTCTCATACGGTCTCGGCGTCTGCGCAGAGGTGACGCTCGCCGGTCAACTCCGGCTGACCGGCGGCGGCCGACTGATCGCGTTCGCCTGCGTCGACTCCCGGGGCGAGCCGCTCATGCCGTGCGGACGTTGCCGGCAGGTACTGCGCGAGCACGGGGGCGGTTCGATGCTCGTCGATCACCCCGACGGGCCGAAGACGATCGACGAGTTGTTGCCGTTCTCGTTCGGTCCGGACGATCTGGAGGCGGGACGGGTATGACGCATCACGACATGGTGTCGGTCATCATCGCGAAGCGGGACGGCGGCGAGCTGTCCGATTCGCAGATCGACTGGGTGGTCGCGGAATACGCGGCCGGCCGGATCGGCGACGAACAGATGGCGGCGCTCGCGATGGCGATCGTCCTGCGGGGGATGGAGCGCCGGGAGATCGCGCGGTGGACGGCGGCGATGATCGCCTCGGGGTCGACGCTCGACCTGTCGGGGATCGCGCGGGACGGCCGCCGGTTGGCCACCGTCGACAAGCATTCGACGGGCGGCGTCGGGGACAAGATCTCGCTGCCGCTGGCCCCGCTCGTCGCCTCGTACGGGGTGGCGGTGCCGCAGCTGTCCGGGCGCGGACTGGGGCATACGGGCGGCACGCTCGACAAGCTCGAAGCGATCCCGGGGTGGAGCCCGGACCTGTCGGTGGAACAGCTGCGCGGGCAGCTCGCCGAGGTCGGCGCGGCGATCTGTGCCGCGACCGGGGAGTTCGTGCCCGCGGACAAGCGGCTCTACGCGCTGCGTGACGTCACCGGCACGGTGCAGTCGCGGGCGCTCATCGCGAGTTCGATCATGAGCAAGAAGATCGCGTCCGGGGCGTCGGCGCTCGTGCTCGACGTCAAGGTCGGCGCGGGGGCGTTCATGAAGGACGAGGCGCAGGCCCGGGCGCTCGCCGAGACGATGGTCGAGCTGGGCACGGACTCCGGGATGGCGACCGTCGCGCTGCTCACGGCGATGGACGCGCCGCTCGGCTACACGGCGGGCAACGCCGTCGAGGTCGCCGAGGCGCTGGAGGTGCTCGCCGGCGGCGGGCCGGCCGATGTCGCCGAACTCACCGTCGCGTTGGCGCGCGAGATGCTCGGGCTCGCCGGCGTCACCGATGCCGAGGACCCCGCGGACAGGTTGGCGCGCGGCGGCGCGATGGACACCTGGCGCGCGATGATCGCCGCGCAGGGCGGCGACCCCGAGGCGGCGTTGCCGCAGGCGCGTGAGTCGCAGACGATCGTCGCCGAGGCCGACGGCGTCCTGGCCGGGCTCGACGCGATGGCCGTCGGGATCGCCGCGTGGCGCCTGGGCGCCGGTCGCGAGCGCCCGGGGGATCCGGTTCAGGCGGGGGCCGGCGTCCGCTGGCACGCCAAGCCGGGTGACCGCGTGACGTCCGGGCGGCCGCTGTTCACGATGTACACGGACACGCCCGAGCGGTTCGCGGCCGGCGCCGAAGCGCTCGCGGGGGCGGCGACGATCGCGGACGCCGCGCCGCAGCCGAAGGGGGTCGTGCTGGGTCGGGTCGCCCGGTAGCCGCGGCCGGCCGGCGGGCGCGCGATACCGTCGTCGGGTGACCATCGCCATCACCGCCGACGCACTGCGCGCCGCGCCGAAAGTCCTGCTCCACGACCATCTCGACGGCGGGCTGCGGCCGCAGACCGTCCTCGATCTCGCCGCGGAGGTGGGCCACGCGCTGCCCGCGTCCGACGCCGAGTCGCTGGGCCGGTGGTTCGCCGAGGCCGCCGACAGCGGGTCGCTGCCGCGGTACCTGGAGACGTTCGATCACACGGTCGCGGTGATGCAGACCGCTGACGCGATCCGTCGCGTCGCGCGCGAGTGCGTCCTCGATCTCGCCGCCGACGGTGTCGTGTATGCGGAGTCGCGGTTCGCGCCCGAGCAGCATCAACAGCGGGGGCTGACGCTCGACGAGGTGGTCGAGGCCGCCGTCGCCGGCTACATCGAAGGGGAGGAGCTGGCCCGCGAGCAGGGCCGGTTCATCCGGGTCGGCTGCCTCGTCACGGCCATGCGGCACGCCGACCGGTGGCAGGAGATCGCCGAGCTGACCGTGCGGTTCCGCGGCCGCGGCGTCGTCGGCTTCGACATCGCGGGCGCCGAGCTCGGCTTCCCGGCCGACCGGCACGTCGAGGCATTTGACTACCTGCGCTCGGAGACGACGCGGTTCACCGTGCACGCGGGCGAGGCCGACGGCATCGACTCGGTCCGGGCCGCCGTCGGACGCTGCGGCGCCGACCGGATCGGGCACGGCGTGCGCATCACCGAAGACATCTCCGGCGACGAGCTCGGCCACGTCGCCCACTACGTGCGCGATCGCGGCACCGCGCTGGAACTGTGCCCGTCGTCGAACGTCCAGACGGGCGCCGTCACCTCCCTCGACGCCCACCCGTTCCGGACGCTCGACGATCTGGGCTTCCGGGTGACCGTCAACACGGACAACCGGTTGATGAGCGGTACGACGATGACCAAGGAGTGCGGCATCCTCGCCGACCGTTTCGGCTACGGCTGGGACGACCTCGAGCGGCTCGCCGTCACGGCGATCGACGCGTCGTTCGCCCATGTCGACCTGCGCGACGAGATCGTCGACGACATCATCCGGCCCTGGTACGACGAGGCTCGCGGCTGACGCCACCTCGCCGAGACCTTGCGGGGAGCGTCTCGGCGAGGAGCGTCTCAGCCCTTCTTGCCGAGACGCTTCTCGAAGTCGTGCTCCAGCGCCCGCCACTCCTCGGATTCGTTGTCGAACGGGCCGGAGGGCGCCAGACGCTTGGGGTCCGGGTTGAGGGCGTAGTCGACGAACCAGCCGAGCGGCGTCGTCGTCGCGAGGGCCTTGTCGACGGTGTCGTCCTCGGCGTAGTCGGCGGCGTCGGTGAACAGTTCGACCGCGAGGTCGAGCTGGCGCCGGTCGACGCGCCGCGGACCGTCGGAGATGTCCTCGGTGATCCCCGGCAGCACGTAGATGTTCTCGTCGTCGACGTCGTATTCGAGGTCGCCACCGGTCGCGGCCGCTCTGAGGTCGTCGTAGACGGCCAGGTCGGTCAGGTCGTGCTCGTCGTCGGTGGCGAGGAACCGCGTCAGCGCCCGGCTGCCGCCGAAGACGAAGATCGTGCCCGACTTCCCGAGGAACAGCGGATCGTCGCCGAGGTAGCAGCGCAGCGTCAGGTATTCGCCGTCGGCGGTGACGATCCGGACGGGGTCGATCCCGATCCGGCCCCAGAAGTCGTCCCGGTCGTCCTCGTCTTCGTCGTCGAGCTCGTCGTCCTGCTCGTCCTCGGCATCGTCGGAGTCGTCCTCGTCGGCGTCCGCCGTCTCCGTGGTCTCGGCGTCCTCGTCCGGCTCGTCGTCCTCCTCGGCGCTCGCGGCGGCGAGGAGTTCGGCTTCGGCGGTGGCCTTCGCGTCGGCGTCGACGTCCGGCGTGGACACGACGGCGTCGATCGCGTCGACGATGTCATCCCAGTGCTTGGCGATGAGTTTGCCGATGCGCGACCACAGCGCCGCGCCCTCTTTACCGAGGAAGTTCCGGGTGCCCGTGGTGACGGCGCCCAGCATCGGATTGCCGTTGAAGAACTTCATCACCGGCATGAGCTCGCAGACCTCACCGATGATGCGGACGATCTCGAGGGTGTCCTCGAGCTCGGCGATCACCTCCGGGGTCGGCGCCTCGGCCGCGAGCTCCGGGACGGCGATGAGATCGAAGCGCTTGTCGTCGGCCGGGGTGAACTCGTCGGCCGACAGGCCGCGCACCGTCGACCAGGACGGGTGCTCGACGAGGTCGTTGTCCTCGTCCGTGCGGACGAACGCGGTGAGGGCGGCGACGGAGTCGAAGGCGTACAGGTCCTCGTCGAGACCGAGGAACGCCTCCCACTCGTCGTCCCCTTCGCGCCACCGGGGCGCCCACAGGGTGAACACGTTGCCGTCGGTGATGCCGAGTTCGATGGGGACGATGTCTCCTGCCATGCGGGCCAGCCTATCGACGGTGGTCGGTGGGGAGGGAGTCGCACCCGCGTCGCCGGGCGTCGTCATCCGGTCGGCCGGTAGTAGCCGTGGAATCGCTGGCCGAGGTTGGTCTCTCGGACGCCGCCGATCTGCACCGGGTCGCCGGCCTCGATGAGCGTGCCGTCGCCGAGGGCCATCGCGACGTGCCCATCCCACACGAGGAGGTCGCCGGCCTGTACCTCGCCGGCCGAGACGGGCCTGCCGACGGCCTGTTGATCGGCCAACCGGGGGAGCTCGACCCCCGCCTGGCGGTAGGCGTACTGCGTGAACCCGCTGCAGTCGAGTCCGACGCCCGGCGTCGTACCGCCCCACTGATACGGCACGCCCTGCTGGGTGAGCGCGGCGCGCACCGCCGCCGCGGCCTTCTCGTTCGGCGCCCGCACCGTCTTCCCGTTCGGGAGGACGACGTCGACGCCGGTTCCGGTCGCGCCGGCTTGACCGCGCCCCGTGCCGGGCTTCGCGCCCGGTTCCCGGGGTTGCGGGAGGCCGCCGGCGAGGGCGTCGAGATCACGACGCAGCGCTGTGACGACGCCGACGGCCTCGGTGAGGTGCCGCCGGGTCAGTGCCAGGACGGCGGCCGGCCCCGCCGGTGTCGCGAGTGCGGGGCCGAGGGCGGCGAGCGATGTCTCGAACCGCCCGACGACACCGTGCAGATCGCTCTTGGCGCGGAGCACGAGCGCGGCCGCGTCGTCCAGACGGTCGGCGAGAGCGGTGGCCCGCCCGGCGCCGGACGCGGCGTCCGTGCGCAGCGTCGTGACCGCCGTCCGCGCCTGTTCGCCGGCCCCGCCCCGCCAGTCGGCGAGCCCGACGTCGCCGCGACGCGCGGCGTCGGCGGCACCGGTGAGGCGTCCGGCGTCGGCGCGGACGCCGCTGGTCAGGCCGGCGACGGCACCGCTACCGACGAGTTCGACGACGGCGTGCAGCGGCGCCGCGAGCACCCCGCCGAGCCCGGCGCCCGTCATGACGCCGCCCGGACGGTGTGCGCGGTGCCGGAGTCCGTGCCCGCGTAGTCGACGGCCACCGCGCGCAGTGCTCCCGAGACACCGGTGAGCCGATCGCCGACGTCCGCGACCTCCGTCGCATGTCCGGCGAGTGCGCGCAGCGCCCGCGTGGTGAAGCTGGAGCCGACGGGGCCGAGCGCCGCGGCCAGCACCGCCGACATCGGGGGAGGAGCGGCTCGCAGCGGGGCTCCGGCCGCGACGAGCCGTGTGGCGACGGCCGTCGCCGCGGCGCCGTCGAAGGCGAGTGCGGCCCCCGGCCCCGGTGGTGCGGCGCCGAGCCGCGGTTGTGAAGTCGGATGTTCCATCGTCGTGTCCCCTCCTCGTGTCCGGATCACCGTCCGGCCGAGCCTCTCGGCCGGACGGCGCGTCGAGCAGTGCCGGAACAGGCGCCGGTAGCCTCGACCGCACATGTACTTGGACGCGCCCGAAGGCTGGGAGGTTCCCCTGAGCGAACTCTTGGGTCTCACCGGCACGGTCACGGTCGCCCTGCCCGGTGGTGACGGGCTCGGCGAGGTGCTGCTGCGGATGGCCGGGGGCACGCAGACGTTCCTCGCCCGCAGCGGCGAGGCGCTCGCCGTCGACGAGGCCGTGCTCGTGGTCGCGGATCTCGGCTTCCGCGTCGTCGACGTCGTCCGCTGGACGGATCCGATGCGATGGCATGACGCGGGCCCCGGCCTCTACGGCTTCTGAAAGACGCTTCTGAGAGACTCGGAGTCCACAGACTCCGACAGACGCGACCACATCGACGACCGACCCGAACGACGCAAGAAAGAGGACCGACATGTTCGGATATCACGTGCCCGAGCCCGATCAGGCGATGCTCATCAGTGGCAAGAAGGCGGCGAGCGGGGAATCCCCGTTCATCGTCATCGTCGGTCACGGCAAGTGGGTCATGCCCTTCCTGCGCAAGGTCCGTTACCTGTCGATGGCGATGAACGAGGCCGCGATCCGGGAGACGTGCGTGACGACGCAGGGCATCCAGCTCGACGTCCGCGCCGTCATCGCGCACAAGGTCGGATCGGATGTGGCGTCGATCGTCAACGCGGGCCAGCGCTTCATCTCCGAGCAGGAGACCGAGATGAACCAGCTCACCGGGCAGGTCTTCGCCGGACATCTGCGCTCGATCATCGGCTCGATGACCGTCGAGGACATCATCCGCGAGCGCGACAAGCTCGCTCAACAGGTGCTCTCGGCGTCGAAGCGGGAGATGGCGAACATCGGGCTCGTGGTCGACTCGTTCCAGATCCAGTCGATCAACGATCTCGACTCCGGGTACATCAACGCGCTCGCGGCGCCGAACATCGCGAAGGTGCAGCGGGAGGCGGCGGTCGCCCAGGCGTGGGCCGACCAGGAGGCGTCGGCGGCGCGTCAGGAGTCGCTGCGCAACCAGGCCGACTACGAGCGGCAGACCCACCTCAAGCGGGCCGAGATCAAGGGGCAGATCGACAAGGCGAACGTCGAGGCCGCGCAGGCCGGGCCGCTGACCGAGGCGCGGGTGCAGCAGCAGGTCATCGAGGAGCAGACGCGGCTGGCCGAGCGCCGGGCCGAGTTGCGGGAGCGCGAACTCATCACCGAGGTGGTCAAGCCCGCCGAGGCCCGGGCCCGGCGCATCGAGATCGAGGCCAGGGCCGACGCGACGGCGATCGAGATGCGCAGCGAGGCGACCGCGAAGAACAACAAGATCGCCCTCGAGCAGCAGCTCATCGACAAGCTGCCGGAGATCGTCCAGTCGGTCGCGCGGGGGCTCGGCGAATCGAACCTCACCATCTACAACGGCGCCGAGGGGTATAACCAGCTGGCCACCGGAATCGTCACGCAGGGCGCCGCGCTGCTCAAGTCCGTCGGCGATCAGTTCGGCATCGAGACGGGCGACGCGGCACGTCCGAAGGGAAGCGAGTAGACGTGGATGTGACGATCGTCGATCACCCACTGGCCGCGGCGCGGCTCACGGCGTTGCGCGATCGGCGCACCGACAACGCGGCGTTCCGCGCCGCGTTGCGGGAACTGACCCAGATGCTCGTCTACGAGGCGACCCGTGACGCGCCGGTCGCGGACGTACCGGTGACGACGCCGGTGGCCGAGACCGTCGGCGTCGAGCTGGCGAACCCCCCGCTGCTCGTCCCGGTGCTGCGGGCCGGGCTCGGCATGGTCGATCAGGCGCACGCGATGCTGCCCGAGGCGCAGGTCGGCTTCGTCGGCGTCGCGCGCGACGAGACCACGCACCAGCCAGTGTCGTATCTGGAGTCGCTGCCCGAATCGCTCGCCGGCCGGCCGGTGTTCGTCCTCGACCCGATGCTCGCGACCGGCGGCTCGATGGTGCACACGTTGCGCTTGCTGGCCGAACGCGGCGCGGCGGACATCACGGCGATCTGTGTGGTCGCGGCCCCGCGCGGCGTCGAGGCGCTCGCGGAGTCCGGGCTTCCCGTGCGGCTGCTCGTCGCGGCCGTCGACGACGGCCTGAACGAGGCGGCGTACATCGTTCCGGGTCTCGGCGACGCGGGCGACCGCCAGTTCGGCCCGCGCTGAGCGACCTCGCGTCGAGCGGCTACGGCGTGTAGGCGCCGGTGGCGCGCTCGCGAAGCCTCTCGGTGAGACCGTCGCGGATGACGATCTCGCCGGCCGTGACGATGTAGGTGCGGGGCGTGATGATCCCCGTGTAGGTGCCGGCGGGCAGCTCCACCACCGCGTTGGCGGTGGTCGACGCCCCGCCCGCGACCAATCGCAGCGTCGTCGACCCGCCGCTGCCGCAGACGACCGCCTTCGCGCCCGCCGTCTGTACCGCGAGACGCAGGTCGCGGGCCGTGTCGCAGGCGGGGCCGCCGGTGAAGCCGCGGCCGTCGGTGTCGGGGAGTCCCCGCAGGGTCGGGGAGGCGTCGTCGGTCGCCGGCTCCGTGGTCGACGAGGACGTCCGCGAGCTGCTCCCGCTCGTCGTGGTGCTCGGCGTCCCGCTGCCGGTCGTCGCCGACGAACCGCCGTCGTCGCCGTCACCGCTGAGCAGGACGACGAGAGCGACCGCGGCGACGACGGTCAGGGCGACGAGCGCGCCGATGACGACCCGTGGCGACACGCCGCTTCGGGGTCCGGGCTGATCGGGATGGGACATTCCAGCGAGTCTAGAGAGGTGACCGGATGGTTGATTCCCGGACGTGGTCACCCATGCCCGTCGGCTCCGACCATCCGGCGACTAGGCTGCAGGTCGTCCGATCACCCGCCGCCGCGACCGAGATCCGCCGTGTCGCCGTGCTCACGCTCAGGGAGACCGCCATGCCCTACCTGTCTTCGCAGGCCGACCCCGCGTCACCGACGCGGGTGCTGTACCTCGGCACCGAGGGCGTCGAGTTGGACGAGAGCAATCCCGAGAACCGGTTCTCGCCAGGTTGGATCGCCGGCGTGAACGCTCAGCTCGACGAGCTCGCCGGTGTCACCGGACCTGCCGCTCTCGTGCTTTCGGCGACGGGCAAGTTCTTCAGCAACGGCCTCGACGTCGGCCACATCGCCGCGGATCCGGGGAATCTGCCGTCCTACCTGGACGACGTGCATGCGCTCTTCGCGCGTATCCTCACGTTGCCGATGCCGGTCGTGGCGGCCGTCAACGGCCATGCCTTCGGCGCCGGCGCGATGCTCGCCGTCTGCGCGGACGTCGTGGTCATGCGCGCCGACCGGGGCTTCTGGAGCCTGCCGGAGATCCACCTCGGCATGCCCTTCACCCGCGGCATGGCGTCCCTCATCCGAGCGCGGCTCGGCACGACGGCCCCGGAGGCGATGTTCACCGGCCGCCGTTACGGCGGCGTCGACGCGGTGGCGGGCGGATTCGCCGTCGAGGCGCCGGCCGCCGACGCGCTGGTGTCACGTGCGACCGAGATCGCGGCGGAGCGGGCCGGGACGGCCGGTCCGGCGCTCGCGCAGATCAAGCGCGACCTGTGGCGGCCACTGCTCGACGACCTCGCGTTCAAGACGCCCTCGGCGCTGTAGAGCCGGAGGAGACTGGAGCAATGGCGTCAGATCCCGTGGACGGTCGATCCGGCGGTCGTGAGTTCGCGGCGCGGATCGAGGGTGCGGTGACGGCGGCGATGCCGCGGCTCGTCGCGCTCTCGGAGGCGATCCACGCCGAGCCAGAACTCGCGTTCGCCGAGTATCGGGCCGCCGATCTCGTGGCCGCCGAGTTGGCGGCGAGCGGATTCCGTGTGCGCCGGCCGGTCGCCGGGCTGGCGACCGCGTTCGTCGCCGACCGCGAGGGTCCTGTGCCGTCCGGCGACGCGCTCACCGTCGCGTTCTGCGCCGAGTACGACGCGCTCCCGGGCATCGGGCACGCCTGCGGGCACAACGTCATCGCCGCGTCGGCCGTCGGGGCGGGCATCGGCCTGGCTGCCGTCGCCGACGAACTGGACATCGACGTACGGGTCTTCGGGACGCCCGCCGAGGAGTCCGGCGGCGGGAAGATCGCCATGCTCGACGCCGGCCTCTTCGCGGACGTCGACGCCGCGCTCATGGTGCATCCGGGGCCGGCCGACCAGGTGACGCCGCGGTCGTCCGCGCTCGCCGACGTCTCCGTGACGTATACCGGCGTCGAGGCGCACGCCGCCGCCGCGCCGTACATGGGCCGCAACGCGGCCGACGCCGCGACCATCGCCCAGGTCGCGCTCGGGCTGCTGCGGCAGCACCTGCTGCCCGGGCAGCAGCTGCACGGCATCGTCTCCGACGGCGGCCGCGCTCCGAACATCGTTCCGGCCCGCGCCGAGCTGCTCTACTACCTGCGCGCCGGCAGCGCCGCCGACCTCGCCGATCTGGAGCGCCGCGCCGCCGCCTGCTTCGCGGCGGGCGCGCTGGCGGCGGGGGTCACGCACGAGCTGCGGACGGTGTCGCCGACCTACGTCGAACTGCGGCAGGACGAGACCCTGGCCGCCGCCTATCGGGAGGCGATCGTCGCGCTCGGACGGACGCCGTGGGAGCACGACGGCCAGCTCGGCAGCACCGACATGGGCAACGTCAGCCATGTCGTGCCCAGTCTGCATCCGGCGATCGGCATCGACGCCGGTGGCGCCGTCACCCATCAACGCGCCTTCGCCGACGCGGCCGTCGGTCCCTCGGCCGACGCCGCGATCCGGGACGGCGCGATCGCCCTGGCCCGCGCCGCCGCGACGGCAGCGTGTGACCCCGGGTTCCGGGCCCGCGCCCAGGCCCGCAGAAAGGAGTCCGAATGCGCGGGAAGCCCGACGTGACGACGCCCAGCACCGGTGTATCGCCTCGCGGCGCGTTCGGCCGTCGCCTCGACGCCTGGCTCGCCGAGAACGAGTCGCAGGTCGTCGCGTGGCGTCGCCGGCTGCATGCCCACCCGGAGTTGTCCCGGCTCGAACGTGAGACCACCGAGTTCGTCATGAGCACGTTGACGGCCGCCGGACTGTCGCCGCAGCGGCTCCCCGCCGGCACCGGCGTCGTCTGCGACATCGGTCCGGACTCGCCGGGACGCATCGGGCTGCGCGCCGATATGGACGCCCTGCCGATCGCCGAGACGACGGGGCTGCCGTTCAGCTCGACGGTGCCCGGCGTCTCGCACGCCTGCGGCCACGACGCGCACACCGCGATCCTGCTCGGCGTCGCACACTTCCTCGCCACGCTCCGCGCCACGGGCGACCTGCCCGTCGGCGTCCGGCTGGTGTTCCAGCCGGCCGAAGAGGTGATGCCCGGCGGCGCGCTCGACGCCGTCGCCGCGGGCGTCACGTCCGGGATGACGCGGATCTTCGCGCTGCACTGCGATCCGAAGCTCGAGGTGGGGCGCGTCGGCCTCAAGGTCGGCCCCATCACGTCAGCCGCCGATCAGGTGGAGGTCCTGCTGCGCTCGGCGGGCGGACACACGTCGCGGCCGCATTTGACCGGCGACCTCGTCCACGCGATGGGCACGGTCATCACCGGGCTGCCGGCGGTGCTGTCGCGGCGCGTCGACCCCAGGACGGGGACGGTGATGGTGTGGGGGGCCGCCAATGCGGGCGAGGCGGCCAACGCGATCCCGCAGGAGGGCAGGCTGCGCGGCACCGTCCGCACCGGCGACCACGAGACGTGGCGCATGCTGGAGCCGCTCGTCCGCGAGGTCGTCGGCGGGCTGCTGGCGCCGCTCGGCGTCGATTACGAACTGATGTACCGGCGTGGCGTCCCGCCCGTCGTCAACGACGTCGACGCCACCGCGGCGCTGGAATGGTCGGTCGCGCGGCTCGGCGCGGAGGCCGTCTCGGCGACGGCGCAGTCCGGGGGCGGCGAGGACTTCTCGTGGTACCTCGAAGAGGTGCCCGGCGCGATGTGCCGGCTCGGCGTCTGGAACGGCGAGGGGCGGCAATACGACATCCACCAGCCGAATCTGACGATCGACGAGCGGGCGCTGGCCGTCGGGATCCGGGTGCTGGCGGGGGCGGTGTTCGCGGACGTCTGACGGCGGCGACCGGCTCAGTCGGCCGGGCCCGGCCCGACGTTGCGGGCCTCGCGTAGGCGGATGTCCTGGACGTATGCGGCGGGGGCGCCGGCGATCTCGGCGGCCTCGGCCATGACGCCGAGCAGCCGCGCCGAGGGCAGCCCGCCTTCGTAGCCGTCGACGACGTAGAGCCAGGCGAGGGCCGGCCCGTCGGGGGTGTCGACGCGTGCGCGGATCTTGCGGTGGATGCCCAGCTCGGAGCCCTCCCAGCGGTCGAGCGAGCGGGCGTCGTCCTCGGTGACGTCGTAGAGGACGACGAACACGCGGGCGTTCGGGTCGTCGGGATCCTCGGTGACCGTGGCGAGCGCACCCTCCCAGCCGATGTCGCTGCCGGCGAACGTCAGCCGGAAGCCGTTCAGCCACCCGGTACCCGCCATCGGCGAATGCGGTGCGCGCTGCAGCATCTGCTCGGGATGCATGTTGGATCCGTAGGCGGCGTAGATCGGCACCCCACGAGGTTATCGGCGACCGCCGCGTGACGCGCCGGACCCCTCGGTATCGGTGGCCCGGCCTGCGATCGCGCCCCGAAACCGCTAGCGTTGTCACGGCGCTCCGGGTGTTTTTCGCCGGAGCTTTCTCAGCGGCAGAAGTTCGACGGCGGAATCTAAGGACGTGAACGAGTGACGCGGATCGTGATCATCGGCGGTGGCCCGGCCGGCTACGAGGCGGCGTTGGTGGCCTCTGGCTACGGCGCGAAGGTGACGATCATCGATTCCGACGGGATCGGAGGCGCCTGCGTCCTCTTCGACTGCGTGCCGTCGAAGACCTTCATCGCGTCGACCGGCGTACGCACGGAGGCGCGCCGGGCGGAGGTGCTCGGCGTCTCGCTCGATCCGCAGGACGGCCAGGTGTCGCTGCCGCAGATCCACGGTCGCGTCAAGGATCTCGCCGCCGCGCAGAGCGCCGACATCCGCGAACGGCTGCTGCGGGAGGGCGTGGCGATCCTCGCGGGTCGCGGCCGGCTGCTCCCGTCCGAGCCGGGGATGGCGGTGCACCGCGTGGAGGCGATCCTCGCGCACGACAACACCGTGCTCGACGCCGACGTCGTCCTCATCGCCACGGGGGCTTCGCCGCGTGAGCTGCCCGCGGCGAAGCCGGACGGCGAGCGGATCCTCACCTGGCGTCAGCTCTACGACCTCGAAGAGATGCCGCAGCACCTCGTCGTCGTCGGCTCCGGTGTGACGGGTGCGGAGTTCGTCCACGCCTATACCGAACTCGGCGTCAAGGTGACGATGGTGTCCAGTCGCGACCGCGTCCTGCCGGGGGAGGACGAGGAGGCCGCGCTGGTCCTCGAGGACGTGCTCGCCGAACGCGGCGTCACGCTGGTCAAGCATGCGCGCGCCGACGCCGTGGAGCGGACGGCCGACGGCGTCAAGGTGCTGCTCGCCGACGGCCGCGAGGTCGAGGGCAGCCACGCGCTCATGACGGTCGGCTCGATCCCCAACACCGAGGGCCTCGGGCTCGAAGGCGTCGGCATCGTGCGGGCGCCGGGCGGCTACATCCCGGTCGACCGGGTGTCGCGGACGTCCGTACCCGGCGTCTACGCGGCCGGCGACTGCACGGGACTGCTGCCGCTGGCGTCGGTCGCGGCGATGCAGGGCCGGATCGCGATGTACCACTCGCTCGGCGAGGGCGTCGCGCCGATCCGGCTCAAGACCGTGGCCTCGGCGATCTTCACGCGGCCCGAGATCGCGACCGTGGGCGTCAGCCAGAAGTCCGTGGACTCCGGTGAGCACGCCGCGCGCGCCATCATGCTGCCGCTCTCGACCAACCCCCGCGCCAAGATGAGCGGTCTGCGCCGAGGCTTCGTCAAGATCTTCTGCCGGCCGGTGACGGGCGTCGTCATCGGTGGCGTCGTCGTCGCACCGAACGCGTCCGAGCTCATCCTGCCGATCGCGGTCGCCGTGCAGAACGGCCTCGTCGTCTCGGCGCTGGCGGAGACGTTCTCGGTGTACCCGTCGCTGTCCGGCTCGGTCGTCGAGGCGGCCCGGCAGCTGGTGCGGCACGACGACCTGGACTAGCGATTCCCGGAATCTGAGATTCAGATTTCATGATGTGGGCGTCGAGTATTAGGCTCGACGTATCCCGGTCTCGCTCGGCGACCATCCGCATCGTCGAAAGCCCTGCTCTTCGCACAGGATGTTCGACTGATGCTCGCTTCCGCTTCCGCCGCCGTCTCCGGGATGTCCGGGTCGGCGATCCGTGACCTGCTCGCCGTCGCCACCCGGCCCGGCGTGCTCTCCCTGGCCGGCGGTCTGCCCGCCACCGATCTCATTCCGCGTGAGCGGATCGCCGCCGAGATCGCCGCACGACTCGCCGACCCCCTGACGCTGCAGTACACGCAGACCTGCGGAGACGACACGGCTCGCGCGCGGATAGCGGCGTACGCCGGCGTGGCCCCGGCGGAGATCCTTCTGGTCAACGGCTCGCAACAGGCGTTGTCGTTGCTGGCGACGGCCCTGGTCGATCCCGGCGACATCGTCGTCGTCGACGAGCCCTGCTATGTCGGGGCGCGGCAGGCCTTCGAATCCGTCCGGGCGCGTCTCGAATCGATTCCGCTCGGCCCGGACGGCTTCGACGTCGAGGAACTCCAGCGGCGGCTCGTCGCCGGTCTGCGTCCGCGCCTCGTGCACACGGTCGGCCGGTTCCACAATCCGGGCGGCGTGTCGCTGCCCGCCGACGCGCGGGCGCGGCTGCTCGGGCTCGCCGAGCGATACGGCTTCTGGGTCGTCGACGACGACCCCTACGGCGCGATCGACTTCACCGGCGGCCGGGCTCGCTCGCAGGTCGGGGACGGTGTCGAGTCGCCCGCGTTGCTGCGGCTCGGCTCGGCGTCGAAGGTGCTCGCCCCGGCCCTGCGGGTGGGATGGTTGTGCGCGCCGGCGGAGGTGATCACCGTGGTCGAGCGGCTGCGACAGAGCGTCGACCTGTGCGGATCGACGCTCGCACAGCGCGTCGTCGGCGAGTTGCTCGCCGATCGCCCGTGGTTGGACACCCATCTCGCCGGCCTGCGCGCCGCGTATGCGGAACGGGCGAACGCACTGGTCGCGGCGTTGCGCCGGCGGATTCCCGACGCGCGGTTCACCGAGCCGACCGGCGGGATGTTCGTCTGGGTGCGTCTGCCGGGCGTCGACACATCGGCCCTGCTTCCAGCGGCCGTCGACGCGGGGATGGCGTTCGTGCCCGGGGCGGCCTTCGCCGTCACCGGTGACCTGTCCGATCGCATGCGGCTCAGCTATGCGACGCTCCCGCCGGGCCGGATGGACGAGGCGATGACGCGACTGGCGGACGTGCTGCAGCCCGATCGGGTGACTGTCCAGTAGCTGTCGCTGAGCGCGGCGACGCGGCGATATACGCCGCGATGCGCCTGACAGCGACAGGTTGCGGACACGTGTCGAAGGTCGCTCGGCTCGACCCGAGGGGCGTGTCGGTCGACACGCCCCTCGGGCCCGCGAGGATCAGACGAACGCGACGTCGCGGCGGCCGTGATCGTATTCGATCGTCACGGTGCCACCGGAGTGGAAGAGCTCATGATTGGCGCCGTCCGGGTAGCCGAAGGCGCCGTAGTTCTCGTTCCACGAACGATTGATCGCGATCTTGAACGAGTACGTGCCTGCCGGCAGCTCGACGGTCCGGTGCCACCGGGCCGCCGTGCCGTCGAGGTCCATCTGGACGGCGTCGAGGCTGGGCTCCCAGTCGGCTTCGGCGCCCAGACGCGCGCCGAAGTCGCCCGCGATGGCGACGGCGTGCGGCTGGTCGACGCCGGCGACGGCGATGGGAGCGGCCGGGGTCTCGGTGACCGGCTCCTCGGCCGAGGTCTCGGCGATGGCGACGACCGGCTCCTCGGCGATGGCGGCGACCGGTTCCTCGGCCGGGGTCTCGGTGACCGGTTCCGAGACGGGGATCTCAGCGACCGGCTCGGCGGCCAGGGTTTCGGCGACGGGAACCACCGGTTCGGGAGCCGCTTCAGGCTCGACGGCTACCGGCTCGGCGGCCGGAATCGGCGTTCCCGCGGCGAGGGCGTCGGCGAGCGCGTCGGCCGACGGGAACGCGGCGAGTGCGCGGAGGCCGGTCTCGGTGATCGACCAGCCGACGCGGCCCTTCGTCATCCAGCCGGCCTTGACGGCCTTCGTCGTCGCGGCCGTCAGGGCCTTCTGCCCGCGCGGGACGCCACCCGACAGGAGATGCGCCTCGTGCGCGTCGAACGGCACCCGCTCCGCTGCGGCCGTGAGAACGGCCGCGGACTTGGGGGTGTCGCCCACTCGCTGCGCCTCGGCGAGGACCTCCAGCGCTGCCCGCAAGCGGACGGCGGCCGTGTCAGATGCGTTCTTCGCCAACTCGAACTCCCTACGATCGGTGTCGACCGGCCACCGCACGCCGCCGGACGGAGAGAACGGATGGGCGGGCGTCGGACACCGATCGGGTGTGTGTGACATCACCGGAACGTCGTTGGTCGAGTGAGCACGCCCCGTTTGACGGCGTGCGGCATCCATGCTCGCGTGTTACCGGTGAGTCGGCGAAATCGAATCACCGGACTGTGATTTATTCAACGACGGCGGCTGCCGTTCTGCGCTGAAAGCGCATCACGTCGTGTTCTGGATCCGGCGCTGACACGACCGGCACACGTACGTCGATCGCTCCGGGTCGTGCGCCGACCCGAGAGAGCGCCGTTCGATGAGCGTTCCGCAGCGGCGGCACGGTTCGCCGGCGCGGCCGTACACCCACAGCCGACTGCCGTCGCGGGCGACGCCCGTCGTCGTACGGGTGCGTAGCCGGTTGGCCCACAACAGGCGTCGGCAGAGGTCGGTCATGGCGGCGGGATCGGTCGACGAGACCGGCGCGGCCGGATCGACACCGCGCAGGAAGCACGCCTCGCTGCGATAGATGTTGCCGACGCCGGCCATGACGGTCTGGTCGAGCAAGGCGAGGCCGACGGGTCGATCGGGATCGGCCGACAGCCGGCGCGTCGCCTCGGCGGGGTCCCACGAGCCGGCCCCGGGCGCTGCGGCCTGACCGGCGGCCGATCGCCGATCGTCGTGCAGGTCCGGGCCGAGGAGATCCGGCCCGAGCTTGGCGAGGCGGGCGTCGAGTTCGGTGCGGTCGAGCACCTCGCAGATGCCGAGCCGATAGCCGACGGCCTCGGTGTCCGACGTCCGCAGGATGATCCGGGCCTCGTGCGACGGCGGTCGCCAACTGGGCAGCCGGCGGCTCGGGCGACTGCGCGCGGTGTGCCAGAAGCCCTCCATCTTCAGGTGCGTGTGGATGTAGGCCGTATCGGCGCCGTCACCGGGTGCGTCGCCGACGGCGATGACGAGGTGCTTGCCGCGGCTCGTCACGGCGTCGACCGTCCGTCCGCGCAGGTCGACGGCGGCGAACCGCGGCACCCGGATGTCGGCCGTGACGAGTGTGCGTCCGGCGAGCACTCGTCGCAGCCGGTCGGCCGTCGCGTAGACGGTGTCTCCCTCAGGCATGGCCGCTCCTGTCCGGTGTTCCCGGTCCGTCTTCACCCATGGCCGCGCCGCCTCGGCCGCAATCCCTTGGTGCTCGCGACGTACCCGGCCTCGCGCAGGACGCGGCCGGCCGCGGTGGTCAGCGCCGGCTCGCCGTCGATAGTCTCGACGTGCGGCGTGACGCCGGGCGAGTCGGCGAGCGCGGTGCTCGCGACACCGAGCGCCGGATCGGCCGTGGCCGGGCCGTCGCCGAACGTCAGCAGCGTGCGGCCGCCACGTTCGAGATAGCAGGCGAGCACGCCGTCGACCGTGACGACGAAGGCCCCCGCGCGGAGCCCCGGCAGGTGACCGCCCTCAGCCGAGCGCGTCGGCGGCCACGGCAGCGTCGACCCGTGCGGGTTGGCCGGATCGAGCACCGGCAGCACGATCGGGCCGACGGGCTCCCGACGCGGCGAGGCATGCGTGCGCAGCGCGTCGACGGTGCCCGGATCGGCGAACTGGGCGCCGCCGAGGCCGTCGACGAAGTAGCCGCGGCGAGCGCGCCCGGCGTCTTCGAAGGCCGCCATCGCCCGGTAGACGCGAGCGAAGCCACCCGGAACGGACGTCCCGACGGCCCCTCTCGTGACGACACCGCACCGCTCGAGCAACTGATCGCACATCGCGGTGAGCCACACGGTCGGGTCGGGCTCACGGTGGGGCAGCGCGAACCACCGGCCAGGCATCCGGCCGGTCGTCTGCGCGGTGCGGATCCGGTGTGCCGACAGCCGCGGTGGCCGCCGACGCTGCGTCGCGACGGTCGGCGACGGCGCCTTCGCCCGTGCGGCACCGGAGAGCAGCAGCCGAAGCGGCCCCACGGTGTCGTTGCCGACGCGCCCGGCCCACACGAGCTCCCACAGCAGCCGCTCCGTCTCGGCCTCGCCGACATCGGCGGTGAGCTGGGCGAAGAAGAAGCCGCCACCGTCGCCGAGCCGGTCGAGCAGGCGCTGCGCCTCCGGGGAGATCTCGGTCGGCTCGTCGAGCGTGACCGGCGCGGTGTCCGCGAGGTGCAGCATGACGAGACCGTCGCGCGCCGAGAGCTGCCGGTGCCCCGACCACAGCACGGCGCCGGACGCCGTCAGCTCGTCGAGCATCGCCGGCAGATAGTCGCGGACCCGTTGCGGAAGGATCGACGTCTCCAGCGCCGACGCGGGCAGCGGCACCCCGGCGAGCTGATCGATCGCCGCCAGCAGCCCGTCGAGGCCACGGCGCGCTCCGAGCTGGTGCCAGGACGCGAGGAAGCGTGCGTACGCGGCCGGCTCGACCGGGGCGATCTCGGCTCGGCTCGCGGCCAACGAACCGCGCCGGATGCGGCGCAGCACGTCGGTGTCACACCATTGCGCGCCGACGGGCAGGTCGGGGACGTAGTCGCCGGCGAGGACACGACCGTCGCCCGCGAGGCGGGCGAGGATCTCGGCGACGACGGCGACCGTGAGCCCCAGTTCGGCGGCGGCCACCGCGGCCGTGAACGGTCCGTGGGTGCGGGCGTAGCGACCCACGACGTCGCCGAGCGGATCGGCGACGGGCTCGGTCAGTGCCCTCGGCACGCCGGCCGGCAGCGGAACGCCCAGCGCGTCGCGAAGCCGGGCGAGGTCCTCCACCGCCGCGACGGCGACGCGGCCGGCGATGCGGACCTCGAACGCGCGGCCCGCGTCGACGAGGGCGGCGAGCGGCGGCCCCGGATCGCCGATGAAGCGCTCCGTGATCTCGTGCGTGGTGAGCGGGCCGAGCAGGCGCAGCAGGTCGGCGAGTGATTCGACGTCGTCGGCGCGGTAGTCCGGGTGGCGCCGTTGCAACCGGTCGACGACGTCGGCGATGACGGCCTCGTCGAGCAGGTCGCGCAGGTCGACGCGGCCGAGCAGGGACGTCAGCAGCGAGGTGTCGAGCGACAGCGCGGCCGCGCGACGTTCGGCGAGCGGTGCGTCGCCCTCGTACATGAACGCGCCGACGTAGTCGAAGAGCAGCGACGCCGCGAACGGCGACGGCGCCTCCGTCGCGGCCTCGACGATCCGCACCCGGCGGGCCCGGACGTCGGTGAGCAGTGCGATGAGCGCCGGCAGGTCGTAGACGTCCTGCAGCACCTCCCGGACGGCCTCCAGCACGATGGGGAAATCCGGATAGCGCGATGCGACGGCGAGCAGCTGCGCCGACCGTTGCCGTTGTTGCCACAGCGGCGCTCGCTTGCCAGGGGTGCGGCGCGGCAGCAACAGCGCCCGGGCCGCGCATTCCCGGAAGCGCGCGGCGAACACCGGGCTCCCACCGAGCCGAGCCGTCACGAGGTCTTCGATCTCGTCCGGATCGATGAGGACGAGGTCGGCGCCCGGCGGATCGTCGTCGACGTCCGGAAGCCGGATGATGATGCCGTCGTCGGCCGCCGAGACGGCGTCGGCGACGCCCAGGCGTTCCTCGATGCGTGCCGAGATCGCCGAAGCCCACGGCGCGTGTACACGCAGCCCGTACGGCGAGTGCAGGACCACCCGCCAGTCGCCGAGTTCGTCGCGGAACCGCTCGACGATGAGCCGGCGGTCGGTCGGCAGGGCGCCGGTCGCCGCCCGCTGCTCGGCGAGCAGCACGGCGAGGTTGTCGCGCGCGTATGCGGTGAGCCCGAGGGGTGCGACGGCGTCGTCGAAGCCCGGGCCGTCGGCGCGGCGGAGGAAGTCGCCGATCGCCGCACCGAGCTCGGCCGGACGGCCGACGGTGTCGCCGAGCCAGAACGGCAGCCGGCCGGGGCGTCCGAAAGCGGGTGCGACGAGGACGCGGTCGTGCGTGATCTCCGTGACCCGCCAACTCGTCGCCCCGAGCGCGATGACGTCGCCGACGCGCGTCTCGTAGACCATCTCCTCGTCGAGTTCGCCGACGCGCGTGGGGGAGTCGCCCGCGATGAACACCGGATAGAGCCCGCGGTCCGGGATGGTGCCGCCGCTCGTCACCGCGATGCGCATGGCGCCGGGGCGGGCCGTGACGACACCGCGCGTCCGATCCCACACGATCCGCGGCCGCAGCTCGGCGAACTCGTCGGACGGGTAGCGCCCGGCGAGCAGATCGAGGGTCGCCTCGTAGATGTCGCGCGGCAGCTCCCGGTACGGCCCGGACCGGCGCAGCGTCGCGAACCACGCCTCGACGTCGAGCTCGTCGGTGGCGGCCGCCGCCGAGACGGTGTGCTGGGCGAGGACGTCGAGAGGATGCCGGGGGACGTGCAGCGCTTCGATGCGTCCCGCGAGCATGCGGTGCACCGTGACGGCGCAGTGTACGAGATCGAGCCGATGCTTGGGGAACAGCACGCCGTCGGACACCTCGCCCACCCGGTGCCCGGCGCGCCCGACCCGCTGCAACCCGCCGGCCACCGACGGGGGAGCCTCGACCTGGATGACGAGATCGACGTGGCCCATGTCGATGCCGAGCTCGAGGCTCGACGTCGCGACGACGCAGCGCAGCTCGCCCGACTTCAACGCGTCCTCGACGAGCGCGCGCTGCTCCTTGGACACCGAGCCGTGATGCGCCCGCGCGAGATCGAGCGGCGCGCCGTGCGCCTGGCCCGACGCCATGATCGTCGCCGGGGAGCCGCCCGGCACGGCCGCGTTGCGTGTGCGGTCCAGGGGAGTGCCGGCGCGCATCGCGTGCAACTCGTTGATCCGCGCCGTCAGCCGCTCGGCCAGCCGCCGCGAGTTGACGAACACGATCGTGGCCGAGCGCTGTTCGACGAGGTCGACGACGGCCGCCTCGACGTGCGGCCACAGTGAGCCGGCGGGGATGTCCTCGTCGGCCCACTCCGGCGGCTCGATGTCGGCCATGTCGGGCACCGGGACGTCGATGGACAGGTCGAAGGTCTTCGCCGCGGGCGGCGACACGACGGTGACGGGGCGATGGCCGCCGAGGAAGCCCGCGACGGCCTCGGCCGGCCGCACCGTCGCGGACAGCCCGATCCGCTGCACATGGCCGCCGAGTCCGGTGCCGTCCTCGCCGGTGAGCTCGGACAGCCGCTCCAGCGAGACGGCCAGGTGGCTGCCGCGCTTGGTGCCGGCGACGGCGTGCACCTCGTCGACGATGACCGTGTGGACGTGGCGCAGCGTCTCGCGCGCCGACGAGGTGAGCATGAGGAAGAGCGATTCGGGCGTCGTGATGAGGATGTCCGGCGGCGCGGTGAGCAGCGTGCGCCGCGTGGCCGCGGGCGTGTCCCCGGAGCGGATGCCGACCGTGATCTGCTCCGCACCGGCGACGTTGGCCAGCCCGGCGAGCGGCGCCCGCAGGTTCCGTTCGACGTCGACGCCGAGCGCCTTGAGCGGCGAGACGTAGAGCACCCGTGTGGCGAGCGTCTTCTCCTTCCGTTCGCGCGCACGGTCACGCGGCTCGCGCAGCACGCGGTCGAGCGCCCAGAGGAAGGCCGAGAGCGTCTTGCCCGAGCCGGTCGGCGCGATGACGAGCGTGTGCTCGCCGCGGCTGATCGCGTCCCACGCCCCGAGCTGCGCCGGCGTGGGCGCAGCGAACGCGCCCGTGAACCACGCGCGGGTGGCGGGTGTGAAGCGCGCGAGAACCGATTCCGCGTCGGTCCCGTGAGCGCTCTCGAGCAGGTCGTCGAACATGGCTGTCATGGTGCCCGAGGCCACCGACAGTTTTGCGTGTCCCGGCGCCGCCTCCGCCGGGCCGAGTCTGGGGTGTCCGTTATCGTCACCGCATGGCATCGGCTCGCGGAACCCTCGACTGGCACCCCTTCGACGCGGCGTCGCACCTGGTCGGGGTGCCGGTCCGAGAGGCCGGGGCGCCCGCCGGCGCCGAGGTGGCCGCCATCGACGCGTCGTTCTCCGACACGGCGGCGTTCTGCGCGGCCTACGACGTCGCGCCGGAGGCGTCGGCGAACTGCGTCATCGTCGCCGGCACGCGCGCCGGGCAGACCACGTACGCCGCGGTGCTCGTCCTCGCCACGCACCGCGCCGACGTCAACGGCGTCATCCGGCGCGAGCTGGGTGCGCGCAAGGCCGGGTTCGCGTCGATGGAGCAGGCGATCGGGCTCAGCGGCATGGAGTACGGCGGCATCACCCCGATCGGGCTGCCCGCCGACTGGCCGGTGTTCATCGACACGGCTGTGCGGCAGGCCGGTCTCGTCGTCATCGGCGCGGGCGTGCGCGCGGCGAAGATCCTCATCGACGGCGCCGCGCTCGCCGAACTGCCCGGAGCGCGTGTCCTCGATCTGACCCGCTGAAAGGGCGACTCGGACCGCCGGACGGAGCGGCGTAGAGTCCGCGCTACCGCCACGCGAACGGGGAAGCCGGTGTGAATCCGGCGCGGTCGCGCCACTGTGAGTACGGGCCTGAGCGGCCCGTGCGAGTCAGGGAACCGAGGTGTGGCGGTGACGAACAACCCATCATCCGCGAACGCGAAATTCGCGAGAGGAGCATATCGATGACCGCACCCGCCGCATCGGCACCGGCGCTCGCCGTGCCGGACGCTTCGGCCGTCCACCGCGCACTCGTCCTGGGTGGCACCGTCGCCTTGGCGCTCGCCGCCTACTACGTCCTCGGCTACGACCAGGGGGCCGTGTCCGTCTTCGGTTCGGACACCCACATCCACGAATTCCTCCACGACAGCCGTCATTTCCTCGGCTTCCCGTGCCACTGATGACCGCCGCGGAGAAGGACCTCGCTCCGTCGGTCGGTGACCGGCGGCAGCGAGGAGCAGACCCGACGAACCGGTTCGTCGCCGCCGGTCTCATCGCCGGTGCCGTCGCCGGAATCGTGACGTTCGGATTCGCGCGGGCGTTCCTCACCCCGCTCGTCGACGAGTCCATCGGCTACGAGGAGGCCGGCAGTCATGCCGCCGAGCAGCTCGGCGGCGCGCATGAACACGGCGAGGAGGTCGTCAGCCGCGTCGTCCAGGCGAACCTGGGCGCCGGCGTCGGCACGATCGTGTTCGCACTGGTCATGGGCGCGCTGTTCGCGGTGGCCTTCACGGTCGCCTGGGCTCGCGTCGGGCGGGTTCGGCCGGCGACGGATCCGCGGCTCGTCGCGGGCGCCGTCGCCGTGGCCGGATTCGTCTCCGTGTTCCTCGTGCCCTATCTCGCCTATCCGCCGAATCCGCCCGGCGTGGGCGACCCGGACACCATCGGTGCGCGGTCGGCGGCCTATCTGACGATCACGGTCGTCTCGGTTCTCGGCGCCGTCACCGCGGCGCTCGTCGCGGTGCTGCTCGCCGACCGCGTCCGGGGCGCAACGGCGGCCCTGCTCGGAGTGGCCGGTCACGCTGTGGTCTGCGTCGGTGCCGCGGCTCTGCTGCCGTCGTTCGACGAGGTTCCGGGGCCGCTGCGGGACGCGACCGGCGGTCTTGTCCTGGACGGATTCCCGGCCGGAGTGCTCGCCGATTTCCGGGTGTACTCGCTGCTGACGCAGGCGCTGCTGTGGCTCGTCCTCGGCGGTGTGTTCTCGGTGCTGCTCGGTCGTGTGCAGACCGCGCGACGCGACGCCGTGACCGCGTAGCGATGACCGGAGTCCGGCTGGAGGTCGTCGCGGCCGCCCTCTCCGGCCGGCCGGTGTTCGGAGCGGACGCCCCGCTCGACGACCGGGCGCGCGCCGCCGTCGCCGCATCGCGACGGCGGC
>JBGANR010000022.1:0-75516 GCA_044222225.1 Mycobacteriaceae bacterium
CCTGCTCGACGGCCGCTGCCTCGACGCGCCGGGCGTCTCGATCCCGGTCTACGACACCCGGATCACGCTGGACGGCACGGTGTTCGTGGCGAACTCGCCGGAGATCCGCTTCGGCTATCGGCCGCGGCCGGTCTCGGTGTGAAGTCTAAGTACGTGAAGCAAGTATCGACGGAACTCTGCCCACGGTAGATCTCGATCGCTGAGGAACTGTATGAGGTCCAAGACATTCATGCTCTAGGCCAACAGTCGCTCTAGACCTCCGCCGCAGGTCCAGGGTCCCAGTAACCATCGTTGAGATGGGCGACTTTCGAATAAACCTGAAAATCGGCAGCGTGGCGTGCGGAACCGAAAAGGGAAATCTACGGAGGACACCCACATCAGCCAGAGGTTGATATCAACGCGTCTCTATAGAGACGAGGCATAGGGCAGTCGTTCAGCCTACTCGTCGTCCATCCACTCTTTGTGAATGAGACTCCTCAGATTTTTCATCGCATCGAGTTGCCCAAGTCGACTTGCATATTCATCGAGACCGAAGGTCACTCGAATAGGATCGTCGCCCGAGTACCGAAGACCACGTGCCGCATGCAACACGGAGTCCGGCGAAATGCGGTATCCATCCGCGAGAGCACCTAAATACCCTTTGACGACGGCTTCATACTCGCTCTGGTGCATCTAATATCTCACTACTCCTTTGGCTGATACTATCGGTACAGTTGTCACTCCCAGTATTTCCGGGACTCGCACAGACTTGCCCTTTCGCAGCGCGTGCAGTGCAGCCATCCTCCGATCCCTTGCATGCCCTCGACCGTTGCAGCTCTGATATTCGAACAGCGGCCTGAAGCACTTCTTACACTTCTGTCCATGCATGGCCATCCGCCTTCTTTCGATCTCGGCGATGCTCCATACCGGTGCCAAATTTTCCCACAGACCACCGGAAGAACAACGGCGGTTTCTGACATTGATGTAGCACACATTACATGCAGCGTGCCAAGTAACTGAATATGTATAAGTGTCGACAACCCTAAGCGTAAGACCAATGCGCAGGTCCGGTCGTATCTGTTCGGTGATACCGCTCAGACGGAAGTCTTAGACACCCGTATCGTCGCGTTCAACGAGGTGGCGGCGGCGGCACTCCGACATCACGTCGCGCCGTACTAGCCGGTCCGGCCTTTACGCCACCGAAACCAGCGCCGCGTGCCGCCGACGCAGGCACGCTAACCGGACAACAGTCGGGTGCAACCCCAGCGGCGCCGCGACGACGTCCGCGCCGGCCTCGTACAGCCGGCCCTGGAACAGGCCGTCCGCCAGCAGATACGACGCGACCGCCACCCGCCGCGCTCCGCCGCCCCGAATCCGGGCGACGACATCGGCGACGGCAGGATAGCCCGAGCCGTTGCGACACGGTGCCGCGAAACCGATCGAGACGCGTCGTCCGACCAACGCCGAGAGCATCGCGGCGGCAGCACGGACCTCCCCCTGGGCCGCGGCGTCGGACGTGCCGGCAGCGGCCAACACGACGTCGTCCGACGGTCGCCAACCCGCCTCGAGCAGTCGGTCGAGCATGGCCCGGGCCAGTTCCGGCGACGGGCCGAGCGCCGGGGTCACCGTCACGTCCGGCCGCCCCGATGCCCTGACGTGCGCGGGGACGTCGGCGCGGACGTGGTAACCGCTGGACAGGAACGCCGGGACGAGGACGACGGGCCCGTCGCCGACCGTCGCGAGGGCTTCGCTCGGCGTCGGCCCCAGGACGTCGACGAACGCGACATGCACGGGACCTGCGAGGACACCGGACATCCGGGCCGCCAGATCGCCGATCATCTGGACGCCGCGGGCGTTCCGCGTGCCGTGGGCGACGAGCAGCGTCGTCGAGCGTGGCGCCATCACGCACTCCCCTCGTCGACCGCGAGCCGGTAGCCACGCTTGACCACGGTGGCCACCAGTTCTTTGACACCGAGCTGCGCCCGCAGCCTGCCGACGGCCGCCTCGACGGCGTGCGGATCGTCGACGCCGAGCGCGTCTTGCAGATCGTCCCTGCTCACGACGCTGCCGGGCGTCCGCGCGAGCACCCGCAGCAGCTGCAGCGAGTTCGGCGACAGCTCCCGGATCTCGCCGTCGACGACGGCGGCCCGGGCCCGCACGCCGAGCCGATGCCCGGCGACCGGCAGCTCGGGTCGCCGGCGCGGCAGCTCGTCGGCGACCAGCCGGGCGAGCGCCCCGAGCCGCATCCGCTCCGGCGTGATCGAGGCGATCCCGGCCCGCTGCAACGGGCTGGCCGTCACCGGTCCGACGCAGAACGGCAGCACCGGGCCCGACAGCGACCGGCTGACCCCCTCCGACAGCCGCCGCTCCGCCGCCCGCATGAGGAACGACGCGACCGCCGGCGCCGACGTGAACGTCACGGCGTCGACCCTGGCCAGCGCGACGTCGTCGACGAGAGCGTCGAGTGCGGTCGTGTCGGCCGGCGGTTCCCAGCGATACACCGGGACGGCAACGACGTCACCACCGAGTTCGGCGAGTCCGTCGAGGAAGCCGGGCGTCGGATCCCAGTCGTCGGTGGCGCCGTGCAACTGGACGGCGACGCGCCGGCCGGCCAGGTCGTCGGCGGTGAGATGGGCCAGCACCTCCGCCGAGGACTCCGACGCCGGCGACCACTCCTCGCGCAAACCCGCAGCGCGCAGCGCGCCCGTCGGCTTGGGCCCCCGGGAGATGACGCGGGCCGTCGACAACGCCGCGAGCAGCGGTTCGGCCAGGCCCCAGCCGTCGGCGGCCTCGATCCAGCCGCGAAAGCCGATGCCGGTCGTCGCGATGAGCAGGTCGGGCGGCGACGCGATGAGTTCGTCGGTGACGGCGCGCAGCCGGACATCGTCCGAGAGCGGCACCATCGAGATCGCGGCGGCCGAGACGACGTCGGCGCCGCGCCGGCGCAACAGCGTCTCGAACTCGTCGGCGCGCCGCGCGGCCGTGATGGCCACGGTGAATCCGGTGAGCGACGCCGCCGGACCGCCCCCGACGTCGCCCGGCCTCGCGTCCGGCCCGCTCACGTCGGTTCCCCTGCTCGTCGCATCACCACGACAGCTTGCCATGACGCCGCCGCGGCCCCTCCCGGCCGCGGCGGACGTCACAGTCGGGCGCTCAGCCACGCGCCGGCTCCGGGGCCGCCCGGCCCGCCGTCCGAAAAGCACCGGCCTCGACCGGCATCCGGACGTACCACCGCCAGGTGACGTAGGCCGCCAGCACGTAGAACCCGCCGAAGACCCAGAACGCCACCGTCGCCGAGCCGCTGCTCTGGTACGACGCCCGCAGGACCAGGTTGATCGCGACACCGCCGAGGCCGCCGACCGCACCGGCGATCCCGATGACGGCGCCGGACATCGACCGCGAATAGTGCGCACGCGTCGCCTCGTCGGCGTCGAGCGAACGGGCCGCGGCGTCGAAGATCGACGGGATCATCTTGTAGACCGAGCCGTTGCCCAGGCCGCTGAGCAGGAACAAGACGATGAAGCCCGCGACATAGGCGATCATCGTCGCGCCGGTGGGCGCCGCCGAACCCGTCGAGGCCGCGGCGATGAGCACACCCGCCCCGGCGATCATCCCGCCGAACACCCACAGCGTCACCCGGCCGCCACCGATGCGGTCGGCGAGCCGACCGCCGTAGACGCGGGAGAGCGACCCGAGCAACGGGCCGAGGAAGGCGATCTGAGCAGCGTGCAGCGACGCCTGCGCCGCCGGCTCGCCGCCGGCCCTGAACGTCAGCTGCAGCACCTGACCGAAGGCGAAGGAGAAGCCGATGAACGACCCGAACGTACCGATGTAGAGGAGTGAGACGAGCCAGGTGTCCTTGTGCCGCAGCGACGCACGCATCGCCGCCGTGTCGACCGTTCGGGCGTCGAGATTGTCCATGTACAGCGCCGCGCCGATGCCGGCGACGGCCAGCAGCACGAGGTAGACCGCGCAGACCCAGTACGGTTCCCGATCGCCTGCCATCGCGATGACCAGCAGCCCGACGAGTTGCACGGCGGGCACACCGATGTTGCCGCCGCCCGCGTTGAGCCCGAGCGCCGCACCCTTGAGCCGCTGCGGGAAGAACGCGTTGATGTTGGTCATCGACGAGGCGAAGTTGCCCCCGCCGAAACCGGTCAGCGCGGCGCACAGCAGGTACACCCACAGCGGCTGCCCCGGGTTCGCGAGGATGACGATCGTCGCGACCACCGGGATCGCCAGCACGAACGCCGAGAAGATCGTCCAGTTCCGGCCGCCGAAGCGCGCCGTCGCCAGCGTGTACGGCAGCCGCAGCAGCGAGCCGATGAGCGTCGCCGTCGCACCGATGAGGAACTTGTCGCCGGCCGAGAGCCCGTAGACGGCCTCCGGCATGAACAGCACCATCACCGACCACAACGACCACACCGAGAAGCCGACGTGCTCGGCGATCACCGACCAGATGAGATTTCGCCGCGCGATCCGTGCGCCGCCCGCCTCCCAGGCGGCGACGTCCTCGGGGTCCCAGTTCGTGATCGTGCGAGATCGGATTCGCGATCCGGTTGATTCCGCAAGCTCCATGATGTCGCCCTTCCCTCCTCCGTGGTCCCGGCCGATCGCCTCGGCGGCCGGTCGATGAGAAGGACGGTAGGGACGCGATGTTGCCCCGCGACGGCATGCGGTGTCACGGTCGTGAATTCGTGCTCACCGCCCGCAGGCTCCGGCGGTGAGGTGCGCCGGCCGGCGGCGAAACGCCTCTGATCAGCGCGGACACCGGCACGGGCCGGGTGTGACGCACGTCGCGCCGAGGGCGTCGAGCTCAGCCGCGTCATGGCTGACGACGAACACCGCGGCCCCGGAGCGCGCGGCGAGGGCGAGGATCTCGGCCCGCAGGGCGTCGCGCCCGGCGGCGTCGACGGCCGTCGTCGGCTCGTCGAGCAGCAGCAGCATCGGTTCGACGGCCAGGGCGCGGGCGAGCGCGACCCGCTGCCGCTGCCCGCCGGAGAGCGCGGCCGGCCGGCGGTGCGCGATATCCGCGACGCCGACGCGCCGCAGCCAGGCGTCAGCCGTGTCGCGCCCGGCCGTCCGTCGACGCGGGGATGTCCACAAGGCGCCGGGCCGACGCCTCGCGCGCAACCCGAGCGCGACGTTGTCGCGCGCCGACAGATGCGGCACGAGTCGCGGCTCCTGGAAGAGGACGCCGAGCCCGCGTTCCTCAGGCGGCACGTGCACGGCTGCCGAGGCGGCGTCGCCGGCCGACGCCATCGGCGAGCTCAACCGCCTGCCGGCCACGTCGACGTATCCGGCCGCCACCGGCTCCAGTCCGGCGATCGCTCGCAGGCAGGTCGTCTTGCCGGCGCCGTTCGGCCCGACGAGGCCGCCGATCGCCCCGGGCTCCAGCCGGACGTCGAGGCTCCCCGCGAACTCGCCGCGGTGTACGCAGAAGGCCGCGTCGAGGGCGACCGATCCCGGCGCGGCGTCATCACCGGGCGTCGGCGCGCCGGCCACGTCGGCGCGCGTCATCGCGTCACCGCCGCGACGACACCGGGAATCCAGCGACCCCGGAAGGCGACGAGCACCGCCAGGCTCGCGGCGATGAGCGCGACGGACAGCGCGACGGCCGTCTCGTCGTCACGCTGCAGCGCGAGATAGATCGCGAGCGGCATCGTCTGCGTCTTGCCCGCGACGTTCCCGGCGAAGGTGATCGTGGCGCCGAACTCGCCGAGCGCGCGGGCGAAGCACATCGCGGCGCCCGCGCCGATCGCCGGGGCGACGGCGGGCAGCGTCACACGCCGGAACAGGAAGCCCGGCCTCCCGCCGTGCACACGCACCGCCTCCTCGACGCCGACGTCCCGGGACCGGAACGCCGATTCGACGGCGACGACGAGGAACGGCATCGCGACGACGACCTGCGCGATGACGACGCCGGTGAACGAATAGGTGGGCACCCAGCCGAAGACCGCGTCCAGGTGGCGGCCGAGCAGCCCACGCCGGCCCAGCAGCGCCAGCAACGCCGCGCCGACGACGACCGGCGGCAGCAGCATCGGCACGACCACCGCGAGGCGGACGGCGGTCGCGCCCCGGAATCCGGTCGCGAGCGTCGCCGCGAGCGGCACCCCGAACAGCACGGCGATGCCCGTCGCGACGCCTGCCGACGACACCGACAGCCACAGCGCCTCACGTGCCGTCGGCTCGGCGACCAGCGAGAGCCAACGCGTCCACGGCGCCCGGACGAGCAGCGCGAACAACGGCGCGACGAGGACGAGCGCCGCGAGTGCGCCCAGGATCACGACCGTCCGCGGCGGTCCCGGCGGCGACGCCCCCGGAACTCGGCGCGCACCGGTCAGCGATCCCGGGCGCGGCGACGTCACGGCACGCCGAACCCGGCGTCGGTGAGGATCCGGCGCCCCTCCTCGGAGAGCAGCAGATCGCGGAAACCGGTGCCCGCGTCGGTGAGAGCCGACGCCGGGTAGCGCGACGGCGACGTCCCGGCTAGCGGGATCGTCCGCACCTTCGCCCCGGCCGAGCGCGCGTCGGTGGCGTAGACGATCCCGCCGTCGGCCTCGCCGCTGGTCACCTGTGCGAGCGTGGCCCGCACGTCGGCGGCGCGGCTGGTCGGCTTCGGCGTGATGTTCGCCGCGGCGAGCGCCTTGTCGGCCGCCGCGCCGCACGGCACCTCGCTCGCGCAGAGCACGGTGCGGACGTCGGTGCGACCGAAGTCCGCCAGACCCTTGACGGCCTCGTTGCCGGCCGGCGCGACGATGACGAGCGAATTGGTGGCGACCACCCGTGGATCGCGCGCGACACCCGCCGAGACGGCGCCGTCCATCGTGGCGGTGTCGGCGGTGACGAGCACGTCCGCCTTCTCCCCCTCACGCAGCCGCCGCACGAGCGCCGAGGACGCGGCGGTATCCACCTCCACCTTCGTCCCCGCATGATCGCGCTCGTACGCGGCGACCAGCGGCTTCATGACGTCGACGAGCGACGCGGCGGCCAGCACGCGGATCGTCGTCGTCTCCTCGTCGGAACCGCATCCGACGAGGCCGGCGGCGAGGACCACCGGCAACAACAGGGTCCACAAGCGCTTCATTCTCAGCCTCCGGCGAAAGGTGGTAGCAGATCGACGCGTACCGAGACCGGATCGTCGTCGGCGCGCAGCAGCGTATCCCCGTCGAGGACGACGCACGCGCGCGCCGCCGCCGCGGCCTCGGCGCCGTGGCGACGCCCGACCGCGGCCCGCACCTCGCCGACCGTGCGTGCCGGGACGTCCAGCTCCTCCGCGGCGACACCCAACAGATCGGCGATCGACGCGAAGTACGTCACATGCACGGAGAACTCAGCCACCGATCGCCCCCATCGTCCGGCGCGGGTGACGCAGCAGGTCCAGCGCCGCGTGACCAGCGGATTTTCGGGCCGTGGCGAACCGCCACAGCCGTGAGATCTCGGCGTCGTCGGCACCGCCGCGCAGAGCGCCGAGCAGGTCGATCTCGTCGTCGGAGAACAGACACGCCCGCACGCGTCCCTCGGCCGTGACCCGGGTGCGGTCGCAGGAGCGGCAGAACGAACGCGTCATCGACGCGATGACGCCGACCGTCGCCGGACCGCCGTCGACGAGCCACCGCTCGGCCGGCGCCCCGGGGTCGACGCGCCCGACCGGCGTCAGCACGTAGCGACGGCGCAGCTCGGTGAGGACGTCCGCGGCCGTGACGAGCGCGTCCGGCCGCCACGTGCCCTCCGCCTCCAGGGGCATGTTCTCGATGAAACGCAGCTCGACGCCCCGCTCCAGCGCCCAGGCGAGCAGGTCGGCGGCGCCGGGCAGCGTCTCGGGCAGCGCCACGGCGTTGACCTTGACCGGCGTCAGTCCGGCCGCGAGCGCCGCATCGACGCCCGCGGCGGCGTCCGCGAACCGGTTCCGTCTCGTGACCTGCGCGAACACCTCCGCATCGACGGTGTCGAGCGAGATGTTGACGCGCGTCAGGCCGGCTTTCGCGAGGGCGGCCGCTCGCCGGGCGAGGCCGATCCCATTGGTCGTCATCGACAACGGCAGCGTCGGATGCTCCGTGCGAAGCGCGGCCACGAGGTCTTCGAGGTCGCGGCGCACGAGGGGTTCGCCGCCGGTCAGCCGTACCTCGTGAATGCCCAGATCACGCACCGCGATACGGACTAGCCGGACGACCTCGTCGACTGAGAGCAGCGACTCACGCGGCAGCAGCGGCAGCCCCTCGGCGGGCATGCAGTAGCGGCATCGCAACGTGCATGCCTGCGTCAATGAGATCCGCAGGTCACGGGCCGCGCGACCGTAGCCGTCGAGCATCACGGCCGCGCCCTCGTCGGAACGCGACCCGGCTCGTTCCACCTGCACCGACACGGGGCTGATGCTACCGCCGACGTGCGACGTCTCGTCGCGGCGGCCGCACCGTCCACCACAGCCCCGTCTAGAATCGCCCCCGATGACCCTCCGCTCCGTCGCCGGCCACCGCGCCGCCGTCGCCTCCCGAATCGCGACGATCACCGCGTCCGAGACCGTCCCGTTGCGGGCCGCGCTCGGCCGCGTCACCGCCGCCGACGTCACGGCCCGGACCTCGGTGCCGCCGTTCGACGACTCGTCGATGGACGGGTTCGCCCTGCGTGCCGCCGACGCCGGTCGTCGCCCCCTGGTCGTGGCGCGCGTCTTCGCCGGCGACGCCCCGGCTCCCCTACCGCCGGCGGCCGCCGTCGCGATCATGACCGGCGCCCCCGTTCCCCAGGGCGCCGACGCCGTCGTCCCCGTGGAGCGCACCCGGGAGTCCGCGTCCGGACTCGACATCGACGGTGCGGTCGTCGCCGGCGATTTCATCCGCCGAGCCGGTTCCGACATCGGCACCGGCGACGTCGTCCTCGGCGCGGACACCGTGCTCGCGCCCCGCCACCTCGCAGCGCTCGCGGCGACCGGACATCCGTCGGTCGCCGTCCGGCGCCGGCCGAGAGTCGCCGTCGTCGCGACCGGCAGCGAGCTCGTTCCGCTCACCGAGCCGCTGGGCCCGGCCCGGATCTACGACTCCAATTCGGTCACCCTCGCCGCGTTGTGCGAACGCAACGGCGCCGACGTCGTGTGGGCCGGGGCCGTCGGCGACGATCCGACCATCGCACTCGAGACGTTCACCGAGCTCGCCCGTATCGCCGATCTCGTCATCACCGCGGGCGGCGTCTCGGCCGGCGAGCGCGAGCCGGTCAAGCAGGCGCTCGGCGGGTTCGGCTGGTTCGGGAAGGTCGCCATGCAGCCGGGCGGCCCGCAGGGGCTCGCCGAGGTGGCCGGAACGCCGTTCATCTGTCTGCCCGGCAATCCGGTGAGCGTCCAGGTCTCGTTCGACGTGCTCGTCCGCGACGCACTGCGCGCCGCCGGCGGCCTGCCGCCGGTCGTCGTCGGGCGCGCCCGGCTCGCCGCGAGCCTGACGTCGCCGGCCGGGAGATGCCAGTTCCGACGGGGGGTCCTCGACGGTGACGGCACTGTCGCCGCCGTCGGCGGGCCGGGCAGCCACCTCGTCACGACGGCCGCCCGCGCCGACGTCCTCATCGAGATCCCGGCCGAATCCATCCAGCTGCCAGAAGGAACGGAGGTATCGGTGTGGCCGATGACCGACTGACGCACGAGAACAGCGGTGCGCCCGCCCTCAGTCATCTCGACGCCCGCGGCCGCGCCGCGATGGTCGACGTCGGGGACAAGGACGTGACGACACGCACCGCGACAGCGGCCGGCCGATTCGAGACGACGGCCGAGGTCGTCCGGCTGGTCGCCACCGGCAAGACGCCGAAGGGCGACGTGCTCACCGTGGCGCGAATCGCCGGCATCGCCGCCGCCAAGCGCACGGCCGAGCTCATCCCGCTCTGCCACCAGCTGCCGCTCTCGTCCGTCACCGTCGAGTTCACCCTCGACGACGACGCGATCGGTGTCACCGCCACGGCCAAGACCGTCGGCCGCACCGGCGTCGAGATGGAGGCGCTGACGGCTGTCGCCGTCGCCGGGCTGACGTTGCACGACATGGTCAAGGCTGTCGACCCCGCCGCGTCGATGACGGACGTCCGGCTCGTCGCCAAGGACGGCGGCCGACGCGGCTCTTGGCGCCGGGACACACCGACGGACGCCGCCGCGGCCGAGACGCCCGCCGGCACGACGCCGGCGGGCATGGTCGCCCTCAACCCGGGCCGGACGGCGGTCGTGCTCGTCTCGTCGACGCGCATCGCCGCAGGTGAACGCGCCGACAAGACCGGCCCCGTCATCCGGGACTGGCTCATCGAGCGCGGCTTCGACGTCGTCGAGCCGACGGTCGTCGCCGATGCGGAGATCGCCGACGCCGTCCGCGCGGCCCTCGCCCAGGGGCCCTCGGTGCTGCTCACGACGGGCGGCACCGGCCCGACGATCGACGACCACACCCCGGAGGCGACCGCGCCTCATCTGACGAGGTCGTTCCCCGGAATCGCCGAGGCGATCCGCGAGCACGGCCGGACGAAGACGCCGTACGCCTCACTGAGCCGCGGGCTCGCCGGGCTGGCCGGCGGCACCCTCGTGGTCAATCTGCCGGGGTCGACGGGCGGCGTCCGCGACGGCCTCGAAGTCCTCGATCCGCTGCTGCGCCATCTCGTCGAGCTCGCCGACCGGCCGGGCCACCGGTGAACCCCGGCGAGCACGCGGCGAGCACGCCGGCCGAGCCGCACGCGCGCATCCTCGATCGTCCGCTCGATCCCCGCGACTGTGAACGGGTGGTCCTCTCGGCCCGGGACGGCGCCGTCGTGACGTTCACCGGCGTCGTCCGCGATCATGACGGCGGCCGGGATGTCGCCGCGCTGCGCTACGAGGCGCACCCGGCCGCGCAGCGTCTGCTGGCCGGCGTGTGCGAGGCGCACACCCGGCCGGATGTCCGGGTCGCCGCCGAGCACCGCGTCGGCGACCTCGCGGTCGGCGACCTCGCGGTCGTCGTCGCCGTGGCCGCACCGCATCGCGGCGAGGCCTTCGCGGTGTGCGAGGCGCTCATCGACGCGGTCAAGTCGCAGGTGCCCATCTGGAAGCGGCAGCGCTTCACCGACGGTGAGATCGAATGGGTCGACCCGACCCGCTGCACGTCCGGAGCCTGAGCACCGGGCCGCAGCGGGCCGGGTCGATTCTCGAAACGCGCGTCAGGCGTCGGCGGGCTTGACCAGCAGCACCGGCACCGGGCACTCGAGCAGCAGCCGCTGGGTCGCCTGACCCATGAGCAGCTTGCCGACAGCGGTCCGCTGCTTCGAGCCGACGACGAGCAGATCGGCGCCCGAGCGCTCGAGGAGCGTCAGGTAGGCGCTCACCGAATCGGGATCGGGGCTCTCCACGACGAGCGACCACGCGGTGGCGGGAGAATCGCCGACCATCTCGGCGACGGTGGTCGAGACGGCGGCCAGCTCGGTCTTGGCCGCGGCGCCCGCGGCGGCGCCGGACAGCGAATGCAGGATGACGACGTCGGTGCCGCGCAACGCGGCCTCGGCGAATGCCGCGGCGAGCGCGACATGGCCGGCCTTCGACGGCTTGTGGACGACGGCAACACTCATGGTTGAGGTCTCACTTTCGGTTCATGGCCGTCCGGCGCCGTGCAGGCACGGGAATGCCGACGAGCAGCATGAGGAGCGAGACGAGACACGCTCGCCAGATGACCTTCTTGTGGTGCTCGGCCAGCGGCACGCCGGCGAGCGTCACGAGCAGCAGGATCGCGGGGACGAGCGGGCTCTGCAGGTGCAGCGGCTGCCCGACGATCGACGCGCGGCCCATCTCGACCGGATCGATCCCGTACTGCGTCGCGGCCTCGGCCATGACCTTGAGGATCGTCGGATAGAAGGCGTCGTTCGTGAGGAAGAACGTGAAGGGCAGCGAGAGGATGCCGGCGATGACGGCGAACCACGGGCCCATGCTCGGCGGCACGACGTCGACGATCGCGTTCGCCATCGCCTTGACCATGCCCGTGCCGTCGAACACGCCGATGAGCACCGACACCGCGACGACCATCGAGACGACCGGCACGATGCTCGACGCGTGTCGGACGATCGCCTCGCTCTGGTCCTTGACCTTGGGGAAGTTGACGATCATGCCGATGCAGCCGCCGACGAGGAACACGAAGTACAGCGGCAGCTTGTCGAGGATGAGGACCGTCAGCACGACGACGGTCAGCAGCGCGTTGAACCAGAGCAGCTTCGGACGCAGCGTCGCGCGGTTGGGGTCGAGCCCCTCGACGAATTCGCCGACGTGATCGAGCTTGTCCTCGTCCGCGGACGGCGGACCGTCGGTCCCGATGCCCGCGTCACCGGTCCGGCCGTGGCCGTCCCGGGGACCGCCGGTCGCGAGCGCGGTGTCGCCCGAGCCCTCGTTCTTCTTGAAGTAGCCGGTGCCGGAGCCCGCGTAGACCAGCGCCCCGATGCGCTTGCGCTCCATGACGCCGAGGTGCCAGGCGAACAGCAGCACGAGCAGGACGCCCGCCGCCATGGACGGCGCCATCGGCACGAAGATGTCGTTGGCGTCGACCTGGAGCGCGACCGACGCGCGCGCCGTCGGGCCGCCCCAGGGCACGATGTTCATCGCGCCGTTGGCCAGGCCGGCGACGCAGGTGAGTACCACCGGACTGAGCCCGAGTTTGTGATAGAGCGGCAGCAACGCCGATGTCACGATGATGAACGTCGTCGAGCCGTCACCGTCGAGGGAGACGACGGCCGCCAGCACTGCGGTTCCGACGACGAGCCGGACCGGATCGTCCTTGACCATGCGCAGGATGAATCTGACCAGTGGGTCGAAGAGTCCTACGTCGATCATCAACCCGAAGAAGATGATCGCGAAGAACAGCAGGGCCACCGTCGTCGACATGCTCTTGAGCGCGGTGACGGAATAGGTGCCGATGTTCATGCCGGCGCCGGCGAGCAGGCCGAACGCGACGGGCACCAGCGTGAGCGCCACCATCGGGGTGACACGTTTGGTCATGATGAGGCCCATGAACGTCAACACCATGATGGTGCCGATGATCACGAGCGTCGTCTGTGACGGGTTGGACACGGAAACCTCCTTCTTCAGCGAGGAGTTGTGGGATCAGCGAGGCGGGGGCGCGGGCGTCGCCGCGACTCCGACACGTTGATCCCGAAGGAAACGGGCGAACTCCTCGCCCGTCAGATGTGCCTCCGACCAGCCGTTCTCGGCCAGCAGAGCACGCCATCGATCGGTGCCGCGGACATCGTCGAACCATCTCTCCAATCGGCGCCGGGCGTCGGCGCCGATCCCCGGCGGGGCGAGCACGCCCCGCCAGTTGACGATGTCGACGTCCGCACCGGCCTCGGCCAGTGTCGGCGCGTCGAGGCCCGGCACCCGGCTCCGGCCGCTCACCGCGAGCGCCCGGACCGTGCCGGCCCGCAGCTGCCCGAGGTACTCCCCGACCCCCGACACGGCGAGCCGGACCTCACCGGTGAGCAGCGGCGGCAGCAGGTCGCCGCCGCCGTCGAAGCGCCGGTACCGCAACCGGTCGGCGGGCACGCCCGCGGCCTGCGCAAGCCGCGCGACGATCTGCCCGTCGGCGCCGCCGCCGGCCGAGCCGCCGCCGACCGGAAGCCCCGGTTCTGCTCGCCACGCGGCGAACGCGTCGGCGAGCGTCCGCCACGGCGACGCGGCCGGCACGAGCACGACCTCCGGCTCGGTGACGAGTCGCGCGATCGGCGTGACGTCGTCGATCCGGTGTTCACTCGGCGAGGTCTCGAGCGCACCGACCAGCCCGAGGCCCATGATGAGCACCGTGTGTGAATCGTCGGACAGCGCCAACCGGTTGAGGCCGACGACTCCCGACGCGCCGGGCAGCGAGACGATCTCCGTCTCGCCGAGCCCCGCCTCCCGGCCCGCCTGGGCCAGCGCGCGAGCGGTCAGGTCGTATCCGCCGCCCGGCATGGACGGCACGATCATCACCAGCCGGTCGGCGTCGTCGGCCGTCCATGAGCAACCTGCGAGGACCACCACGGCGACGACCGCCAGGACGGAGAATCGATGCCGTGCACAACGCGACACCCGGCCGGCGGACCTCGCCGGCCTTCGCACAGGACGGCGGCGCGACGGCGGCGGGCGACGACGAATCGGCCCATAAGGCGTCGTCGCCGAAAGTCGCATGAGTAGACGATGAGGCATCAGTGTGAACCGCGTCACGATTGTGTTCGTGAATGACATTGAGTGATTTGTGCTCACGACCGAGGAGGACCTCACGAGCGGGAAGGACGCGGTGAGCGCGCCGGAGCGTCCCACGCAGCGGCGGCGACGCACGCTGGCGGGATCGCTGCTACGGCTGCAGCTGCTCATCGTCTCATCGGTCGTCGTCATCGTCGGCGCGCTGACGTTCGCACAGGAGACGCAGGCGTTCACGCGCGGTGCCGAGGAGCGGATGTCCGGGGCCGCCGAATCGCTCGCGGCCAACCCCTCGGTGCGCAGACTCGTCGACTCCCGTGACGCCACCGCACGGTCCGGCCTGGGCCAGGCGGCCGCGACGACCGCATCGCTGTCGGGGGCCGACTACGCCGCCGTCGTCACCACCGAGGGCGATCTCGTCGCCGCCACGGTCCCGGCCGACGTGCTCGGAGGTCTCTCCGGACGCACCGCACACGCCGCCGCGAGCCGATCGGCGACCTCGGACGAACGCGTCGGCGGACGCGACGCCGTCGAGGCCCGGGTGCCGGTGCTCGGCGACACCGGGCAGGTGCTCGGCGTCGCCGTCGTCGGGGTCTACCGGCCGGGCTGGAGCGAACGCATCGCCGCGGCGACGCCGGGCGTCCTGGCCTATCTCGCCGTCGCCGCACTCGTCGGCACGCTCGGCTCGGTGCTGCTCGCCCGCCGGCTCAAGCGACAGACCTTCGGCCTGGAGGCGCACGAGATCGTCGAGGTGGTCCACCAGCGCGAAGCGATGATGCAGGGGCTGGCCGAGGGCGTCGTCGCGCTCGCCGCCGACGGCCGGCTCATCCTCGCCAGCGACAGCGCGGGCACGCTCCTCGCGCTGCCCGCGGACGCGTCCGGGCGGCACGTCGACGACCTCGGGCTCGCACCCGCCGTCCGGGCCGCGCTCACCGCTCCCTCCCACGACGCCCCCCTCTTCGTCGGCGGCCGGGTGCTGCTGTGTTCGACGTCCGAGATCGAGCACGCGGGTGCACGCATCGGAACGGTCACGACCTTCCGCGACCTCACCGACCTCCGCGATGCGCAGGAGCAGCTCGGATCGGCACACGCCGTCACGACGGCCTTGCGCGCCCACCGTCACGAGTTCAGCAACCGTCTCCACACCATCTCGGGCCTCCTGCAGCTCGAAGAGTACGACGAGGCAACCCGTTTCGTGGCCGCTCTCACCTCCCAGGCCGACGACCGCCTGCGTGAGGTGTCCGGCCGGGTCGCCGAGCCGGCGCTCGCCGCGCTGCTCGTCGCCAAGGCCAGCTCCGCCGCGCAGGGCGGCGTCGCGGTGCAGCTCTCGGACGACACGCACGTCGGGGCGCTGCCCGACGATCTCGTGCGCGACGTCGGCACGGTCGTCGGCAATCTCATCGACAACGCCGTCCGGGCCTGCGCCATCCGGCCGGAGCCGCGGGTCCAGGTGAGCATCCGTCAGGACGCGCAGCGGATCGAGATCGCCGTCGCCGACAACGGCCCGGGCATCGCGCCCGAGCATCTCGGGCGCATCTTCGAACGCGGCTGGACCACGAAGTCCGCCGAAGGCGCCGACCACGGCTTCGGGCTCGCCCTCGTCGCGATGGCCTGCCGGGCGCGGGGCGGCGACGTCGTGGTCGACACCGAGGTGCCGGAGACCGCCTGGTTCCAGACGCGGCTGCGTGCTTGGATGAGCTCGAGATGAACACGCGGGTCCTCATCGTCGACGACGATTTCATGGTCGCGCGCGTCCACGCCGGGTTCGTCGCCCGCGTCGACGGTTTCGACGCCGTCGGCGCCGCCGGATCCGCCGCGGACGCCGTGGCCGCGGTCACCGAACTGACCCCCGATCTCGTCCTGCTCGACCTGCATCTACCCGGCGCCTGGGGGCTCGACCTCGTGGCGCCGATGCGCGAGAAGGTGCCCGACCTCGACGTCCTCGTCATCACGAGCGAGCGCGACGCGGCCGTTGTCGCCCGCGCGATGCGCAGCGGCGTCACCGGCTACCTCATCAAGCCGTTCACGTTCGACGCCCTGCGCGACAGGCTCGAGCACTATCGACGGACCCGGGCCGCCTTGCGCGGCGACGCCGATCAGCAGGTCGTCGACGCGGCGTTCGGCACCGGACCGATCCGGCTCAGCGCTACCGCCCTGCCGAAGGGGCTCAGCGAGCCGACGTTGCGGCTCGTCGTCGACGCCCTGCGCGCCGTCCCGGACGGCGCGTCCGCGAGTGAGGTCGCCGCCGCGACGGGCGTCTCCCGGGCGAGCGCTCGCCGTTACCTGGAGCATCTGACGACCACCGGCCGCGCCGACGTGCGACTGGAATACGGACGAGTCGGGCGTCCGGAGCGGCGCTACCGGCTGGGCTGACGCCGCTCAGACGCAGAACGGCCGGTGGCGTGATGCCACCGGCCGTCCCGAGCCGTTCTGTCCCGACGTCAGTCGTTGTCGGCGTTGCCCTTCTTCCACTGCGACCACGGGATGTTCCAGTCGCCGAGTCCGTCGAGACCGGACAGCTGCGGGCCGACCGTGTTCTTGACGATGACGATGTCGCCGCGGAGCGCGTTCTCGACGAACCAGCGCGCGTTGTCCGGGCTGAGGTTGAGGCAGCCGTGGCTCGTGTTCGTGTAGCCCTGCGAGCCGACCGACCACGGCGCCGAGTGCAGGTAGATGCCGCTGTAGGACATCTGCGTCGCCCACGCGACGTCGAGACGGTAGCCGTCCGGCGAGTTGACCGGGACACCGTAGGTCGACGAGTCCATGACGATCGAGTTGAGACGCTCGCCGATGATGTACGTGCCGTTGTCGGTCGGCGTCGAGTCCTTGCCCATCGACGTCGGCATCTCCTGGATGACCTTGCCGTCCTCGCGGACGACGACCGTCTTCGTGCTGTCGTCGGCGGTGGCCACGAGCGAGCGGCCGATGGTGAAGCTGAGCTTCTGGTTCTCCTGGCCGAAGGTGCCGCCGCCGAGATCGATGCCGTAGGTGTTGACCTCGACGTTGATCTTCGTGCCGGACTTCCAGTAGCTCTCCGGCCGCCACCGGACCTCACGGTCGCTGATCCAGTAGAACGCGCCCTCGACCGGCGGGTTCGTGGTCACCTTGATGGCGTCCTGGGCGGCCTTGCGGTTCGTGATCGTCTCGTCGAAGCGAACCGCGACGGGCTGTCCGACGCCGACGGTCTCGTTGTTGGCCGGCATCAGGTACGCCTGCGTGATGTTCTCCGGCGCGCGCGTCGTGAACGTCAGCGTCGACGTCTTGGCGCCGCCGAGTCCCTTGGCGGCGATCGTCGCCGTGTACTTCTTGCCGTAGCCGAACTGGCCGATGCTCGTCCAGGTCAGGCCGTCCTCCGACAGCGTGCCCTTGACGGCGCCCGTCGCGGACTTGACCTCCACCGAGTCGAGCTTGCCGTCCGTCGACTTGATCTCGAGCGGCTTGCCCGGGAGCACGCCGACCTGACCGTCCTTGACGTTCGCGGTGATGCCCGGCTTGAGGATCGAGTCGACGGGATCGCCGGCGTTCACCTTGTCGCTGAACGTCTGCCCGCCCGAGCAGCCGGCGATGAGCGCCGCGGCGACCACGGAGATCGCGACGGTCACGCTCGCGCGCGTGCGCGAAGAACCACCCGTGATGAACATTGTGCACTCCTACCTGCGAAGATCGGCGACAGCTGTGCCGACTACGGCGACGGCGATCCAGCCCCGGTCGGATACTGTCGCTCGCCTGCAACTAAAGATAGCAGAACATGGGCGTGCCACCATTGGCGGAAGCCGCCCGTTGTCGCTGCGATCGCGTCCGATCATAGCGAACCAGGCATGAATGCCGGAAATTCCCGGGCGCGTCGCCCCGGCGCGTCGTACGCGGTATGGGAGAACGACTGACGTTACCGCAGGTCGGCTGACGTGTCTGGCGCGGCGCAGATCAGTGTCGGCAGACGAGAATAGACCCTGATCCGGACTACAGGCCGGATCAGGGTCTTGCTGTGCGCCATCAGGGACTCGAACCCCGAACCCGCTGATTAAGAGTCAGCTGCTCTGCCAATTGAGCTAATGGCGCGTTGCCGGGGAGAACGTTATCAGCCACTCCCCCGGACCACAAATCGGCCTTCTACCTGCGACGATGCGTCAGCGCTTGAAGAGCTTGCGCAGCACGAGAGTGCCGACGACGACACCCAGACCGATGAGCGTGTACTTGACGGGCGGACGGTTGACGATCTCCAACGCGGACGCCTTGACGTCGTCGGCGATCCGCTGCGGGTTCGCCCGCACCGCCAGCGAATCGAGCGCCGAGGCCAACTCCTCGCGCGCCTTGACGATGTCCCGCTCGATGCTCTCGGGGTCGCGTGCCACGTGTTCTCCGTTCGACGTGCGGGCCTCACCCGCTGATCAGACCGCCCCTACCGTAGCCCGCGCCACGACACCGGACCTGCTGACACTCCTCTCCACCACTCACAAGGGACAGTCGTCGAGCTCGTACCGCACGACCGGCACGCCGTCCACACCGTGCAGGCTGATCACCTCACGCTCGCCGGTCCTCCGCCAGCCGTGTGCCCGATAGAAGCCCTCGGCGCGCTCGTTGCCGTCCATGACCCAGAGCGAGGCCCGCCGGCAGCCCTGATCGGCGAGCAGGCGGACGCCGGCCGTCAGCAGCCGCTCACCGATCCCCCGGCGCCAGGACGACGGCGCGACGTAGAGCGCCATCACGTGGCCGTCCGGCTCACCGGCGTCGTCGCGCACGGTCTCGACCGTGACGAACCCGACGATCGCATCGGCAGAGACCGCGACGATCGTCACCGGGCCGTCGTCGGCGCCGAAGGTGTAGCGCGCGGCGAACGCGGCCGGCGACAGGCCGTCCAGGGCGTCGTCCGGCAGCATCCCCCGGTAGCCCGCCCGCCAACTCGCGACGTGCACCGCGGCGACGGCGTCCGCGTCAGCGGGACATGCGCGGCGCAAGAGCACAGTCATCTCCCGACGGTAGACGTCGTCGATGACGCGCCGCACCGAGAATGTCCGTGCCTGCCGTTACCGTGGAAACCATGACTTCGACACGCCTGCAGCCCGGCGACCCCGCCCCCGCGTTCACCCTGCCCGACGCCGACGGCAACGACGTCTCGCTCTCGGACTACGCGGGCAGGCGCGTCATCGTCTACTGCTACCCGGCCGCCCTGACGCCGGGCTGCACCAAGCAGGCCTGCGACTTCCGGGACAGCCTCGCGGAACTCAACGAGGCGGGGCTCGACGTCGTCGGCATCTCGCCCGACGCCCCGGCCAAGCTCGCGAAGTTCCGCGACAAGGAGGGGCTGACGTTTCCCGTGCTGGGCGACCCCGACAAGGCCGTGCTGACGGCGTACGGCGCCTTCGGTGAGAAGAAGATGTACGGCAGGACGGTGGTCGGCGTCATCCGTTCGACGTTCGTCGTCGGGCCCGACGGCAAGGTCGAGGTCGCGCAGTACAACGTCCGCGCCACGGGCCACGTCGCCAAGCTGCGTCGCGAACTGTCGGTCTAGCCTTGATCGCCAGGTGGGCCGCCCGTTCCGCAGGCGAGATCCACGGATTCTCGGACTAGGAGCACGACGACATGCCGCAGCGCGCCGACGGAAAGCCGCACTCCCCTGCGGCCCGGGCGCGTCTGCTCAGCTCTGAGCCGCTGGTTCCGCGCAAGCGGCCCACCCAGGAGCGCAGCCGGCGGCGCGTCGACGCGATGCTCGCGGCGGCGCGCACGCTGCTCGTCGACGTCGGCTTCGAGGCGCTGACGTGCGAGGACGTCGCCACCCAGGCAGATGTCCCCATCGGCTCGGTCTACCAGTACTTCGCCAACAAGTACGTCATCGTCTGTGAGCTCGACCGGCTGGACGCCGTCGCCGTCCAGGAGGAACTCGCGGCGTTCTCCGCCGAGGTGCCGTCGCTGCAGTGGCCGCCGCTGCTGGAGAAGTTCCTCGACCACCTGGCCGCGCTCTGGCGAGACGACCCGTCGCGTCGCGCCGTCTGGCTGGCGGTGCAGAGCACACCCGCCACGCGGGCGACGGCGCGCGTCCACGAGCGCGCGCTCGCCGAGCAGGTGGCCCGCATCATCGCCCCGCTGACGCCGTCGCAGCGCGGGCGACGCCGCATGATGTCCGAGGTGCTCGTCCACACGGCGTACTCGGTGCTGAGCTTCTCCGTCGAGGGCGGCCACGACCACGAGGAGACGGTCGCCGAGCTCAAGCGGATGTTCGGCGGCTATCTGCTCGCCACTGCCGAGACCGGAGACGAGAAGTGACCGGAGCCTGTCACTGAGAGCGCCGACGCGGCGATATGGGTCGCGAAGATCCGCCGGTCGACAGGTTCCGGTCACGACAACGAAGAACGGCGCCCACCCCGGTCGGGGTGGGCGCCGTTTTCCACGTATCCGCGGGCCTCTACAGGCTCGGATCCTCCAGCACGGCCACAGCGGCGGCGACGTCACCGTCGTGCGTCAGCGACAGATGCACCCGCAGGTGCCCGAGGTGCTCCTGGAGCGCCTCGGAGAACCGGATGGACGGACGTCCCCAGCGATCGGTGACCACCCAGATGTCCCGGTGGACCACGTCGCCGATAGCCGGGACCTGCGCGAACCGGCTGCCGGACCAGGCCTTGATCACGGCCTCCTTGGCGGCCCAGCGGCCGGCGAGGTGCATCGCGTCGGGCCCGTGGCCGGCGGCGGCGTCACGCCGCTCGACGGCCGTGAACACCTCGGCGAACCGGGTGCCGGGACGGTCCAACTGCTCGGTGAACTCGGGGATCGAGACGAGGTCGATGCCCACTCCGATGACGCTCACCGGGCGTCACCGGCGTAGCTGCCGGCAGCACCCAGGCGCGCCGCGGGATCGAGCAGCATCGTCGACTCGATGTCCGCCTCGGGCACCGAGCCCGACAGTCGTCGGTTCGGCGGCCGCTGATAGGCGGGCCTCCCGCCGCACATGGCGTCGAGCAGTCGCTGCTTGCCGTCGCGCTGCCGCGCCGCGGCCCGCTCGCGGTAGCTCTCGCGCTCGCCCTCCGGCAGCGTCGCGACGAACGCCTCCGGGTGAACGACCGCGATGAGACCCGACACGTGACCGAAGCCGAGGCTCGTCAGCATTCCGGCCTTGATCGAGAACGGCGTCTTACTCATCTCCATCGGCTGCGTCGGCCACACGAGATGCGGGTACTGCTCCATGACCTCATCCACGCAGTCCAGGCTACGGTTCGGCGGAATGACGCCGTCACGCAGGATCTGGCACAGGCCGATGAGCTGGAACGCCGCCGCGCCGCCCTTGGAGTGGCCCGTGAGCGTCTTCTGCGAGACGACGAACAGCGGAGCTCCGTCGCCACGACCGATCGCCTTGGCCAGCCGCGTGTGCAGCTTGGCCTCGTTCGGATCGTTGGCCTTCGTCGACGTGTCGTGCTTGGAGATCACGGCCACGTCGTCCGCGCTGACGCCGAGCGACGCGAGAGACTCGGCGAGCGCCGATCCCCGCCCGCCACGGGCCGCACCGAGCGCACCGAGACCCGGCGCCGGGATCGACGTGTGCACGCCGTCGCCGAAGCTCGCAGCCCAGGCCACCACACCGAGCACCGGCAGCCCCATCTGCGCCGCGACGTCGCCGCGGGCCAGCAGCACCGTGCCGCCGCCGTTGGACTCGACGAAGCCGCCGCGCCGCCGGTCGTTGGCCCGGGAGAACCGCCGCGGGTCGATGCCCTTGGCGGCCATCACAGCCGAATCGGCGGTGGCCGACATGTCACCGAACCCGACGATGCCCTCGATGCCGAGGTCGTCGAAGCCGCCGGCGACCGCGAACAGCGCCTTGCCGACGCGGATCTTGTCGACGCCCTCCTCCACGGAGACCGCCGCCGTCGCGCAGGCCGCGACCGGGTGGATCATCGCGCCGTAGCTGCCGATGTACGACTGCACGACGTGCGCCGCGACGACGTTCGGCAGGGCCTCCTGCAGGATGTCGTTCGGCTTCGCCTCACCCAGCAGGGTGTCGAGGTACAGCGAGCGCATCGACGTCATGCCGCCCATGCCCGTGCCCTGCGTGTTGGCGACGAGGCCCGGGTGGACCCAGCGCATGAGCTCGGACGGCGAGAAGCCGGACGAGAGGAACGCGTCGACCGTCGCGACGAGGTTCCACAGCGCGACCCGGTCGACCGACTCGGCCATGTCCGGGGACACGCCCCAGCGTGTGACGTCGAAGCCGGTCGGGAGCTGGCCGCCCACCGTCCGCGTCAGGGTGTACCGGCGCGGCACACGGATCTCGGTGCCCGCGCGGCGGGTCACCTTCCAATCGCCCTCCGCACCGACGCTGACCACCGTCTTGTCCGGTTGCGCGGCCGCGAACGACCGCGCCTCGGCCTCGGAGCCGACCGTGAAGGTGACGTCCTCGTCGAGGAACACCGACGTCAGCAGCGGCGAGGTGTTGGCGATCATCTCGCCCTCGTCCGCGTAGCGCCGGATGCCGCAACGCTCCATGACGGCGTCGTGGTAGCGATCAGCGATGTCCGCCTCGGCGACCGGATCGCCCGTCTCGACGTCGTACCAGCCGGCCTTGGGGTTCTGCTCCCAGGTGATCAGGCCCGTGTTCCAGGCCAGCTCGAGGACGCCGGCCGCCGACAGGCGGTCGTCGACCTCGACCTCGAAGCGCGTCCGGGCGCTGCCGTACGGGCCGAGCTCACCGGCGCCGACGATGACGACGAGGTCCTCGGGCCGCGAATCGAGCGGCGCCCAGGACGGGCGCGTCGAGGAGTCGGCGACCGCGGGACCGGACAGCGCCACGTTGACGGCGCCCGCCGGAGCCTTGGCCGCGGCGGCCTTGGCCGGGGCCTCGACGCCGGCCGTGATGGCCTGCAGGTCGATGCCGTCGAGCCCGGCCGTCAGGTCCAGCAGCAGCGGCTCGACGAGAGCCGACGCACGCTGGTCCGGCGCACACAGACCGAGCAGCTCGGCCGCCATCTCGGACGTGCTCCACGTGCGCACGCCGGCCGCCTCGACGGCGTCGACGAGCGGATCGTTGCCGCCCATGAGTCCGGTGCCGCGCACCCAGCCGATGATCGCGTGGGCGAGCGTCGTGCGCTCGTTCCACGCCGACTCGGCCTTCCAGCGCAGGCAGAGCGCGTCGAGCGCGGCCTTGGCCTCGCCGTACGCGCCGTCGCCGCCGAAGAGGCCGCGGTTGGGCGAGCCCGGCAGCACGACGTGCAGCCGCGCGGCCAGGTCCGCGTCACCGCCGAGGGCGGCGAGACCGGCGATGAGCCGCTCCACCGACCACAACAGCACCTTCATCTCGAGCTCGGCGCGCGGGCCGGCGTCCGTGAGGTCGCCGACGACGCGCGGCGCCGCGAACGGGAAGAGCAACGTGGGACGCAGCGCCTCCTTGACGACGCCGGTGCTGCCGCCGAGGTTCTCGGTCTGCTCCGAGCCGACCCACTCGACGAGCGCGTCGACGTCGGCGTACGAGGCCATGTTGGCCTGGACGAGCCACAGCTTGGCGCCCGTCCGGGCCGACGTGCGGTAGAGCTCCTTGAAGAACGCGAGGCGCTCCGGCGTCAGCCGCGAGGTGGTGGCGACGACGGTCGCGCCGCCGCCGAGCAGCCCACCCGCGACGGCTGCGGCGATGGAGCCCTTGGCCGCGCCGGTGACGACGGCGATCTCGCCGGCCCACCGGGCCTCACCCGAGTCCTCGGCCGCGGCGGCGATCGCCGCGAAGACGCGGGCGTGGCCGGCCCGGCCCTCCGCCAGCGCCTTGTCCTGCCACCACGTCGCGTGGGACGCGACGATCGAGCCGGCGGCGGTGAAGCGGCCGACGATCTGCTCGACGTCGGCGTCGATCTCGTTCTCGTCGGCGAGCCACAGCCGCGCGACGTCCTCGCGGGCGGACGCCCAGCGATCGTCGAGCAGCACGGCGCGCCGCGCGTCGAACGCCGGGGCGACGGCCCGCAGCCAGTCCTTGCCCAGCTCGGCGGAGACCCGCTCCGCCAGCTCGACGGCCTCGGCGTCGTCGCTCTCGGCCGCCGCGACGACGTCCTCGAGGCCGAGCTTGCGCAGCGTCACCCGCGCGGCCGACGCGAGCGCGCCGTCCGGGCCGGTCAGCTGGTCGGTGAACTCGGCGAGCGCGGCGGCGTCGACGACGGCCCCGCCCCCGCCGCCACCGGCGGCCGGCAGCGCCACGGCGACGCCGCGGGCGGCGCCGACCGACTCGACGGCGCGGTCGATGAGCGCGTCGAGATCGACGGTCGAGGCGAGCGGTCCGGTGAGCAGGCCACCGAGGTCGCCGCCCCGGACGCTCGCACCGTCGCGGCAGCCGAGGGCCAACGCGACCGTGGCGTGCGTCGCCCAGCCGTCGCCGAGCTGCCACGCACCGGTGACGCGCTCCGCGATGTACGCGGCGCGCTTGCCGAGCGGTCCGAGCACCTTGCGCACCTGGTCGGCGACGGCGTCGCTGAGCACCGAGCCGAGCGGACGGTAGCCGCGGGCGAGCGTCGAGACGGTGGCGGCGAGCGCCGTCATCTCGGCTTCCGCGGCGCCGTCGATGGCGCCGAGACCGAGCTCGGTGCCGACGTCCAGCAGCAGCTGGTTACGGCGCGACGAGACGCCGTCGCACAGCGACTCGATCGTGTCGGACGGGCCGATCTGATCGGGGCGCATCTTCGTCCACAGGGCCACGACGGCACGCACCGCGTCGGCCGGGCCGAAGGCGAGATCCGCCGGGCGCGGTCCCGAGGCGGCCGCGGGTGCGGCTGCGGCGGGAGCCGCGGACGACGCCGCGGCGGGCGCGGACGCTGCGGACGGAGCCGCGGGTGCGACCGGCTCGTCGTCGGCGTCGGGTGCGCCGGCGTCGCGACCGAGCACCGCGTCGTTGTCGCGCTCGAGGTTGAGCACCTGCACGGTGGAGCCCGTGAACTGGTCGAGCTTGAGCGTGTTGGTCGCCAGGCCGGCGACGGTCGGCGCGCTCTTGACGCCGACCTCGACGAAGCGGTCGATGCCGAGACCGCCTCGCTCGACCGGCGTGAACAGCAGATCCTGCGTCTCGATCCAGCGCACCGGGCTGGCGAACTGCCAGGCCAGGAGCTCGATGAGGACGATGCGGGCCAGCCCGTCGCGATCGGCGCTGACGTTCTCCCAGTCGGCGAGGACGGCGTCGAGCGGCTCCGACGGCACGAGATCGGCGATCTCCTGCACGAACTCGCGGCTCAGGTTGAACAGCCGCGGCACGAGGTTCGGCACGTACTTGCCGATGAGCACCGACGCGTCGATCCGCGCCGGCAACAGCTCATCGAGCTTGTGCCGGAACTCGGGCACGCCGTCGCGCAGCACGGTGCTGTGGAACGGCACGTCGATGCCCGGCACGAGGATGAACGCGCGGCGGCCGCCGAACTCGGCGACCCGGCGCTCGACCTCGACCTGCAGCGCTTCGAGGCCCTTGACGGTGCCCGCGATGGCGTACTGCGAGCCGCGCAGGTTGAGGTTGACCACCTCGAGGAACTCCCCGACGCCCTCGCCGACACCGGCGACGAACGCGGTGACGTCGTCGTCGGCCAGGCCGAACTGGCTCGGCCGGATGGCCGCCATCCGGTAATCGCTGCGGCCCTTGGCGTCGCGCGGCACGAGGTTGTGCATCGCCGAACCGCGCTGGAAGACGACCTCCAGCACCGCCTCGAGCGGCAGCACCTGGGCGCAGGCGGCGAGCGCGTTGTACTCGCCGACGCTGTGGCCGCAGGTGATCGCGTCCGGGACGCGGGCGCCCTGCTCGGTCAGCTCGGCCATCTGCGCGACGCCGAGCGTCGCCATCGCGACCTGCGTGAACTGCGTGAGGAAGAGCACGCCGTCCGGATGGCTGTAGCGGACGCCGTTCGCCACGAGCGTCGTCGGGTTGTCGCGGACGACGGCCAGGATGGAGAAGCCGAGCGCCTTGCGGGTGTGTGCGTCGGCGCGGTCCCAGATCTCGCGGGCGGCCTTGCTGCGCGAGCGCGCGGCCATGCCCATGCCCATGCTCTGGATGCCCTGGCCGGGGAACGCGTAGACGGTGCGCGGCGGCGCGAGCACGCCGCTGGCGGTCATGACGACGTCGTCGCCGACCTTGCACGTCACGGCGATGACGTCGGCGCCGGCGTCGATGCCGGTGCGCTCGACACGCACGTCGATCTCGTCGCCGAGCCGCACCATGCCCAGGTAGCGCGCCGTCCAGCCGCGCAGCGGACGCGGCGCGGGCAGCCCCGAGCCGTCCGCGGCGGTGACGACCTGCTGGGCGGCGGCCGAAAGCCACATGCCGTGCACGATCGGCTCGCCGAGACCGGCCAGCGCGGCCGCGACGCGGTCGGTGTGGATCGGGTTGCGGTCGCCGGAGACGGCCGCGAAGCCGTTCATCCGGGACGGCGCGGTGATGCGGGCGCGACGCAGCTGCTTGCGCACCGTGTCCTCGGCACCGGCGCCGAGAGCGCCGCCCGCCGCGACCGGGTCACCGAGCGTGGCGGCCGCCGTGCGGCCGCGGATCGCGAACCGCTCCGTGAACTCGGCGAGCGAGCGCTCGCCCGCGGCGATGGTCACCGCGACCTCGATGACGCGGCCGAACTCGGTGTCGACGACCTCGCCGAGGCGTGCCGTGATCACGACGTCCGTCGCGGTCGTCGGCAGCGCGCCGAACTGCGTGACCGCGTGGTCGAGGTGGACCAGGTCGAGCAGACCTTCGACGGCCGGGCCGCCGGCCGGCGTCCGGGCCGCGCCGATGGCCGCGAAGACCGCGGGCCAGGCGAGACCGACGAGCGCGTCCGGGACCGGCACCTCGGCGGCACCGAACGTCGACGGCAGCGAGAACGCGGTGACCGACGTGTGGTCGGCGCCCAGGATGGGGGTCCAACGTCCCGTCGAGTGCGCGACGCCGTCACCGTCGACCGGGGGCAGTTCGCCGCCCGCGGCGATCGTCAGCAGCGCCGTCATGGCACCGGCGGCGTCGTCGATCTCGATGACCGGCGCGGCGCCGTCGTACGTCGCGGCGCCGACCCGGATCGGCAGCCGCAGGACGCGGCCCGAGACGGGGATCTCGGCGACCACGCGGTCGCCCTCGACGCGCAGCTTGGCGCCGCTGCCGCGGTGCTCGGCGAGCGACTCGTCGACGACGGTCCAGCTCTCCCGGCCGCCGAGGCGGCGCAGCGGGTTGGGGACCACGCGTCCGGACCAGACGGCGTCGTCGCTCTCGACGGCGACCCGCAGCGGGCCGTCGCCCTCGACGAGGCCGGCGCGCCGGCGCGAGCCGATCGGCATCGGCTCGGCGCCACCGGCGCGCAGGTCGGCCACGACGCGACCCTCGAAGCGGTCGAGCAGCTCGCCCACCGGCTCGTCGACCCGCGTGATGCCCGCGACGGCGACGGTGCCGGGGATGATGCAGACCTCGTCGGCGCCGTAGCGCGCGTCGTGCGCCTGCCACAGCGAGTCGCTGCGCCACCAGCGGCGGACGTCCTTGTCGACGACCGGCACGAAGCCGACCGGCTTGCCCGGGGTCTTGCACTGATCGAGGAAGAACGCGATGTCGGCCGGGTGCAGCGGCGCGGCGAACGGCACCGGGTATTCGCGCTCCAGGTGCGCGATCGCGTCGGCGGCCGACGTGACGGACGCGACGTCCGGATAGGCCGTGGCGAACTCGCCGCGGTCCTGCAAGACGAGGCGGGCCTCGGCGCGACGCAGCATCTCGAAGAAGCGCATCCGCCACGTGATGTCGGCGGTCACGGGATCGCCGTCGATGAAGCTCAGCTCGGCGTAGCGGCGCAGCCACTCGCCGTAGCTCATGCCGTCGAGGTCGCCGAAGTACGGCTTGGCGGTGCCGGCGAGGGCGGCGATGATCTCGTCGCGGCGCTCGGCGACGGCGTCGGCGTCACCGGCGACCTCGTCGAGCAGGCGGCCGCAGCGCGACGCCGTGTTGTCCACCTCGTGGATGTCGGCGCCCAGCTGGCTGCGGCCCGACGCCATGCCGCCACGGGCGTGGCCGGCGCCGATCCACTCGGGGTGCCCCGGCGTGGCGACGAGCAGCTCCTTGACGGCCGGCGACGTCGTCGCCTCCTTGGTCGCCATGGCCGCGGTGCCGACGAGGATGCCGTCGAGCGGCATGAGCGGCAGGTCGTAGCGCGCCGCCCAGACGCCGGTGAGGTATTCGCTGGCGCGCTCGGGCGTGCCGATGCCGCCGCCGACGCAGACGACGACGTTCGGCCGGGCGCGCAACTCGCCGTAGGTCGCGACGAGCAGGTCGTCGAGGTCCTCCCACGAGTGGTGGCCGCCGGCGCGACCGCCCTCGATCTGGACGATGACGGGCAGGTGCGGGATCTCCGCGGCGATCCGCAGGACCGCGCGGATCTGATCGACCGTGCCGGGCTTGAAGGCGACGTGGCCGATGCCGGCTTCACGCAGCTCGTCGACGAGCGCGACGGCCTCCTCCAGCTCGGGGATGCCCGCGGTGACGATGACGCCGTCGATCGGCGCGCCCTTGGCGCGGGCCTTCTGCACGAGCTTCTTGCCGCCGAGCTGCAGCTTCCACAGGTAGGGATCGAGGAACAGCGAGTTGAACGCGGCCTGGCGACCCGGCTCGAGGAGCTCGGTGAGGCGCTCGAGATTCTCGGCGAAGATCGGCTCGGTGACCTGACCGCCGCCGGCCCACTCGGCCCAGTGGCCGGCGTTGGCGGCCGCGGCGACGATCGCCGGGTCGACGGTGGTCGGCGTCATGCCGGCGAGCAGCATCGGCGAGCGGCCGGTCAGCCGCGTGAAGGCCGTCTCGACGACCTCGCGGCCGTCCGGCAGCGTGACGAGCACCGGCGCGAACTGCGTCCACGGACGCCGCCGCTCAGGCGCGCTGCCCGGGGTGAACAGGTTCCGCTGGCCGCCGCGCAGCGCGGCGGGGACGACGCCCACACCGTGACCGCGCACGATCGGAGCGGTGATCCGGGACGCGAGGTCGACCGGACCGAGGTCGAGGAACCACTGGGCGCCGGCGTCGACGGCCTCGCCGACCGACTCCAGCCAGTCGACGGGGGTGACGAGGACGTCGCGCGCCAGGCGGCCGGCCCAGGCGACGTCGATGCCGCACCGTGCCGCCCAGCTCTCGACGAGCTCGACACCCGGGGCCAGATCGACGTGGTGGAAGCCGACCTGCACGGGCAGCGGCTCGAAGAGCGGATCGAAGGCCGCGCCACCGGTGAGCTTGCGACGCCGCTCATCGGCCTCGGCGGCGGCGATCGTGCGGCAGTGCGCCTCGAACTCGGCGAGCAGCCGCGGCCGGCCGGAGAGGACGAGCGAGCGGTGGCCGTTGCGGACGGAGACGGACGGCACGCCCTGCTGACCGGGCACGAGACCGGCGACGAAGTCGGCGAGCGCCGCGCCGATGCGCGCCGGGTCGGCCTTGGAGACGGCGACCATCGGGCTGCCGTCGGCACCGGCGATGACACCGCTCGCGCGCGCGGCGCGGGCCGCGGCGGCACCGATGAGCGTGGCGACGGCGAGCACGGTGCCGTCACCGCGCGTCGGGTCGGTGAGCGCCTCCACGGCCAGCACGCCCTGGGAGTGCCCGAGGACGGCGACCGGCGGCGTCGCGACGACGTCGAGGCCCTGCTTACGCAGCGACCGGATGGCCGCCAACTGAGCGAGCACGATGCCGGGCACGGAGACGGCCGCGGACGTCAGGAAGGCATCGCTCGGGATCGGGTCGCCCACGACGTGGGCGGCGATCCAGGTACGCGGATGGAAGCCCTCGGGGCACGTGACGAGCAGATCGTCGGCGACCGGCGCGAGCAGCTCCGCGACGTCTGCCACGACCGCCCCCACCTCGCGCTCGAGGCCGGCGTCGGTGACCAGATCCGTCAGCGCCTCGACCCACGCCGCGCCCTGACCGCCGAACATGACGGCGTACGGCTCGCCGAGTTCCAACCGGTCTGACAGCGATGCCTCCAGTACGGATCGGGAGGCCGCGCGCGCGGTGAGATGATCGTCGACTGTCACATGTGCTCCTGGATCGGGGGCGGTGCGGACTGCCGCGCGCCGCCGCGTGGGTGGTCCCGACGCGACTCTGCTGGCGGGCGATAGACATCGTGACACAGGAACTTGAGGAATCCCTCACTTTTCCGTGGTACCGGTGGGTATACCCGCTGGTAAGAACATCGCGCGCGGCCCGTGAAGCGGACCACACGAGCCATCGGGGCAGGTCGTGACGCAGTCGCCCCGCCTGACCGGCCGCTGGAAAAATGTGACGAAGACCGCTCGCGAATCGGCGTGTCTTACATCACTTCTCAGGGTCCGGTCGACCGTTACCTAGGCTCTGGTGATGATCGACTGCGTGTTCTGCCGCATCATCGCGACCGTCGACGATCCGGCCCGACCCGGCGCCGAACCCGCACGCATCGTCGCGGCGGATGAGGACACCGTCGCCTTCCTCGACCACCGGCCGGTTCGACCGGGACACACTCTCGTCGTGCCGCGCCTGCACGTGGCGCGGCTCGCAGATCTCCCGCCCGACGCGGGTGGGCCGATGTTCCGCATGGGGCAGCGGATCGCGGCGGCGCTGAGCGTGGCCCCGGTTGCGGCCGACGGCGTCAATCTCGTGGTCAACGACGGCCGGGCCGCGATGCAGACGGTCTTCCACGTCCACCTGCACGTCATCCCGCGTCACCACGGTGACCGGCTGTCGCTTGCCAAGAGTCTCGTTACCCGCCGCGACACGGACGCGGACGCCACCGCCGCGGCCCTGCGCGCGAGGCTCACCGCGAACTGAGCTCGCCGCGACGAAAGTCTGTCTAGGACGAAGAACCCGGCTGTGCCGATCACGCCACCGAACGCGCCGACCGCTCTGTCACCACGTCGTCGTTCTCGTCGAAGAGCTCCACCCGCACATCAGGCAGAGCGTCGGCGATCACCGAGAAGACGTCGGCCGCCCACGCGTTGTGCCGCGTGTCCGGCATGGACGAACCGATGTTCACGCCGACGGTGCCAGCGTTCACGACACCACGGCTGAGATGAACACGACGACGGTCTGGCCAGACGAGGGTCCGTGCACCTGCCGTCTGCCCGTCGATCGATGCCGACTGCGGAAACCGCTGCGCAATGAGATCAGCGAGACGTTCGGCGTATCCGACGGCCACTTGGCCGGTCATGATCAGGTCTGCGCGCGCCATGTCTCACCACCTCCCGAACATCTCATCGTAGTCGCGTCCGATCACCCGAATGTATTTCGCCCTGTTCTCGGCGACGACGAGTTCCATCGCGGACAGCAGAGCGTCGGCGGGGATCTGAGATCGGATCGCGTTGACGTAGATATGCGCCGCACCCTGTTCGCTCCATACATCCGCGAGACGCTGAGCGAAGTTCGCCGCATTCGCCTTGGTCGATGTCTTGATCTCGGCAAGTACCGCGTCGACAGCGATATCCGGAGTCGCCGCTCCCGTGCGTTTCACGGCCAATGACGTCACGTTGCGCCCCTCGCTCAGCAGGACCTCGACGACGGCGTGCTCATCGCCGTCCAGGGGTCGCCCGACGCGCTCGTCGAGCCTCCCGACGATCCGATTCTCGAACCGGTACGCCTGTAGCCGAGCCACCCGCTCCAGCACCGCACCGAGCGGTATGTCCTGCTTGATACGGAGCCGCATGATGTGGTCCACCTCCCATTCCAGACGTCGCTCCCGCTCATCGTCGGAGTAGCCCCGGCCGCCACGAGACGGCGGCCGTACCCGCGGAACATGTCCGGTCGGCCCGCCCGATCGACCCTGACGCCGCTCAGGCACGGTCCGGATCCTCGGCGTCGTCCGCCGCCCCCACGACCGGCGGAACGACCCGAACCGGTTCGCCAAGGATCTCCTCGCCGGCCGCCCGATTGACGAGGTAGTGGGCCGGGCCCTGACGATCGTCCCGGCCGCGGCCGGCGACGGGAGCACCCGCGTACGGCGCGGCACCGGGCCCGATGGCCGAGGGGGTCGCGCCGCGGAGCGGCGTGACCGGCGACGCCGGGACCGGTGGCACGACGACACCTCGGTTTCGGGCGAGCGCCTCCGTCGACGCCCGCGTCGGCGATCCGGCGGTCCCAGGAGTCGCCGCCGGCGTCACACCGAGCGTCAGACCGGGTGCTACGCCTCGGACGGCGGCCATCGGCACCACGGCGGGCCCATCCGCGCGACCGCCGGGCGACCCGACGCCGGGGTCCGGCCCCGGTCCGGCACCGGGATCGGGGGCCGGACCGGTGAGGTCGTCGATCCCGCCCGGTCCCGGCGCGTCCGCACCGCCGCCGATCCTGGACGGTGCCGCCGGTGCTCCTTCACGCGACGCGTCGTCGGTGGCGGAGACCGGCCGCGCAGGTCCGACGCCCGGCACGGGCTCGAGGCCCGGCGCGCCGCCGGGATCGACGACCGCCGAGCCGGCGCCCGGCGTCGCCGCGACCGCCGTGCCCGGGCCGACGTCCGTGCCACCGGCGTCCGAGCCGCCGAGATCGACGGGCGTCGGCGGCACGTAGCCCAGCCGGGGGTTGACCGTCGCGAGTGGTGCGCTGTACAGGGCTGCGGCGGCGTTCCTGGTCGAGGCGGGAAGCGGCAGCAGCGGCATCGACGCGGCGGCCGTCGACAGCGCGTTTCCGATGTCGGTGATCGCGGCCGCCACCGGCCCCGCGAGATCACCCGCCTCCATCGCGGCGCCGGCCGCCCGCTCGGCCGAGCCGAGAGCGGCCGCCGCGGCGTCACCACGACCGCGGCCCACCGTCTCACGCATGACCCGGAGGAAGTCCGCCGCCGCCGTCTGCACCGTGTCGGCGACGGTCGCCACCGCCCGCGCGTCGCCCGACGCGCCCGCGGCGTCGAGCGCGCCGAGGATCGCCGCGATCTCCGCCGTCGACAGCGTCGCCCAGTCCGTGGGAACCACCGGCTCGACCATCCCCGCCCCCTCCCGCGCCGCACTGCCGGAGACGAGGCGCAGTACTTAGACGCGAGGGCGGGCCGATCCGGTTCCCTGAACGACGAAACTCACCGTGCCCGCACGAGCCGCGCCGCACGAGCGCGCGGCATCGAGGCGTGTCACTCCCGCAGGAGGTCGATCGGCTGCCAGCCGTCGTCCCCGGCAGCCTCGGCGTCACTCACCGAGTTCGGTTCGACCCCCCGGGCCGCCAGCGCCTGCCACAGACCGTCGAGCGCGGCGTCGCGGTCGAGGAGATACTCCGACTCACGCACCCGCCAGAACCGCCAGCCGCACCGCCGCAGCTCACGCTCACGCTCCATGTCGGCGCGCGCCTGCTCGGCCGTGGTCCGGAACTCGTCACCGTCGCATTCGACGGCGAGGCGGCCCTTCGCGCCCGTCACGACGAGGTCGATGACGCGGTGATTGACCTCGACCTTCGGTGTCACGTAGAAGCCGCGGTCGGCGAGCTCGCGGAAGACGAGTTGCTCGTAGAGGCTGTCGAAGGGTTCGCGACGCTCGTCGGCGGGCACGTCCTTCGGCATCGGCGGCGCGACGGCGGCCGTCGTCTTCTCGACATAACCCAGCAACGAGGCCCGCAGGTCGTTCGGCTTGAGCTGCTCGATCCCCACCGAGTGGAACAGCCACAGCTGATCCATCGCCCGCGACGTCGCGACGTTGAACCGCCGCTGCGACTCGCTGCGGGTCAGCGCCACCCACGTCCGGTCGCCGGAGACCACCATCCCCATGAAGACGACGTTGCGCTCGTCGCCCTGGAAGTCGGGCGGCGTACCGACGCGGATCCGGCGTTCGATCCAATCGACGGCCGAGATCTTCTCCCGCAGCCGACGGTAGATGAGGTCGACCTGTCGCTGTCCCTGCAGCACGACGACGCCCATCGTGAGCCCGGCGTAGGCCGGATCGGCGATGGCCGCCGCGACGGCGTCGACGATCGCGTCGGCCTCCTTCCGGTTGACCAGCGCGCCGGCCTTGCCGGTGACCTCGGCGTCCGGGACGAACGTCGCCCGCAGCGGCGGCAGCCGTTCGGCGCCGAACTGCCGCACCGGTACCAACGGCGCGTCCGGGTAGAACTGCCGCGACGAGTACTCGATGATCTCGGGCATCGACCGGAAGTGCTCTCGCAGTCGCACGACGTGTCCGAAACGGGACCGCAGCAGCGAGAAGAGGTTCGACCGCGGGGTGAAGCTGTCGCGCATGTAACGCGGGATGTCGGGGAGCTTGGCGTCGAGCGCGGCGAAGACCTCGTCCAACGCCGCGCCGCGGAAGCCCGGCGGGGCGCACTGCCGGTCGTCGCCGACGACGATGACCCGCGGCGCCAGCCACAGCAGGAACAGGCTCGAGATGTCGGCCTGGCTCGCCTCGTCGACGATGACGACGTCGAACGCGCCCGGCTCGGGCGCGATGGTCGTCACGACGTGCGAGATCGGCATGATCCAGGCCGGCACGGCCGTCCGCGCCTGCCCCATCGCCGACGCCGCCGCCGCCCGGAAGCGCTCGGCGTGCTTGCCCGAGCCCTTGCCGAGGTTGGTCAGGTGATCGCGGTAGGACTGCAAGGCCTGCGACTGCTCGACCGTCATCCGCTCCAGGCACTCCTGCCACGCGCACGCACCGGCGAGCTGGGCCGTCAGCTGCGAGACGTCGGCCTCGACGGCGTCGAGGGCGGCGCTGAGCGCGCCCTCACGTCCCGGATCGCTGTTGTCCCGCGCCCAGGTGTCGGCGCGTCGCCACGCCCACGCGGCATCGATCTCGCGGGCCCGATCGGCCCACGACGCGTCCTCGTAGGTCTCCTCGACGAGAGCGCACAGCGCCGGCGCCTTGTTCCGCAGCCGCAGCAGCAGCAGGTCGAGCGCACCCTGGGAGTCCCGTTCGGCACGCGCGGCGTTGAAGGCGCGCCGGGCCGTCTGGATCGCGGTCGGGTTCGAGCCGCGCAGCGCGGCGACGAGCGCGTCACCCTCGGCCGACGGCCCCTTCTCCACCTCCGCGGACAGCGCCGTCGCCGCCCGGTCGAGCTCCGCACGGGCGAGGACGCCGTCGTTCGCGGCCGCGATCGCCCCGGCCTGCCTGGCCACCTCCTCGACCTCGTCGAGGCTCTTGGGACGCGGCCCGCCGGGCGAGATCGACTCCAGCTCGTGCACCAGGGTGTCCCGCCAGTAGACGAGCTCGCTGATCCAGCGCAGTTGCTGGTCGAGCCGCACGAGCCGGCCGATGTTCGCCGTCCGCGAGCCGGTGTCGTCCAGCTCCAGACCGAGATCGGCATATCGCTCGCGCGCCGTCTGGACGACGTCGACGACGGCCAGGTGATCGGCGACGGCCCGCATCGCGGCGGCGTCCTCCGGGGGCCGGCCGTCGACGGTGACGGCGACGCGAAGATCCTCGACGGCCTTGCGCGGCGCAGGCTTGCGAAACCGCGGACGCCATTGCCCGCCCGCCTCGAGGAACTCGGCGGCATCGGTGAAGACGGCGCGTTCCCGCGGCCCGGTACGGGCCACCTCGACGTTCGTCGTCGCCAGCTTGCGGTCCAGCGCCTCGGCGGCCTCGACGCTCTCCGACAGCTCCCCGACGCGGCTCCAGACGTAACTGGCGTCGCCGGACAGGACGTCCTCGGCGAGCTGCTGCAGCCGGGGTGAATACGACCGCACCTCCCCGACCGCCTGGCTCAGGTGATCGCAATAGCCGCGGACGGCCGTCAGCCGCGCGCTGTCGATGCCGGTGAGGATCGACAGCAGCGAGCCGCTGCCCACCATCTTCTCGCGCGGCGCGGCCGCGATCCGCTCGCAGATGTCGTCGACGGCCAGCGCGTCCGGCAGCAGCGCGTCGAGATCGGGCAGGCTGTGCGAGAGCCGGTCCCGCCAGGACGGCTGCCGGGCCTGCAGCAGGCCGATGAGCCGGGTGTACTCGCCTCCGCCGAGCGGTGAGCGCTCGCCGTCGAGCGGTCCGGGCAGCCAGGTGTACGTCTGGGCGCCGGCGACGACGCGCCGGACGACCTCGGCGGGCGTGCCGCTGTAGCCGTCGGCGACGTCCACCGAGCGTGTCTCGGACTCCCGCAGCCGCCAGATGTCGGCGAGGATCCGCTCCCGCTTGGCCCGGGCCTGATCCCGCAGGCTGCGCAGGTTCTTGATCTCCGAGCTCGCCGTCTTCGCCGAGTAGGCGCCCTTGGCGTCGGCGATCGCCTCGACCGCGGCGACGATCTCGGCGGTGCCGTCCCGAGCGACGTCCGAGAGCGGCACGGCGAGTCCCGCGACCTCGGCGGGCAGCTTGTCGTGCAGCACGTGCAGCGCCTGCGCCTTCTCGCTGACGACGAGCACCCGCTGCCCCTTGGCGAGCAGGGCCGAGACGAGATTGGCGATGGTATGGGTCTTGCCGGTACCGGGCGGTCCCTCGACGACGACGCCGGAGTCGAGACCCAACTGGGCGAGGATCTCGCGCTGTTCGGCATTGGAGACGAGCGGGTAGAGCGCGTCCTCGACGAGCTCGGCCGGTGACAGCGCCCCGGACGCCGCCAGACGCGCCATCCGCTCGGGCGCCTCGATCGGCTCGACGAGCTGCGCGAGCCCGATCGGCACCTCGGTGTGCTCGTGCCGCAGCGCGGCGATCATCGCGCGGTAGTAGTCGAGCAGCGGGCCGGAACTGCGTCGCCGCAGCACGAGCGCCGGGCTGTCGGTGAAGGACACGTCCCCGCCCTCGGGCAGGCGCGCGGCGAGCCCGGCGACGAACTCGGCGGCCGCCGGGGCGAGCGGCGAGGCGACCGTGCGAGCGAGGTCCTCGGCGTCGCCCGCGATCTCGGCGGCGCCGAAACCCTTGTAGGCGGCGAGCAGCTGCAGATCGCGGAGCTCCGGCACCGAACCCGACGCCAGCCGCAGCCGCACGATCCGCCGCGACGGGTCGCGCTCGGCGACCACGGGCTGGCTGACGACGTGCGTCCGGATGGCGTTCTCGGCCTCGTCGTCAGCCCGCTCCCCGACGTCGCGGCCGACGGTGAGCAGCCCCGAGCACAGCACGAGTTCGACGGATTCCGGACGCTCGGCGAGCTCGTCGAGCATCTGGGACACGTGATCGTAGGATTCCCGGGCGCCCTGGCCCGCGTCCGCCTGTTCCCGGGTCGATTCCGCGGGACCCGTCTCCGCGGCGATCGTGAGGGACACCTCGCCCGGCGTCGCCTCGGTGTCGGCGACGATGCCCGCGCCGTCGAGCCACAGCACCGACTCCTGGTCGGCGACGTCGCGGATGACGACCGAGCGGGCCTGTACGAGTTCCCGGATGAACTGCAGCAGCCGCAGCACGCGGGAGCGGCGGTCGTCCTCGGTCGACCGATGCGCCGCCCGCCACACGGGTGCCGACGCGCCGGCCGCCGCGTCCGTCGAATCGCTCGACGTCGCGTCCGCCGGGTCATCAGGCGCCGCGCCAGCCACGTCTTCGGGTGGAGCCGCGCCAATCGGGGTTTCGGTCATCGCGCCTTCTCGGTGTGCACCAGGTCTCCGACGAGCACCCGCCGGCGACGAGCTCTCACCGGCAGACGCTCCCCGATGTCCATCGGCGGCTGCCGACGGACCTGTAGGTCTCGTTGAGGTTGACACTCGCACCTCAACGGGGAAGGTTACCCGGTGCCCCCCACCGCTCCGCTACCGATCGGTCAGCCATGTCCGGCCGGTGTCGGCGTCCACTCGCGCGGACGCCGACCGCCGGACGTCAGGCGCGCGGCCGGGCGCGATCGCTGGGGCGGAAGGCCGAGTTGCTCACCTTCGGACCCCGGGAGGCCGCCCGCGTCCGCGGCGTGCCCTCGTCCTTGCGCAGGGCGATGGGGACGCCGGCGATCCGGGTCGCCTTGAGTCCGTTCAACGCCTCACGGCTCAGATCCCGCGGCAGTTCGACCAGCGTGTGGTCGTGCCGGATGCTGATGTGACCGAAGTCGCGGCGCGACAGGCCGCCCTCGTTGGCGATCGCGCCGACGATCGCGCCCGGCGTCACGCGATTGCGCTTGCCGACCGCGATCCGGTAGGTCGCCAGGCCGCCGGTGCCGCCCGGAACACTCGAGCGCTCACGGCGCTCGCGCTCCTGCACGGCGCCACGCGGCGGATCCGGCGGCAGGAAGAACGATCCGTCCCGCGTCTCGAGCGCCAGCGCCGCGGCGACGTCGGCCATGGCCACGTCGTTGGCCCGGGCGTACTCCTCGACGAGCTTGCGGAAGGTGTCCAGGTCGCCCGACGCCAGGTTCTCGGTGATCGACTCACCGAACTTCGCGACGCGCTGCGCGTTGACGTCGTCGACCGACGGCAGGTCGATCTCCTGGAGCGGCTGCCGCGTGGCGCGCTCGATCGCACGGAGCATGTGGCGCTCCCGCGGCGAGACGAAGAGCAGCGCGTCGCCCTCGCGGCCTGCGCGGCCGGTGCGGCCGATGCGGTGGACGTACGACTCGGTGTCGTGTGGGATGTCGTAGTTGACCACCTGGCTGATCCGCGTCACGTCGAGACCGCGGGCCGCGACGTCGGTGGCCACGAGGATGTCGAGCACCCCGTCGCGCAGCTGGCCGATCGTCCGCTCACGCTGTGCCTGAGCGAGGTCGCCGTTGATGGCGGCGGCCGAGAAGCCCCTGGCGCGCAGCTTCTCCGCGAGTTCTTCGGTGGCCTGCTTCGTCCGGACGAAGACGATCATCGCGTCGAAGTCGGTGACCTCGAGGACACGGGTGAGCGCGTCGAGCTTGCGCTGGTGGGAGACCTGCAGATAGCGCTGCGTGATGTTCGTGGCCGTCGTGGTCTTCGCCTCGACGGTGACCTCGGCCGGATTGTCGAGGTACTTCTGCGCCAGGCGCCCGATCGCGCGCGGCATCGTCGCCGAGAACAGCGCGACCTGCTTACCCTTCGGGGTGTCGGCGAGGATCCGCTCGACGTCCTCCTGGAAGCCCATCGTCAGCATCTCGTCGGCCTCGTCGAGGACGAGGAAGCGCAGCTTCGACAGGTCGAGGGTGCCCCGCTCGAGGTGGTCGATGACGCGGCCCGGCGTCCCGACGACCACCTGGGCCCCGCGCCGGAGCCCGGCGAGCTGGACCCCGTAGCTCTGACCGCCGTAGATCGGCAGCACGCGGACCCCGCGCAGATGCGAGGAGTACTTGCCGAAGGCCTCCGAGACCTGCAGCGCGAGCTCACGCGTCGGCGCGAGGACGAGCGCCTGCGGCTCGGTCTGGTCGGGGTCGAGGCGGGAGAGGATCGGCACCGCGAAGGCGGCGGTCTTACCGGTGCCGGTCTGCGCGAGCCCGACGACGTCACGACCCTCGAGGAGGATCGGAATCGTCTGCGCCTGGATCGGCGAGGGGGTCTCGTAACCGACGTCCGAGATCGCACGCAGCACGGCGTCGTCGATGTCGAGGTCGGCGAAGGTCACGGATGCGGTGCGCGCGGCGGCGTCATCGTCGTTCGTCATTGTCGTCCCAGCGTAGTCGGTCCCCGATCGCCCGGGAAACAGCGATCCGGACCCGGGGCTCCAATCCGGACACTCGTTGCCGTAACCTTAGTCACAGGCACTCCAAACCTAATTCACACGTCCGCGCTCCGGGCCGCAGGGCCGCCGGCCGGGCGGCCGGAGGTCGGCGTCGTGAATGACCCACCAGGAGGTAGTACGTGCAGCAGGTTTCCGTCCCCGCCGGCTATGACATCCCCGCCGACGCCACCGTCCTCGACACGATCTCTCGGTTCCGGGAAGAGGATCCCGGACGCGAGATGATGCGCCGCATCACCCCGCAGGGCTGGCAGTCGGTATCGGCCAAGCAGTTCGCCGACCAGGTCGACGCCGTCGCCAAGGGCCTCATCGCCTCAGGCGTCGCCACCGGCGACCGCGTCGGCCTCCTCTCGTCCACTCGCTACGAGTGGACGCTCTTCGACTACGCCGTCTGGCGGGCAGGCGCCACGACCGTCTGCATCTATGAGACGTCGGCGCCCGATCAGGTCGACTGGATCCTGCAGGATTCAGAGGCGTCGTTGCTCGTCGTCGAGACGCTCGGCCATCGCGCACAGCATGCGCCGGTGATCGAGACCTCGAAGGTCACCGAGACGCTCGTCATCGACGAGGGCGCCGTCACGACGCTCGTCGAGCGCGGCGCCGACGTCCCCGATTCGGAGCTCGCCGCCCGGCGCGCGACGATCACGGCCGCGTCCCCCGCCACGCTCATCTACACCTCGGGTACCACCGGACGTCCCAAGGGCGTCGCCCTGAGCCACGGCAACTTCTACGGCGAGGTCCACTCCGTCCTCGACGGCCTGGCCGACGTCTTCGTCGCCGGCAGCTCGACACTGCTCTTCCTGCCGCTGGCGCACGTCTTCGCCCGTGCCGTGGCCGTCGGCGCCATCGAATCGAAGACGGTGCTCGCCCACACCAGCGACGTCACGACGTTGCTGCCGACCTTCGCCGAGTTCCAGCCGTCGTTCATCCTGTCGGTGCCCCGCGTCTTCGAGAAGGTCTACAACTCGGCGAAGCAGAAGGCCGACGACGCCGGCAAGGGCTCGATCTTCGACAAGGCCGCGGCGACGGCCGTCGAGTACAGCAAATCGCTCGACGACGGCGGTCCCGGCCTGGCGCTGAAACTCAAGCACAAGGCGTTCGACGTCCTCGTCTACAGCAAGCTGCGGGCCGCGCTCGGCGGACACTGCACACACGCCGTCTCCGGCGGCGCACCGCTGGGTGAGCGGCTGGCGCACTTCTTCCGCGGCATCGGCGTGCCGGTGTTCGAGGGCTACGGGCTCACCGAGACGACGGCGGCCGTCACCGTCAACACCCCGACCAGCACCCGGATCGGCACCGTCGGACGTCCGGTCTCCGGTGCGGCCGTCGGCATCGCCGACGACGGCGAGGTGCTGCTCAAGGGCACGATGGTGTTCGAGGGCTACTGGAAGAACGAGGCCGCGACGGCGGATGCGATCAAGGACGGCTGGTTCCACACCGGCGACATCGGCTCGCTCGATTCGGACGGCTTCCTGCGCATCACGGGCCGGAAGAAGGAGCTCATCGTCACGGCCGGCGGCAAGAACGTCTCGCCCGCCGCGTTGGAGGACAGCATCCGGGCGCATGCGCTCGTCTCGCAGTGCCTCGTCGTGGGCGACGCCAAGCCGTTCATCGCGGCGCTCGTCACTCTCGACGCCGAAGCCCTGCCCGGTTGGCTGGAGCGTCATCAGCTGCCGGCCGACACCCCCGTGGCCGATCTGATCGACAACGCCACCCTGCGCGCCGAGATCGACGCCGCGGTGACGGCCGCGAACAGCCGGGTCTCGGCCGCCGAGCGGATCAAGAAGTTCGCGATCCTCGACACCGACTTCACCATCGAGTCGGGTGAGCTGACGCCGACGCTCAAGCTCAAGCGCAACATCATCCACTCGGGTCACGCAGAGGCGATCGAGAACCTCTACGTGAAGTAGCCGCTCCGGGCGGTCGTCGGGTCCGAGGCCCGACGACCGCCGCGCGCGGACGTCTTATGCTTGACGGGCACGCGCGAGTGGCGGAACTGGCAGACGCGCTGGATTTAGGTTCCAGTGTCTTAGGACGTGGGGGTTCGAGTCCCCTCTTGCGCACACGGACGGACGGCCCCCGACCTGGGATGACGCTCCCCGGATCGGGGCCTTCTCGTTCATGGAGGCATCAACGGCATGAATCGTCGTTTCAGACAAGTCGATGTATTCGTGTGCGCATCTTCAGTCTGAACGCCGAGCTTCCGTTCGCCGGACATCCGACCCTGGGAACGGCGCGGGCATGGCTGGATGCGGGTGGCAGACCGGCGAAGCCGGGTGTGATCGTCCAGGAATGCGGCGTTGGACCGGTGCCCGTGCGCATCGACGCCGACCGGCTCGCCTTCGCCGGACCACCGCGTCTCCGTTCAGGTCCGGTCGACGCCGAGACGATCACAACGCTGCTCGAGATCCTCGGGATCGGACGCGATCGATTGGTGGATGCCGAGTGGCTCGACAACGGCCCCGGCTGGGTCGGCCTCCTGCTCGACCATGCGCGTACCGTCCTCGACCTCCGTCCGGATGCGTCGGCATATCCGGGACGCTGGGACATCGGCGTGATCGGCGCTCACGATCCGGGCTCCGAGGCGGCATTCGAATTGCGGGCCTTCTTCACCGAGGGCGAAGAACCACTACGTGAAGACCCGGTGACGGGAAGCCTGAACGCCGCGGCCGCGGAATGGCTCATCGCCACCGGCCGCGCCGACGCACCGTACGTCGCCGCTCAGGGCACCGCGATGCGCCGGCGAGGGCGCATCCATGTCCACAGCGAGGACGGCAGGCTGTGGGTGGGCGGTCGGGCCGAGGTCGTCCTCGCGGGATCGGTGACCCTGCCCGAGTTCGCGTAGCCCGGTCGCTCCAGCGACTCAGCGCCAGCGATACCAGGCGGCCTGACGGCTGACGTCGGCGATCTCGGCCACGCGCGCCCAGGAGTTGTGCTGGGCGAGCAGGCGCGCGCTCGTGCCGAGCGCCTCACCGACCTCGGCCGACAGGCCGAGCAGTGCGGAGAACGCCGCCGGGTCCGTCGAGTGGGCGAGATCGTGCACCGCCTGCCGCGCGGCGGCGTGCAGGTCCGCGATCACCGCTCCCGCGATCGGCGCGGCCGAGTCGTCCGATCCCTCGACCCAGGTGTCGTGCGATCCTTCGCCCCAGGTTTCGGCCGCGGCATGGGCGGCCGAGTCGGTCGGCCCGGTCGCGTCGCGGGACTCGGGAGCGGCGTCGTCGAGCGTCACGGTGATCGTCTCCTCGGTCGATGTCAGGCTGCGGATCCAGCTGCGACTGTGCCAGCGATACTCGACCTCGCCCCGGAGAGGCCGGTAGACCGCCGTGTACAGGGTGCCAAACGCGTTGTCGTAGTCGTGACTGAACACGCCGGGCCCCAGCATGGCCCGGGCCGTCTCCGTCACGCCGCCACCCTCGTCCACGACCGCGGTCAGCAGATCCTGCCGCTCGACGCTGCGGAAGCGGCGGGCGTGATCGGGGAACTCGGGCCGGCGGCCACGGTGATTGGTGGCCACCGGGTCCCGGGTGACCTCCGGCCGCATGCCCGGGCCGACGTAGGCGGTCACCGCGGCACCGCTCGCGTCGACCATGGTCAGGTTGTAGAACATCGACACCGGGATCGTCTCGAGCCGGCGAACGGCCTCGTCGACGTCGCCGGCCACCTCCAGCAGGTAGCGCACGACCAAGGGAGCGGCGAAGCCGTCGCCGTCGCCCGGCCGTCCGCCGAAGGCCAGTGACACCGCCAGCCCGTCCTCGTTCATTCCGTCCAGCAGACCCCAGAGACAGTCCGACGTGCCGATCACTCGACGCGACCCGTACCGGGTCGAGCTGTGCACCCGCTCGAACAGCTCCAAGCCGTAGTCGTAGTTGCGCAGCAGCGCCGGTTCAGGCGAGCTCAGGGCGACCTGCGAGCACCCCGGGAGGAACCGCGGCGGGTTCCACAGGGTCAGCATCCGGGCGGCGGTCTCGTCTCCCCCGGCCAGTCCGACGAGCCGCTGCCAGGTGGGCACCAGCTCCGGCATGTGCCGGCGCAGCATGCTCTCGGCCGAGGCCAGATCCGGACGCGCGGCGTCGCCATCGCGGAGGTACCAGGCCCGATACGCCGGCCACACAGCGTCGAACAGGGCCTGCCAGCGGGCGGCGGGCCGGTCTTCGGTGATTCCGTAGAAGGTGAAGGAGGTCATGCGTCAACAATATGTTGACACTGATGAACTGTCAATAAAATGTTGACACCCGGTTCGGTCGCCTACGCCTCCACGGCGAGCGATCGCCAAGCGTGCTCGACGAGCCGCCGCGCGTAGTCGTCGTCGGGAACCTCGTGCAACACGAGGAACCGGTAGTAGACGGCTCCCCACACCATGTCCATCAACACGTCGAGATCGACGCGTTCGGTCGAGAGCTCACCGCGACTCCGGCCGTGCTCGATGACCTGCCTGGTCGCATCACGTCGCGCGGCGACGAACTGCCGGCTGAGCACCTCGGCGAGCGAATCGTCGAACCGGCTCTCGGCCACGAGATCCAGGAAGGCCCGCCCGGCACCGGCCGTGAAGTAGTCAACGACTCCCTGGACCTCCGTCACCAGAGTGGACCGAGTGTTCCCCGACTCCTCGAACTCCGGGTAGGAGCCCTCCATCGAGTTGACCGCTTCGAGCAGCAGCACCGACTTGTTCTTCCACCAGCGGTAGATCGTCGACTTGCCGACACCGGCGCGCCGGGCGACCCCCTCGATGGTCACCTGGCGAAAGCCCGCCTCCTGCAGAAGCTCATACGCAGCCTGCAAGATCGCCCGTCGCGCCCCTTCGCTGCGCGGCCGGCCCCGCCGATCGGCCGACATGCCCTCTTCTGTCACGCAAACACACCTCCAATAATGTGACTCATATCACACAAAATATTCCCGAACATCGCCTTGCGACCATTGCGATACGCGACGTATCGTATCGTCATGGGTGACGGAGCCGACCGCCACGCAGTCACGATAGTTTCAAACGCCGGGGGTACCGATGCCATACTCAGCCGCCACACGACCCACGCGAACCACCGCGCCGATCTCCACATTGACAGCCCGAGCCGGGGACACCGGCAGTTCGACTCCTTGATGCGGCGGGGCACTCGCCCGGGCGTCGAGGACCCCGATCGCGATCTCCACCTCAACCAGCTGATCCCGAAGCCGTGGGGTTACGAGTATCGGGTATACGCCGACCAGCTCTTCGACCTATGGCAATTATGCCTGCGACCCGGCCTACGCACATCGATGCACGCCCATCCCCGCAAGACCACCTACCTGCTCTGCCTCGGTGGAAACGGCCGCATATCGGGACTGAGCACATCCGTCGACATCACGTCGGGCGACCTCGCAAAAATCGACCGAGGAGCATTTCATCGGACCACCAACACGTCCGCTTCCCGCGATCTCCATCTGATCGAGGTCGAGACCCCACGCAACAAGCTCGATCTGATCCGCCTACAGGACGACTACGATCGGGCAGGCCGGAGCTACGAAACGAAAAGCGTCGACATGCGAACCGCGCTCCGCCGTGTCCCCTACATTCCCGACGGCCACATGTGCCGCACATCTCCAGACGGCCGCTTCGGCTACGCCGTGACGTCCGGAATGGATATCCACTACAGAGGAATAACCCAAGGCGAGTTTCATGTTCCGATCGGGATCGGAGCGTTTCTGGCGCCAGAACTCGAGATACTCAGCAGCGTCGATGACACGGCGCACTCGCCACTCGACTACGACACCTACTACCTTTCGATCACTCACAATCTCTGAAATCAGGCATCGCACAATCCATGAAGGAGCACACGACCATGAATACCGCCGTCATCATCACCGGTCCCGGATTCCAAGATCACGATGTGGTCTACACCTACTACAGGCTTCTCGAAGAAGGATGGGAGGTGAACGTCGCCACCAAGGACGCCGAAGCGACGTCCGGGAAGTATGGCGTCCCTCTTCCGATGGACAAGACCGCCCGCCCACTCATCGGTTTCGATGACCTGGATGTCGATGACTACGACGCCGTCATCTTGACAGGCGGTCATGAAGCTCCAGACCGCGTGCGACAAGACGTGCGCGTCCTCGGCTTCCTACGATCAATGGACGCTGCGGGAAAGGTGGTCGCCGGCCTATGTCACGGACCGTGGGTGATGGTCAGGGCCGGCGTACTCGAAGGCCGGCGTGCGTGCGCCTACATCGGTCTACGTGACGACGTCGCGAACGCCGGAGCCGAGGTCATACAAGCCGACGTCGTCACCGATGGCAACATCATCACCTGCTCGTACTACGCTTATGTCGGCAAATTCATGCGCGCAGTCTTCCGCGCCGTCGCTGATACCGAATCCCGCAGGCGGGAGCCGACGGATGCATAGACCCGCGGTCTTATCGCCCGTTCTTGCACTCGACTTCGACGGCGTACTGGTCGACGCTCACCTCGAATGCGCCGCACTGACACTTCACACCGGCAAAGCGATTACGACAGCAGACGAGCGCATCGATCTCGACGAGGCGGTCCGTGCGTTGCCCGCCTCTTTCGTCGCGCTGTTCGAGCGCATACGTCCCTACTGTCGCACTCTCGCGGATTTCATGGTCGTCAACCATGTGATCGGCGATATCGCAGATCGATCCGATTTCGAGAGGGCCCGAGCCGACATCGGTCCTGCACGCTTGTCGGCAGAGGCGGCCGTCGCCGAACGCATCCGTGCGCATTGGCGAAGTAGCCGACCATCGGCATGGCTCGCACACCACGACGTCCATCTCCCGCTGGTCGCCGTACTTCGCCGCTGGCCGGGTCCTCGCATGATCGTCTCGGCGAAGGACGCCGACTCGATCCGAGCGATCCTAGATCATCACGGACTCGCCGACCTCGTCGACGACGTCATCGGTTCCTGCGATTCCAAGACTCCTCACCTGCGGCGAACAGCGGATCAAGCGGACGTGTGGTTCGTCGACGACAACGTCGATCACGTGATCGCCGCGTCCGCGATCCCCCGTGTCCATGCGTTCTGGGCTCGATGGGGACACGCCGCCCCTGAAGACGAAGACCGCGCTCGGTCGGCCGGTGTGACGCCGCTCGACGAGATCTCATTGCCAGACGCCCTAAAGCCTGATTCTCACATCTGAAACCACACCGAAGGAGCTCTCATGACGATCAAGAACAAGAAGACGATCCTGTTCGCGCTGACAAGCCACGGCGAGCTCGGCGACACCGGACGCCGTACCGGCGCCTACGCCCCCGAGTTCGCACATCCCTCCGAAGTCTTCGAGCGTGAAGGGTACGACATCGCGTTCGTATCCGTCTCCGGCGGCGAGGTCCCGCTCGATGGCGTGAAGGAACAGGACACGACGACCACCGAATTCCTGGACAGGCCCGATATCGCACGACTGCTCACGGCCACCCCGAAGGCGGAGGAACTCGACGCGGCCGACTATGCCGCCATCTACTTCGCCGGCGGGCACGGGACCATGTGGGACTTTCCGAACGCGGCCGGTCTCGCCCGGCTCGCGGCGGCCGTCTACGACGGTGGAGGAGTCGTCGGGGCGGTCTGCCACGGACCCGCAGGTCTCCTGAACGTGACTCTCGGCAGCGGATGCCTGCTCGTCGACGGCAAGGCGGTCTCCTCCTTCAGCAATGAGGAGGAACGCGCCGTCGGACTGTCGGAGACCGTTCCGTTTCTGCTCGAAGACGCCCTCATCGATCGCGGCGCGAACCACACCAAGGCCGGCGAGTTCGCCGAGCATGCTGTGGCCGACGGCCGACTCGTCACCGGACAGAACCCGGCCTCGGCGGTCAAGGTCGCCGAGTTGATGGTCGAGGCGCTGCGATGAACCGCCGTGTGGTCGATACGCCGGTCACCGAGCCGACATTCGTGTTCCGTCGACAACCGTCGATGAACGACCGACTCGTTGATCCCGCATACACCGTCGAAAGCATCGGTGTCCTCGTCTACCCGGACGTCAGCGAACAGGACAGCTTGGCTCCGACCGAGATCTTCAAAGGGGCGGCCATGGTGCTGCACGGTGACATCGCGCCCTGGCCGCTGGAAGTGGCACCCGAGCAACTCCGGGTAGAGGTCGTCTCACTCGACCCCGGAGTCGTCACCATGCAGATGGGAACGCAGGTCGTGCCGGACCGGCACCTGGACTCCGACACGCTGTACGACATCCTCTACGTCCCCGGCGGCATCGGCTCCGGCGCGATCGCCGCCGACGATCGCGTCCTGCGACTCATTCGCCGTCACCACGAGGAAGGGCGTGTCGTGGCGGCCAACTGCTCCGGTGTCGGTGTGCTCGCGCGATCAGGGATAGCAGACGACCTCCCACTGACGAGCGTCGCTGCAATCGGCCGAGGGCTTCGCGAGGAGGGTTTCAATGCAGCCGAGACCCGTCGAATGTGGGTGGGACACCCGGAAGCCCGAATCTGGACCATCGCGGGCTCGTATGCCGTCAACGGCGGCACGGTCGCGATGGTTGCGCACTACTTCGGACGCCGCGTCGGAACCACCGTCGGAATGATGTTCGACACCCTGTCGGGAATCGGAGAAGCGGTCTTCGAGGTGATCGGACCCGAGTTCTATGTGCACGCCGAACTCGAGAGTTCCTTTCAGGATCTGTTCCAGTCGTCATTGATGCCTGTCGACTGAGCCACTGCGATGGAATCCACAGCATCCAGCCGCGACATACGTTGGATTCGCGGCGCACTGCAGACCGCCCTGACGCTGGAACACGGAACGATGCCGGTCTATGCAGCCGCGATGTATTCTCTGGAGATTCAGAACTACCCTGCGTACAACATCATCCGATCGGTATTGATGGAAGAAATGCTGCACATGGCCGCCGCCGCGAACATGATCGCGGCCCTCGGCGGTCGCCCCCGGATCAAAGACCTTGAACCGTTGGTGCTCTCGCGGGGGCTACCGGGTCAGGTCGCACCACAGCTCCACGCCAGATGTGCGCGTCTGTCACGGCGACAGCTCGAAGTGTTCATGCGTATCGAATCTCCGGCCGAACACGAATCAGACCGATCCCGTCCACGTCTTTCGGACACAAACGGAACGGTCGGTGCATTCTACCGGTCCATAAAGGAAGCCATCGTCGCGAACGCCGACGACGTGATCGCCGCCGCACGTGGTCCCATGAAAGCGAATCAGGTCGGCGGGAATCTCGGCTATCGCTGCATCGATCCTTCGGCGCGAACGGACCTGATCGAGCAGTTCGTCGCCGGCATCGATCTGATCGTGAATCAAGGAGAAGGTACAACGACGTCGACGCGAGACACCGGTCCTGGATCCGAGTGCGAGTTGTCGCACTACGCCCGTTTCGCCGAGCTGCGGTTCGGGCGCCGCTACATCGGCACCGGACGACCGTCACCGACATCGACGCTCGCTGAAGGACGACGCCGCTGGTTCCAGGGCGAACCACTCGCGTGGCCGAACGTCATCAACATGCTCGCCGTTCCCGACGACGGATATGAGGCCATACTCGCCCGAGATCCCGCCGCCGAGCACGTGCGGTCTGCACTCGACGAGTTCGACGCGGGCTACAGCCGAATGCTGCATGCCCTCGATGCTGCATGGAATGGGCCCCCGGAACACGGCTGGCCACGCCTGGGAGATGCGGTACAAGAGATGAATGAATTGAGAGTGGTCTCATGCTTCCGCATCCTGAGGGAGTTATTCACGGGTGATGATACTTGGCCATAGACGTGTCGCTAACTGAAGCATCGGCCACCTCGTGGGAGAATTGGGTTACCACACTCAAGCTCTACCCAAAGGTGACCGATGCGATACCAGTCTACCACCGGCCTGTCTCATGACGACATTCTCGAGATCACAGCACGTGTGCGGGAGGTTCTCGCGTCGTCCGGAGCACGTGTGGACGGGTACACGCTCGGTCTCGACACGCAGATCGTCGTGACGTTGATCCTTCTTCGCCAGAACGCCACGCAGATGTTCATGGCCGACCTCTACCGCGTCTCCCAGCCGACGGTCTCTCGCATCTACCGCCGGATGGTTCCACTGCTCGGCAAGGTTCTGCAGTTCACCGGGATCTCGCTGACCGAAGCGGTACGGCAGCGACACCTCCTGCTGGTCGACGGCACCCACGTCCCGACCGGTAACAGGCCCGCCAGCGGGCAGGAGAAGGCCAACTACTCCGGCAAACATCACGCCCAGTGCCTCTCGGTCCAGATCGCCGCCACCCACGACGGCCGGCTCATCGCCGTCTCCGACCCCGTCCCGGGATCCCGACACGACGCCAAAGCCATCGACCTGTGCGGCTGGAAAGAGATCCTCGATCGTCCCGACGTGAACTGGATCGCCGACTCCGCCTACATCGCGACCACAGCGACGACCCCGATCAAGAAGACCCGCGGGCGTGAACGCTGCGACTGGGAACGCGAGTTCAACAAAACGGTCGCAGGATTCCGCGCTCCGGTCGAACACGCCATCGCCCACCTCAAGAACTGGAAAATCCTTGCCAAAGGTTACCGCGGACTCCTTCACGAGCTGCCCGACGTCATAGCCGTCGTCACGAAACTAGAACTCTTCCGACTCGGCTGGTGATAACCGTGAATAACACCCTGAGACTCCGCATCCCCGACTCGGTGGTCGCCACCTTGCCGCGGCTTTACCCCGATCACATCGATGAGCTCGCCCACCTCACCGATCTGAGCTCACCGGTCTTTTACGGCCCTCGATTCCGAAACGTCAACTCCCCCGAAAGGGCGTATGGTCGATGAACACCGACGTCGTATCCACCAGGTTCGATGAAGCGGATTTCAAGCAGATTCCGTTCGTCCGTTTGATCGTGCTCTCCTTCGCGGGATTCCTGACGATGCTCACCGAGACCGTTCCGGCCGGCTTGTTACCCGCAATCGGGCAAGACCTCGGCACGCCTGACGCGGTGACGGGTCAGATGCTCACCGCGTATGCGGGAGCGTCGATGTTCGCGGCCATCCCACTCATCGCCGCGACCTCTCGATTCAGCCGGCGACACCTGATACTGCTCTCCATCGCCGGTGTCGCGTTGGCAAATATTGTGACCGCCGCGGCTCCGAACGTGCCGATCGCCATGATCGCTCGCACCGTCGGCGGAGCGGCGGCAGCGCTGCAGTGGGCGCTGCTCGCCGGCTACGCCATGCGTCTGGTGGAGCCACGCGACCAGGGGCGAGCTCTCTCGGTCGCGATGGCCGGAATCCCAGCAGCTTTGGCCGTCGGTGTACCCCTCGGATCGGCACTCGGAGCGGTCGTGTCGTGGCGCTGGATCTTCGCAGGCATGGCGACCGTGGGCATTCTGCTGGCGATCGTCGCCGTCACCGTTCTTCCGGTGATCTCCGGGGGATCCGCCGGCTCACGGGGCTCTTTCCGCCATACCCTCCGCCTCCGCGGAATCATTCCTCTCCTGGCATGCGCCGGCGCCTTCCAACTCGGCCACATGAACCTCTACACGTATATCGCACCGGTACTCGATACGCGTGCGGCATCCGATCACCTGAGCGTCTTCCTGCTCGTCCTCGGTCTCTCCGCGCTCGTCGGCCTCTTTCTCACGGGGCTGTGGATCGACGGACGCCTACATCTCACGGCCATCGGCTCGACAGGTCTGTTCGTGATCGCGATGCTCGTTCTTTCGATCAGCGCCGGCGAGTGGCTCCTGATGGCGTCGGCCGTCGTCTGGGGTCTCGCTCTGGGCGCTGCACCGACCGCCTATCAAGCGGCCTGCGCCCGTATCGCGGGTCGGCTCGTCGATCAAGCTCAAGCGATTCTCGTAACCGTCTTCAACGCCGGGATGGCGATCGGATCGGCAATCGGTGGCGCGCTGTTGGCCTATCGGGGATCCGCAGTGCTGCCGTGGTTCAGCCTCGCCGTATTCATCGCCATCGCGAGTATCCTCCCCATCACTCGCACCCATTCGCTGCCGACGGACGTCGCCCGTTTCGCCGATCGAAAGGACGACGACGCGTGACAACCGACCCACGAACGCATCTCGACGACGGCCACTATCACGTCTGCTTCGCCGTACCCGATCTCCACGCGGCGATGGACGAACTGACCGGTCTCCTCGGTCTCGGTTGGGGCGAGCCTCAGCTCGGACGGCTCGGCGATTGGCCGTACGCCATCGTCTTCTCCGATCGGAACCCCCACATCGAGTTGATCAGCAGCGTCGCAGGATCACCATGGGACGCTCCCGAACCGCGGTTCCATCACCTCGGCTGGTGGACACGGTGTCTCGACGAGACCGCCGCGGCCTGGACGGCCGACGAACGAACGCTGTTCTTCGACGGCCGCGACCACGGCCGTTCGTTCGTCTACGCCGACGCGCCCGCGTCCGGCGCCCGGCTCGAAGCGGTGGCGTCCTCGCAGCGCCAGGCGTTCCTCGACCGCTGGGCCGCCCACCGACAGACGTGACGCCAGACAGGTCTCGCCCGACCCCTTGCGGTTCCCCGCCGAACGGGAGACGGTGGAACATGGCATATGCACGGTCCGCCGTCGTCGACGCCCCGCTCGACGACGTCTTCACGTGGTTCTCCCGCCCCGGAGCCTTCGCCCGCCTGTCGCCGCCGTGGCAACCGCTGGCCCTCGCGTCCGAGGCCGAATCGCTCGCTGACGGAACCGCGGTACTCGCGCTGCCGGGCGGGCTGCGTTGGGTAGCCCGGCACGATCCGACGGAGTACGTACCGTCACGACGATTCGTCGACGAGGTCGTCGCGGACGGTCCGACGTCGCTGCCCGCCGGCTGGCTTCGGTGGCGTCACACGCACGAGTTCGAATCCGTCGACACTCGTCAGACCCGCGTGACCGACACGGTCGACACGCAGATCCCCCGCCGCCTGCTCGACCCGATCTTCGACTACCGCGCGCGGCAGCTCGCCGACGATCTCGCGGCACATCGGCGGGCCGCCGAGCACGGCATGGGACGGACGACCGTCGCGATCACAGGATCGTCCGGGCTGGTGGGCTCCGCGCTCACCGCCTTCCTCACCTCGGGCGGGCACGACGTGATCCGTCTCGTCCGACGTCCGCCGACCTCCCCCGACGAACGCCGTTGGGATCCGGCGGCACCCGCGTCCGGCCTGCTCGAGGGCGTCGACGCGGTGATCCACCTGGCGGGCGCGTCGATCGCGGGCCGATTCAGCGACGCCCATAAGAAGGCCGTCGAGGACAGCAGGATCGGTCCCACCCGGCGCCTCGCCGAGGCCGCTGCGACGGCGGGCGTCGCGACCTTCGTCAGCGCCTCGGCGATCGGCGTCTACGGCGCCCATCGCGGTGACGAGTCACTGCCCGAGGACGCCGCACCACCGACGGACAGCGACTTCCTTCAGCGAGTGGTCACGCGATGGGAGGACGCCGCCGCAGCGGCCGCGAGCGAGGCCACCCGCGTCGTCACCGTACGGACCGGCATCGTCCAGTCACCGCGCGGCGGGACCCTGCGTCTGCTGCGGCCGTTGTTCGCCGCCGGGCTGGGCGGACGTCTCGGCACCGGCCGTCAATGGCTGTCGTGGATCGGGCTCGACGACCTCGTCGACATCTACCACCGGGCGCTCTGGGACACGACGCTCGCCGGTCCGGTCAACGCCGTGGCCCCGGCGCCGGTCCGGAACTCCGAGTACACGCGGATCCTCGCGCGCGTCCTGCGCCGGCCCGCTCTTCTTCCGGTGCCATCGTTCGGGCCCCGGCTGCTGCTCGGTGCGGAGGGGAACAGCGAGCTCGCCGAAGCCAGTCAGCGCGTCGTCCCCGCGCGTCTGCAGGCCGCGAGGCATCCGTTCCGCACCCCGGATCTCGAATCCGCGCTCCGGCACCCGCTCGGCAAGAACGCGTAGGCCGCAGCGGAGCCCCCGTCGGGCCCGCCACCGCTGTGATCCGGACGACGTCGGCCGGTTTCCGCCGCCCGCCGCCCGCCGGGTACCGTCGAGATCATGCCTCGCGTGTCCCGACGCCGCCCTGCGCTCATCGCGTTGGTCGTCATCGGCGCAAGTGTCTGCCTGCTGCTGGCCTGGTGGCAGTGGACGCGCTATGAGTCCGCAGGCGGCAGCGGCCAGAACCTCGGGTACGCCATGCAATGGCCGGCGTTCGCGCTCTGCCTCATCTACGCGTACCGACGGTTCGTCCGGCTCGAGACCGATCCTGCGACGGCCCAGAAGGTCGCCGCGGCGGCCCCGCAGTCACAGATCCCGGACGATCTGCTCCCCACACGTCCGCAGTCGCATACCGAGGTGGACGCCGAGACGGCCGAGTACAACCGGTATCTGGCCGACCTGGCGGCCGCCGACCACACCCCGCAAGCTTCATCTCAGACAGGACAGCAGTGACCGAGACGACAGACGAGCGCGTGACCATCGACGACGAGGACCGCGGCAAGATCGCGAGCGCACTGCTGCGTTACCGGTTCCTGGCCTGGATCACCGGCCTGTGGCTGCTGCTGCTCGTCGTCGAACTGGTTCTCAAGTACGGCTTCGACAGCGACGCCCTCGACTTCGTGCCGTTCGTCCACGGCTGGGTGTACGCCGCCTACCTGCTCACCGCGATCGACCTCGCGATGAAGGTCCGCTGGCCGCTCGGCAAGACGATCGTCACTCTGGTCGCCGGCACCGTCCCGTTCCTGTCCTTCTACTTCGAGCACGCCCGGACGGCCGAGGTCAAGGCGCTGCTGGCCGACGCACAGCGCCCCTGACGCTCGACGTACTGTCCGGTACCTGTCACTGAGCGGACCGAGGCGACACATATATCGCCGTCGGCCCGCTCAGTGACAGGTGCCGGACAGTACTTTTTCAGCCCAGCCGTCGCAGCAGCGGAATGAGCTTCGCCAGCGCCCGCGCGCGATGGCTGACGGCGTTCTTCTCCTCGGCCGACAGCTCGGCGGCGGTGCGGTCGAGGCCGTCCGGCAGGAAGACCGGGTCGTAGCCGAAACCGCCGTCCCCGCGCGGCTCCCGCAGGACGACCCCGGGCCACTCACCCCGCACGACCTGCGTCGACCCGTCCGGCAGCGCCAGCGCGCACGCCGAGACGAAGCGTCCGCTCCGCCGCTCGTCGGGAACGTCGGCCAGTTGCCCGAGCAACAATGCGGTGTTCGCCGGGTCGTCGCCGTGACGCCCCGCCCAGCGGGCCGAGAGCACGCCGGGCATACCGTTCAGCGCGTCCACCTCGATGCCGGAGTCGTCGGCCACACACGGCAGTCCCGTCGCGGTCGCTCCGTCGCGGGCCTTGGCGACGGCGTTCTCCTCGAACGTCGCACCCGTCTCCGGCGCCTCCGGAAACGGCGGCACCTCGTCGAGACCGATGACGTCGACGTCCAGTCCGGCCGCCGCCACGACGGCGCGCAGTTCCCGCAGCTTCTTCGCGTTGCGGCTGGCGAGCAGCAACCGCGCCATCAGCCGCCGAACGCCTTCGTCGCCGGACCCGACGGCAGCTCGCCCGGGTAGGGCTTCGACAGGGCCTCGCGCTGAGCATCGAACAGATGTTCGATGGCGGCGATCGCGGCGTCGAGCAGCTTGTCGAGCGTCGAGCGCGGGAAGGTCGCGCCCTCGCCGGTCCCCTGCACCTCGACGAGCGTGCCCGTGTCCGTCGCCACCACGTTCATGTCGACCTCGGCCCGTCCGTCCTCCTCGTACGGCAGGTCGACACGGATCCGGCCGTCGACGACGCCGACGCTCACCGCCGCGATCGCGCACGACAGCGGCCGGGGATCGTTGAGCCGGCGATGCGCCGCGAGGTAGGTGACGGCGTCGGCGAGCGCGACGTAGGCGCCGGTGATCGCCGCCGTCCGGGTTCCGCCGTCGGCCTGCAGGACGTCGCAGTCGATGGCGATGGTGTTCTCTCCCAACGCGGCGAGATCGATGCAGGCCCGCAGCGAACGACCGATCAGCCGGCTGATCTCATGCGTCCGCCCGCCGACCCGGCCGCGGGTCGACTCCCGCTGGCTGCGCGTGTGCGTCGCACCCGGCAGCATCGCGTACTCGGCCGTCAGCCAGCCCTTGCCGGAGCCGCGCCGCCACCGCGGCACACCCTCCTCGACGCTGGCCGTGCACAGCACCTTCGTCCCGCCGAACTCGATCAGGACGGAACCGGCTGGATTCGCCGTGAATCCCCGGGTGATGCGGATCTCGCGAAGCTCGTCGTCGGTCCTGCCGTCTGCTCGTCTGCTCACGGGCCCCACCCTAATCGACACCCGAGAACGGTCAGAGATCGAACACCTGCCCCGCATGCACCGCGATCACGTCGCCGTCGAACTCCGTCCTGGCCTCCGCGACGACGTCGTCGACGCTCGTCCACGGCGGCACGTGCGTGATGGCCAGCGTCCGGACGCCGGCCGCGGCCGCCGCGGCGCCGGCCTCGGTGCCGGAGAGGTGCAGGTCACGCGGCCGCTCGCCGGGCGCATGCGTCCACGACGCCTCGCAGAGGAACAGGTCGGCGCCCCGCGCGAGGTCGACGAGCGCCTGGCACGCCCCGGTGTCTCCGCTGTAGGCGAGCACCCGGCCCGTCGGCGACGTCACGCGCATGCCGTAGGTGTGCGGCGGGTGGTTGACGCGCCGGACGTGGACGGTCATGCCGCCGATCTCGTACGTCCCGCCGTCGGCCCAGGCGTGCACGCTGAACGTGTCGGTGATGTCGTCGATCTCGCCGGGATCCTCCGCGGACACCACCCCGATCCGCCTGGCCGTCCCCGGCGGCCCGTAGAGATCCGCGAAACCCGACGCCGGAACCGGCGACCAGCGTCGCCACACGAGCAGGCCGGCGAGGTCGAGGCAATGATCGGCGTGCAGATGCGACAGCAGTACCGAGACGGCGTTCGGGTCCGCCACCTTCTGCAGCGCGCCGAGGACGCCGGGCCCGAAGTCGAGGACGACCGGCGTCTGACCCGGAACCTGCAGCAGGTACCCGGACGCAGGCGCGTCGGGCCCGCCGAGGCTTCCCGAACACCCGAGAACCGTGAGGCGCATGGGGCTCACTTTGCCACGTGGACTCCGAGTCGTGGCCCGGATGTCCTACGCGTGCGCCGCCGTCCGGGCGACGTGCCCGAGGGCCGGCCCGAGGAAACGCGCCGCGAGCCGTGCGAAGACGTCCGGGTCGCCCGTCGACTCGAACCGGCGTTCGGCGAGCCGTCCGGTGTGCGGTCGCAGCAGGTCGTCGACGGTCAGCTCGCGGACCACGTCCTTGGCCGTCTCCTCGGCACTGGAGACGAGCGCGACGTCCTCGCCCATCGCGAGCTGGATGATGCCCGACAGCAGCGGGTAGTGCGTGCAGCCGAGGATGACGGTGTCGACGTCCGCGCGCTGCAGCGGCTCCAGATAGCCCTCGGCGAGCCCGAGGACCTGACGTCCGCTCGTGATGCCGCGCTCGACGAAGTCGACGAACCGCGGACAGGCGACCGCCGTCACCTCGGCGTCCGGCGACGCGGCGAACGCGTCCTGGTAGGCCCGACTGCGGATCGTGGCCTCGGTGCCGATGACGCCGATGCGGTGGGTGCGCGTGACCCGCACGGCCCGGCGTACCGCGGGCACGATGACCTCGACGACCGGCACCGCGTACCGCTCCCGGGCGTCGGCGAGGCAGGCCGCCGACGCGGTGTTGCAGGCGATGACCAGCGCTTTCACGCCCCGCTCGACGAGGTCGTCGCCGATGGCGAGGGCGTTGCGGCGGACTTCGGGGATCGTCAGCGGCCCGTACGGCCCGTTGCCGGTGTCGCCGACGTAGACGATGTCCTCGTCCGGCAGCTGATCGATGATCGCCCGTGCCACCGTCAGACCGCCGACCCCCGAGTCGAAGATGCCGATCGGAGCGTCCGCGGCGTTCATGCGGCGGCCCCCGGATACTGCGGGAACGAAGGCGTGGCCGGGGGCGGCGAGAGCTTGCGCCGGCGCAGCAGCCAGGCCGCGAGGATCCCGCCGACCGCACCGCACAGATGCCCCTGCCAGGACACGAACGCGGCGCCGGGCAGCACACCGAAGAGCAACGTGCCGTAGACGAGGAAGACGACGACCCCGACGAGGATCTGGACGAGATCGCGGTTGACGATCCCGCGGACCAGCAGGAACGTCAGCCAGCCGAAGATGATCCCCGACGCGCCGACCGTCACGGTGTGCGGCGGTGCGATGAGCCAGACGCCCAGCCCGGAGCACAGCCAGACGATCGCGGTGGCGGCGAGGAAGCGTCCCGAGAGGACGACGAGGAAGCCGAGCACGAAGAGCGGGCCGGTGTTGGCGGCGAGATGCCCCCAGTCGGCGTGCAGGAACGGCGAGACGACGACGCCCGGCAGGCCGTCGACGTCCCGCGGCTCGATTCCGTACCGGTCGAGGCTGTAGGCCGTCGCGGCGTCGACGGCCTCGATGACGTACAGCACGGCGATCAGCGCCGCCATCGACACGAGCGCCCGCAGCCACAGCGGACGCCGGCCGCGTGCCGGCGGCGGCGAGCCGGGCGGAACGGGGTGGACGGTCATCGGACGCCTCCTTGACTGTTGCCGAGAAGCTGCGAGGTGAACGGGTCCGGCGGTCATCCGGCGAAAGCCGACGGGATGAGCGAGCGGACGCATTCGATGCCGGCGACCGGCGACGCGTCGCGGACCGCGACGACGAGCGCCCGGTACATCGCCGTCGTCGCGGCGGCGGCCAGCGCGGTCAACGCGCCGAGGTGCGGGTCCATCCCCACCGGGACGAGCGGCTCGGCTTCGAGCTCCCGGACGCCGGTGGCCAGGGCGAAGACGGTGTCGCCGTCGAGCGGCGTGTGCGACGGCCGCACCGCACGGGCGATGCCGTCGTGCGCCGCGGTCGCGAGCCGTCGGCACTGGGCCTTGCTCAGCGCCGCGTCGGTGGCGACGACGCCGATCGTCGTGTTGAGCACCGTGCCTTTGGCCGCGACCCCCGCGAGAGCCGCGAGCTCGTCGGCGTCCGGCGCCGACCAGCCGAGGACCGCCAGATCCTCCGGCGCGGCGCCGTACGGCAGTCCGGTGCCGGGATCGACCACCGCCCCGACGGGATTGGCCACGACGAGCGCACCGACCGTCGCACCGGCCGCGGGCCCCGTCTCGATGACGACGCTCGCCGTCCCGACGCCGCCCTTGAGCCCGCCGGCTCGCGCCCCGGTTCCGGCGCCGGCGCAGCCGGTCGCCACCGTCCGCCCCGCCGCACGCACGGCCTCCGCGCCCAGCGCCTCGTCCGGCACGGCGCCGGGTGCGCCGACCGGCAGATCGAAGACGACGGCCGCGGGCACGATCGGCACCCACACGCCGGCTCCCATGTCGAGACCCACCCCCTGCCCGGCCAGCTCCGTCATCACCCCCGATGCGGCGGCGAGCCCGAACGCGCTGCCGCCGCACAGCGCGACGGCGTGCACGTGCTGCACCGAGTTCTCCGGCGCGAGCAGGTCGGTCTCCCGCGTCCCCGGAGCGCCGCCCCGGACGTCGACGGCCCCGGTCGCGCCGTCGCCCGCGAGCACGACGGAGACGCCCGTCGCCCAACCCGCGCCGGGTACGCCTGCGGCGGCGTCCGCGACGCGCGGCGAGTCGAGCCGCTGCGCCTGCCCGACGGTGAGGCCCGCGACGTCGGTGATCGAGCCCACCGTGCTCATCGCCGGCCCGAGAGCGTGATGACGAGCAGCTCCTGCACGGCCGTCAGCCAGTGATAGACGTCCAGGTGCGCGGCCTGCGGATGGTCGGGCGGCAACTCGTCCGGCGTGTCGGCGTCGATGCCGAGCATCGCGCCGAGCGCCAGCCGGATGTCGTTGAGGGCCGTCAGCCAGTCGTCCGCCTGCGCGGCGTCGAGCGCGATCGGTCCGCCGCCGTCGGGAAGCGTGTCCCGCATCGTGCGGGCCGCGGCCAGTTTCGCGTCGATGATGAGCGGCTCGTTGACGCTGCGCAGCCCCGCCGCCAGCTGTCCGCTGACCGCCTCGCTGACGAGCGTCTCGTCCTGATCGGGGCGATGGAAATCCGGCAGCAGCCGGCCGAGGGTGACATCGGTCGGCGGCTGCGCGTGTCCGGTGACGATCCCCGTCAGGGCGGCGAGCTCATCTCTGGGCGCCGACTCGGCCCGCTCGATGAGCAGGTCCCGCAACGATCCGACCAGCGACGTCAGCAACTCGGCCTCTTCCGCCGTCACCTTGGTCCTGTACCGGGCCGTCTCACCGGACCCGTCGCGTCGCCATTTCTGCACGCCTCAACCGTACGACGAGCGCCGCGGCGCAGTCGCCGGAAGGTCGGAGCCTGCCGCACCGCCGACCATCACCGGGCTTCAACGATCAGTCGTGCTGCATCGTCGCCCAGAGCCCCAACTGCTGGAGCTTGCGGACGTCCCCCTCCATGCGGTCGCGCGGTCCACTGGACACGACGGCCCTGCCCTCGTTGTGGACGCGCAGCATGAGCTCCGTCGCCTTCTGCTCGCTGTAGCCGAAGACCTTCTGGAACACGTACGTCACGTAGTGCATGAGGTTCACCGGGTCGTCCCAGACGACCGTCACCCAGGGGCGATCGACGAGCTGTCGCGGTTCGGCCACCGCTACGCCCGCGCCGCCTCGGTCGTCGCCGACAGGGTCATCGGATGCGGCCGCCATAGCGCCTAGGGTAGCGGGTGTGTCCCCGCACAACACCTCCTTGCACACCGACAAGTACGAGCTGACGATGCTGTCGGCGGCCCTGGCGGACGGAACGGCCTCGACGCCGTGCACCTTCGAGGTGTTCGCCCGCCGATTGCCCGACGGTCGCCGCTACGGCGTCGTGGCCGGCGTCGGCCGGCTGCTCGACGCCCTCGACGGCTTCCGGTTCGGCGCCGACGAGCTCGCCGTCGTCGCCGGCTTCCTCGACGACGCCACCCTCGACTACCTGCGCGGATACCGCTTCTCCGGGGACGTCTTCGGCTACGAGGAGGGCGAGCTCTTCTTCCCCGGTTCGCCCGTGCTCACGGTGCGCGGCACGTTCGCCGAGGCGGTCCTGCTCGAGACGCTCACGCTGTCGATCCTCAATCACGACAGCGCGATCGCGTCCGCGGCGTCCCGCATGGTCGCGGCGGCGGGCGAGCGGCCGATCATCGAGATGGGCTCGCGACGCACCCACGAGGAGGCCGCTGTCGCGGCGGCCCGCGCGGCCTACCTCGCCGGGATGGCGTCGACGTCGAACCTGGAGGCGGAGCGCCGCTACGGCGTCCCGGCCGCCGGGACGAGCGCGCACGCGTTCACCCTTCTGCACACGACGGCCGCGGGCACGGACGAGCGCTCGGCCTTCGCCGCGCAGGTGGCCGCCCTGGGCACCGGCACGACGCTGCTCGTGGACACCTACGACATCGCCCGCGGCGTCGAGAACGCCATCGCCGTGGCCGGCCCGGAGCTCGGCGGCGTCCGCATCGACTCCGGCGACCTCGGCGTCCTCGCGCGCCAGGTGCGCGATCAGCTCGACGCCCTCGGCGCCACCGGCACCCGCATCGTCGTCTCCGGCGACCTCGACGAATACGCCATCGCGTCGCTGCGCGCCGAGCCGGTCGACGTCTACGGCGTCGGGACGTCCCTGGTCACCGGCTCGGGCGCCCCGACGGCGGGCATGGTCTACAAGCTCGTCGAGGTGGCGGGCGTCCCCGTCGCCAAGCGCGCCACCCACAAGGAGTCGCGCGGCGGCGCGAAGGCCGCGGTCCGCGCCGCCCGGCCCACCGGCACGGTCGTCGAGGAGATCGTCTACCCCCTCGGCGGCGACGTGCCGGACCCCGGCCCCGGCCTCACTACTCGTCCCCTGCAGCGCGACTACCTGCGCGGCGGCGAACCCGTCGGCCCGGCGCCGAGCCTCGCCGCCGCCCGCAACCGGCACGCGGCGGCGCTGGTCTCCCTGCCGTGGGAGGGCCGCGGCCTCTCCCACGGCGACCCCGCGGTCCCGACGCGCTACGCGGGCTGATCGGACACCCTCGCTAACCTGATGGGATGAGCACGCGCGCCCTCGTCATCGTCGACGTCCAGAACGACTTCTGCGAGGGCGGCGCGCTCGCCGTCGCCGGGGGCGGCGCGGTCGCGGCGGGCATCGGGGCGCTGGCCGCCGGATACGACGTCGTCGTCGCGACCCGTGACGCGCACGTCGACCCCGGCGATCACTTCTCCGACACGCCGGACTTCGTCGACTCCTGGCCGCCGCACTGCCGCGTCGGCACGCCCGGCGCCGACTTCCACCCCGATCTCGACGTCACCCGCGTGCGGGCCGTCTTCGACAAGGGCGCCTACAGCGCCGCCTACTCCGGTTTCGAGGGTGCCGACGCCGAGGGCACCGGTCTCGAAGACTGGCTGCGCTCGGCAGGCGTCGACGCCGTGGACGTCGTGGGCATCGCGACCGACTACTGCGTGCGGGCGACGGCGCTGGACCCCGCAGCGGCCGGTTTCGCGACGCGCGTGCTCGTCGGCCACACGGCCGCCGTCGCGCCGGCGAACCTCGCCCAGACCGTCGCCGCGCTGCGCGCCGCCGGCGTCGACGTCGCCTGATGGCGCGACTGCCCACCGTCCCCACGTTGCTCGCCACCGCCGTCGACGCGCTCGGCGGCGCCCGGCGCGACGGCCAGGTGACGATGGCCTCGGCCGTCGCCGACGCCATCGACTCCGGCGCCCACCTCGCGGTCCAGGCCGGCACCGGCACCGGCAAGTCCCTCGCCTATCTCGTGCCCGCACTGCGGCACGCCGCGGCGTCGGGCAAGACGGTGGTCGTGTCGACGGCGACGATCGCCCTGCAACGCCAGCTCGTCGAGCGCGATCTGCCGCGGGTGGCCGACGCCCTCACCGAGTCGCTCGGCGAGCGGCCCGACTTCGCCATTCTCAAAGGCCGCGCGAACTACCTCTGCAAGAACAAGCTGCACGCCGGGACGGCGGTGGACGAGCCGGCCGAGCTCTTCGACGCGTTCGCGCTGTCCCGCCTCGGCCGCGAGGTGACGCGGATCCGGGAATGGGCCGAGACCACCGAGACCGGCGACCGCGACGACCTGAGTCCGGGCGTCGGCGAGCCGACCTGGCGGCAGGTCTCGGTGTCCGCACGCGAGTGCCTCGGCGCCGGACAGTGCCCGTTCGGCACCGAATGCTTCGCCGAGCTCGCCAAGGCGAAGGCGGGACAGGCGGACATCGTCGTGACCAACCACGCCATGCTCGCCATCGACGCCATGACGACCGTGACGGTCCTGCCCGAGCACGACGTCGTCGTCATCGACGAGGCGCACGAGCTGGTCGATCGCGTGACGTCCGTCGCGACGGCGGAGATCTCGGCCGCGGCGATCGCCGCCGTCGCCCGGCGATGCGGCCGGCTCGTCGAGGACGAGCTCGCCGATGCCCTGACCGAGGCGGGCGAATTGCTGGGCACGATGCTCGCCGGCGCGCCGGCGGGTCAATGGCTGCGGGTGCCGGACGGCGCGGCCGTGATGTTCGCCGGGTTGCGCGACCTGCTGTGGAAGATGCACACGGCGATCGGCCCCGTCCGCGGCGCGAATCTCGACCCCGACGCCGCGGCCGCCCGCTCGGCCGCCTTGACGGCCGTCGACGACCTGCACGACACGCTCGTCCGGATGCTCGCCGCCTTCGAGGCCGAGAAACGTCGTGACGTCGTGTGGCTGGCCGTCGAGTTGTTCCGCGGCGACGAGCGCCGTGCGGTCCGCGTCGCGCCGCTCTCGGTCGGCGGACTGCTGCGGACGAGCCTGTTCGCGAACGCCACCGTCGTCCTCACCTCCGCGACGCTGGCCACCGGCGGCTCCTTCGACGCGCTGGCCGCGACCTGGGGCCTGCCGCCCCGCGACGCGACGCCGACGACGTCGGAGATCGACGTGACGGCGTCCGGGCGCGAACCGGCCGGCCGCGCCGATTGGACCGGCCTCGACGTCGGCTCCCCCTTCGACCACGCCCGCCGCGGCATCCTCTACATCGCCCGGCACCTGCCGCCCCCGGGCCGCGGCGCGGCGACGTCCGAATCGCTCGACGAGTTGGCCGAGCTCGTCGCCGCCGCTCGTGGCCGCACGCTCGGCCTGTTCTCGTCGACACGCGCCGCCAAGGAGGCCGCGGCGGCGATGCGGGAGCGCCTCGACGTGCCGATCCTGTGCCAGGGCGACGACCAGACGTCCACGCTCGTCACCCGTTTCGCCGAGGACGAGCCGACATGCCTGTTCGGCACCCTCACCCTGTGGCAGGGCGTCGACGTGCCCGGCCCGTCGCTCTCGCTCGTCGTCATCGACCGGATCCCGTTCCCCCGGCCGGACGATCCGCTGCTGCAGGCCCGGCAGGACGCCGTGACGGCGCGCGGCGGCAACGGGTTCATGTCGGTCGCCGCGAACCACGCCGCGCTGCTGCTGGCGCAGGGCACCGGACGTCTGTTGCGGTCGATCGACGACCGCGGTGTCATCGCCGTGCTCGATCCGCGGCTGGCCACCGCACGCTACGGCGGGTTCCTGCGCGCGTCGCTGCCGCCGTACTGGCCGACGTCCGATCCCACGGTCGTCCGAGGCGCCCTCGCTCGCCTGCCGTGACGCCGAATCACCCTGGGGCGCCACCGGTTCGGCCGCCGACAGGTTCGCGGTAGTCGCACCTAACCGGCCTCGATCCCCTACGGTGAACACGCGGGTGGTCCGCACCGAGAGGAGCTGCGCAAGGTGATCGGGAGAATCGGGATCGACGACGTCGCACCCCTGGTCTCCGCGGGGCATTTCCCCGCGAAGGCCGTCGTGGGAGAAACGGTTCCGGTGTCAGCGACGGTGTGGCGCGAGGGCCACGACGCCGTCAACGCCACCCTTCACGTCGAAGGTCCCGGTCGCTCCGGGGTCCGCGACATCACGATGACGGCGGCCCCGACGCCGGACCGTTTCGACGCCGTCTTCGCGCCGGACGCCGAGGGCTTCTGGACCTTCCGCGTCGACGCCTGGTCGGACCCGTACGCGACGTGGCGTTCCGCCGTCTCGAAGAAGGTCGCCGCAGGCCAGGGGCCCGCTGAGCTGGCCAACGATCTCGAGACCGGCGCGCGCGTCCTCGATCGGGCGGCGACCGCCGCCCAGACCCAGGCGGACGTCGCGACGCTGCGCTCCGCCGCCGCCGCACTGCGCAGCGACGCCGACCTCGGCGACCGGATCGCGCCGGCCCTGGGCGGCGCGGTGACGTCGATCCTCGCCGCCGCCCCCGTGCGCGACCTGCTGACCAAGGGCCGCAGCAACCGCGTCTGGGTCGACCGCAAGCGGGCGCTGTTCGGTTCCTGGTACGAGTTCTTCCCGCGGTCGACGGGCGGCTGGGACGCCGACGGCAAGCCGGTGCACGGCACCTTCCGCACCTCGCTCGACGAGCTGCCGCGCATCGCCGACATGGGCTTCGACGTGGTCTACCTGCCGCCGATCCACCCGATCGGCCGGGTCAACCGCAAGGGCCGCAACAACACCCTGACGCCGGGTCCCGAGGACGTCGGCGTGCCGTGGGCGATCGGTTCGGCCGAGGGCGGCCACGACGCGATCCACCCGCAGCTCGGCGACCTCGACGACTTCCGGCGCCTCGTCGAGCGCACCCGCGAACTCGGCATGGAGATCGCCCTCGACTACGCCCTGCAGGCGGCGCCGGATCACCCGTGGACCACCGAGCACCCGGAGTGGTTCACGACGCAGCCCGACGGCACGATCGCCTACGCCGAGAACCCGCCGAAGAAGTACCAGGACATCTACCCGATCAACTTCGACAACGACCGGCAGGGCATCTACGCCGAGTCGCTGCGCATCCTGCTGTACTGGATCGACCAGGGAGTGAAGATCTTCCGGGTCGACAACCCGCACACGAAAACCCCGGACTTCTGGGAGTGGACGATCGTCGAGGTGAAGAAGCGGCACCCCGACGTGCTCTTCCTCGCCGAGGCGTTCACCCGGCCGGCGCGGATGTACGGCCTGGCCAAGCTCGGTTACACGCAGTCCTACACCTACTTCACCTGGCGGACGTCGAAGGCCGAGCTGACCGAGTTCGCCTTGGAGAACGTCAAGCACGCCGACGAGTTTCGGCCGAACCTCTTCGTCAACACCCCGGACATCCTGCCCGAGCATCTGCAGCACGGCGGTCCGGGCATGTTCGCGCTGCGTGCGGCGCTCGCGGCGACGCTCGCGCCGACGTGGGGCGTCTACGCCGGGTACGAGCTCTACGAGCACCTGCCGATCCGGGAGGGCGCCGAGGAGTACCTGAACTCGGAGAAGTACGAGCTGCGGCCGCGCGATTTCGCGGCGGCAGCCGAGCGCGGCGAGTCGCTGGAGCCGTGGCTGCGCCGACTGAACGAGATCCGGCGCGCGCACCCGGCGCTGCAGCAGCTGCGCAACATCCACTTCCACAACGTGGAGAACGAGTCGATCATCGCGTACTCCAAGCACGATCCGACGACCGGCGACTGTGTCCTCGTCGTCGTCAACCTCAACCCCTTCGCGGCCGAGTCGTCGACGCTGTGGATCGACATGCCGGCGATCGGCCGGGACTGGCATGACCGGTTCACGGCCGTCGACGAGGTCTCCGGCGAGCACTTCCACTGGGGTCAGGCGAACTTCGTCCGCCTCGAGCCGTGGAAGTCCGTCGCGCACATCGTCGCTCTGCCGCCGCTGTCGCCCCGCGCACGGATCGAGCGCTCCTACCGAAAGGCCGACTGATGAGCAAGAGCCGAAAGAAGCGCACCGGCCAGGCGAAGGGCGCCAAGCACGCCGCGCCGGAGACCGCCGCGCTGCCGACGTCGATGGCGCCGCTGACACCCGATGTGGCGATCGTCGAGGCCGTCATGGCCCTGCAGGCCGACGCCGCGGAGATCGCGGACGAGCCGATCGCCGAGGAGACCGTCGCACCGGCCGAATCCGAAGCGGCCGAGCCTGAGACGTCCGCCGAGGCCTCCGAGATCGAAGCGGAGCTGCTGCGTCCGTCCGACGACGACCTGCGGATGCTCTATGCCGGCACCCACCACGATCCGCATTCGGCGCTCGGCGCCCACGCGTTCCCGCACGGAACGGTGCTGCGCACGATGCGGCCCGGAGCGCAGCGGGTCGTCGCGCTCATCGGCGAGCGGGAATTCGAGCTCACCGAGATCTCCGAGGGCCTCTTCGCCGCCTTCATCCCTTATCACGATCTCGCCGACTACCGCTACCGCATCACCTACCCGCAGGCCGAGCAGACGGTCGCCGACGGCTACCGCTTCCTGCCGACCATCGGCGAGGTCGATCTGCACCTCATCGGCGAGGGCCGGCACGAGCGGCTGTGGGAGGCGCTCGGCGCTCATCTGCACAGCTACGACACCCCGGACGGCCTCGTCTCCGGCACCGGCTTCACCGTCTGGGCACCGAACGCCGTCGGTGTGACGGTCCTCGGCGACTTCGACGGCTGGCTGGGCCGCACGGCCCCGATGCGGACGCTCGGCGGCACGGGCGTGTGGGAGGTCTTCCTGCCCGGCGTCGGCGCCGGTACGCGGTACAAGTACCGGATCCACACCCGCGACGGCGCGGTGCTGGAGAAGGCGGATCCGATGGCGCTGGCCACCGAGGAGCCGCCCGCGACGGCCTCCGTCGTCGCCGCGAGCAGCCACACCTGGGCCGACGACGAATGGATCGCCGCCCGATCGGGCCGTGTTCCGGCGAACGAGCCGATGAGCATCCTCGAGGTGCATCTCGGCTCGTGGCGGCAGGGGCTCTCCTACGCCGAGGCCGCCGTCGAGCTCGCCGCGTACGCCAAGGCGACGGGCTTCACCCACATCGAGCTCCTGCCGGTCGCCGAGCATCCGTTCGGCGGCAGCTGGGGCTACCAGGTCACGTCGTACTACGCGCCGTCCTCGCGGTTCGGTTCACCGGACGACTTCCGGGCGTTCGTCGACCACCTGCACGCCGAGGGCCTCGCCGTCATCGTCGACTGGGTGCCGGCGCACTTCCCCAAGGACGCCTGGGCGCTCGCCCGCTTCGACGGCACGCCGCTCTACGAGCACGGCGATCCGCAACGCGGCGAGCAGCTCGACTGGGGCACCTACGTCTTCGACTTCGGCCGCCCCGAGGTGCGCAACTTCCTCGTCGCCAACGCGCTGTTCTGGTTCGACGAGTTCCACATCGACGGCCTGCGCGTGGACGCCGTCGCGTCGATGCTCTACCTGGACTACTCCCGCCCGGCCGACGGCTGGACGCCGAACGTCTACGGCGGCCGCGAGAACCTCGAGGCCGTGTCGTTCCTCCAAGAGGTCAACGCCACCGTGCACAAGCTGTACCCCGGCGTCGTCACCATCGCCGAGGAGTCGACGTCGTGGCCCGGCGTCACGCGGCAGACGAGCCTCGGCGGACTCGGCTTCACGCTCAAATGGAACATGGGCTGGATGCACGACACGCTGGGCTATCTGCAGCGGGATCAGATCCACCGCAGCTTCCACCACAACGAGCTGACCTTCTCGCTCATGTACGCGTGGAGCGAGAACTTCGTGCTGCCGATCAGCCACGACGAAGTGGTCCACGGCAAGGGCACGCTGTGGACCCGGATGCCCGGCGACTCGTGGACGAAGGCGGCCGGCGTCCGGGTGCTCCTGGCGTACATGTGGGCGCACCCCGGCAAGCAGCTGCTCTTCATGGGCCAGGAGTTCGGTCAGACGCGCGAGTGGTCCGAGGCCCGCAGCCTCGACTGGCACGAGCTGGAGGGCTGGGAGGGCGAGCTGCATCGCGGCATCTCCCGCCTCGTCACCGATCTCAACCACACCTACACGGCCCGTCCGGCGCTGTACTCGCAGGACACGACGCCGAACGGGTACTCCTGGATCGACGCCAACGACACCGCGGGCAACGTCATCAGCTTCCTCCGGCACGGCTCGGACGGTTCGATGATGGCGTGCGTCTTCAACTTCTCCGGCGCAGATCGGGACACCTATCGCGTCGGTCTGCCACACTCGGGCCGATGGCTGGAGATCCTCAACACCGACGCTCCCGAGTACTCGGGAGCCGGTCGCGGGAATCTCGGCGCCGTCACGGCGACCGACGAACCGTGGCACGGCCGTCCCGCGTCGGCGCAGCTGCGGATCCCGGCGAACTCGGCCGTCTGGCTCGTCCCGGCACCCGCCGAGTGAGCTTCCGCTGCGGCAGCAGCGTTCAGGCTCGAGGCTTCAGAACTCGCGTGGCCGCCGCCCTCGTGGCGGCGGCCACCGCGTTCGCTCTGCTCTCCGGGTGCGCCCGTGAGCCGGATCTCGCGACCGGCCACGCGCTCCCCGATTCGTTCGACGCCGGCCAGGTCGCCGGACTGCCGGTCACCGTCGGCCGGTCCGGCGTCCGGCCAGGTGCTCCCGCCTCGACCCGCACGGTGGCCGGTTCGCCCGGCGGGTTCATCGACGACCTCGCCACACTCTCCCTCGACGACGTCGAGGACTACTGGACGCGCGAGGGTGCCCGCGCCGTCGGGCTGCCGCCGCCGACGCCGGTGGCGGCCGTCTCGTGGAGCCGCTACGGCACCGGCATCACCTTCTGCGGGCAGCCCTTCTACGCCGCCCGCAACGCGGCCTACTGCCGCAGCGGCGACATCATCGGCTGGGACCGGGGCCAGCTCATTCCGTCGGCACTCGGCGACTACGGCGAGATCGCCGCCGCGGCGACGTTCGCCCACGAGTACGGCCACCGCATGGATCACCGGCTCGACAGCGTCGGTCCGACGGTCCTGGTCCGGGAGCAACGCGCCGACTGCTTCGCCGGCGCCTACCTCCGCTGGGTCGCGTCCGGATCGTCGAGCCGGATGCGTCTGACGACGACCGACGGCCTCGCTAAAGTGCTGAGCTGGTTCGCCTCCACTCGGGACCGTCCCACGGGTCGCCCACGCAACCGGGACAACGGCCACGGCACCGCCTACGAGCGGGTCGGTGCCGTCATGCGCGGCTTCGAGGGCGGCGCCGCGGTCTGCACGGCCATCACCCGCGAGAGCGTCCGCGCGGCACTGGCCGGGCTGCCCGACCAGTTCGAGCCGGGCGGCGTCGCCTACCGGAAGACGGGCTTCGACCAGAGCATCCTCGACCGGACGGCCGCGACCCTGCGGCAGTACTTCGAGGTCCCGGATCTGCGGCTGTCGACGGAGCCGGGCGGCTGCGTCGACGCGCGCAGCCCGGCCGGCTACTGCCCGGCCTCGACGACGGTCGTCGCGGACCTGCCGGCGTTGACCAGGTTGTCCACGCCGTCGTCCGACGACGACGTCGACCACTCCCGGCCCGCCGGCGAGGTGACCGGGATGACCTACGTGGCGACGCGCGCGGCGCTGGCCTCACTGCAGCGCCGCGGCGTCGACGTCGCGCGACCGTCGGCGGCGTTGCAGGCGCTGTGCCTCACCGGCGCCTGGCTCCGCGACCGCGGCTCGCGGCCGGGCGACATCGATCAGGCCCTCCACGTGGTTCTCACCGATCCGCGTTCGGCCACCGACACCACCGGGCGCGCGGTCGCGGCCTCGTTCACCCGCGCGCAGGCGCTGCTCAACGGCGTCTACGGCGGCCGGCGGCCCTGCACCCCGACGCTCCGCTGAGCACCGCGCCGACTGCGCGCGACGCGTCAGAAGAGCGCCGCGGTGAGCTTCCGGCGGGCCGCGACGACGCGCGGATCATCTCGATCGAACAGCTCGAAGAGTTCCAGCAGCCGCGACCGGACGGCCGAGCGCTCGTCACCCGACGTCCGCCGCACCAGGTCGACGAGTCTGTCGAAGCCCTCCGCGACACGCTGTACGGCGACCTCCAGGTCGGCGGCGGCGAGCCCCAGCTCGACGTCCGCGGGGGCCGCATCGGCGCGGGAGACGGCGTCGATGGGATGTGTCTGGGCTCGCTGGAAGAAGACGAGGTTCCGGACGGCCGCGGCCGCCTCCTCGTTGCCGGGCTCGACGGCGAGGATCTCCTCGTAGGCGGCCTTCGCGGCCTCGAGATCGCCCTCGTCGAGCAGCCGAGCCGCCTCGTCCAGACGCGGATCCGAATCCGGCTCCGGTTCGAGGGATCCCTCGCCCGGCAGCTCCGGACCGACCTTCGCGAGGATTTGCTCCAGCCACCGCGCGACCTGCTCGGTCGGCTGCGGCCCGGCGAACGCGTGCACGGGCTGACCGCCCGCGATGGCGACGACCGTCGGCACCGACTGCACACCGATGGCCTGCGCGATCCGTGGGGCCGCGTCGACGTCGACGAGCGCCAGCGCCCACCGGCCGCCCGACTCGTTCGCCAGGGCGGCGAGCGTCGCGTCCATCGCAGCGCTCTGCTCCGACCACGACGCGCCGAACGCGACGACCACGAGTACGCGCGTCGACCTGACGAGCACGCGCTCCTCGAAAGTCCGTTCATCGACGCGCTCGACCACCGGACCTCCCTGCGGCGTCGGGCCCCCGGCGTCTGCCGGCGGGGCGCCCGACGCGGCGGGCGGCGGAGGGGCCGGCGCCTCGGCCCGGGCTTTGAGCGCCGACAGATCCACGGCCCCCGCCATCGCGGCGGCCCGGGTCAGCGCATCGCGTTGACGACTCGCGGGATTGCTCACGCGCCCAGTCTGTCACGGACCGTCGGCACCGCCGCAGCTGACTCAGGCCGCCGCCAGGCCCGCCTCATCGTCGGCCGCGAGGCGGCCGGTGCGCTCGGCCCACAGCTCGAAGACGAGCGTCGCGAGCGGCGGGATGCTGGCGACGAGCGCGATCGCGGCGACCCCGCGGCTCCAGCCCAGCACCTTCGCAGCCCAGAGCGTGACGACGAGATAGACCATGAACAGGACGCCGTGCAGCATGCCCGGCACCCGGACGATGTCCTGGTCCTGGACGTACTTGAAGTACATCGCGACGAGCAGGGCTACCCAGGTGATCGCTTCGGCGACGGCGACGAGCCGGAAGGCCCGGGCCGCCAGGGTGGAGTCGTTGAGGAGTTTCACGTCAGCCATTCTGCCGGACCCGGGCAATATCTACTACATCGCGTAGTAGATATCACGTTCCGCGCCGGACGTCACTCACCGGGGACGCGCAGGATGAGGGCGTCACCCTGGCCGCCCGCACCGCACAGCGCGGCCGCGCCGACACCGCCCCCGCGACGCTTGAGCTCGAGCGCCAGGTGCAGCGTGATCCGCGCCCCGGACGCGCCGATCGGGTGGCCGATCGCGATGGCGCCGCCGTTGACGTTCACCCGCTCCGGATCGATGCCGAGCTCCCGGGTCGACGCGAGGCCCACGGCCGCGAACGCCTCGTTGATCTCCACGAGATCGAGGTCGGACGGCTCGATGCCCTCGCGCTCGCAGGCCTTGCGGATCGCGTTCGCCGGCTGACTCTGCAACGACGAGTCGGGGCCCGCGACCACGCCGTGCGCGCCGATCTCGGCGAGCCACGGCAGCCCGAGGCTCTCCGCCTTCTCCCTGCTCATCACGACGACCGCCGCGGCGCCGTCGGAGATCTGGGAGGCGTTGCCCGGGGTGATCGTGCCGTCCGAGCGGAACGTCGGACGCAGCCGCGCCAACGACTCCGCCGTCGTGGCGGCGCGGATCCCCTCGTCCTCGCGGAACTCCACGGGATCGCCCTTGCGCTGCGGAATCGAGACGGGGACGACCTCGTCGTCGAACAGGCCGTCCTTCCACGCCTTCGCCGCCAGCTGATGACTGCGCGCCGCGAACTCGTCCTGCTCCTCGCGGCTGAAACCGCCGGCGACGTTGTGCTCCTCGGTGAGACCGCCCATCGGCTGGTCGGTGAAGACGTCATGGAGGCCGTCGTAGGCGAGATGATCGACGAGCTCGGTGGACCCGTACTTGAAGCCGCTGCGCGAGCCCGGCAGCAGATGCGGCGCCCTCGTCATCGACTCCTGCCCGCCGGCGACGACGACGTCGAACTCGCCCGCCCGGATCAGCTGATCGGCGAGCGCGATCGCGTCGATGCCCGACAGGCACATCTTGTTGATGGTCAGTGCGGCGACGTCCCACGGAATCCCGGCCTTCACGGCCGTCTGCCGCGCCGGCATCTGCCCGGCGCCGGCCGTCAGCACCTGGCCGAGGATGACGTAGTCCACCTGCTCGGGCGCCACACCGGACTTCTCCAGCGCACCCTTGACGGCCACGGCGCCGAGGTCGACGCCCGAGAATCCGCTGAGCGAGCCCAGCAGCCGGCCGACCGGGGTGCGCGCGCCGCCCACGATGACGTTGGTCATGACAGATCCTCCTCGATCGACAGACGACCTCACGCTACCGTCAGCACCATGACCGACTCCGCTCAGGCCGCACCCCGTCACGACGTCGATGTTCCGCTTCGAGACGAGAGCGCCGCCGCCGCGCCGGGTGGCCTGTCCCCGATCGCCGACCTCGTCGTGAGCATCGACCATGTCGGCATCGCCGTGGCCGATCTCGATGCCGCCGCCGCCTGGTACTCCACGCACCTCGGATTCCGCGTCCTCCACGAGGAGACCAACGAAGAGCAGGGCGTCCGCGAGGCCATGATCGGACCCGGGACGTCCGACGGACCGTCCGGCGCCGTCATCCAATTGCTCGCGCCGCTCACGCCGCGATCGACGATCGCGAAGTTCCTCGACACGAAGGGGCCGGGCCTGCAGCAGCTCGCCGTGCGCGTCACCGACGTCGACGAGGTCGCCCGCAGGCTGACCGATGCCGGTGTCCGGCTGCTCTATCCCGTGCCGCGGCGCGGCACCGCCGACTCGCGCATCAACTTCGTCCACCCCAAGGACGCCGGCGGCGTCCTCCTCGAACTCGTCGAGCCGGCCGTGAACCACTGATCGGCAGTCCCCCGCTCCGGACGGCCCCCAGCCTCGCCTCCCACGTCCCGCGGCGGTGTCCGAGTAGATTCGTCCCCGAGCACACGCACGCCGGTCTTCCGGTGTCACCCGCGAGGATGTAAGGAAGCACCACACCATGGCCCCCGAGGAACGTCGCACCCCGTCGCTGCCCTTCACCGTCGTCATGCGGGGATATGAGCGGGACCAGGTGGCCGAGGCCATCAACCGCTACAACGCCGAGATGCGCGTCCTCGCCGCCGACCGGGACGCCGCCGCCGCGCATTCCCGCCAGCTCGGGGACGACCTCGAGGCCGCCCGCGCCACCATCGACGACCTTCGCACCGAGATCGACAAGCTCGCCGTCGCGCCGTCGACGCTCGAGGGCGCCAGTGAGCGGATCAGCAACATGTTCCGGCTGGCCCAGGACGAGGCGTCCGAGGCCCGCGCACTCGCCGCCGCGGACGCCGCCGAGATGCTCTCCGTCGCTCGGCAGGAAGCCGACGCGCTTCTCGCCGACGCGACCGGCGACCGCGACGACGCCGCCGCACGCCGCCGCAGGATGGAGACCGAACACCTCTCGACGATGGATGCCGCCCACGCCGAGGCCGCGCGCATCGTCGCCGAGGCCCAGGCCGAGGCCGACCGTCTCCACGCCATCGCGACCGCGAATCGGGAGCGCGTGCAGGAGGACTTCGACCTCACGATGGCCCAGCGCCGCGACAAGGCGATCCGCGAACTCACCGAGCTCGACGAGAACTCTCGCGACGAGGCCCAGCGGACCATCGCCGACGCACGCGCCGACGCCTCCGAACAGCGCCGGGTGGCACATCAGCACGTCCGCGACATCCAGGATCTCCGCGCCCGGCTCCTCGATCAGCTCAGTAAGGCCAGTGCCACACTCGACCGGCTGCCCGAGCTGCTCGCCGAGCTCGACGACGAGCGCGTGCTGACCGGGACCGCCCTCGCCTTCGATGACGACGAGGACATCGACGAGCCCGCGCGGAACTCCGCGTAACGCCGTCGGTTCGCACCGGAAGCCTCGCCGGATACGTTCAGCGTCGACGCTGAGCGCCGCGTCGGCCCCGGGCCTGCCAGCAGGAGCGGTGCCAATGCCGGCGCTCGGCCGCGCCGCCGAAGTCGTCCTCCGGCCAGGCGACGACGTGCGGCACGCCGATCTCGATGACCTGATCGCACCCCGGGCAGCGGTAGCGCTTCACGGCCCGGGCGCCGCTGACGTCCCGGACGAGCATGCGCACGCCGTCCGGGTTCTCCTCCACCCGCCGGTCGAACAGGCCGCCCACGCCCTGTCCCTCGTCCTGTCGTCTCGTGTCGTCGAACCGACGGCCGCCGCCCCCGCGGCGACGGCTCTTGCGCACCACACAGGCCTCAGAACAGCCGATAGTCGGACGAGTCGGTGCCGCGCATGGCGTCGTAGTCGAGGACGAGGCAGCGGATGCCCCGGTCTTCGGCCAGCGTCCGCGCCTGCGGCTTGATCTGCTGCGCCGCGAACACACCGGAGACCGGCGCCAGCAGCGGATCGCGGTTGAGCAGCTCCAGATAACGCGTCAGCTGCTCGACGCCGTCGATCTCGCCGCGTCGCTTGATCTCGATCGCGATGGTGCCGCCCGTCTCGTCCCGGCCCAGGATGTCCACGGGACCGATGGCGGTCATGTACTCGCGACGGATCAGGCTGTACCCGTCGCCGACGCGATTCATCTGCTCGGCGAGGAGCTCCTGCAGGTGCGCTTCGACGCCGTCCTTGACGAGCCCCAGATCGACGCCGAGCTCATGCGAGCTGTCGTGATGGATCTCCCCGAAGGTGATCCGCAGCTCTTCCCCCTGCTTGTTGGTGACGATCCAGCGCAGCTCGGCGCCAGGCTCGTTCTCCTCGGTCAGCCAGCACGGCGGGCTCATCCAATTCAACGGCTTGTAGGCCCGGTCGTCGGCGTGGACGCTCACCGAACCGTCGGCCTTGATCAACACCAGGCGCGTCGCCCTGGCAAGACGAGCCGTCAGCCGGCCCACGTAATCGACTTCGCATTCCGCTACGACAAGACGCACGCCGTCCAGCGTACTAGTCGAGAATCCACAGACTCTCGCCGCTGGACCTTTCGGCCGCTGTCTGTTCCATCCGATTTTCGGGTGTGGATACACGTTTGAGGCCCGCCACCCCCGGAACAGGGGTGACGGGCCTCAAACAGTAAAAGTAGTGCGGCGGTGTCCTACTCTCCCACACCGACTAAAGTGCAGTACCATCGGCGCAGTGGGCCTTAGCTTCCGGGTTCGGAATGGGACCGGGCGTCTCCCCCACGCTATCGCCGCCGCAACAACCAACCAGACAA
>JBGANR010000023.1:0-70824 GCA_044222225.1 Mycobacteriaceae bacterium
CCGGACAGCTCGGCCGGATAACGATCCCGATGGTCCCCCAACCCCACCCGTTCGAGTGCGTCCATCGCACGCACCCGCGCTTTCCGGCGAGGCATGCCGTCCAGTTCATCGACGAGCATCACGTTCTCGACGGCGGTCAACGTCCGCATGAGATTGTAATCCTGAAAGATGAATCCGATGCTCTGCCGACGAAGACGCTGCCGCTGCGGTTCCTTGAGCTCATAGAGATTCTCATCATCGACGTGCACCGATCCGGAATCCGGCGGCAGCAACCCACCGGCGATCGACAGCAACGTCGACTTACCGCAGCCGCTCGCCCCACGCAGCGCCACCATCTCGCCGGCGCCGACCGTCAGTGACACTCCGTCGACCGCGCGGACGCGCGCCTCATCCGTGCCGTAAAACTTGTCGACCGCGTCGACTCGAAGCCTGATTCTCATTTTTCTCCCGACTTGAACAGCGTCTTTCCATGCCGCTACGCGGGCCTTCTCGACCCGCGCAGCAGAACGCCGTCAACTGAATCCGACGCTATCCAGAGCTCTGCGACAGATAGTCGTTCACACCCCACCAGCATGTTCCCGGCGTCTTGAGATAGCGGTTGTCGGTGTTCGAAACCCATTCGGTGTAGATGAACCCGCCGGCCGTGCAGGATCCACGCAATCGAACCGAACTCGGTCCCCAGGCGTCCACCTGCCCGTGCACTCGACTGTTGCCGTCCGTCGTGCCGATCCAGTCGACGTGCGTACCCGCCACCACGATGGTCGGAACAGAGCCATCCGACCGGCACGCTGGTCAAGAAAACATGGGCTGACCAGCGGCGACATAGCTTTCCCCGTCGATTTTCGCCGCGTCGATATCCCCCGAACGTCGTAGACCACTCGGCGCCTTCACGAGGTGCGCCGGGTTCGTGCTACCACTATGATGTGCGTTACAACGGCTGTCAAGGCCACACGATCAGCTATCCGCGTCCCAGATACGGCATGCCGCCCGCCGTCATCGTCAGGAACGGCACCTCGACGTCGAGTGGCAGCTCGGCTAACGACACCACCGCTCGCGCCGCATGCACGGCGTCGAACGTCGGTTCGGCGCGCAGCGAGCCATCGGCCTGCAGGACGCCGGCGGCCATGCGGGCGGTCATGTCGGTGGAGGCGTTGCCGATGTCGATCTGACTGCAGCGGATGCGGTGTGGGCGCCCGTCCAGTGCGATCGACCTGGTCAGCCCGGTGACGCCGTGCTTGGTCACCGCATACGCGATGCTGTGCGGGCGCGGCACCTGCGCCGAGATGGAACCGTTGTTGATGATCCGGCCACCGCTCGGGTCCTGTCGGCGCATCGCGGCATAGGCCCGTCGGGCGCACAGGAACATCCCGGTCAGATTGGTGTCGACAACTCGCCGCCAGGTGTCCACGTCCACCTCGTCGGGCTCTCCGGGCGGCCCGAACATGCCGGCGTTGTTGACCAGCACGTCGACCCGACCCCATTCGGCCAGGACGGCGTCGAACGCGGCGTCGACGTCGCCGGGAACCGTGACGTCGGTGCGAATGACCAGCGCCCGGCCCGGGTCGGCGAGCGACGCCTGCGTCGCCGCCAGCGATTCGGGCGTCCGGCCGAGCAGCGCCACCGCGAAGCCCGCGTCGGCCAGCGCCCGCGAGAACTCGCGGCCCAGACCGGAGCCGGCGCCGGTGACGACGGCTACCCGCGGCTCGTTCATCGCGACTCTCCCTTCGGCAGTTCGCTGCGCAACGCACCCGGCGTCAACGGCTCGTCGAGCAGTCTGCCGAACCGCGCCGCGCGCGCGTTGTCCGGCACCGCGTCGAGCCACGAGGACAGCAGCCGATAGCCCTCGACGTACGTGCTGATGTATGCCCGCCACAGCGGGTCGGTGAAGAAGCGCAGCGACTGCCGGGCGGCCTCGGGCGTCGTCAGCAGCCAGCGTCGCAGGTAGGCGACGACATCATCGGTGTCGGCGTGGCGGTCGTGCAGCAGCAGGACGGCGTCTTGGCGGACACCGAGCAGACCGGCCCGCGCCGACTCGACGGCCTCGGCGAAGGCGCCGTCGACGCGCAGCCCCAGATCGGCGTAGATCTCCTGCGCCCACGCACCCCAGCCGGGGCCGACGATCGCGCCCAGCGCGTGATCGGCCAGTCCCTCGGCCATGAGGCACTGCGGAGTGTTGACGAGGAAGATCGCCTGCTCCGGCTGCCCGCCGCCGAGCAGCAACGTCTCCTTGCGGCTGTGCTCGGTGTGATGGCCGGGATACGCCTCGTGCGCGATGAGATGCGGCAGCGTCGCCGCGTACTGCGGGAGGTCGGCGTTGATCGCGACCCGCGAGCGATGCGCACCCAGGTAGTAGTTGAAGCCCGACCACGGCTTGTCGCCGACGATCTCGAACTCGACGCGCTCCCGAGGATCGAGCGGGTACTCGGCCCGCACGCGGTCGCGCAGCGCCGACGCGAACGCGTCGACGATCTCCGGCAGCCGGTCGGCGGGCAACCGCGTGCGCGCCCGATAGGCCGTGTAGCGCTCGACGAGCGGTCCCGATCCATCGAGGAGGTCGTCGAGCCGCCGATGCGCCGCCGCGTACTCGGCCTGATCTCCCGGTGCGACGTCGACGTCGAAGTAGGCGCGTACCTCGTCGACGAAGCCGATCTCGTCGCCGGCCAGCTTGCGCGCCGAGCAATGCAGCCCGGCGAGCTGCGCGCGCAGGAACGTCGCGCGCGGCCCGGGCACTGACGCCAGATCGGCCGTGAGCCCCGCGGCGCGGTCGGCGAGCACGCGCGCGTCGACGGTCGGCGCGTCGGCGATCCGCCGCCGGAGCGCGGGATCGCCGACGAAGGCGTCGACGAAACCCGGTACGTGGGCGTCGAAGGCGAGACCGAGCTCGAGATAGGCGAGGACGGCGTCGTCGACCGCGGCATCCGCTGACATGGGGGACAACCTACGCCCGACCGGCACCACGACGCCGACCGCGTCGCGGTGCGCGATCATCCGAAACCCTCCCCGGATACCGGGCGCGCTGCGGCAGGCGCAAGACTGAACGCATGGCGCGACGAGACGAGCCGAGCCCGTACCTCGAGATGGACCGCCGCCAATGGCGCGCCCTGCGGCGATCGATGCCGATGGTGCTCTCGGCGGACGAGGTCGTGCGGCTGCGAGGCATCGGCGAGCAACTCGACCTCACCGAGGTCGCCGAGGTGTACCTGCCGCTCTCTCGCCTCATCCATCTGCAGATCGCGGCAAGACAACGGTTGTTCGCGGCGACGCAGACCTTCCTCTCCGGCGGCATTCCGGAGAGGCAGGTGCCGTTCATCATCGGCGTGGCGGGCAGCGTCGCGGTCGGCAAGTCGACGTCGGCGCGCGTCCTGCAGGCGCTGCTGGCGCGCTGGGAGAGCCACCCGACCGTCGACCTCGTCACCACGGACGGCTTCCTCTACCCCACCGCCGAGCTCGAACGCCTCGGGCTCATGCATCGCAAGGGCTTTCCCGAGTCCTACGATCGTCGGGCGCTGCTGCGATTCGTCACCGACGTGAAGTCAGGCGTCGCGTGCGTGACGGCCCCGGTCTACTCACACACCCGCTACGACATCGTCGAAGGCGAGCACATCACCGTCCGCCAGCCCGACATCCTCATCGTCGAAGGCCTCAACGTCCTGCAGACGGGCCCCGGGCTCATGGTGAGCGACCTCTTCGACTTCTCCATCTACGTGGACGCCCGGCTCGAAGACATCGAGGACTGGTACATCACCCGCTTCCTCGCGATGCGCTCCACGGCCTTCGCCGACCCCGGCGCCCACTTCCATCACTACGCCGCGCTCGACGACGCCTCGGCCCGCCGCGCCGCACGCGACATCTGGCATTCCATCAACCGCCCGAACCTCGTCGAGAACATCCTCCCCACGCGCCCCCGAGCCACCCTCGTCCTCCGCAAAGACGCCGACCACTCGATCAACAAGGTGCGGCTGCGCAAGATCTAGGCAACGACTACTTCCCATGCCGCCGATGCCGCGCGGCATACGAGCGCAGCGCACGCAGGAAGTCGACCCGGCGGAACTCCGGCCAGTAGACCTCCGTGAACCACATCTCCGAGTACGCGCTCTGCCACAGCAGGAAGCCGGAAAGCCGCTGCTCCCCCGACGTCCGGATGACGAGATCCGGATCGGGGTGCCCCTGGGTGTAGAGATGACGATCGATGCCGTCGACGGTGACGAGTTCGACGAGCTCCTTCTTGCCGCACCCCGTCGCGATGCCGTCGCGCAGCAACGACCGGACGGCGTCGACGATCTCCTGACGTCCGCCGTAGCCGACCGCCACGTTGACGTGCACGCCGTCGCGGCCCGCCGTCCGGTCGGCCGCGGCCCGCAACCGGGAGGCGACGTCGTCGGGCAGGAGGTCGAGCGATCCGACGATCTGCACCGTCGACCGCTGTTCGGGTCCGCAGATCTCCTCGACGACGTCGGTGATGATCTCCATGAGCGGCGCCAGTTCGGCGGGATCGCGCGAGAGGTTCTCCGTCGAGAGCAGGTAGATCGTGACGATCGCGATACCGAGTTCGTCGCACCAGCCGAGCAGTTCCGAGATCTTCTTGGCACCGGCCCGGTGACCGTGGGCGATGTCCTCGAAGCCTGCGGCGCGCGCCCATCGCCGATTCCCGTCGCACAGCACCGCGACGTGGCGCGGCATGACGTCCGCGTCGATGTGGGTGCGGATCCTCCGCTCATACACCCGTAGAAGCGGGGCGCGGACACTGTCGGGGAGCAACTGCACAGGGCGGAAGACCACCCGCACAGCCTACGCCGGTGTAACCGAACCGACAGCGGCGGCAGGCCGAACCTACGGTACCGTAGGGAACAAGAACCTACGGTTCAGTAACCTCACAACCTGCGCGAAAGGACCGCCATGACCTCGGCGAACGCGTTCCCTGCGCCCGGTGACCCCTCGGCCGGCATCGCGGCCGCGGGCCTGTCGAAGATCGTCGATCCTCGGCCGCGGGCGCGCGGGTGGATCCATGCCTACGCCGCCGCGGTGGCCGCCGTATGCGGCGTCGTCCTCGTCGCCGTCGCCTGGCCGCTGCGCGGCGTCTCCGCCGGCATCGCCTGCGGCCTCTACGCGCTGACGGTGTTCGGTGTGTTCGGCGTCAGCGCCACGTACCACCGGGTGTTCTGGCGCACCGACAGGGCGCGCATCTGGATGAAACGCGCCGACCATTCCATGATCTTCGTGTTCATCGCCGGGTCGTACACGCCCTTCTGCGTCCTCGGTCTGCCCGCACCGCAGAATGCGATCGTGCTGTCGATCGTGTGGACCGGCGCCCTCGCCGGCGTCGCCCTCAAGACGATCTGGCCTACGGCGCCGCGCTGGCTGGGCGTGCCGCTCTACATCATGCTCGGCTGGACGATCGTCTTCGTCGCGCCGACGCTCGCCGATTCGGTCGGCGTGACCGTCCTGATCCTGCTGGCCGTCGGCGGCGTCTTCTACAGTGTCGGCGCCGTCCTGTACGCGCTGAGCTGGCCCAACCCGTGGCCGCGGACGTTCGGCCACCACGAGATCTTCCACGCCTGCACCGTCGTAGCCGCGATCGCGCACTATGTCGCTGTCTGGCTCGTCGTTCTGAACTGAGGCGACCGGACCTCCGGCGAAGTCTGTCGCTGTGCGAGCACTCGCGGCGATAGTCGCCGCCGACGCCCGCTCAGCGACAGCTACCGGACGGTTCGGATCTGGTCAGCAGCAGCCGGCGGTCCGGACGGTCCTCGTCACCGCGTTGCGTGCCGCGAAATCGCCGTCGGGATAGTCGACACCGATCAGCGTCAGCCCCCGGGCCGGCGCCACCGGCACCGCCGACGCGCGGGACGTCTCGGCCAGCAGTCCCCGGCACCAGTCGACGCCGCGGCGGCCCTCCCCGACCGTCGCGACGGCCCCGACCAGCGAGCGCACCATCGACCAGCAGAACGCGTCGGCCACGACATCGGCGACGAGTACCCCGTCGTCCTCCCGGCGCCACGAGAAGACCTGAAGTTCACGGACCGTCGTCGCGCCCTCCCGGCGGCGGCAGAAAGCCGCGAAGTCGTGCAGTCCGAGCAGCACCGCCGAGGCCTCCCCCAGCGCGCCGAGGTCGAGCGGCCGCGGCCACGCCGCGGTGTCCCGGGCGCGAACCGGCTCGGCACCCCACGGCGAATCGGTCAGCCGATACCGGTAGCGGCGACGCAGCGCGGAGAAGCGGGCGTCGAAATCCGTCGACACCTCGCTCACCCCGCGGACCCGGACGTCGTCGGGCAGCAGCTTGGCCAGCCGTCGCACCAACGTCGCGGGATCACCGGCGATCGAGCGCGTCTGCAACGCGGCGGCGGGCACGTCGACGTGCACGACCTGCCCCGTCGCGTGGACGCCAGCGTCCGTCCGGCCGGCGACCGTCAACGCGACCGGCACCCGCAGCACGGTGGCCAGCGTCTGCTCCAACAACCCGCAGACGGTGCGGCGGCCGGGCTGGGCGGCCCAGCCGGAGAAGTCGGTGCCGTCATAGGACACCTCCAGGCGCAGACGCACGAACCCGCCCGCGGATTCCTCCGGGGCGGGCTCGTGCGGAACAGGCGTCAAACGCCCTACTTCTCGTCGGCCTTGGCCTCGTCCGAGGCCGGAGCCTCGTCGTCGGCCTCAGCGGCGGGCGCCTCGTCGGCGGCAGCCTCGTCGACAGCCGGGGCCTCGTCGGCCGCGGGGGCCTCCTCGGCGACCGTCTCCTCGACGACCGGCGCGGCAGCCTGCTTCGACGCGGCCGCACGGGCGGCGCGGCTGGCCTCGGTCGTCACGGTCTCGCCGGAGACGAGCTCGATGACGGCCATCGGCGCGTTGTCACCCTTGCGGGGCAGCGTCTTGATGATCCGCGTGTAGCCGCCGTCGCGATTCGCGAACTGCGGGCCGATCTCCTCGAACAACGCGTGGACGATGTCCTTGTCCCGGATGTCCTTGAGAACGATGCGCCGGTGAGCGAGGTCGCCCCGCTTGGCGTGCGTGATGAGCTTCTCCGCATAGGGACGCAGCCGCTTCGCCTTGGCCTCGGTCGTCGTGATGCGACCGTGCTCGAAGAGCGACGTGGCGAGGTTCGCCAGGATCGCCTTCTGGTGCGACGCCGACCCGCCGAGGCGAGCCCCCTTCGTGGGCTTAGGCATTCTTCTGACTCCTTAAAGGGATCGGGCGTGAATCCCGATCAATGAACTGGCGGGCCCGGCGTGGTCGAGCGCGCCGCGAAAAACTCAGAACTGCTCGGTCTCGGCGAAGTCCTCGCCGGCGTCGCCCTCGGTGTAGGTGCCGTCCTCGCTCCACGTGCCGGTCGCGGCGTCGTAACCGGCGACCTGCGACGGGTCGAAGCTGGCCGGGCTGTCCTTGAGCGACAGGCCGAGCGTGTGCAGCTTGACCTTGACCTCGTCGATCGACTTCTGGCCGAAGTTGCGGATGTCGAGGAGATCCGACTCCGTGCGGGCCACGAGCTCGCCGACGGTGTGGACGCCCTCGCGCTTGAGGCAGTTGTACGACCGCACCGTGAGATCGAGATCGTCGATCGGCAGGCTGAACGACGCGATGTGGTCGGCCTCCTCCGGCGACGGCCCGATCTCGATGCCCTCGGCCTCGACGTTGAGCTCCCGGGCCAGCCCGAACAGCTCGACGAGCGTCTTGCCGGCCGACGCGAGGGCATCCCGCGCCGTGATCGAGTTCTTTGTCTCGACGTCGAGGACGAGCCGGTCGAAGTCGGTGCGCTGCTCGACGCGCGTCGCCTCCACCTTGTAGGTCACCTTGAGCACCGGCGAGTAGATCGAGTCGACCGGGATACGCCCGATCTCCGCGCCCGACGCCTTGTTCTGCACGGCGGGCACGTAGCCCCGGCCGCGCTCGACGACGAGCTCGATCTCGAGCCGGCCCTTCTCGTTCAGCGTCGCGATGTGCAGGTCGGGATTGTGGATGACCACCCCGGCCGGCGGCACGATGTCGGCACCCGTGACGGCGCCCGGGCCCTGCTTGCGCACGTACATCGTCACCGGCTCGTCCTCCTCCGAGGACACGACGAGGCCCTTGAGGTTGAGGATGATGTCGGTGACGTCCTCCTTCACCCCCGGAACGGTCGTGAACTCGTGCAGAACGCCGTCGATGCGGATGCTGGTGACAGCGGCACCCGGGATGGACGACAGCAGGGTACGACGAAGCGAGTTGCCGAGCGTGTAGCCGAAGCCCGGCTCCAAGGGCTCGATGACGAACTTGCTGCGGTCGTCGGCGATGACCTCTTCGGTCAGCTTCGGTCGCTGCGAGATGAGCATGGGGTTTCCTCCTCTGGCGCCCGCTATTTGACGCCTGTCGTGGGGGCGAGACACCGGGCCCGGCGAGGTGCCGGGCCCGGTGCGGCGATCAGTTCTTCGAGTAGAACTCGACGATCAGCTGCTCGGCGATCGGGACGACGATCTGCGCCCGCGTCGGCTCCTGGTGGACCAGGATCCGCAGCGTGTTGGGCACGACCTGCAGCCAACCCGGCACCGGCCGGTCGCCCTGCAGCTCACGCGCGATCTGGAACGGCACGGTCTGCAGCGACTTCGGGCGGACGTCGATGATGTCGTACGACGAGACGCGGTAGCTCGGGACGTCGACCTTGACACCGTTGACGGTGAAGTGGCCGTGGCTCACGAGCTGGCGCGCCTGCCGACGGGTCCGGGCGATGCCGGCGCGGTAGACGACGTTGTCGAGACGGGTCTCGAGGATACGGAGCAGGTTCTCACCCGTCTTGCCCGACTTGCGGTGGGCTTCCTCGTAGTAGTTGGCGAACTGCCGCTCCAGGACGCCGTAGGTGAAGCGCGCCTTCTGCTTCTCCTGCAGCTGGAGCAGGTACTCGCTCTCCTTGATCCGCGCGCGGCCGTGCTGGCCGGGCGGGTAGGGGCGACGTTCGAACGCCTGGTCTCCGCCGATGAGATCGACGCGCAGGCGACGCGACTTCTTGGTCGCGGGTCCGGTATAACGAGCCATTGTCGGTTCCTTCCTTTCCCGCTAGACCCGACGCCGCTTGGGCGGCCGGCAGCCGTTGTGCGGCTGCGGGGTGACGTCGGAGATGGTGCCCACCTCGAGGCCGGCGGCCTGAAGCGAACGGATCGCCGTCTCACGTCCCGAGCCGGGGCCCTTGACGAAGACGTCGACCTTCTTGACGCCGTGCTCCTGCGCCTTGCGGGCGGCGTTCTCGGCGGCGAGTTGCGCGGCGAACGGCGTGCTCTTGCGCGAACCCTTGAAGCCCACGTGACCCGACGACGCCCAGCTGATGATGTTTCCGCTGGGGTCGGAGATCGACACGATCGTGTTGTTGAACGTGCTCTTGATGTGCGCGTGGCCGTGCGGGACGTTCTTCTTATCGCGACGGCGGGTGCCCTTCTTGGGGCCGGCGCTGCGTGACTTGGGGGGCATTACTTCTTCTTCCCGGCGATGGTCTTCTTCGGGCCCTTGCGAGTACGGGCGTTGGTCTTGGTGCGCTGTCCGCGGACCGGCAGGCCACGGCGATGCCGCAGGCCCTGGTAGCAGCCGATCTCGATCTTGCGGCGGATGTCCGCCTGCACCTCACGGCGCAGGTCGCCCTCGACGCGCAGGTTGCCCTCGATGTACTCGCGGAGCTTGCTGACGTCCTCGTCGGTCAGGTCCTTCGCCCGCAGATCGGCCGAGAGGCCGGTGCCGGCGAGGATCTCCAGGGAGCGGGTGCGACCCACTCCATAGATGTAAGTCAGTGCGATCTCGAGCCGCTTCTCACGCGGCAGATCGACACCAGAAACACGTGCCATGTGGCGCTGTCCTTGTCGTTTCTCGGAGGTCTGCTCCCGGCCCGTCCCACTCCTGACGCCGTAGCGCGCCGCTCACAGGCCCCGGCCTCCGCGCCGGGGGAAGGCGGTCGCTCGTCTGCGACCGCTGGAACCGGAAGTTCCGTCATGTTCAGTTGTGTCTCAAGCGACCGCTGAAAGCGCGGCGATCAGCCCTGACGCTGCTTGTGACGCAGGTTCTCGCAGATCACCATGACCCGACCGTTACGGCGGATCACCTTGCACTTCTCGCAGATCGGCTTGACGCTCGGGTTGACCTTCACGCCAATTTCTCCTCGGTCTGCTGTTTCTCCGCCCGGTAACCCGGTCGGCATGTCACACCACACACGTCATCCCGGCCGCGCGCATGCGTGACCGGGCGCGCAAGGCGCACCGTCGGCTGACGATACGCCACCCGCGACGCCCTTCCAAACCGGACGTCGCGGAAGCCTCGTCCGGGATACGCCAAAAGACCCCCGCCGCGTCGCGGCAGGGGCCCTGCAGTCGATGTCTACTTGTAGCGGTAGACGATGCGGCCGCGAGTCAGGTCGTAGGGCGACAGCTCCACGACGACGCGGTCCTCAGGCAGGATGCGGATGTAGTGCTGCCGCATCTTGCCGCTGATGTGCGCGAGCACCTTGTGTCCGTTCTCGAGCTCAATGCGGAACATCGCATTGGGCAGAGGTTCGACGACGCGACCCTCGACTTCGATGGCTCCGTCCTTCTTGGCCATATCCTCCACGATCCTGTGTGTCTCGTACGCCGGCCGGAATGGGTCGGCACCCGACGGTCGAGCTTACGCCCCGACGGTCTGTCCGACCCAATCGAGAATCCCCCACCGCTATGCTGACCGCCGTGCGAGCAGTGGTGCAGCGGGTGTGCGAGGCCTCCGTCGACGTGGCGGGCGAGACGGTGGGCCGGCTCGACCTGGCTCCGGGACAGCAGGGACTCGTCGCGCTCGTCGGCGTCACCCGCGGCGACGACACCGCCGTCGCCGCGACGCTCGCCGACAAGATCTGGCGGCTGCGGATCCTCGACGGCGAACGGTCCGCCGCGGACGTCGACGCGCCGATCCTCGTCATCAGCCAGTTCACGCTCTACGCGAACACCGACAAGGGACGCCGTCCGTCCTGGAACGGCGCCGCCCCGGGCCTCATCGCGCAGCCGCTGGTCGACGCCGTCGTCACCGAACTGCGCGCCCTCGGCGCGACGGTGGCGACGGGGCGCTTCGGCGCGCACATGCGAGTGCGGCTCGTCAACGACGGACCGGTGACGATCCCGCTCGACGTCGCAGCGCGAGCCTGAATCGCGGCGCGAGACCGAGTCGCAGCGGGAGACCGAGTCGCCGGGCTAACCCGACCAGTCCGGGCGGACCGTCAGGATCCTCGGCCCGTCGGCCGTCACGGCCACCGTGTGCTCCCAGTGCGACGCGCGTGAACCGTCGTCGGTGACGACGGTCCAGTCGTCGTCGAGGACGGCCGTCTCGGTGGTGCCGAGGGTCAGCATCGGCTCGATGGCCAGCGTCGACCCGACGACGAGCTGCGGCCCCTTGCCCGGCTTGCCCTCGTTGGGCAGGAACGGATCCATGTGCATCTCACGACCGATGGCGTGGCCGCCGTAGCCGTCGACGATGCCGAACGAACGGCCGAACCGGCGCTCGGCGGCCCGCGTGGCCGTCTCGATGGCATGCGAGACGTCCGTCAGGCGGTTGCCCGGCAGCATCGCAGCGATGCCGCCCTCCATCGAGAACCGCGTGGCCTCGTTGAGGTCGGCGTCGGCCGCCGAGATCGGGCCGACGGCGAACGTCCACGCCGAATCGCCGTGCCAGCCGTCGAGGATGGCGCCGCAGTCGATGGAGACGAGGTCGCCCTCGGCGATCACCACGTCCTTCGACGGGATGCCGTGGACGACGACCTCGTTGACCGAGCTGCAGATGGAGCCGGGGAAGCCGTGATAGCCCTTGAACGACGGCACGGCGCCGGCACCGCGGATGACGGCCTCGGCCACCGCGTCGAGTTCGAGCGTGGAGACGCCGACGGCGGCCGCCCGGCGGACCGCGACGAGAGCCTCGCCGACGATCGCACCGGCGGCCGCCATCGCGTCGAGCTCACCGCTCGTCCGAAACGGGACGACCTTCCGGCGTCGCAGTCCTCTCACGCCGAGACGGCGCGGAGCACGCGCTGCAGCACCTCTTCGATGTCGCCCACCGCGTCGATGCTGCGGACTTCGCCGCCGTAGTACTCGAGCAGCGGCTCGGTCTCGCGCCGGTAGACCTGCTGCCGGTTGCGGATGACGTCCTCCTGGTCGTCCGCGCGACCCCGCGCGAGCATCCGCTCGACGACGACGTTCTCGTCGACGATGAGCGACAGCACGGCGTCGATCTCCTCGCCCTGCTCCTTGAGGATCGCGCCCAGCGCGTCGGCCTGCTCGACCGAGCGCGGGAAGCCGTCGAGGATGAAGCCGTCCGCGGCGTCCGGCTCGGCGATGCGCTGACGCACCATGTCGACGGTCACCGACGCCGGGACCAGCTCGCCCGCGTCCAGGTAGCGCCTCGCCTCGAGGCCCAGCGCCGTGCCCTGCGCGATGTTCGCGCGGAACAGATCGCCCGTCGAGATGTGCGGGATGCCCAGGCTCTCCGACAACATCTCCGCCTGCGTGCCCTTACCCGCGCCGGGCGGACCCAGCATGATCAGTCTCATTTGTTGAGGAACCCTTCGTACTTACGCTGCATCAGCTGGCTGTTGATCTGCTTCACCGTATCGAGTCCGACGCCGACCATGATGAGAACCGCCGTTCCGCCGAAAGGCATGTTCTGCCCGCCGCCGCCGGAGAGGTCGAGGAAGAGGTTGGGCAGCACCGCGACGATACCGAGGTAGAGCGAGCCGGGCAGCGTGATCCGGTTGAGAACGTAGGCGAGATACTTCGCCGTCGGCGCACCCGGGCGGATGCCCGGGATGAATCCGCCGTACTTCTTCATCTCGTCCGCCCGCTCCTCCGGATTGAAGGTGACGGCGACGTAGAAGTAGGTGAAGAAGATGATGAGACCGAAGTAGACGGCGATGTACACGGGGTTGCCCGGGTTCACCAGATACGTCGAGATGAGCTTGTGCCACCAGGCGCTCTGATCGCCGCCGGCCGTCAGCTGCTGCACGAGGTTGGGCAGGTACAGCAACGAGGAGGCGAAGATGACGGGGATCACGCCCGCCTGATTCACCTTGAGGGGAAGGTAGGTCGAGCTGCCGCCGTACATCTTGCGGCCGACCATCCGCTTGGCGTACTGCACCGGAATGCGGCGCTGGCCCTGCTCGATGAAGACGACCACCGCGACGATGACGAGCGCGGCGACGCAGACGCCCGCGAAGACGAGGCCGCCCCGCGAATCGAGGATCAGCTTGCCCTCGGCCGGGATCCGGGCCCCGATGCCCGCGAAGATGAGCAGCGACATGCCGTTGCCGATGCCGCGCTCGCTGATGAGCTCACCGAACCACATGACGATGCACGCACCGGCGGTGAGCACGACGACGATGACGACGAGTGTGAGCAGGCCGGACTCATCGGTCTTGTGCAGGATGCTGTCGCCGACGCTGCAGCCCTGGAACAACTGGCCGGTCCTGGCGAGGGCGACCATGCCGGTCGCCTGCAGGACGGCCAGCGCCACGGTGAGATAGCGCGTGTACTGCGTCATCTTCGCCTGGCCGGCCTGACCCTCCTTGCGGAGCGTCTCGAACCTCGGGATGACGACCGTCAACAACTGGATGATGATCGACGCCGTGATGTACGGCATGATCCCGATCGCGAACACCGACAGCTGCAGCAGCGCGCCGCCGGAGAACATGTTGATGAGCGAGTAGATGCCCGCGTTCTCCCCCGCCGACGCCTCGTCCAGGCACGTTCGGACGGCCTTGAAGTCGACACCGGGGGACGGGACGGTCGCGCCGAGCCGGTAGATGATCAGGATGAACAGGACGAAGAGGATTTTCCGCCTCAGGTCCGGCGTCCTGAAGGTCTGCACGAGGGCGGAACTCACCTAACTCCTCCTGAGAGCTTCTTAGCTTGATGTGCGGGCCGCAGCCGAACGCCGGCCCCGCTGAGCGCGAGAAATAAGCAACCCCTGCACTCTACCGCGCCCGAAACCGGTCGGATCGGCGGCCGCGCGTCGTCTGGACGCGCCCCATCCGACGCACCGGCGGGGTGACCGGGATCCGGCCCCGGGGTGCGCAGACGGAAGAACGGCCGCCGCCGACCGTACCCGAGAGGCACGATCGGCGGCGGCGCTGACCAGACGGCCTGCGCGAACAGCTGGATCACCGTTCCCGCACGACGCCTAGTCGTCGATCACAGCTCGGTGGTCGTCCCGCCGGCAGCCGCGATCTTCTCCTTGGCCGAGCCCGAGAACTTGTTCGCGGTCACCTGCACGGAGACGGCGATGTCGCCCTCACCGAGCACCTTGACGAGCTCGTTCTTGCGAACGGCGCCCTTGGCGACGAGGTCGGCGACCGAGACGGCCCCGCCCTCCGGGAACAGCCGCTCGATGTCGGCGACGTTGACGACCTGGTACTCGACCCGGTTGCGGTTCTTGAAGCCCTTGAGCTTCGGGAGCCGCATGTGGATCGGCATCTGGCCGCCCTCGAACGCCGCGGGGACGTTCTTGCGGGCCTTGGTGCCCTTGGTGCCGCGACCGGCGGTCTTACCCTTCGAGCCCTCACCGCGGCCGACGCGGATCTTGTCCTTCTTGGCACCGCGTGCCGGACGAAGGTCATGCAACTTGATGGTCATGCTTTACACCTCCTCGACGGTCACGAGATGGCGAACCGCGTTGATGAGTCCACGGGTCTGCGCGTCGTCCTCCCGGACGACCTCCTGGCGGATGCCACGAAGGCCGAGCGTCCGCAGGCTGGCGCGCTGGTTCTGCTTCGACCCGATGGTGCTGCGCACCTGGGTCACCTTGAGCTGGGCCATGTCACACTCCCTGTCCCGCACGCGCCCGCGCCCGCAGCATGCCCGCGGGGGCCACGTCCTCGACGGGCAGACCGCGGCGGGCCGCGACCTCCTCCGGACGCTGCAGCTGCTTGAGAGCCGCCACGGTGGCGTGCACCACGTTGATCGCGTTGTCCGAGCCCAGGCTCTTGCCGAGGATGTCGTGGACACCCGCGCACTCGAGCACGGCACGGACGGCACCGCCGGCGATGACGCCGGTACCGGGGCTGGCCGGACGCAGCATGACGACGCCGGCCGCGGCCTCACCCTGCACCGGGTGGGTCACGGTGCCGCCGATGAGCGGCACGCGGAAGAAGTTCTTGCGAGCCTCTTCGACACCCTTCTGAATGGCCGCGGGAACTTCCTTGGCCTTGCCATAGCCGACGCCCACGAGTCCGTTGCCGTCGCCCACGACGACGAGCGCCGTGAAGCTGAAGCGCCGGCCGCCCTTGACGACCTTGGACACGCGGTTGATCGTGACGACGCGCTCGAGCTGGTTCTTCTCGGCCGCATCCCGGCCGCCGCGCTGATCGCGGCGGTCGCGACCGCCGCCCCCGCGGCGCCCGTCGTTGCTGTTGTTGTTGTTGCTGTCGGCGGGGCCGCTTCCGCCGTCACGCCGCTGACGTCCCGGCATCAGGCCTCTCCTTCTTCGGTACGGATGGTCGTCGTGGAGATCATCAGAACGCCAGACCTCCCTCGCGGGCAGCGTCCGCCAGGGCCGCGATGCGGCCGTGGTAGGCGTTGCCGCCGCGATCGAAGACCACGGACTCGATGCCGGCGGCCTTGGCCCGCTCGGCGATCAGCTGGCCGACACGACGGCTGCGCGCCGACTTGTCGCCCTCGAAGCCACGGACGTCGGCCTCGATCGACGACGCGGCGGCCAGCGTGCGGCCGGTCAGGTCGTCGATCAGCTGGACGTGGATGTGGCGCGCCGAACGATGCACGAACAGACGCGGCCGCTCGGCGGTGCCGGCGACCCGCTTGCGGATCCGGAAGTGCCGGTTGCCCTTGGCGACCCGGCGACGGGTGGAGACGTCCTTGCCGATCGGCTGACGCACGGTGGTGGTTTCGCTCATGATCACTTACCCGTCTTTCCGACCTTGCGGCGGATCTGCTCGCCCGCGTAACGGACGCCCTTGCCCTTGTACGGGTCGGGACGCCGGAGGCGGCGGATGTTCGCCGAGATCTGGCCGACCTGCTGCTTGTCGATACCCGTCACCGAGAACTTGGTGGGCGACTCGACCGCGAAGGTGATGCCCTCGGGGGCCTCGACCGGCACGGGGTGGCTGTAGCCCAGCGCGAACTCCAGGTTCTGGCCCTTGAGCTGAACGCGGTAGCCGACGCCGTAGATCTCCAGCTTCGTCGTGTAGCCCTGCGTGACGCCGACGACCATGTTCTGGATCAGGGTCCGGGACAGACCGTGCAACGAGCGGTTGCGACGATCGTCGTTGGGCCGCGCGACGACGACACTGCCGTCTTCACCGCGGCTGACCGAGATCGGCTCCGCGACGGAGAAGGCGAGTTCGCCCTTGGGGCCCTTGACCTTGACGTCCTGGCCGTCGATCGAGACATCGACGCCGGCCGGGATCTGGACGGGGTGCTTACCGATGCGTGACATTGCTTGGCTCCTCCCCTACCAGACGTACGCGAGGACTTCGCCGCCCACGCCCTTCTTGGCCGCCTGGCGGTCGGTCAGCAGGCCGGAGGACGTGGAGATGATCGCCACGCCGAGGCCGCCGAGAACCTTGGGCAGATTGGTGGACTTCGCGTAGACACGAAGACCCGGCTTCGACACACGGCGCAGGCCGGCGATGCTGCGCTCGCGGCTCGGTCCGTACTTGAGAGACACGACGAGGTTCTTGCCGACCTCGGCGTCCTCGGTGCGGTAGGAGGTGATGTAGCCCTCGCGCTTGAGGATCTCGGCGATGTTCACCTTGATCTTCGAGTGCGGCAGGGTCACCTCATCGTGGTACGCCGAATTGGCGTTACGCAGACGCGTCAAGAAGTCTGCGATCGGATCAGTCATCGTCATGAGTGACCGTCATACCTTTCTCGCGGCGGTTCCCATGCATCACGCGCTCGCCGGTTCCCTGGTCAGGGCCTGGCTCGTCGCGTCGTGGGCCTACTGCGAAGCGTGGACGTCCTGGCCGAGCGCTCGCCCGCCAGGTCCGGACCGGCAGAACCGGTTCGGGGTGGTGCCCCCGGGGTCCGACGCATGCGAGTACGCCGCCACTCCGGGCAACCGTTCTAGTGTAGGGACCCGCCTGTCCGCGGCCAAATCGCGGGCGCGGGCACGACCTCCCCGGATGTCCGTCATAGCGAGGCGCCGAGGAGATTATTGTCACGGCGGGTCGCTCAGGCGGACATCCGGGGAGCGCGCCGATGCTCCCGACGCCGGACGAGCGCGCGCACGTCCGCGAGCACCTCGTCCCAGCCGTACATGACGTCGTCGTACGTCACTCGCATCACAAGGAACCCGTGGGTCACCGAAACGCGGTCCCGTCGCCGGTCCGTCGCGTACTGCGACGCGCTCGTGTGGTGCGCCTTGCTGTCTACCTCGACGATGAGCCGATCCCCGACGAGGAGGTCGACCCGGCCCACCCCCAGAATCGGCACCTGGGTGCGGACGCCGACGCCCGCGCTCCGCAGGCGCACCCGCACAAGCGATTCCGTTCCGGACTGCGCCGCGGGATCACAGCGGGCGAGCAGGTCGCGGACCCCGGCCGGCGCGGCGGCGACGGCCGTCGCCAACTCGTCCAGGGTGAGGAGGCGGGAATTGAGCACGGAGTCACAGGCGGCGACGAAGCAGTCGTTCGGCAGACACCGCCATGCGCACGCGACAGCGATCTCCGGCGGGTCGACGGCCCGGTCGATCGGCGGATAGGCGCCCTTCACCAGGCAGTATCGTCGACGTCCCGCCCGGGCGGCACGCTCGCCGGCGCGGATGTGCAGTCCGGCGTGAGGCGGCACCCACACTCCCCGTTTGCCCAACGCCGAGACGCAGCCGAGAACGCCACCCGAACGCACCGCGTCCGCCACATCGGGATCGGCCTGCGACGTCGCGTACCAACCGGCACGAAGCCGCACCATGCGTCCGCCTCGGCACATGCGACGCCGCGCCGCGTCACCGATCCCCCGGCGTTCGAGCTCCGCGTTCGAATACACGCCCCAGTCCCCCTGCATGATTTCCTCCCGACATCGCCTACTCCCCAGCCGAGGGTGACCCGATGGGGTGAGTCAGGCAACGAGTCCCGGGCGAAACTGTGGACAAACCGGCGGAAAAGAGCGCTTTCTCGGAATGTCGGCTCCGCCGTCCACAGGTTCACCCGGCCGCTCCGCGGGTGACCTCCCCGGATGTCCGTCATAGCGAGGCGCCGAGGAGATTATTGTCATGGCGGTCCGCTCAGCCGGACATCTGGGGAGGTCGCCGACTCAGCCATCGTCAGAAGGGGCCCGCATGCGCGCCGTCGTCTATTCCGAGCCGGAGAAGTACGCCGTCCAGGAGGTGCCCGACCGTCCGCTCGCACCCGGCGAGGTGCGGGTGCGCACAGAGGTCGTCGGCGTCTGCGGCACCGATCAGCACGTCCACATCGGCGAGTTCGGCCCGCGATACCCGCTGACGCCGGGACACGAGATCGCCGGCGTCGTCGCCGAGCTCGGCGGCGGCGTCGAGGGCCTGGCCGTCGGCGACCGGGTGGCGATCGACAACGCGATCCACTGCATGACCTGCCCCCGCTGCAAGCGAGGCGATTTCAACTTCTGCCACAACGGCGTCGCACTGGGCATCCAGGCGCCCGGCGGGTTCGCCGAGCACGTCATCGCCTCGGCGGCGAAGTGCTACCCCATCGGCGACCTCTCCACCGACGCCGCGGCACTCGTCGAGCCGACCGCGTGCGTCGTCCACGGACTCGACGTACTGGATCTCAAGCCGGCGGCCGACGTGCTGCTCATCGGCGCCGGCCCGACCAGCCAGATCCTCGCGCAACTGCTGGTCAAGGGCGGCGCCGGACGCGTCACGATGGCGGCGCCGACGGCGTTCAAGCTCGACCTCGCCCGATCCCACGGCGTCCACGAGACGGTGCTGCTCGACCGGTCCGACTTCACCGCGTCGGGCGACCGGCTGCGGACGCTGGCACCGGCCGGCTTCGACGTCGTCATCGAGGCGACCGGCGCCGTCGGGGTACTGCAACACGTCCTGCCGCACGTCGCCTCGGGCGGCACGCTGATGATCTACGGCATGGCCCGCGAGGCCGCGACGATCGACCTGCATCCGTACGAGATCTTCCGCCGCGAGATCACCATCAAAGGCTCGTTCGCACAGGCCTACCAGTTCGCCCGGGCCATCGACTTCCTGGCGGGCGGCACCGTCGACCCGACCGGCATCATCACCCACCGGTTCGGCCTCGACGGTTACGGCGACGCGCTCGCCGCGCTGCGCGCGCCCGACTGTCTCAAGGCCGTCCTCGAGCCCAACGGCTAGTCGTCGACGGGCTCGGGCGACGAGAGCTTCACGAACAGCCGGTTGACGCCCCACAGCACGACGCCGAGCAGCAGCATCGCACCGGCGATCCGGTACTGGACCAGCTGACTCTCGGTCCGCGCCCACGGACCGGCCAGGAAGAGGCACAGCACGGAGGCGACCACCGGCACCCACACGGGGGCGGTGAAGAACGTCTTGTCGTTGCGACGCTTGAGCACGAGGCAGGAGATGTTGACGACGGCGAAGACGCAGAGCAACAGCAGACCCGTCGTCCCGGAGAGCGCGCCGACCGAACTGCCCGACATCCGGCTGACGACGACGAGGAGCACGAGCCCGACGACGGTCGTGAAGACGATGGCGAGGTACGGCGAGCGGCGCGTCGGCAACACCGCGCCGAGCACCGGCGGCAGCACCCGCTGCCGGGCCATGCCGTAGATGAGACGGCTCGCCATGAGCATGTTGATGAGTGCCGTGTTCGCGACGGCGAAGATCGTGAGGTAGGGGAAGATCTCGTCGATCGGCAACGACGGCGCGCCCATCTTGACGACGTGCAGGAGGATTCCCTCGTCGCCCGAGTCGTAGTTCAGCGGCAGCACCGCGATGACGGCGACCGCGACGGCGACGTAGGTCAGGCAGGCGATGCCGAGACCCGTCAGCATCATCTTCGGGAAGATGCGCTCGGGTTCCTTCGTCTCCTCCACCATGTTGACTGCGTCCTCGAAGCCGACCATCGCGAAGAAGGCGATCGTCGTGGCGACGGTGACCGCGATGAACATCCCCTTGTCGCTCGCATCCTCGAAGACCACGAGGTTCGCGACGTCTCCCCCGCCCTCGCCGGCCGCGAAGAAGCCGATTCCGATGACGATGGCGAGGGTCAGCATCTCGACGACGGTCAGGACGACGTTGAACTTGACCGACTCGCCGACGCCGCGCAGGTTGATGAGCGCGAGGACCAGCATGAACGCGAGCGCGACGATGAGCTTGGCCGTCGGGCCGGTCGGCACGTCGAACCAGCCCATGCCGTTGTCGGTGCCGAACGACTCGTCGAGGCCGAGGAGCAGGTTGCCCGCGACGACGTTCGACGACGTCGCGGCGCTGGTGATGCCCGAGCACATGACCGCGAAGGCGACCATGAAGGTGAGGAAATGCACGCCGAACGCCTTGTGCGCATACAGCGCGGCGCCGGCGGCGGTCGGATACTTCGTCACGAGCTCGAGGTAGGACAGCGCGGTCATCGACGCGACGACGAAGGCGAGGATGAACGGCAGCCAGGCGATACCGCCGACGTTGTCGATCATCTGCCCCGTGACGGCGTAGATGCCCGCGCCGATGATGTCGCCGACGATGAACAGCAGCAGGAGCCCCGGGCCGATCACCCGCTTGAGTTCCGGCTGCTCGACCTCCGGGGAATCGGTGGCGGATTGTGACATGACTCACTCCTTCCGGGCGGGTGAAGGAAGAGTACCGCCGACGTAATCCCGGCGCCACGGTCAAGACGACCCGACATCGCCGCCCGACGCCGCGGCCCGACGCCGCGACAGGGTGGCGTCGGGGGACGACAAAAGGCGCGGACCCCGAAACGGGATCCGCGCCTCTCACGCCGTCATGCCTGGTCGGTGGTCAGAACCCGCGCATTCGCGCGGCCGCCGCCGACCGGTCGATCACCAGCTGGACTTGTGCACGCCCGGCAGTTCGCCGGCATGCGCCATCTGGCGCAGGCACACGCGGCACAGACCGAACTTGCGGTAGACCGAGTGCGGGCGGCCGCACTTGTTGCAGCGGGTGTAGCCGCGGACGGCGAACTTCGGCTTGCGAGCCGCCTTGTTGATGAGGGCCTTCTTAGCCATGTCTCGTTCCTCCTGCTCAGTTCTGCTTGAACGGGAAGCCGAGGTGACGCAGCAGCGCCCGGCCCTCGTCATTGTCGGTGGCCGTGGTGACGACCGTGATGTCCATACCGCGCGGGCGATCGATCCTGTCCACGTCGATCTCGTGGAACATCGACTGCTCGTTCAGGCCGAACGTGTAGTTGCCGTGGCCGTCGAACTGCTGGTCCGACAGGCCGCGGAAGTCCCGGATACGCGGCAGCGCGATCGAGACGAGACGGTCGAGGAACTCCCACATCCGGTCGCCGCGGAGCGTGACGCGCGCGCCGATGGGCATGCCCTCGCGCAGCTTGAACTGCGCGATCGACTTGCGGGCCCGACGGATCTCCGGCTTCTGGCCGGTGATGAGCGCGAGGTCGCTGACCGCGCCGTTGATGAGCTTGGAGTCACGCGCGGCGTCGCCGACACCCATGTTGACGACGACCTTGACGACGCCCGGGATCTGCATCACGTTGTCGTAGCCGAACTCGGACTTGAGGGCGTCCTTGATCTCGCTGCGGTAGCGCAGCTTGAGACGCGGCTGGATCTTCTCGGTGCTGGTCATGTTCAGATGTCCTTCCCGGTCTTGCGGGAAACGCGGACCTTCTTGCCGTCCTCATCGATGCGGTAGCCGACACGGGTGGGGTTCCCGTCGGCGTCCACCAGCATGACGTTGGAGACGTGGATCGGGGCCTCCTGCGTGACGATGCCGCCCGTGGAGGCACCGCGCTCGTCCTGACTGTTGGGCGTGTGCTTCTTGATGCGGTTGACGCCCTCGACCAGCACGCGCTCCTTGCGCGGGTAGGCCACGAGGACCTTGCCCTTCGCGCCCTTGTCCTTGCCGGCGATGACAAGGACGGTGTCGCCCTTACGAACCTTCATGCTCACAACACCTCCGGGGCGAGCGAGACGATCTTCATGAACTTCTTCTCGCGCAGCTCACGGCCGACCGGGCCGAAGATGCGCGTGCCGCGGGGATCGCTCTCGTTCTTGAGGATCACGGCCGCGTTCTCGTCGAAGCGGATGTAGCTGCCGTCCGGACGACGACGCTCCTTGGCGGTGCGGACGATGACGCACTTGACGACGTCGCCCTTCTTCACGTTGCCGCCCGGGATGGCGTCCTTGACGGTGGCGACGATGACGTCACCGATGCCGGCGTAGCGGCGCGACGAGCCGCCGAGCACGCGGATGCAGAGGATTTCCTTTGCACCCGTGTTGTCGGCGACCCGGAGCCGAGACTCCTGCTGGATCACTGGTTCTCCTGACCTGGATGGGGGTGTGCGCCCGATTTCCGACCCGGCGCACGCGGTCAGTCACCCGGCTCCGCGCATGGCGGGGCCCGGGCAACCCGTCCAGAGTACTGCGACGAGCCGATCCGGCCCAAATCGCGGCGCACCGCAGTCGGCACTCGCCCGTCATACATCGGTTTTGTCATAATGCTGAGCGACATCCGCGAAACGACCACGCAGCAGCGACGACACCAGCGACGACGAAGACGACACGCCACATGACGACACGCTCCTCCCCGCCCGCGGACTACCGTCCGGACCTCGACGGCCTGCGCGGCGTCGCCATCGCGCTCGTCGTGGTCTCGCACGTCTGGCTCGGTCAGGTGTCCGGCGGCGTCGACGTATTCCTCGTACTCTCCGGCTACTTCTTCATCGGATCGCTGCTGCGGCACCTGCTCGCGACGAGCGCGCCCGGTGCGTCGTGGGCGGCGGCGCTCGATCCGCGGCCGCGCCTGCGCCGGATCGCCCGGAGGCTGCTGCCGGCGCTGGTCGTCGTACTGCTCGCGACGGTGGTGCTGACCGCCTTCGTCATGCCCGCCCTGCGTTGGCGGACGATCGGCGCCGATGTCGTCGCCGCGGCGCTCTACTACGAGAACTGGCACCTCGCGTTCACGGCACAGTCCTATGCCGCGGCCGACGCGGCCGTCAGTCCGCTGCAACATCTGTGGTCGATGTCGGTCCAGGGCCAGTTCTTCCTCGGCGCGCTGTTCGCGACGCTGGCGCTCGGCGGCCTGCTCAAGCTCGGCGCACTCGCGGTCCCGGCGCTGCGCCGGCCGGCCGTCGTCCGCTCCGTGCTCGCGAGCGTGCTGCTCGGCGCCGGCGGCGCGTCGTTCGCCTGGGCGATCCACCGGCACGGCGTCTACCAGTCCTTCAACTACTACGACACGTTCGCGCGCTGCTGGGAGCTGGCCGCGGGTGGCCTGCTCGCCGTATGGCTCCCCCGGCTGCGCGCGCCCGCGTGGCTGCGGAACGCGCTGGCCGCCGCCGCCCTCGGCGTCATCCTCAGCTGCGGCTGGTGGATCGACGGCGTCGCCGAGTACCCCGGTCCGTGGGCGCTCGTCCCCATCGGCGCGACGCTCGTCCTCATCTGGGCGGGCTCCACCGCCGCCGGCGGATCCGGTGTCGTCGCCCGGCTGTTGGCGCGGCGGCCCGTCGTCCGGCTGGGCTCCATCGCCTATTCGCTGTATCTATGGCATTGGCCGCTGCTCATCTTCGTACTCGCGTGGCGCTACGAGTCGCGCGCCGGATTCGCGGAGGGCGCGGCGGTCATCGCCGTCTCGCTCGTGCTCGCGACGCTGACGGAGAAGTACATCGAGACGCCGCTCCGGCGGGTACCGCCGACGCGCGCGGCCCGGCCGGCGGCGACGCTGCGGCCGACCGCGGCGACGCAGGCCGGGTTCCCGGGCGTGCCGGGTTCGAACGCGGCGACGCAGGCGGGGCTTCCGGATTCGGCCGCGGCGCTCGCTCGATTCCGTCCCACGGCCGGCGACGTCGCCCGGCACATCGCCGCGCGGACGCCGCGCCCCACCGCAGGCGCCGTCGCGCGCCGGACCGCGGTCACACCGGTCCCGATGGGTCTGACGCAGGCGACGCGCGAGCTCGCGACCGTGGCCGGGGCGGGCACGATCCGGACCGCTCCGGGGCGACGGCCGCCGAATGCGAGCGACGCCCCTTCCCGGCGGCGGCCTCGCACCCCGTTCACGGCGACACGGCACTACCGGGTCGCCGTCGCCACCGTGCTCGCCGTCGCCACCGTCGTGGCGGGCAACACGGTCGTCGGCTGGCAGCGACAGCCGTCGACGCCGGTCAACGTGGACATCGCGAACCTCGACCCGCGTCTCTACCCCGGCGCCCGCGCCCTGCTCGACGGCGCGCCCGCGCCGCGCGGCGTCGACGTCATGCCGCCGCTGGAATACGCCGGCAACGACTGGCCGCGCACGAGCACCGACGACACTCGCAGCCACTGGGAGGAGGACCAGGTCAAGATCGGGGAATACGGCGACGTGACCGCGGCGCGGACCATCGCCCTCGCCGGCGGCTCGCACTCCGAGCAGTGGCTGACGGCCCTCGACGAGATCGGCCGCACGCACGGCTTCCTGATCCGGACCTACCTCAAGACCGGCTGTCCGCTGACCACCGATCCCGTGACCATCTGGAACGGCGACCCGTACCCGGGCTGCCGGACATGGGTCGACGACGTCATCCGGTCCATCGCCGTCGACCGTCCCGACTTCGTCTTCACCACCAGCACCCGCCCCGAGACGAACGGCGACAGCGTGCCGCCCGGATACGTCGACGTCTTCCGGCAGCTGCGCCACCTCGGACAACGCGTCATCGCGATCCGCGACAACCCCTGGGCCGTAGACGACACACCGCCGCTGTGCCTGGCCGGCGGGCGAAGCCCGCGCGAATGCGGGGCCCCGCGCAGCGCGCTCTCCCCCGCCGATCCGGCGCTCGCCCTGGTCCCGGACTTCCCGAACATGTCGTTCCTCGACCTCACCGACGCCATGTGCGACGACGAGTACTGCCCGGCCGTCGTCGGGAACGTGCTGCTGTGGCACGACAAGCACCACCTGTCGTCGCCGTTCGTGCGCAGTCTGATTCCGGAGCTGACGGCGGAGTTGCAGCCGATTCTCCGGTGGTGGTGAGGGATGCCCCGTCGATCGTACGAACGATAGACGCGGTCAGGCCGGGTCCATACTCAGACGAGCACGGTCGCGCCTCCCACCGCCCTCGGTCCGGAAACTCCGGCGACGTTCAGCGGCGTCCCCGGCATTCTCGCGGAGAGCCCGCGGGAGAGCCCAAAAGCGTGCTCGACGGCCGATCCTGGGACAACAACCGCCGGGACGCAACCACATGCAACATGTAGGTCACTGGTGTACCGGCGGCATCCGGCCTCACCATCCTCACTCGGCCGAATGGAGACGCTGAGGGCCTCCATACCCACCTCCCCTGAATTCGGCCGTAGAGAACGTTCACATTTCATCCTTCCCGAGTGACGTCTCTTTCACCGCGATGGTCCGTCGATGCGCCACGCGGGATATTCACGAGGCATGGTTCCGGCCGTCCGACCCGCAGTCCGCGGCTGTAGCTCGAACATATTAGCGCCTGACGCTACGACGTGTGGCGACGATGAGATATCCCTCGCACGGACGACAGCCGATCTCCGGACACGCGGTCGAGTAACCCAACGCGCGGTATCCCGACGGCGCCCCGGGAAAGAAGAGAAGAGGCCGCTCTGGCACGACAAGCACCACTCTCATCACTGTTGGTGCACAGCCCCATCCGGCTCTGACCGCCAAGTTGCGGCCGGTAGCCCGTTTGGCGATGACGACTGCCGCAATACCAGCTATTCGAGGGACTGGCCAGACACACCGAAAGACACTCGGTGCGAGACGTCGTCTGAACAAACGAATCTCCCAACCAATGCAGACAAAACGCGCAGAGAAGCGTCGCCCGAACGGACGAATTTCTATCTCCATGCGCAGCTCGCTGGTCCAGCCGTCGTCCAATAGTCATACAGATCGGTCCCACGATGCTGATCAACGTCTATCCCGAAGGCCAGGTGTACGCATGAAGCCAACCATTTCTGCCATATCCGCGGTGGCACTTCTCGCCATCTTGGCCACTGGCTGTTCGAAATCTGACGACGCGAAGTCCAATGGGACCTCACCGACCTCCGCCGTCGTCACGAATCCGGGCACCGGCGGTTCCACGACATGCGCCGACTTCAAGACCTTCACCAAGTCGCAACAAGAGGCCGCAATTACGGCGATGTTGAAGGAGGAAGGTAAACCGGCGACGAAATCGGAGATCACGGCGAACCGACTGTCCGCAGTCGCGTTCTGCAAGGTCTCCGGCAAAGACTCATCGGTCATTCGCCAGATCAATACCGGATAACCAAAGACAGCAATTAGCAGCCTGTGTTTCGTGGAGTGGGTGGTGTCCAGCGAAAGCCGAGCACCACCCACTCCACCAGCCTTGCCTGCACCGGACGGCAATCATAGCCAGAGCCTCGCGTGGGCTGTGATGGCCGATAGCGACACCACCCGACGCCGCGACCGGCGTCCCTGCCGCCCACCGGCCCGTGCTCGACGTTCTCTCCGCCCGATCCCACGCCGTCCACCTCGTCGCATAGCCAGACGCAGGGCACCTCGACCTCAGGTCCGACCTGGCCGGCACTCGAACGGCCCGACCTTGCAGAGCCCGACGAACTCGACGTGGGATGATCGACCGCCGGGCGGCACCCGCTACTGAAACACCGCTCGTCGCACCGGGACGCAAGGCCGTCCCGTCCTCACGACGCGACGAAGCCACCACCCCCGGGGATCGCCGGGATGGACGCGCGCGTGCCCCTGATGCCGACCGCAAGCGCCACCGGGCCCGAACCCGGATGGGCCGTCGCGTACCGCGAATCCAGCGGTTCGAACGATCCGGGGCACGGCGTCACTGTCACCGCGCCCGCCTTGCCGGTCGTCAGGTTCACATAGTTGATGTCGACGCGGGCCGAGGCCGCCGTCGTCGCGCAGATCTCCCGGCTGGTCGGCACGCTGAACGTCACCTCGCCGCGCTTGAAGCTCGACGCGTAGACCACTGCGAACCACGGCATCGGCACCACCAGCCCGCTGACGACGATCCCCGTCGGCGGGACGTGCCACACCGGCACCTTCTTCGCCGAGAGCACCGGCCGTTCCGGCGCCGGATCGGCCACCGCCTGCGGCGCCGCGACCACCGTCCCGGCCACCATCGCACTCAGGCCCACGGCCACCGACGTCTTCCGCATCGAACGCATCACGTCTCCCTCGTTTGACGACGCACGTAGGGATACATCGTCGTCCGGTTGGGATTCCAGCGTCAACACGACGAGCCTTAACCCCGACGGCGGATGTTCGTCGTCGAGCTGAGCATCCGGCACCCTCACCGGAACATCGCGGACGTCACGCACAACGAGAAATCATCTCTCTGCACGACCGGGCGAATCGGCTACGAGCGGATGCCCGCCAGTAGCTGCTTGCCGCCGAAATTGACCACGACGAGGCCCACCAGCAACAGCGCCACACCGATGAATCCCGAACCGATGAACGCCGAAACCAGGCCCACCACGACCGCAGCCGCTCCAGCGGCCGATGCGGCCCCGGTGTGGTCCTTTCCCATGCCAGCGGTCAGCCCTACCGCACCGCCCCCGGCAGCGATCAACAGAAAGCAGATCAATCCCGCGGTCCCAGTGCCGCAGATCGCCAATCCGACCAACTGTACGACCACACCACCTCCGGCGATCGCCAATCCCCGTTGCCGGAGCTGCTCGCCGGTATGTGTCCATTCCGTCACGGTGTTTCCTATCGTCCCAGGTAGGTCTTGAGTTGATCGGCCTTGCGGACCAGCATTCTCTGGCTGTCGTCGCTCACGGTCCCGATCTGCTTGGCCATCCGCGCGATAGCCTCGAGGTTCTTCTCGAAGTCACGCCGCACCGGGTCGTTCCATTGGCTGGAGTTGAGCGCGTTCCGCACCTTCCGCACCGATGCGTCGATCGACGCGCTCGCCGCCTTCAATTCCCGCCCCATGGCGATCAACGCCTCGGGGTCGGTCTGAATTCTCGACATATCCCTGTCCTCCTCGTCAAACCACGGGTCCGAGGTATCGCTTCGCCTCGTCGAACTGCGCATTCAGCTCTTTCAGCGCCGCACCGTACGCCTTGTCTTCTTCCTCCAACCTGTCGAGGACATCGAGGAACCGGCGCGCCGCTCTGTCCGACCAGAGCGATTCAGCGCGCATCCGGGCACGGTGCCGAGCCACACGGTCGGCCTCATGTCTGCTGATGTCGCTCGATACTCGGCTCATCGCGCACCGCCGCTGACGCGGACCGGAATGGAGTCGACGCCGAGGCGTTTCAGCAGCCAAAGCCGGTGCCGGCCGTTCTGCAGATCGAACCCGGACGCGGCCGTGTAGCCGACCTTCATCGCCGAACTGTCGGCGAAGAAACCGCCATAGGTCCGCGAATACGTTCGCTCGCCGCTGAGTCCCTCGCGCACATCTCGCTCGCGGAGCGCCTCACGCACCGAGTCGGCCGTCGCCCCGGTCCTGGTCAAGGCTGGGAGCACGACGTCGAGCAGCGCATTCGCCGACCATTTGAGCGTCGGCAGGTCCTGGCCGGCATCGAAGTCCTGTGGGCCCTTGACAGGGTCCGTATCCGTCACCTGCACGACGGGGACCAGCGCGAACCCGGCCGGGAACGTGCCCGGCACCGTCACCCCGGGAACGTCGCGCCACGTCGTCGGTGCGGCTGCAGCCCCGGCGTCCGCGGAACCGAAGGCCGTGGCGCCGAGCCCAACCCCACCGGATCCGCCCGACGACGCCGCACCCCCGAAGGTCGCGCCCCCGCCCAGCGCGACACCGGACAACAGCGTCACCGACGGGCTGCCGCCCACGGATCTCTGATAGCCCTGCGTACGCTCGTCGGCTTCCCGCACTATCTTCGCGCTGCGCAGCAACTGTTCGTCGACCACGGTGTCATGCCGGATCTGGGCGTGCCGAAATACCTCTTGTGCCCGTTCGATGATGAGACGGCCACGTCGTGCTTCTTCCAGCTTCCCTTCAGCCAGCTCCATCTGCCGCCGATAACCACTGCAGTTGGCATCCGGGTCCATCATGCAACTCTCGTAAGCCTCGACCGCGGACTTCAACCGCCGCCTCCGCTCCGACACCACCTCATCGGCCGCGGCGACGACCTTCGCGATCGAACCCGCGACGGCCAGTTTGAGATCCGCCGTCTGTTCGCGATACTCCTTGAGCCGAGGTCGTAGGAACTCGAAGACGACGGTGTCTACCTTGACGCCATGGCTATCCACCGTGCTCCCCGTCCGCGCGGAGTCCGGACAGCCAGCCGGCCGGAGGCGATGCGAACCGCCGCACCTTCGTGGTCGTCGAGCGATCGACATCGGCGACGATCGCCTGACCAGGCTTGAGATAAGCACCGTCAGGCGTGTCCGCCAGCTCGGAGGACTCATCGCGCGCCATCGGTCCGATCATCCTCAGACCACATTCATTGAGTTGGTCGCCGCCGAGCCGCTTTCGTACGGAACTCGCGTTCTCGAACCACATGACCGTGTGAATGCCGACCTCGGGCCCGTCCCGGAGGATCGCGCCGAGCACACGGCTCGCCGACTCATCGTCGTAGTCGCCCGGGTCGAAGTCGCGGGCGCGTCCCATGCCGGCGATGACCAGAATCCGGGCCTGCTCCCGCATCGAGTTGCTTTCGTGCCGGGACTCGACGGTCTCGGCGAGGCCGTTGAGCACCGCGCGCATCCCCCGACGACGCTCGACCGTGACGCCGGGGAAATACTCGAGATCCTCGACGACCGGCGCCCACTCGTCGTCGTCACCCGCATAGTCGATCACCTCGACCGGGATCCCCCGCAGACCGACGCTCGCCAGCAGGACGGCCAGGGTACCGGCGCCGTGTTCGTCGACGACCAGGAGATTGCTGCCGGCCGCGCGCCTGAACTGCGCCCGATACGGGTCGGGGTCGAGGATCAGCGGCAACCCGAGCGGCAGATCCAGCCGTCGAACGTCGCCGCTGTCCTTCATCAGGGCGACGCGAGCCAGGTCCGACACCTCGGCCGCGCGGTGCCCCTCGAAGACCGCGGTACGCGCCGTCCCACCCTCGCGCGCCGCGCGGTCGACGAGTTGCGCCAACACCGCTTTCCGCACCTCGGAGTCCCACAGCGCCGCCTGGAACCGATGATTCGCGTCGCGGAAGCCGCTGCTGCGATTGAGGATTCCCTCACCCGCTCGGGTCAGAGTCTGGGCGTCCGGGTTGTCCTCACCGAGGATCAGCCGCGAGTCGGCCTCGTTGCTCTGCAGTGCGATGCGAGTCGGGATGAGGCCGATCACATGCTTGCCGAGAGCGGCCATACCCGCCAGCGACTGCGAGGCGAGCACGACGTGGACACCGAAGGCGCGCCCCTTCCGCAATAGGTCCTCGAGAGTCGCCGCAGCCTCCTGCGCGAGCTTGTCGTCTCGCGAGAACAACTGCTGAAACTCATCGATGATGACGACATAGCGGGGTAGAACGTGACCGGTCCGCTCCCGGTATTCACTCGACTTCGCGACGCCGGAGGGGAACAACTTGGCACGATCCTGATATTCCTGCTGCGCCCGAGTCAGCACCGACAGGCCGAAGTCCCGCTCCGCCTCGATCGCGATGAGCCGCGCCTGCGGCAGCCCGACCTCGGCGTACTGTTTGAACTCGACGCCCTCCTTGAAGTCGATGAGATAGAGCTCCAATTCGGACGGCGAATACTCGAGCGCAAGGCTCATGATCATGGCGTGGATGAGCACCGACTTTCCAGAGCCGGGACGTCCGCCGATGAGGGCCCCGAAAGTGCTGACCTCGGAATCGATCACCAGATCGGCGACCTGGCGCGCGCCGATGCGGCCGAAGTGGGCAGCGACCCGCGCGGTGCTGACGCCGCGCCACCAGGTCTCCGGCCGGTAGAGGTCCGGCGTCCGCTCGGCGCTCGCACTGCGCATCGTCGTGGCCTGAGCACGCTCCTCTTGAGCCGCCAGTTCCAGAACGCGTTGCGGGGTGACCTTGACATCGTCAGCGGTGGCCAAGCTACGTTTGACCGTATCCAGCAAGACACCGACCACGTCGGCCTTGGGTGGCCGGGCGCCGTCGAATCGCCACCCGATGGTGCAGTTCTTGAATGTCGCGCCATCTCCGTGAACCCGCGGCGTCGGTACCACCTCGGGCAGGTCCACCCAGCCGCCCCACGACTGCAGCTTCGCGAGCGTCGACGACGGCAGCCGACGCCCCGAGAGGAACTCGGGCAGCAGGTCCGTGACCCTGGGGGCGCTGCCTTGGCCCGATGCCGCGATGAGCGTGAACACACCACAACGCGGACCGTTATGCACGATCCGAGCGAGACGGTCGAGCTGGTCGACATCCTCGTGGCCGGCGCGGTAGAAGCCGGCCGGGAAGTCGTAGAGGATGAGCAGACGATAGGGCTCAGCGACTTCACCGGCGGCCTGATTGTATTCGGTGAGCGTCGCATGCTCCCCCTGCAAGAACCGCTGGGCGTCGAACGTGATGTGCTCCTCCGTCCCCTGCAACAACTCGTCGAGCTGACGCTCGCTGGTGGCCGGTAGGCCGCCGAGGACCTTCTCGGTCGCATCGCCGAGCCCGTACAGGAACTTGGCGGAGTCACCCCCGCGCTTCTGGTCGAACGCCCGGATAGCGAGCTGGTTGGCCGGCAGTGCCGTCAGCAGATTGAGTACCGCGGTCTCAAGGCAGCTCGGATCATCGACGACGACGCCACCGGCCCGGTCGAGGTCGATCACCAAAGGCAACTCGGCCTGGGCGAGGGTGGCCTGATGCGTCGTGCTCTCATAGCCACGGGAACTCGACGAGCCGAAGCTGAGTCCATCGGGGCAGACGGTGCCGAGGTAGATGTTCAGCGGGCCCGGCCCCGTGATGACCGTGTCGGCCGACGCCTTCGTGGGCGGGCCGATCGGCGGCGGCGGGACCGCATCCGGCCGGCCGGTGAGCATCGTCGGCTGGTGCCGGCGCGCACGTTGGGCGCCGTCGGACGCCATCAGCTGCCACATATCGATGCAGAACTGGCGCAGAGTCGCATCATACGACCCCAGAACCGACTGAGCGAGCGTATCCAACTCTCCCTTCAGTTGCCGTCGCCCTTTGTCCGTCCACGGCACGGGCGCTTTCATGATGCGGTCCGTCGCCTGTTCGGCGGACTCCAACCATGCACTAGCCGGCATCGCACTCCCGTAGCCGGTGGAGAACGAGGCGCTACCGAAACGTTTGACGAAGGCCGCGTTCAGGCCATCACGCCCACCTGCGAGCGCCGCGACCGCCTGGCTGAGGTCCGGGTGCACCGCGGCGTAGTCGGCCACGATCGAAGTCGCCATCACGCCCACCGCGGTCGCGTCCTGCTGCCAGATCGTCGTCAGACTCCGCAACTGCGATGCCGCGGTCACCAGGCTTGGCGTCCGCTTCTCCGCCGACGGCGGGCGGAGGGCGGCGGCCGTCGACTGCGCGACCGGATCTTGACGCGCGGGCGGTTCATCCTGCGACGGGGACGGCATCTGCTGCGAATGAGCGACGAAGCCCGGCCCACCATAGGCGTGCGACGGACCGGATGACCCCGCTTCGTATGACGAGTCCCGACGGCCGTCGTGCGCCGACCGTGCTGTGGCTCCCTGCCGCGCGCGATGCGCGTAGTCGATACGTGCGGGCCCGGCGTAATTCGCGTTTCCAGACGCCGGGGGCACCGCGACCGGCGCCGGAACGGAGTCACCGGGGCGCGACCGCCTCGTATAGTCGATCGCCATCTGCGGCACCCCTTCTCGACGCCTACCTGGGAGGATTCGGTACGGATCGTAGATCCGGGCGCGGTACCTCTCGCACCGACCGAGACGTTTCCCCAGGTCGTCCTTTCGAGAATCATCTACTCAGACGACATCACCCACCTCCCCGGCGGCCGGCGTCGACACCCCCCGCGCCGGCGTCATATCGAGCGCGTATCTGGGCCGTCGCGGAGACTATTGTCGCCCCGGCCCCGTACGGCGCACGATATGACGCCGCTCGCGGCTACGTCGACGCCCCCACCGGCCGCCGCCCCCGGAACACCAGCAGCGTGAACACGAACGCCACCACCTGCACCGCGACGAGCAGCCCCAGACCGATGCCGTACGACCGGGTCGCCTCGTCGTAGGTGGCGCCCATGACGATCGGCGGCAGATAGCCGCCCAGCCCGCCGGACGCCCCGACGACACCGGTGACGGCGCCGATCTTGTCGGCCGGCGCCTCCTTAGCCACCCAGCTGAAGACGCTGCCCGCCGCCACGCCCAGACCGAGCGCGACGGCGACCATCGTCGCGCCCGCGGGCAACTCCAGCGGCGGCGTCGTCATGAGCATGAGCACCGCGGCGATCGTCACCAGGCCCGCGCCTGCCGTGACCACGCGGGGTCCGAACCTGTCGGACAACACGCCGCCCAGGGGTCGACCGACGACCGCCGCGATCGCGAACCCGGCCGTCCGCGTGCCGGCCTCGGTGAGGCTGAAGTCGTAGACGTCCTTGAGGAACGTCGGCAGGTACGTCGAGAACGCCACGAAGCCGCCGAAGCCCACCGCGTAGAGACCGGACAACGCCCAGGTGACGGGCAGTTTCGCCGCGCCGAGGATCTTGGGGCCGAGCGGCTCGGAGTGCGGCCGCCAGCCGGGTGCCTCACGCATCCACGTCCACACGATCGCCGCGACGACGAGCAGTCCCGAGGCGGCGATGAGGTGCGTCGCGGTGTAACCGAACCAGCCGACGAACCGCGGGGTGAAGAACGCCGACAGCGCCGTCCCACCCATGCCGGCCCCGAACACACCGGTGGCGAAGCCGCGGCGGGCAGGCTCGTACCAGCCGTTGACGAACGGGATGCCCACCGAGAAGGTGGTGCCGGCGATGCCGAGGAAGAAGCCGACGGCGATCAGCATCGGATACGACCGCAGGTCGCCCGCCACCGCCACGAGCACGACGAACGGCGCCGACGCGATGAGCAGCACGGTGAACATGACCCGTCCGCCGAATCGGTCGGACAGCGCCCCGGTAACGATCCGTCCCACCGAGCCGACGAGGATCGGCGTGGCGACGAGCATCGACTTCTCGCTCGCCGAAAGCCCCAGCTCGGTCGCGTAGTAGACGCCCATCGGCGCGATGGCGTTCCACGCCCAGAAGCTCATCGTGAACGCGAGCGTCGCCAGCGCGAGGTTGCGGCCGCGGCCGGGCAGCGGCGCGCTCATCGTCCACCGTCCCGATCGTGCGTGCCGATGGGCTCCCAGCCGCGTCGTGCCCGTCTGTTGCCCGGCGCCGCGCGGCCGTCACGACTGCGATAGACGATGTACGGCCGGAACAGATAGTGCAGCGGTGCCGTGAACGCGTGGACCAGCCGGGTGAACGGCACGATGGCGAACAGCAGCAGTCCGACGAGCACGTGGATGTGGAAGGCGACGGGCGCCGCCGCCATCGCGTCGACGTCCGGCTGCAGATAGAGCAGGGAGCGGAACCACACCGACACCGTCTGCCGATAGTCGTACTCCTCGCCGCCGTCGACGGCGGAGAGCACGGTGACGAACACGCCCAGCACCAGCGCCCCGACGAGCACGAGATACATGGCCTTGTCGTTGCGGGTGGTGGCCATGAACACCGGCCCGGTAGTGCGCCGCCGGTAGACGAGGATGGCGACGCCGGCGAGCGTGCAGGTGCCGGCGACCAGCCCCGTCGACAGCGCGACCAGGTGATAAAGGTGCTCGGAGACGCCGATCGCCTCCGTCCACGACGCCGGCACGAGCAGTCCCATCGCGTGCCCGCCGACGACGAGCGCAAGCCCGTAATGGAACAGCGGCGAGCCGATGCGCAGCAGCCGCGACTCGTAGAGCTCGGAGGATCGCGTCGTCCAGCCGAACTTGTCGAAGCGGTAGCGCCACATCGTGCCGCCGATCAGAAGCGCGAGGGCCAGATAGGGCAGCACGCCCCACAGCAGGATGCTCATCGTCGTCCTCCCCCGTAGCCGTCCAGTCCGACGAGCTCGACCTTCGGCGGCGGCGGGGCCATCGCGTACGCCTCGGTGCGATCGCGCGGGGACGGCCCGGGCAGCACGCCGCACACCGCGGAGACGACGCCCGCGTACGGACTTCCCCGTTCGGCCAGCGCGAGCCGGATCAGCTCGAGCGGCGCCCGATACTTCTGCAACAGCGTCGTCCCAGCGCGCGGCGCGAACGCGGCGAACTCCGTGACGATCGCGAGGTGATCGGGCAGCTCACCGTGCAGTTCGACGAGGAAGCCGCTGTCGCGGTAGACGCGTTTGAAGATCGCGAGCGTCTCACCGCGGCGGCGGGTGTCGCCGTCGGTCCAGTACGACAGGTCGAGCGTCTGCTTGCGCGAGAGGTCGAAGAGGTCGACGTACTCCTGCCTGCGCACGTCCGGGGCGCCTTCGGCGAGGTGGGTGAGGAACTCCTCGAGGCCCGCCGTCCCGGTGGTGTCCGACAGTGCGGCGCGCAGCGTCGGGACAGCGGCGATCACGTCGTCGTCGGGAAAGCACAGGCAGGACGACGCGACTCGCAGCACGATCCGCCGGTTCCGCTCGTTCATCGCCGGGCCTCCCCCGGCGCGGCGCCGTCAGACGAGTCGGCACCGGACGAGCCGCCCGGCGCGCCCCGCGACGGAAACATCCCCGGCGGCGCGCCGTTGCCGTCCCAGTTGAGCAGGTTGGTCCGGCCCTTCATCGACGCGCCGCCCGCGGGCGTCTCACTGGTCTGCCGCTGCCGCAGCGCGTGGAAGGTCTCGACGGCCACGGGCGTCGGACGTCCGCTGGCCTCGCCGAACGGCGCCGAACCGTACATGCCGGGCCCGTCCTCGTAGTCGAGCGGGCAGGCCGTCTCGTCCAGCACCCGGGCCTGCTCGACGTGCGCCGTCGGGATGACGTACCGCTCGTCGTACTTGGCGATCGCGAGCAGCCGGTACATCGCGTGCATCTGCTCTTCGTCCAGACCCACCGAGGCGGGGATCGACGGGTCCGTCTCCCGGCCGAGGGTGACGTCGCGCATGTACGAGCGCATCGCGGCGAGCGTCCGCAGCACACGCTCGACCTCGGCGGTGTCGCCAGCCGTGAAGAGCTCGGCGAGGTATTCGAGCGGGATCCGCAGCGCCGAGATCGCGCCGAACAGCGTGCCCGCGCCCTCGGCGTCGTGGCCCTGCTCACGCAGCAGATCGACGATGGGCGAGAGCGGCGGCACGTACCAGACCATCGGCATCGTCCGGTACTCCGGATGCAGCGGCAGCGCGACCCGATAGCGCTTGGCCAGCGCGTAGACGGGCGAGCGCCGTGCCGCGTCGAGCCAGTCCTCGGGGATGCCGTCGCGCCGGGCGGCGGCGATCACCTCGGGGTCGTCCGGGTCGAGCAGCAGGTCGAGCTGGGCCCGGTAGAGGTCCTTGTCGTCGGGCGTCGCGGCGGCGGCGCTGACGGCGTCGACGTCGTAGAGGAACAGACCGAGGTAGCGCAGCCGGCCGACGCACGTCTCCGAGCACACCGTCGGCTGGCCGACCTCGATCCGCGGATAACACAGCGTGCACTTCTCGGCCTTGCCCGAGCGGTGATTGAAATAGATCTTCTTGTACGGACAACCCGTGATGCACTGCCGCCAACCGCGGCAGCGGTCCTGATCCACCAGCACGATGCCGTCCTCGGCACGCTTGTAGATCGCCCCGGAAGGACACGACGCCATGCACGACGGATTGAGGCAGTGCTCACAGATCCGCGGCAGATAGAACATGAAGGTCTTCTCGAATTCGAAGCGGATCGCATCCTCCGCCTCGCGGCGCAGTTTCTCGACGATCGGGTCTTCGTGGCCGTGCCGAATGGAGCCGCCGAGATCGTCGTCCCAATTCGCCGACCACTCGACCTTCATGTCCTCACCCGTGATGAGGGATTTCGGACGCGCCACCGGAAAATCGTCGCCGAGAGGTGCTTCGACGAGCTTCTCGTAGTCGTAGGTCCACGGCTCGTAATAGTCCGAGAGCTCGGGCTGGACGGGACTGGCGAAGATCGTCGCGAGCTTGTGCAACCGGCCGCCGCCGCGTAGCTTGAGCCGCCCACGTTTGTCGAGTGTCCAGCCGCCGCGCCATTTCTCCTGGTCCTCGTAGCGTCGCGGATAACCCTGCCCGGGTCGCGTCTCGACGTTGTTGAACCACACGTACTCGGTGCCGGCGCGATTGGTCCACGCCTGCTTGCACGTCACCGAGCAGGTGTGACAGCCGATGCATTTGTCGAGATTCATCACCATCCCGACCTGAGCCATGACTCGCATCAGTAGGTCACCTCCTGAGAGCGCTTGCGGATCACCGAGACCATGTCCCGCTGATTGCCCGTCGGGCCGAGATAGTTGAAGGCGTACGAGAGCTGCGCATAGCCGCCGATGAGATGGCTGGGCTTGACCAGCAGTCGCGTCACCGAGTTGTGAATGCCGCCGCGACGCCCCGACTTCTCCGCCTTGGGAACGTCGATGGTGCGCTCCTGCGCGTGGTGCACGAAGACGACGCCCGCCGGCATCCGGTGCGAGACGACGGCCCGCCCGACGAAGACGCCGTTGGCGTTGCTGCATTCGATCCAGTCGTTGTCGACGACGCCGATCACCTCGGCGTCCGCGGGGCTCAGCCATGCCGTCGGGCCGCCGCGCGAGAGCGACAGCATGAAGAGGTTGTCCTGGTATTCCGAGTGGATCGACCACTTGGAATGCGGCGTCAGATAACGGACCACCACCTGCTGCGCACCGTCCGGCCCGAGCCGCGGCTCACGGAAGAGCCGATGCATGTCGAGCGGCGGCCGGTAGATCGGCAACGTCTCGCCGAGCTCGATGATCCAATCGTGGTCGAGATAGCAGTGCATCCGTCCGGTCAGCGTGTGGAACGGCTTGCCGTACTCGATGTTGACGGTGAACGGGGCGTACCGGCGGCCGCCGGTCTCCGAGCCCGACCATTCCGGCGATGTCATGACCGGCACCGGCGCCGCCTGGGTGTCCGCGAACACGATCCGACGCTCCTCCGCCCCCTCGGCGAGATCGGCGAGCGAAACGCCGACGCGCTCGGAAAGCCGCTCGAAACCCGCCGTCGCGAGCGCACCGTTCGTCGTCCCCGAGAACGCGAGGATCGCCTCGGCCAGCTTGACGTCGGTGTCGATGGCCGGACGGCCGTCGCCTGCGCCGCCGAGCATGACGCCGTTGCGCGACGCGAGCCGCTCGGTGTGCTCGGCGATGGGATACGTGATGTTCTTGACCGTGAAACCGAGCGAATCGGCGAGCGGCCCGACGGTCGACAGCTTCTCCGCGAGCGCACCGTAGTCCCGCTCGACCACGGTGAACGTCGGCAGGTTCCGGCCGGGGACGCCGGTCGTGCCCTTGTGTTTCCAGTCGTCGACGCGCCCGCTCGGACAGGCCAACTCACCCGGGGTGTCGTGCTGCATCGGCACGGCGACGAGGTCGCGTCGCACACCGAGCCGCGTCCGGGCCAGTTGCGCGATGCGCTCGGCCAGCTTGTGAAACATCGTGAAGTCCGAGCGCGCCTCCCACGGCGGATCGATCGCCGGCGAGAAGGCGTGGACGAACGGGTGCATGTCCGTCGACGAGAGATCGTGCTTCTCATACCAGGTGGCGGCCGGAAAGACGACGTCGGAGAGCAGCGTCGTCGAGGTCATCCGGAAGTCCGCCGAGACGAGCAGGTCGAGCTTGCCCTCGGGCATCTCGTCGCGCCAGGCGACGTCGGCCGGACGCGTCGCCGCCGGATTCTCACCGCCCTGCAGTCCGGCACCGGCATCGGTGCCGAGTAGATAGCGCAGGAAGTACTCGTTGCCCTTGGCGGAGGATCCGAACAGGTTCGACCGCCAGAGCATCATCGTTCGCGGCCAGTTCTGCGGCGCGTCGATGTCGTCGAGCGCCGAGCCGAGCCGGCCCGCGGCCAACTCGGCGGCGATGTAGGCGCCGACGTCCGTCGCCTCGCCGCGTTCGACGGCCGCGGTCGCCTCGTCGGCGACGTCGAGCGGGTTGCGGTCGAACTGCGGATAGAACGGCATCCAGCCGAGCCGCGCCGACTGCGAGATCGCGTCCGCCGTGTGCACGCCGCGCAGGTGCCCCGGCGCGAGCGGCGAGGTGAGCGCGTCCGTCGAGTAGCCGTCGTTACGCCACTGACCGGTGTGCATGTACCAGTAGGACGTACCGGTCATCGTCCGCGGCGGACGCGACCAGTCGAGCGCGTTGGCCAGCGAGATCCAGCCGGTGAGCGGCCGGCACTTCTCCTGGCCCACGTAGTGCGCCCAACCGCCGCCGTTGCGGCCGAGGCAACCGGTGAGCATGAGCAGCGCGAGCATGGCGCGGTAGGTGACGTCGCCGTGGAACCACTGGCAGACGCCGGCGCCCATGATGATCATCGAGCGACCGCCGGACTCCTCGGCGTTGGCCGCGAACTCCCGGGCGATCCGGGCGCACGCCGCGGCCGGGACGCCGGTGATCTGCTCCTGCCACGCCGGGGTGTACTGCGTCGACGCGTCGTCGAAGCCGTCGGACCACTCGCCGGGCAGACCGTCGCGCCCGACACCGTATTGAGCGAGCATGAGGTCGTAGACGGTGGTGACCAGGTGGCCGCCGACGCGCCGGGCCGGCACCCCGCGCCGGACGATCGAGCCGGAACCGTCGGGAGCGTCGAACGCGGGCAGCAGCAGTTCGACGGGCTCCGCGTCTTCGCTGCTCATCGACAGCGCCGGAACGACGTCGCCGAGGTCGAGGTTCCAATCGCCCTTGCCCGCGTCGGCGTAGCGGAAGCCGATCGAGCCCTTGGGGATGACGGTGCGTCCGGTGGCCTCGTCGACGAGCACCGTCTTCCATTCGGCGGAGTCGACGTCGGCGTGCTCGGGCAGGTCGGCGGCGGTGAGGAACTTGCCGGTCGTGTACGTGCCGGGCTCGGGGCCGGCGTCGAGCCGGACGAGGAACGGCAGGTCGGTGAAGCGGCGCACGTAGTCGGTGAAGAACGGCGTCTGCCGCTCGACGAAGAACTCCCGCAGCACCACGTGCCCCATCGCCATCGCCAGCGCGCCGTCCGTGCCGGCCTGGGCGGGCAGCCACTCGTCGGCGAACTTCGTGTTGTCGGCGTAGTCGGGGCTGACGACGACGACCTTCGTGCCGCGGTAACGCACCTCCGCCATCCAATGCGCGTCGGGCGTGCGGGTGACCGGGACATTGGAGCCCCACATCATGAGGTACGTCGCGTCCCACCAGTCACCGGATTCGGGGACGTCGGTCTGGTCGCCGAAGACCTGCGGGCTGGCCACCGGCAGGTCGGCGTACCAGTCGTAGAACGACGTCATGACGCCGCCGAGCAGCTGTGTGAACCGAGTGCCGACGCAGTGCGAGACGATCGACATCGCCGGGATCGGCGAGAACCCGACCAGGCGATCCGGGCCGTGCTCGGCGATGGTGTGCACGTACGACGCCGCGACCAGCTCCAGCGCCTCGTCCCAGGAGGCCCGCGCCAGCCCACCCTTGCCGCGTGCGCGTTGGTAGCGTTTGCGCAGCTCAGGGTCGTCGGTGACGGCCGCCCACGCCTTGACGGGATCCCCGTCGTGCTCGGCCTTCGCCGCGCGGAACACCTCGAGCAACACGCCCCGGACGTACGGATGCCGGACGCGCGTCGGTGAGTACGTGTACCAGGAGAAGGCCGCGCCGCGGGGGCAACCTCGCGGCTCGTAGTCGGGCCGGTCGCCGCCCGGTGAGGGATAGTCGGTCTCCTGGCTCTCCCAGGTGATGATCCCGTCCTTGACGTACACCTGCCACGAGCACGAGCCCGTGCAGTTGACGCCGTGGGTGGAGCGCACCACCTTGTCGTGGTTCCAGCGGTCACGGTAGAAGACATCGCCGTCACGGCCGCCGCGACGGAAGACGACGCGGCCGTCGGTCGTCTCGTCCCAGCGGGTGAAGAACCGGCCCGTCTTCAGTAGCGCGGACGCGGCGTCGGGTCCGTCATGAGTGCCCATGTTCGGACGCTAGGGCGGTACGACGCGGTGTAGTACGGCGACGTGGCGGTAAGAGACCTTCTGCCCTTCGGCTGGCGACCTGGTACCGCCCGGGGTGATTCGTAGGTCCTCGACATCGGGGCAGGATGCCTCTCTCGACGCCGGCGTCGCCCGATCAGACGACTGCAACGCGTCCACGGCCGCCCATAGGATTCGCAAATGGACCGACCGCCGATCGAGAACTACTCATCGGCCCGCTCCCGGCTGCCATGGGTTCTTGCCGGGGCAGTCGTCGCCGCGTTGGCCGTTCTCGCCGCCGCGATCGTCTATTCCTTCAACCGCGGCGAGGACGTCACCGCCCGTTGGGAGACCGCCGGCACCATGACCTCCAACCCGTGGACGCCGTCGATCGTCAAACCCGGTGCACCGGTCACCGTTCCCGGTGACTTCGTCGGCACCGCCACCGTGACGTCCGTCGCCGGTGACGACTGCGACAAGGAAGCCCTCAAACGCCACCTCGGCTCCGACCCGCGGCTGGCCGAGAACTGGGCCCGGGTTCTCGGGATCACTGCCGGCGAGATCAGCGGCTACATCGACCGGCTTCAATCCCGACGGCTCACGGTTCCGGTGCAGGTGACGAACCACGACTACGAAGGCGACAGCCCGCGGGAACTGCAATCCGTTCTCGACGTGGGTACCGCTGTGCTGACGGATGCCGACGGGACGCCGCGCGTGCGTTGTGTTTGTGGCAATCCGCTGAAGCCGGCTGCCGTGAAGGCCACGAAGTTCGACAACGTGCCGCCCGACGCCGAACCCGACAAGATCGTCACAAACCCGAGCACTAACGGCACCAAGAGCACCGCTGTTCGGATCATCAAACGCCCATTCACTCAGACCGCATCCGGTATTCAACTCGCACCTGGCTACAGGATCGACGAGCGCAACAGCTTCCCATCGATACTCTGCAATCCGGGAATACCTACACCATACGGGCCAGGCGTCGCGAACTGCTATTTCAGTGACACAAAATTCCGTTGTTGGCCCGACGGGACCGACGTCTATTGCCTCACAAACATCGCCGATACCACACTCGTACACGCTCCCGTCAAGTGGGTACAGCCATCCGTAGATCCGCCCGCACCCAGTCAACCTGACACCATCGAACTCGTAAGCGGATTTCTATGCTATCGCTATTACTACTACTCCAATGACGGTCGAGGCGAGGGAAAGCCCAGCTTGCTCGGCTGCTTTCGCGGAGACGAAGGAACTCGAGTTTGGGGCGACATAGACCGCAGCGGCCCTGTATGGACAGCCAGGACAGGCGATATACCGTTTTCAGGTACCACACCTAAGCCACTCACTACGGATGACGTTCGAGTCGCATACTACGCGGTCGACGAATCCACGAGTCAACCAGACTTGCCAACATCGAAGTCGACCTCAGCGTCACCCACCCAATCGTCGACAAGCACAACACCCAGTTCCCCGGTCGCCACGATGGACGGCTACGGCTCCTGGAAGATCGGGATGACCGACCAAGAGATCCTTCCGCTCGTCACCCCCTTGACGCGGGACCACTACGACACGGCCGACAAGGGTCGATGCCGAGCTCTATCCAACGAGCCTCCCGGCAGTGCCATATGGCGTTCCCAAGTATGGATAAACCAAAAGACTCGAGCCGTGACCGGAATCGATACTCCGGCCGGCGCCAAGACCGATCGCGGCGTCGGCGACGGATCGACACCCGCCCAGATTCGCGCCGCCTACTCAAAAGACCACGACATCCGCGAGGGAGGGATCGGCGGCCAGGCCTCGCCGGCCATCGAAGTGAGGCCGAAGGGATCGACCGATCCGCGCCGATTCATCGGGTTCCCGATCTCCGACGACGGCACGTCCGGACCACCGAGCATCGGCCGGCACTACGCGTCTGAGGGTTGCATGTGAGCCATCCACCTGCCGAGAACTACCCGTCGACACCCGTCAGATCGCGCCTACCGTGGATTCTTGCTGGCGCCGTGGTCACCGCGCTGGCCGTCCTCGCGGCGGCGATCGTCTATTCCCTCAACCGCGGCGAGGACGTCACCGCGCGCTGGGAGACACCCAGCACGATGACCTCTAATCCGTGGACGCCGTCGATCGTCAAACCGGGAGCACCGGTCACGGTTCCCGGAAATTTCGTCGGCGCCGCTTCCGTTACCTCTGTCGTCGCCGGCGACGACTGCGACAAGGCTGCGCTCAAGAGGCACCTGGCCTCCGATCCGAAGCTTGCTCGAAACTGGGCGGAGATCCTCGAAATTGCGGTAGCCGATATCGATTCGTATATCGACGGCCTGCAGTCACGCCGTCTCGCCGTACCTGTTCAGGTGACCAACCACGATTACGAAGGAGACCGTCCGCGGGAACTTCAGTCGGTCCTCGATGTCGGCACCGCTGTCCTCACCGATGCGGATGGGACGCCGCGCGTCCGTTGCGCTTGCGGGAACCCGCTCAAGCCGGCCGCGGGGAAGGCTACGAAGTTCGATAACCTGCCACCGGGCGCAGACGCTGGGGCAGTCGTGACCGATACAGCCGCCAATCACAATAAAGGCACAGCCATCCGCATCATCAAACGACCTATCACCAAGACGTCATCCGGAACACAGCCGACGCAAGGATACACGATCAGCCGAAATTCGGTTCCCCGGGTATTTTGTCGCCGCGGCTCCACCACTCCTTATGGGACGTCGGCTTCCCGTTGCAGCAGCACCGGCGACGGGTATTCGACCTGTTGGCCTACAGACGCCTACGTCAGTTGCCTCTGGGACATCACGCAAACGGAACTCTCCGAGTATCCGGTCGACGATTGGAGCGATACAGACGATGCTTATCACCCAACAATCGAACTAGCCAACGGATTCCTCTGCACCCGCCAACCCTTTCAAGGAAATCCGCGGGACGGCCTCCAGGGCAAGTTCGCCTGCCAATCAGGTGATGTTCACTCATCCTCGTCGAAGCATGGACACGGATGGGGAGAGATCGACCATCGCCAGTCGATGTGGACCATCCTCTTCTCCACCGACAACCAAGATCCACTCACAGCTGTCGATATTCGAGTCGCCTACTACGCTATCGATGAAACGTAGAACGAGAATACCGATCGTTCGAGCTCGAACCGACTGACGACCCAGACCTGACGACTGTCCACCCGCAGCTTCGTCGGTAGAGTCCACGTCTTACGGTTGGCTCGCCACCGCGACGACCGGCAGTCCGTCGAAGGCTGGCACCCAGCAGCTCCATACCGATAACCGCATCCGTCCGACAAGAGGCGCACTATGTCTGTCACTGCGAGCGAGGCCCGCAAGAACCTGCTGTCACTCATTGAGCGTGTCAACGACGACCGCACCGCCCTCGAGATCGTCTCCCGCAACGGAAATGCCATCCTCATGCCCGCCGACGAGTACGCCGCGTGGCAAGAGACCGCGTACCTGCTCCGCTCCGTCACAAACGCGCGCCGACTGCTCGACGCCGGCGAACACGCCCGCACCGGTGCCACTGAAGTACACGAGCTCGATAGATTCGAATGAGCGCCCGGCGGAGCCGAAGCTCCAGGCCGCGGCGTCCCCTGAATGGACGACTGCGACGAACGTCCGACGACCCATAGGTTCAGTTCATGTCACGTCGCGCGACCGTCACGATGACCGCCGTCCTGGCGCTCGTGCTCGCCGCCTGCTCCGGCCGATCCACCGACAGTCCGACGTCATCGGCGCCCGACACCGTCGCGCCCGCGCCCATCCCCACGGTCATCGTGCTCGACGCGTCCGACTCCATGAACACTCCCGACGCACCTGGACCGCGTATCGACGCGGCGAAGAAGGCCGTCATCGCCCTCGCCGACGGACTTCCCGACAAGACCGCCTTCGGAGTCATCGCACTCGGTGCGACGAAGCCGGCGGCCACGACCCCCATCGATCTCGGCTGCGGTGACATCTCCACGGTCGTGCCGGTGGCGCCACTCGACAAGGCGTCGGTCACCCGCTCGCTGGAACCACTCAAGGCGCAGGGCTACACGCCTCTTGGCGCGGCGATCCGCGCCGGCGCCGAATCCCTCCCCGCCGGTACTGCCTCTCTCGTCGTCGTCTCCGACGGCGAACCGAACTGCAGTCCCGATCCGTGTGAGACGGTCGCGACCATCCGCGCCGCACGCCCCGACCTCACCATCAGTGCCGTCGGATTCAAAGCCGACGTCCCTGCGTTGAAATGCGTCGCCGACAAGGGCGGCGGAATCTACGTCACCGCCGACAACACCGACCAACTCATCGCGCGATTGACGGCCGTACAGAACGCGAACCTCGCCGCGACCCGACTCACGACGACCGGTCGTGGCGACATGAAACTCGGCGATCGGCTCGAGGATATCCGCGCGCGACATGGCGACTTCCCGACCACCGGTGAAGCCTCCGGCAACAGGACGGTCTACATCTGGAAAGACTGCGCCTACACCATCGAGAACGGTGTCCTCGTCGAGATCGCGCCCCTCGCCCCCGGCAGTACCGTCCCCGGCAGCGGCGGGTCGACGATCGATGGGGTGGCTGCGGGCTCACCGGGGTCGAGGGCAGTTCAGCTGTACGGCGAACCGATATCCGATTCCGCCGGTAGCGCGACTTTCGTAGCCGACAAGAAGGCGGGTACCGGCTACCGCATCGGGTACTCCGGAATGAAAGGAGTGGCGTCGGGCACGGTGACGACCGTGATGCTATGCGGCTGCGTGCCGGTGGAGGAACCAAAGCCGGAACCTGTACTGGGGCGGGACAAGTTTCACGTGTACGCAGTCGGGTTCGGCAAGGCGAGACCCGACTTCTTCTCAATCGCCTCGACGGCATCAAGCACGGTCAGCGAGATCGCGTGGGAGTCATGGGGCAGCCAGGAGGCCGTCGGCAAGGGGCGATCTCAGCAGAATGGCGGAGGTCAGCCGCTGAGCGAGATCTGGGTGCTCGCCGCCGATCTAGGGTGGTGCAACGGAGTATGGACGTATCGAGGGCTGCAACGTTCTCCTACTCGTGGAGAAACAACGTCGCGAAGTTCCGACTTTCGTGATATCTGCGAAGGTAATCGGAGCGCACCGCCGCCCGCCGAAAAAGTCGAGAAAGTAACACTCAGCCCGTCGAGCGCGCTTACGTTCGGCGGGGCTGGCGGCGTATATATCGGGGATCCAGAGTCGAAGATTCCAAATACATACATAGAAAGCGATACTATTACATCAGATCTCGGAATGTACCGCGTCGGCACAAAATTCTACTACTTTTCAAGCCTTTCAAAAGCCAGATCCGCCGACAAAGAAATCTATGTGAACCCAGACGGTATGATCTACAGATTTAATTGGACGACAACAGATCTCGGTATCAAGGTGGGTTCAGAGCGACCAGATGTCGAGCATGCATACGCACCGTTCGAGCCAGGCCGCTGTCTAACAAGCGGAGGAACCTGGACAGATTTCTATCGCGACCGCGCCACCGGACGGTTTATTCTGTTCCTCTATGACTCGGATGAAAAAGTCCGGCGCATCGTGACGATGTCTGAGTTCACGAATGGCAAGTCGTGCGGATTCGACTAACGACCCAACTACTTACAAGCCGGCTCAAGAATCAGCCACACCACAGTACTACAGTAGTGTTGTGCGACTCGTTTAATCCAGATCTGATAGCCGGTCAGGCTTCGATCTCCATCGATGGACAATTTTTTCTCTTCGCTCAAGGGGTGGCGTCAAAACGTCACGGTTCAGTGTGGACGGTCCAAATAGGTGACGAACCAGAACATAACGTTCCACCACCCACGCCTCTCACGACCGTCGACGTCCGAGTCGCCTACTACGCCATCGACGAATAGCGACCAGTGGAGCCAGTGAATGATGAATAGCCAGCAATTCGAAGCACATCCGCAGGTACCAGCACGCTCCCGGCTCCCCTGGATCCTCGCCGGGGCTGTCGTCGCTGCTCTCGCCGTCCTGGTCGCGGCCGTGGTCTACGCGCTCAACGATGACGACGTCACCGCGCGGTGGGAGACAGCCGACACCATGACGTCGAGTCCGTGGACGCCGTCGATAGTCAAGCCCGGCGCACCGGTCGACGTTCCCGGCAACTTCGTCGGGGCCGCCGACGTCACGTCCATCGCCGGTGACGACTGTGACAAGGAGGCCCTCAAGAAACATCTCGCGTCCAATCCGAGACTGGCGCAGAACTGGGCCCAGATTCTCGGGATCAGCGTCGCCGAGATCAACGGCTACATAGACAGACTCCAATCGCGCCGGCTCACGGTGCCCGTCCAGGTGACCAATCACGACTACGAGGGCGACAGCCCTCGCGAATTGCAATCCGTACTCGATGCCGGCACCGCCGTCCTCACCGACGCCGATGGGACACCGCGCGTCCGCTGCGCCTGCGGAAACCCGCTCAAGCCCGCCGCAGCGAAGGCCACGAAGTTCGACAACCTTCCGCCCGGCGCCGATCCTGACAAGGTTGTTACCGAACCCTCAACCAACGGCAACAATGGCACCGCGATCCGGGTCATCAAACGACCCTTTGTCAAGACCGCGACCGGAATCCAACTCAATCCAGGTTATGCTAGTACAGGCGTTGACCAGTCTGGACCGCAAACCAATTGCTGGAACCGCTCGGCCACGCCATACGGAAAATCTACAGCGCGATGCAACTGGGGTGGCGACGAGGCTCTAGATTGCTGGGTCAATGCCGACATGGCCTACTGCCTGCCACCCGACACATTCGCGACTGGCTCAAACCTGAAGGAACACAAGGACATCAACTGGCTGAATTACGTCCAACCGAATGATCCAGCAATTCCTACGACCATCGAGTTGGCCAATGGATTCGCGTGCCGACCTGGACTCAATCTCGGCGGAAGGCATCGCGACGGCATGGAAGGTACCTTCTTCTGCCGCGTCGGCGGCAAAGAATCGTCCGTTCTCGGCTACGGCTGGGGCGCGATGGATCGCAGCCAGCCGGCCTGGACGATCCATTTCACCACCGACTACAGTTCTCCGCCGACCGACATGGACATCCGAATCGCGTACTACACTGTCGACGAATAGCCCAATGCCTACACGCCCAAGGTGATGCACGATCGTCCAAGGCCATGACCTTGGACGACCGTGCATCGGGGTAGACGTCCGCGCAAACCCCTCCCCCAGCACACACCGACATCCCGTTCCCGCCTGCGGAATCCGTTGCCGCCGCGCCGATAGTCCGAGCGGGAACGGAAAACCCGCGCGACAACGGACAGCGCGCGCACAAACCGCACCCCGCATACCACGAAGGCCCGCCCCAGAACGGGACGGGCCTTCGTGTCGCTTCTCGAAGCGTGGGAGCCGGACCTACTTGGCCTTCTCCAGCACCTCGACCAGCCGCCAGCGCTTCGTGGCCGACAGCGGGCGGGTCTCCATGAGGCGGACGCGGTCGCCGATACCGGCGACGCCGTTCTCGTCGTGCGCCTTCACCTTGGAGGTGGTGCGGATGATCTTGCCGTACAGAGGATGCTTCACGCGGTCCTCGAGCTCGACGACGATCGTCTTCTGCATCTTGTCCGAGACGACGTAGCCGATCCGCTCCTTGCGGCTGCCGCGCTCTTCCTTGTTCTCACTCACGTTCGCCTCACTCACGCGTCGTCACCGTCCGGGCCGGTGGCGAGGCCGAGCTCGCGCTCCCGCATCACCGTGTAGACCCGGGCGATCTCCCGGCGCACGGCACGCAGCCGACGGTTGTTGGTCAGCTGCCCCGTCGCCATCTGAAAGCGCAGGTTGAACAGCTCTTCCTTCGACTCCTTCAGGCGATCGACGAGGGCGTCGTCGTCCAGGTCACGCAGTTCGCCTGCGGCGACTCCGAGTCCCATCAGAACTGCTCCTCTCGTGTCACGATCCGGGTCTTGCACGGCAGCTTGTGCTGCGCGCGCCGCAGCGCCTCACGGGCGATCTGCTCGTTGGGGTAGCTCATCTCGAACAGCACGCGGCCCGGCTTGATGGGCGCGACCCACCACTCCGGCGAGCCCTTGCCGGAACCCATGCGGGTCTCGGCCGGCTTCTTCGTGATCGGGCGGTCCGGGAAGATGTTGATCCAGACCTTGCCGCCACGCTTGATGTGGCGGTTGATCGCGATACGCGCCGACTCGATCTGCCGGTTGGTGATGTACGCGCTCTCCAGAGCCTGGATGCCGTACTCGCCGAACGACACCTTGGTGCCGCCCGACGCCTGACCCGACAGGTCGGGGTGGTGCTGCTTGCGGTGCTTGACTCGACGGGGAATCAGCATGTGCCTCAGCCCTCCTGGTTCTCTGCGGAGCCCGCCGGGGCCTCCGCCGAAGCGGCCGCGCGGCCGGCCTCGGTGCTGGTGGCGGTCGTACCGGCCGACCCGCTGCGACGCGGGCGGCTCGGACGGCGCGGCGGGCGACGATCCTCGGACGGCGCCGCCGCGGCCAGCTCACGCTTGCCGCCGACGATGTCGCCCTTGTAGATCCAGACCTTGACGCCGATGCGACCGAAGGTGGTCTTCGCCTCGTAGAGGCCGTAGTCGATGTCGGCGCGCAGCGTGTGCAGCGGGACGCGACCCTCGCGGTAGAACTCCGAGCGGCTCATCTCGGCGCCGCCGAGGCGACCCGAGCACTGCACCCGGATGCCCTTGACGTTGGGCTGACGCATCGCCGACTGGATCGCCTTACGCATGGCGCGACGGAACGCGACACGGTTGCTCAGTTGCTCGGCGACGCCCTGGGCCACGAGCTGGGCCTCGGACTCGGCGTTCTTGACCTCGAGGATGTTCAGCTGGACCTGCTTGCCGGTCAGCTTCTCCAGGTCGGCGCGGATGCGATCCGCCTCGGTGCCGCGACGGCCGATGACGATGCCCGGACGCGCGGTGTGGATGTCGACGCGGACGCGATCCCGCGTGCGCTCGATCTCCACCTTCGCGATGCCCGCCCGCTCCAGCCCCGTCGAGAGGAGCTTACGGATGGCGACGTCTTCCTTCACGTAGTCCGCATACTGCTTGTCCGCGTACCACCGGGACTTCCAGTCCGTGGTGATACCGAGGCGGAAGCCGTGCGGGTTGATCTTCTGGCCCACTACTGAGCTCCCTTCCCGTTGTTGCGAGCGCGGCCCGTGCCGGCGACCTTGCTCGCCAGGCTCGTGACCTCGACCGTGATGTGGCTGGTCCGCTTGCGGACCCGGAACGCACGGCCCTGGGCACGCGGGCGGAACCGCTTCATCGTCGGACCCTCGTCCGCGAACGCCTTCGACACGACGAGCGTGCGGCGGTCCAGGTCGAGGTTGTTCTCGGCGTTGGCGATCGCGCTGGCGAGCACCTTCGCGACCGGCTCCGACGCCGCCTGCGGCGCGAACCGCAGGATGTCGAGCGCCTCGTCGGCGTCCTTACCGCGGACCAGGTCGATCACGCGGCGCGCCTTCATCGGCGTGACGCGCACGAAGCGCGCCGTCGCCCGGGCGGTCGTCGGAGCCGCTTGCGCGACACCCGTCTTCGCGTTGCTCATCGACGCTTACCCTTCCGGTCGTCCTTGATGTGGCCCTTGAACGTCCGCGTCGGAGCGAACTCGCCGAGCTTGTGCCCGACCATGTTGTCCGAGACGAACACCGGCACGTGCTTGCGGCCGTCGTGGACGGCGAAGGTGTGGCCGATGAAGTCGGGGATGATCGTCGAGCGGCGCGACCAGGTCTTGATGACCTGCTTGGTGCCCTTCTCGTTCTGCACGTCCACCTTCGCCAGGAGGTGGTCGTCGACGAAGGGGCCCTTCTTGAGGCTGCGGGGCATTCTCTACTCCCTCCTAGCGGTTCTTGCCGGCACGCCGGCGACGGACGATGAGCTTGTCGCTCTGCTTACGCTTGCGGGTCCGGCCCTCCGGCTGGCCCCACGGGCTGACGGGGTGGCGACCACCCGACGTCTTGCCCTCGCCGCCACCGTGCGGGTGGTCGACGGGGTTCATGACGACACCGCGGACGGTCGGGCGCTTGCCCTTCCACCGCATGCGGCCGGCCTTGCCCCAGTTGATGTTGCTCTGCTCGGCGTTGCCGACCTCGCCGACCGTCGCGCGGCAGCGGACGTCGACGCGGCGGATCTCACCCGACGGCATACGAAGGGTCGCGTGCGTCCCCTCCTTGCCGAGGAGCTGGATCCAGGTGCCGGCCGAACGGGCCATCTTGGCGCCGCCGCCCGGACGGAGCTCGACCGCGTGGATCGTGGTACCCGTCGGGATGTTGCGCAGCGGCAGGTTGTTGCCGGGCTTGATGTCGGCGTTCGGGCCGGTCTCGACCTTGTCGCCCTGCTTGAGGTTCTTCGGCGCGATGATGTACCGCTTCTCACCGTCGACGAAGTGCAGCAGCGCGATCCGCGAGGTGCGGTTGGGGTCGTACTCGATGTGCGCGACCTTGGCGTCGACGCCGTCCTTGTCGGCACGGCGGAAATCGATCAACCGGTAGGCGCGCTTGTGCCCGCCGCCCTTGTGACGCGTCGTGATCTTGCCGTGCGCATTGCGGCCGCCCCGGCCGTGCAGCGGCCGGACCAGCGACTTCTCGGGGGTCGAGCGGGTGATCTCGGCGAAGTCCGAACCACTCGAGCCGCGGCGACCCGGGGTCGTCGGCTTGTACTTACGAATAGCCATGTGCTTCTCGTCCTGTTCCGTGGGGGCGGCCTACGCCGCGCCCCCGAAGATCTCGATGGTGCTACCGGCCGCGAGGGTGACGATGGCGCGCTTGGTGTCCTTGCGCTTGCCGTACCCGGTCCGGGTGCGCTTGCGCTTACCCGGGCGGTTGAGGGTGTTGACGCTGGTCACGTCGACGCCGAAGATGGCCTCGACCGCGATCTTGATCTGCGTCTTGTTCGCGTCCGGGTGCACGAGGAACGTGTAGACGTTGCCCTCGATCAGCCCATAGGACTTCTCGGAGATGACCGGCGCGAGGATGATGTCCCGCGGGTCGGTCTTGACGGTGTCGACGCTCATGCCTGCGCCCCTTCCTTCGCCTCGCCCGTCGCGGCGGCGATGAAGCTGCCGAGGGCCTCACGGCTGAACACGATGTCGTCGCTGTCCAGCACGTCGTAGGTGTTGAGCTGATCCGGCGCGATCGGCATGACGTTCGGCAGGTTGGACACCGAGCGCCAGGCGGCGATGTCGTCACGGCCGAGCACGACGAGCAGCTTCTTGTTGTCGGTCAGCGACTCGAGGAAGACGCGAGCGGTCTTCGTCGACGGCGTCTGGCCGGTGACGAGCTCGGTGACGACGTGGATCCGCTCGTTGCGGACCCGGTCCGTCAGCGCGCCGCGCAGGGCCGCCTTGATCATCTTCTTCGGGGTGCGCTGGCTGTAGTCACGCGGCTGCGGGCCGTGGACCGTGCCGCCGCCGGTGAACTGCGGAGCGCGGGTCGAGCCCTGACGCGCCCGGCCGGTGCCCTTCTGGCGGTACGGCTTGGCGCCGCCGCCGGAGACCAGTCCGCGCGTCTTCGTCGCATGCGTGCCCTGGCGGCGCGCGGCGAGCTGCGCCACGACGACCTGGTGCATCAGCGGGATGTTCGGCTCGACGTCGAAGATCTCCGTCGGCAGATCGACGGAGCCGGCGACGGAGCCGTCAGCGGCCTTGACGTCGAGGGTGAGCTTGCTCATGGGTTAGGCACCGCCCTTCACTGCGGAGCGGACGAGCACGACGCCGCCCTTGCGACCCGGGATGGCTCCCTTGATCAACAGGATTCCGGCCTCGGCGTCCACCTTGTGGACCTTGAGGTTCTGCGTGGTCACGCGCTCGTTGCCCATCCGGCCGGCCATGCGCGTGCCCTTGAAGACACGACCCGGGGTGGCGCAGCCACCGATCGAGCCGGGGGCGCGGTGGACGCGGTGGACGCCGTGCGAGGCGCCGAGGCCCTTGAAGCCGTGCCGCTTCATGACGCCGGCGAAGCCCTTGCCCTTGCTGGTGCCGGTGACGTCGACCAGCGAGCCGTCGGCGAACAGTTCGACGGTCAGCTCCTGGCCGACCTCATACTCCGAGACGTCGGCGAGGCGGACCTCGGCGATGTGCCGGCGCGGCGTGACGCCCGCCTTGGTGAACTGCCCGGCGACCGGCTTGATGACCTTGCGCGGGTCGATCGCGCCGAAGGCGAGCTGGACGGCCGTGTAGCCGTCGGTCTCCTGCGTACGGATCTGGGTGATCACGTTGGGAGCGGCCTTGACGACCGTGACCGGGACCACCCGGTTCTGCTCGTCGAAGACCTGGGTCATCCCGAGCTTGGTGCCCAGGATGCCCTTCTGGTTCTTCTCACTCATTGTTGGTTTCTCCGCTTAATGCTTCGTAGAAGATGGCGCCCAAGCGGGCGAGCTCACTGGATGTTGACGTCGACGCTCGCCGGAAGGTCGATGCGCATGAGCGCGTCGACGGTCTTCGGCGTCGGATCCAGGATGTCGATGAGCCGCTTGTGGGTGCGCATCTCGAAGTGCTCGCGCGAGTCCTTGTACTTGTGCGGCGAACGGATGACGCAGTAGACGTTCTTCTCCGTCGGCAGGGGCACCGGGCCGACGACGCGGGCACCGGTGCGCGTCACCGTCTCGACGATCTTGCGCGCGGACGCGTCGATCGCCTCATGGTCATAGGCCTTGAGCCTGATGCGGATCTTCTGTCCCGCCACTCTCGTGTCCTCTTCCGTCAGCGTTGGTCACAGAAGAACAGAGCACACACGAGGCACGGGCGGGCAGGCCGCCGGGCCGCGATCGACGCTGTTCATCTGTCAATTTTCGGGTGGAGCCGAGCGCGTTCACGCTGGTGGCTCCGAGCCACGCGGTCGGGCGTGTCGAGATCCGACGTACACCGATTGCGAAGCATCGAGCTTGCCAGAGGCCGCAGAGAACCACGGCCGGAGAGCAAGGCAACCGGTCCAGTATGCACCAGGCCATCACCCCAGGCAAGCCCGGGACCACCGCGGGCGGCCACAGCGACGCCACAGGACGGACGGTGGCCCCAATCACCACTCTGGCCACACCAGCCCCACGGGCGATATCGTCGATGGAATGAACGACACTGCTGGGAACGACCCACGCCGCGGCCGCCGCGGCTTGCGACGCACTCTCGCCGGCGTCACCGCTTCGCTCGTCACGACCGTCGTCGCTCTCGTCCCGGGCGTCGCCCACGCCGCACCGGAGCCGCTCGAAGGCGTCAACGACTTCTCCTGCCGGCCCTCGACGGCGCATCCGCGGCCGGTCGTCCTCGTCCACGGCACCTGGTCGGACGCCGCGTCCACCTGGGCGACGCTCGCCCCGCGCCTCATCGCCGACGGCTACTGCGTCTTCGCTCCGACCTACGGTACGCAGGTCCCCGACGGCAATCTGCTCGGCCTCGTCGGGGCCGCACCGATCTCCACCTCGGCCGTCGACCTCGGTCGCTTCATCGACAGGGTGCTCACCGAGACCGGCGCCGCGAAGGTCGACGTCGTCGCCCATTCCCAGGGCGCGCTCGTCTCCCGCAAGCACCTGCAGATCACCCCGCCGGCCAAGCGCCGGATCGGGACGCTCGTCAGCGTCGCCGGCTCGAATCACGGCACGTCGTTCGGCGGCAAGCAGCAGATCGGCGCCCTGGCGATGCTGCTCAACGTGCCCGTCATCGAGCTGTACCGCTACCTCGTCGGGCCGTCGTTCGTCGAGCAGATGGCCGGATCGCCGACGTTGCGCGCCCTCAACAAAGACGGCGACACCGTGCCCGGCGTGCGCTACGTCGCTCTGGCCAGCAAGACCGACGGCGTCATCACGCCGCCCGAATCGGCCCTGCTCACCGCCGGTCCGGGTGCGACGGTGGAGAACATCTGGATCCAGGACCGGGAACCCGGCGCGACGACGGACCACGGCAAGATGACGTCGGATCCGGTGGCCGTCGACCTCATGGAAGGCGCCCTCGGCGGCTGAACCCGAAGCCGCCGAGCCGAGCCCGGCGCCGCCGATCCCGGAGCCGCCGGCGGCGGTCAGTTGGGATTGCCGAGCCGCGGCCGGAGCCGGAAGACGTTGCGCACGGCGAAACGCCGGGCGTCCGGATCCCAGAATCGCAGCGGGAACCAGAAGGCGAGATGCACGGCGCGCGTCGCCATGACCTCGCGGGCGACCACCCTGGCCTCGCGCACCCAGCCGCGATTGCGGTACGTCCGCGGCGCGAGCGCCGAGTATCGCCAGTACGAGACCGGCGACGTCAGCAGCCGTCGGCCGGACATCTGCGCCGACATCCCGGGGATGATGCCGATCGGTGCGCCGAGCTCGGCCAGCACCAGTCCCAGATCGAGATCCTCGGCGATGTCGCGGCGGCGTGAGACGCGCGCCGAGGCATGCTTCCATACGGAGGCCTTGACGACGCAGTTCGACCCCTGCGGGAACCGCTCCCCCGAGCACTCGCCGCGCTCCATCGACTCCGCCAACTCCGCGGAGCGCCGACTCTGCGCCTCGGCGAAACGTCGCTGCCAGGGCAGGTCGTACATCGTCATCATCCCGTAGCCCGCGGCCGCCGACGGCACCTTCTCGAAGTAGTCGAGGATCGCGTCGGCCCAGCCGTCGTCGACGAGGGTGTCCGCGTCCACGCGGGCGACGAGATCGCCCGAAGCGGCGGCGAATCCCGCGTCCCGGGCGAGGATCACCCCCGGCCGGGGCTCGGTCACGATCCGCAGCCGATCGTCGTCGAACGCCCCGGCCACGCGCGCCGTCCTGTCGGTGCTGCCGTTGTCCACCACGATGATCTCGGCGACGCTCGCCTGGCGCAGTATCCGAGTGAGGCATTCCCCGATGACGGCTTCTTCGTTGAATGCGGGAACAAATACCGACAGTCTGAGCGGGCTATTCACCACGCCGACCTCCGGCCGTCACCGGCGAGACCCGGTCCGAGGTGTTGAACATCGCCCGCGGTGACCAGCGGCCTTTCACCGGGTCCCAACCGCCGTATACGGGCCAGAGGAAGAAGGTCACGATGAGTCGGATCACCGGCATCATCCGCCGATACCGGCGCGCCTCCTCGGTGACTCCCATGAATTCGTACGTCCGGCCGAGGGCATGGTAATAGTCCATCGCCTTCCACGGCGGTTGCCCGAATCGCCTCGGCGAGATGTCGGTCAGCATGTCGTTGACATGCATGACCGGGAATCCGTGGCGATTGAGCAGGATCGCCGCTTCGAAATCCTCATGGATATCCGTACGCCCGCTGACCTCGTCGCGTATCGCCTCCCAGGCCACGCGCCGGATGATCGAGTTCGGCCCGCTCAGCATGTCGAGGTTCTTGGGCTCGGGGTAGCGCCGGCGGGTCCGCCGTTCGGCGCGCTTCTGAAACGGCGCGTCGTACAACATGTTCAGTCCGGACACGGCGCCCCAGTCCGGATGACCCTCGAGGTAGGCGACGGCGACACTCGACCATTCCGGCCGCAGGCGGGTATCGGCGTCGATCCGGCCGATCAGGTCGGTGGTGACCGCATCGAACCCGGTGGTACGCGCGAACAAGACGCCCTGCCGAGGTTCCGTGACGACCGTGATGTTCGCATGCCGGCTCGCGTACTCCCGGGCGATGTCGAGCGTTCGATCGGTGCTGTTGTTGTCGACGACGACGATCCGGTCGATGGGCCGGCGCTGAGCGAGCGCGTGATCGAGACAGGCCGCGATCGTGTCCTCCTCGTCGAAGGCGGGCACCACGACCGTCAGCGACAGCGGCGCCGGGCCGTGCCGGCCGACCTCGGCGGGTTGCGGCGATTGATCCATGACGTTCTCCTGACGTGGCGCGATCGGCGAGGGCCCGGGACGCGAGCCGCCGCCATCATCCCACTTGCCCGCATAGCCGAGGCGTCACCGGCGCAGAATCGACGCCGCAATCGGCATCGCCGTCAGGGCCGATTCGTGGCGGCGCGCCGCTTGGCCGCGCGCCGGAACACCGTGCGGGCGATCAGCGACGACGGTGGATCCGGAGCCGTCTCCGCCATGGCGGGCACCAGCACGACGGTGCAGCTCGCTCCCCCGTCACCCAACGCACCGCGAACGGTCGGCCAGGACGACGCCCGGACGGCGACGTTCGCGCCGCGCACCCCCCGGCCCTGCGGAGCGCCGCCGACATCGGCCTCGGGATGCTCGACGAAGGCCCCGACGACCGCGTCGGCCCAGCCGGGCGGCAGACGCACGTCGGCGCCGACGCCGGCGATGATGTCGCCGCGCGCGGCGTCGAAGCCGATGCGACATGCGAGCCCTCGCCCATGCCGCGCCTCCCGCAACAACAGGACGCGGGGTTCGCGGACGGCCGTCGCGGCGACGCGCTGCGCGACGGCGTCGGCATCACCGGCGACGACCACGACCACCTCGAGCACCGCCGAGCCCTGTGCCAAGGCCCCGGCGACGGCATCCACGATGTCCGGCTCTTCACCGCCCACAGGGATGACTATCGAGATCGACAAACGCGGAACATCACGCGTCCTCACAGACCTCCCCGTTTTCTCCGACATACTTCAAACCTCTACACAGGGCGTATCTTCCACCCATCGGAGAGTAGGGGGCAGGAGAATGCGGCGGCCAATCCCGGAGGGCCGAGGCGATAAGGCTGCCTTTAAGGGCCGAATCTCTGCTTATGGTCGACGACCGGTCCGCCTTGATTCGGTGAACGGGCATCAAGTGGCGGGACCGACATTTCTGCACTATCGTTCCCGGACATGCCGGAGAACCCCGCCATCTCGCCGTCGCTTTCCGTGGTGATCCCGGCCCACAATGAAGAAGCCGTGATCGGCGCCGCCTTACAGCGCGTTCTCGAACAGGGCGACCTCGTCCGCGAGGTGATCGTCGTCGACAACAACTGCACCGACGACACGGCCGACGTCGTCCGCCGGATCGCCGCGGACGACGACCGCGTCCACATCGTGGAAGAGCGGCAGCCGGGGGTCGCCCACGCCCGCTACGCGGGCTTCGACGCCGCGGCCGGCGATCTCATCGCGACGATCGACGCGGACACCGTGGTCGGCGAAGGCTGGGCGGAGGCGATCACGACGCTGTTCGCCGAGCGCACGGACATCGACGCGGGCGGCGCTCCGATGCTCATGCACGACCTGCCCCTGCAGGGGATGTACGCCGCCGGCCAGCGCCGCTACCTGCGCAACGCGCGACGCGTCCTCGCCGAGGGCGGGATCCCGCGGCTGCCGGGGCTCAGCGGCGCCAACTCGGTGCTCCGCGCGTCGGCGTGGACGGCGGTGCGCGACCGCGTGTCCACCGACCGCGCCTATCACGAGGACATGGATCGCAGCCTGGCACTGCTCGACGCCGGCTGCACGATCGCCGTCGTCCCGGGCATGGACGCGACCGTCTCGGGCCGGCGCGCACTCTCGTCGGTGCCGAGCTTCTGGCGCTACTCCAAGGCGATGCCGCGCACCTATCGGCGGCACGGCCGCAGGGTGGCCGCGGTGGTCGTCGACGCGTCCATCGCGATCCACATCGTGTGGCACACGGTGTTTCTGCCGGTCAATCGCGCCTGGGATCCGGAACGCAGACGATTCTCGGTCCGGCGGCTCGTGACGCGGACCGAGCGACGGGCCGAGCCGGTCGGCTGACGCCGGTCACCCGCCGTCAGCCGACCGGCTCGGCGCGGCTCGGCGCCCGGCGGTGAAGCCGACGCGGCGAGAACCGGCGCGCGTCGGGGTCCCAGGCGCGGTTGACCGGCAGCAACACCGTGTGTGACACGAGTTGCAGGGCCACGCCGACTTCGCAGGCCGCGGCGGCCACGGTCCGTCCGTGCAGCCGGTAGGTGCGCGGCATCGCCCGGGAGTACCGGCGGAAGGACGCGATGCTCGACAGCCGCCGCCGGCCCGAGACGGTCGCGGCCATGCCCGGCACGATGGCGATCGTGCAGCCCGCACGCCGCAGATGCAGCGTGCGGTCCATGTCCTCGAAGTAGCGCCGGTCGTAGCTGACCTTCTCCCGGACAAGCTTCCACGCCGACGCCCGAAGCACCGAATTGGCGCCGCTCAGACCGGGTGAGGTCTGTACCTCGCCGCGCGTCAGCGCCGCCTCCGCACGGCGGACGAGCGCCCGCTGCAGCGGCGCGTACAACCACTGCAGTGGCAGGTCGTGCATGAGCATCGGAGCGCCGCCCGCGTCGACCTCGGGATGCGCGGCGAAGACGCGCACGATCGCGTCGGCCCAACCCGGCTCCAGCCTGGTGTCGGCGTCGACGCTGGCGATGAGATCGCCGCGGGCAGCGTCGAAACCCGCATAGCGCGCGTACGCGACTCCCGGCGTCGACTCCGGCAGCAGCACGACGCGCGGGTCGTCGACGGCGATGCCGGCGACGATCTCGGCCGTCCGATCCGTGCTGTTGTTGTCGACGACGATCACCTCGAGGACCGCGTCGCCCTGCGCGAGGACGCGGCCGATGACGTCGGCGATCTCGGCCTCCTCGTCGTGCGCCGGAATCGTCACCGAGATCGTCAGCGGCGGTCCCTCGTATCGGTCCGCAGGCGCGACGTCACCCGAAATATCAGTCACAGGCTCCCCAACCCTCGTCTATTACGGTTGACAGCTCAGCACAGACGTCCGTGCCGTCGGCGACGCTACCGCAATAAGACCGGTTTATCTCCGGGAGAGTCCGGTGATCTCCGCCTCGAGACGACCGACCAGATCGTCCAACGGGAATCCCCCGCGACCGGAGACCGCGACGATGACGACGCCCGCCAGCCCGGCCGCGTGCACGCCGACGTTCTCGCGATATTCCAGCGTCGGGATCCCGGCGACCGCGACGGCCCGCATCCCCGCGCATTCCAGACGCGATCCGCGGCTGTAGGAGCCGACCCGGAGGTTCCGCGTGAGACGGGCGGGCGGCGGTGCACTCCGGCGCAGCGGGGGCACGCCCGAGACGGCGAGACGCGTCAGGTCGCGGCCGAGGGATCCGCGCGCGTGCCGGACGTTGATCTCCAGCTCCGCCGCATGCGCGCGAGCGCGCTCGCCGGCGTCGTCGAGCTCCGATCGCAGCGAGATCGCGGGCACCCGCAACGAGTTGGCGGCGCGCGGGTCGTAGCGCGGGATCGCGACGGGCACCCCGGCCACCCAGCCGCGCGGATCCCAGCCCTCGTCGTCGGCGACGGCCCGCATGGCCCCGGAGACCGCCAACAGCAGTCTGCTGGTGACGCGGCTCCCGAACGCCGCCCGCGGAACCGCGAACGTGACGATGTCGGGCACGTCGGAGCAGTCCTCGTTGAACGGCGTCGCCACCGGCTCCGGCATCCGGGGTTCGCGACGCGTCCGCCACCTCAGTTCGGCAGACCACACCGCCGACCGCGGCATCGCGAACACTCCGCTCAGCTTGTCGGTGAGGCCGACGTGCCGCGTCGGATCGCCGTGCCCGGCCACCGCCGCACCGCCGCTCTCACCGCCGAGGAGCGTCCGCTGCAGGGCGACGGCGCCGAGCCCGTCCGCCGCCGCGTGCGAGATCTGGAGCACGACGACCGTTGCCGTTCCCGCCGCGCCGGGCACACCGGCGACCCCGGACGCGATCCAGGCGCGCCAGGTGCCGGTGGCGGTGTCGAACGGCGCATCGCCGATCCGCGACGCCTCGGCGAGGCACTCCGCCCAGGTCCGGGCCGCCGATGTCGTGATCTTCGCCGCGGGATCCTCCGGGTCCTCGACCCAGTGCGGATAGGCCAGCGGGCCGACGTCGAGCACCCGCTCCCGCAGCGCCGGCGCGGTGGCCGCGTTCTTCGCGAGAACCGCGGCCACCGCGTCCGGCCCGGGTGGCCGCGCCCCCTCCTCGAACGCCCAGACGGCGACGATGGTCTTCATCCGTCCCGCCCGCAGCGCCTCGTGGTACCAGGCGTCGATCGAGGCCAGCCGTGCCATCGCCATTCCCCTTGTCCGGCGCCGGCCGTGCGGCGGAGCCCTACCCGGATCGAACCGCCCGGCTCCTACACACCACCCGTGAGGAAGCGCAGCGCGAGGATCCAGTGTTCGACGAGTTCACGGATGTCGTCGGCGTCGACGACGTCTGGAACGTACCCGATGAACGCCCGCACCACCGGACCCTCCGGAGACGACGCCCCGGCGGACTGGATGTCGATCTCGGCCTGTGCCGGCATCCGGTTGACCCGCGGCAGATCGTCGCGGGACGCCACCGGTCCGCCGGCCGACGCACGGCCATCGTCGTCGGAGGCGACGAAGTCCGGCAGCCACGGCATGTCGGCCGACACGTCGAGGGACGCCTCGGCCGAGACGGAGCCGATGTAGTTGAACACCACCTGGGGCTCGGCGTATTCGCGCAGCACCGCACCGGCCTCGAGATCGAGGTGACGCAGCATGCCGTAGCCGATGCCGCCGTCCGGGTGACCCGCCCGCGCGTCGTGGGCGATCCGGATGACCCGCTCGGCCACGCGTGGATCCGCGAGCCGCACCAGATCGACCCCGGACAGATCGACCCGCGTGGGGAACATCGTGGTGAACCAGCCGACCGTCCGCGAGAGATCGGCGCCCTCGAGCACCCGCTCCTCGCGACCGTGCCCCTCCAGGGTGAGCAGCGCCGCCGAATGGTCGACGCCGCGGTCGGCGCGCCATCCGGCCAATGCGACCGCCAGACCCGCGGTGAGCACGTCGCCGGCGGTGAACTCGCCCCGCGCGGCATATGTGACGGCAGCGGTGACGTCGGCCGAGATCGTCGCCTCGATCCGGGCGATCGTGTCCGCCCGATCCCGGACCGGATCGAGTCGGCGCCGACCCAACACCGGGTCGGCGCCGTCGAGGACTCGACGCCAGTGATCCAGCTCGCCACGACGCGCCGGCGCCTGCGCCACCAGATGACGCGCCCACGCCCCCCACGGCGTGCCCACCGGATCGAGCACCGGCACCTCACCGCTCGCGACGGCGGCACCCGCCACCACCAGATCGGCGATCAGGATGCGCCACGAGACCGAATCCACCACCAGGTGATGCGGCACCAACAGCAACCGGCCGGCCACGTCGGAACCCGCGTCGAGCCACACCAGACGCAGCATCTGCCCCGCGGCCGGATCGAGCCGCGCGGCGGCGGCCGTCAGAGCCGCCCCGATCGCCGCTGTGTGGCCCGGCTCGCCGGGCCGCTCGCCAGCCACGACGTGCCGATGCTCCAGCAGCCCGTCGACGTCCACCGCGGCGCGCGGCAGCAACGCCCGCGCGTCGGAGTCGAACGTCGCGCGCAGGATCGGATGCCGGTCCACGACCGCCGACACCGTCGCCACGATCTGCTCCCGGGTGATCCCCAGCGGCAGGACGACCGTGACCGGCATGACGAACCCGGACCAGTCGCCGCCCCGCTCGACCATCTTCGCGGCCACCGGCGACAACGGCGCCGGCTCGAGGTCCACCACGTCGGCGGACCCGCCGTCGGCGGCCCTCACCCGCGCGGCGAGCGCACGGACCGTCGGCGCCTCCAGCACGTCACGTGCGGTGAATCCCAGCCCCTCGCGCCGGGCCCGGGACACGAGGCGCATCGCCATGATGCTGTCGCCGCCGATCTCGAAGAACGACTCCTCGGCACCGACGCGCGTCACACCGACCACCTCGGCCACGATCCGCGCGAGGGCCTCCTCGGCCGGCGTCGCCGGGGCGCTGTAGACGCGCTCGGCCGCCATCGGCTCGGGCAGCGCACGGCGATCGATCTTCCCGGACCGCCCGCGCGGGAAGGCGTCGAGCACCGTGATCGTCTCGGGAACCATGTAGCCCGGCAGCACCGCCGCCGTCGCCGCTCGCAGCGCGTCGGCGGACACCGTCTCGACGCCCGTCACATAGGCGTCGATCCGCGTGCCGTGCACGACGGCCGCGGCCGCCGTCACCGCGGGATGCCGCTCGAGCACGGCCTCGATCTCGCCGAGCTCGATCCGCAGGCCGCGCACCTTCACTTGGAAGTCGGCGCGTCCGATGTACTCGAACGTGCCGTCCGCGCCCGCCCGGACGAGGTCGCCCGTCCGGTACATGCGCGCACCCGGCGCAGGAGACGAGGCCTGCGTGCTCGACCCGTCGGCCGTGAACGGGCAGGCCACGAACCGCTCCGCGGTCAGATCGGGCCGGCCGACGTAGCCGCGGGCCAGCTGCGCGCCGAGGACGTACAGCTCGCCCACGGCACCGACCGGCACCGGACGCAGCCGTGCGTCGAGCACGATCGCGCCGGTCCCGGCGACCGGACCGCCCAGCGACACCGCGTCACCGGACCGCAGGATCGCGGCCGTCGAGTTGATCGTCGCCTCGGTCGGCCCGTACAGGTTGACCACCGACGCGTCCGGGGACAACCGCCCCAGCCGCTCCACGAGCGGCGCGCCCAGCGCCTCGCCGCCGGCGAACCACCACCGCACAGACGCCACCTGGGTCGGCGACGCCTCCTCGGCGAGCAGACCGAGCACGGACGGCACGAACTGCGCCGCCGTCACCTGTTCACGCTCGATGAGATCGGCCAGGTAGCCGACGTCCCGGTGCCCGTCCGGAGCGGCGATCACCGTGCGCGCCCCGCACACCGCGCCCGTGACGAGTTCCCACACCGACGCGTCGAACGTCGCGGGCGTCTTGTAGACGATGCTGTCAGCCGGCCCGAAGCCGAACTCGTCGACCAGCCAGCGCAGCTGGGACACCAACGCGCCCTGCGGCACACCGACGCCCTTCGGCCGCCCCGTCGAACCGGACGTGTACAGCACGTAGGCCAACGAGTCCGGACGCGCCACCCCGCGCAGCTCGGTCGGCTGCAGCGGCGTGCCGACCGTCCCGGCGAACACGCCCGTACCGGAGCCGGAGCTTGCGGAATCGATCCATGAGCCGGGCTCGATGCATTCGACGTCCGTGAACGGCGTCAACCGCGCAACGGTCTCAGCGTCGCCGATCACCAGTCGCGCACCGGACTCCGCGATGATCCCGGCCAGCCGCTCGGCCGGCGCCTCCACGTCGAGCGGCACCCACGCCGCCTGCGCGCGCAGGATCGCGTGCACCATGACGACCTGCTCGAGGCCGCGCGGCAAGGCGACCGCGACCCGGCTGTCGGCGCCGACGCCGAGCGCCAGCAGCGCCCGCGCCCGCGCGTTGGCCGACGCGTCCAGCTCGGCGAAGGTCACGTCCCGCCCGGATGATCCGGCGTCGTCGCGGTAGGCGACCAGCTCGTCGAACCGGTCGGCGGCAGCGGCGAGCAGTTCCGGCATCGTCTCCCCGACCAGCGGCGACGCCGTGACAGCCGGGGTATCGACCAGTCCCTGGCCGCTGGCGACGTCGAGATCTCCGACGCGCCGACGGGCGGCGTCGGTGAAGGCCGTCAGGACCCGGCCGAGGCGGTCGATGAGCGTTCCGGCGCGCCGGTCGTCGATGACCGACGGCAGGTACTTCAGCGTGATGTCGAGCTGCGGATCGGACTGAGCCAGCAGCGTCAGCGGGTAGTGCGAGGCGTCGTTGATGTCCGCGGACGTGACGGTCATGCCGTCGATGTCCGCCGACGCCGAGAGCCGCTCCCGGTCCACCGGGTACGACTCGAACACCGTCAACGTGTCGAACAGCGTCGGCAGACCCGTGTCCCGCTGAATCGTCGACAGACCCACGTGATGGGCGTCCAGCACGCTGGCCTGTTCCGCCTGCACCCGGTCGAGGAAGGAGAGCACCGGCTCGTCCTCGTCCACCGTCACCCGCACCGGAATCGTGTTGATGAACAACCCCAGCATCCGGGCCACACCATCGAGCTCCGGCGGACGACCCGACACCGTCGCCCCGAACACCACGTCATCGACACCCGACGACCGCGCCAACACCAGACCCCACGCGGCCTGAACCAGCGTGTTCAACGTGACCCCACGATCACGCGACAACTCCACCAACCGCTCGGCGACGCGCTCGGGCAGGTGCAACGGAGCCGCCACGGGGACGTCGCCGTCCGCGGCCGCACGACCGCCGGCCACGAGCGTCGGGCCTTCCAGCCCGGCCAGACGCTCCGACCAGGCGGCACGCGCCGCATCGGCGTCCCGCTTGGCGAGCCAGCGCAGGAACACCTCGAACGACCGGTCCTTCGGCAGCAGCGAATCATCGCCGGCCGTCGCGTACAGCACCAGCAACTGCTCCATGAGCAGCGGGACCGACCAGCCGTCGAGCAGGATGTGGTGGTTGGTCACCGACAGCCGGACCTCGCCGTCGGGCATCCGCACCAGGAGGAAACGGATCAGCGGCGGCGCACTCATGTCGAACCGCTCGGTGCGGTGCGCGCGCAGCAGCTTCGCCGCGGACGCCTCCGCCGCGGGGTCGGCCGTCAGGTCCACCTCGCGCCACGGCGCCGCGACACTCTCTGCGATCACCTGCAGCGGCGTCCCGTCCGCCGATTCGGTGAACCACGCCCGCAACACCGGATTCCGGTCGACGAGCGTCTGCGCCGCCGCCCGCATCCGAGCCGCGTCCACGGTCCCCGCCATGCCGAGCACGATCTGCGCCGTATAGATGTCCGACGTCTCGGCCACCGACGCGTGGAACAGCATGCCCGCCTGCAACGGCGACAACGACCAGACGTCGGCGGCCGGCGACAGCCCGTCGAGCGTCGCCTGATCCACCCGCACCAACGGGACGTCCGACGGCGTCAGACCGCCCGCGCGACCGTCCGCCGCGATGTCCGCGAGCGCCGCCAGCCACGCGTCGGCGAGGGCGTGCGCCTGCGCCGCATCGACGGCGCCGGGAGCGAACGCGATGCTCGCCCGCAACCGCGAACCGTCCGCTGCGTCCTGGGTCACGGCGTTGATGCTCAGCACCGCGGGAACGACCATGCCCTCGTCCATCGCACCGCCGAGCCGGCCACCGTCGTCGGCCGGCTGCCAGCCGTAGGCCGCACCGTCCGCCGACGCCGCGGCCGAACGGCCCAGGTAGTTGAACGACACCTGGGGCTCCGACGCGTCGACGAGCACGCCGTCCGGGTTCGGCCCGAAACGGAGCAGCCCGTAGCCGGCACCGTTGTCCGGCACGACGGCGAGCGCCTCCTTGACCGTCTGCACCGCGGCGTTCGGCGAACCGGCACCGGACGTTCCGCGAGCTCCGGCACCGATCCGGACCGGGTACATCGTCGTGAACCAGCCCACCGTGCGGGTCACGTCGGCGCCCTGCGCCAGCGATTCCTCCCGGCCGTGGCCCTCGAGGGCCACCAGCAGCCCGGGATCGACGCCGCCCGATGCGGCCTCGCCCGATGCGTCGCGCACCCGGCGGACGGCGAGCGCCAGGCCCGCCAACAGCACCTCGGTCGGGCCGGTTCGATGCGCGTTGACGACGTCCGTCAGCAACGCCTCGGTCACCTCGACCGGCAGTTCGACGTCGAACCGCTCGACCGTTCCCGCGGTGTCCACCGCGGGATCGACGCGGCGCGTTCCGAGCACCGGATCATCGGCCGACACGACGCCGCGCCAGTAGTCGAGCTCCGATGCACGCCCCGCGGCACCGTCGGCCACCGCATGCGCCCACGTCCGCCACGACGTCCCGGTCGGCGCCAACTCGATCGCGCCCGTCCCGTCCGGACCGGCTGTCGACCACGCCGCCACCAGATCCGGCAGCAGAATGCGCCACGAGACACCATCGACCACCAGGTGGTGGATGAGCACCAACAACCGGCCCTGCTTCGCATCGTCGACCGGGTCGAACCAGACGACCTGCACGTTGACACCCGCCGACGGATCAAGCCGCGCCGCGGCGGCCGCCTGCTCGGCCTCGGCCAACGCGATGAACGCGTCGGTTCCGGGCTCGACGTCGAACCGCACCCGATGAACGACGTCCGCCGCGCGCACGGTTCCGGCCTCCGGAATCCGCAGCACGTCGCCGTCGAGAACGGCCCGCAGTGCGTCGTGGTGATCGAGCACCGCCTGCACCGCCGCCACCAGGCGCTCGGCACCCGGATCCGCAGGCAACGTCACGAACGACCCCTGCGAGAACTCCCGGAACTCACCCCGCGTCTGCACCAGCCACCGCGCGATCGGCGTCAACGGCGCCTCACCCACCGCACCCAGTTCAGCAAGGACTTCACCGGCATCCGCCGTCGCCACCCGAGCCAACTCGGCCACCGTCCGATGCTCGAACACATCCTTCGGCGAGAAATGCAGACCCTCGGCCCGCGCCCGCGAGACGAGCGTGATCGCGATGATCGAATCGCCGCCCAACTCGAAGAACGACTCGTCCACACCCAGCGACTCGACCCCGAGGACCTCGGCGAACATCGCCGCCAAACGCTTCTCCGTCGGCGTCGCCGGCGCCCGGCCGGCACCCCGGTCGCGGCCGAACTCCGGGTCCGGCAACGCGCGCCGGTCGACCTTGCCGGCCGGCGTCAACGGCACGGTGTCGATGACCGTGATCGCCGCGGGAACCATGTACGACGGCAACTGCTCGCCGATGTGCATGCTCAACGCAGCAGGCTCGGGAACATCCGAACCACTGACGTACGACACGAGCACCGTCTGGCCCGTCACCGGATGCTTCACCCCGAGGGTGAGCGCGAAGTCGATGCCCGGCTGCGAGCTGAGCGCCGCGTCGATCTCACCGGTCTCGATGCGGAAACCACGCACCTTGATCTGGAAATCCGTCCGACCGATGAACTCCAGCTCGCCGCCGCGACGACGGACGAGATCACCCGTCCGGTACATCCGCGCACCCGCCACACCCAGCGGATTCGCGACGAACCGCTCCGAGGACAAGCCCGCCCGACCCAGATAGCCGTGGGCCAACGCCGGACCGGCGATGTACAGCTCACCCGCGACCCCGTCCGGCACCGGATGCAGCCGATCGTCGAGCACCATGATCTCGACACCGGTGATCGGGCCGCCGATCGTGATCGGCGAGTCCGCCACCATCGGGCTCGTCGAGGTCGACCAGATGGTCGCCTCGCTCGGCCCGTAGAGATTGAACATCCGCCGGACGCCGCCGCGCACCGGCTGGTCCGCCCAGCGGCGCACCAACTCGGGCGGGCAGACGTCGGCACCGACCGCGATCACTTCGAGGTCATCCAGCCCCGACGGATCGACCGCCATCAACGCCGCCGGCGTCACGAACGCGTGGGTTACCCGATGCTGCGCCAACGCCTGCGCCAGATCGTCGCCGCCGTACACCGTCGGCGGCACGATCACCTGCGTCGATCCGGCCGCCACCGCCATCGCGATCTCGAACACCGACGCGTCGAAGCTGGGCGAGGCGAAATGCAGCACCCGCGCATCGGCCCGCAGCGCAAACCGCTCACGCAGTTCCACCGCAAGGTTGGCGATCCCCCGGTTCGGCACCGCGACACCCTTGGGTCGGCCCGTCGAACCCGACGTGAAGATCACGTACGCGAGATCGTCGGCGCGCAGCGGGATCGGCGCCAGCGGCCCGTCCGGCTCCGGCAACTCCTCGAGCGCCAACCACTGCGGTCCCGAGGGCAGCGTGTCGACGAGATCGGCCGTCGTGACACCGACCGTGAGGCCGGCGTCCTCGATCATGTGGCCGATCCGCTCGGCCGGGTAGTTCGGATCGATCGGCACCACGGCCCGTCCGGACCGGACGATGCCCCAGAACGCGATCATCGACTCGACCGACCGGCCCATCGCCACACCGACCGGACCGTCGCCACCGGCGAGGGCGGCCGCGACCCGATCCGCGGCGCGGGCCAACTCCGCGTAGGTCAGCGAGCGTTCCCCGCACACCACCGCGACCCGATCCGGACCGGACGCCACGGCGTCGGCGAACACCGAAGCCAAGCTCGCGTCCTCGCCCACCGACGGCACACCCATCACCGAGACGGCGACCCGCTCCGCGGGATCGAGCAGGTCGATGTCGCCGACCACGGCCCGCGGGTTCTCGCCCGCGGCCGTCATGATCGTCGTCAGACGCTGCGCGAAGGATTCGATCGTGTCCCGGTCGAACAACGCGGTCGCGTAGGTGAACGTCGCGTCCAGACCGCCGTCGGCCGCCTTCGCGATCGACAACTGCAGATCGAACTTCGTCGTCCCGGTGTCGGCCGCGACGGGCGCGATCGACAGACCCGGCAACTCGATGCCGTCCACACCGGTCTCCGCGAAGTTGAGCACCACCTGGAACAGCGGCGAGTAACTCGTCTCGCGGGCCGGAGTCAACACCTCGACCAACCGCTCGAACGGCACGTCGGCGTGCCCGAAGGCCGCCACATCGGCCGCCCGCACCTGATCGAGCAACTCGTCGAACCGCATCCCCGGATCGACCTGCGCGCGCAACACCAGGGTGTTGACGAACATGCCGACCAGGTCATCGAGCCGCGCCTCGCCCCGGCCCGCGACCGCGGTGCCGACCGCGACGTCGTCCGTGCGCGCCAACCGGGCGAGCAGCACCGACAACGCCGCGTGCACCACCATGAACAACGTCGCACCGCGCGCGGCGCCGACCTGCTCCACCCGCCGCAACACCTCGGGCGAGACGGTGAAGCGGTAGTCGGCGCCGACCGTCGACTGCACCGGCGGCCGCGGCCGATCGGTCGGCAGCTCGATCACATCCGGCAGGCCGGCGAGCGCCTGCTGCCAGAACGCCACCTGACGTCCCGCCGGCGAATCGGCATCGGCGTCATCACCGAGCACCGCGCGATGCCACAGCGCGTAATCGGCGTACTGCACCGGCAGCGGCGTCCACCCCGGGGCCTCTCCCGACGCGCGTGCCACATAGGCGCCGACGAGATCACGCGCCAGCGGACCCACCGACGACGCGTCGCCCGCGATGTGATGCAGGACGACCACGAGAACGAACTCACCCGACGGGGTCGACTCCGCAAGCTCCGTCTCCGATGCGCGGGTCGACTCCGCAAGCTCCGTCTCCGATGCGCGGGTCGACTCCGCAAGCTCCGTCTCCGAGGCATCCGCGATGCGGACGAGGCTCGCGCGCACCGGCGGCGCCGTCGTCACATCGAAGCCCCGGCCCACGAACAACGCCAGCTCGGCCAGCGCGGCCGCGCCGTCCGCGGCCTCGACCACGGAGAGCTCGATCGCGGCCGTCGGCAGGATCTCCTGCCGCGGGCCGTGCCCGTCATCGGGGTAATACGTGCGCAACACCTCGTGCCGCGCCACCACATCGGACACGGCGGCCCGCATCGCGCTGACGTCGAGGTCCCCGCTCAGCCGGATCGCCAACGGAATGTTGTACGCCGCCGACGAGACGTCGAACTGATTGACGAACCACATCCGCGCCTGCGCAGGAGACAACGGCACCCGCTCCGGACGCACCCCGGCCGAGAGGACGGGCCGGTTCGGATCCTGCGTGGAGCGTTCCGCCCGAGCCGCCAGACCGGCCACCGTGGGATCGGTGAACAGATCGCGGATCGCGATATCCGATCCGAGCGCGGCATTGATCCGCGCCACCAGCCGCGTCCCGGCCAAGGAGTTGCCGCCGAGCGCGAAGAAGCTCTCCGTCACCGACACCCGCTCCACGCCGAGCAGATCGGCGACGACCCCCGCCACCACCTCTTCGGCACCGTCCCGCGGCGCGACGAAGACGTCCGCCGTCGTGATCGTCGGCGCAGGCAACGCCTTGCGGTCGAGCTTGCCGTTGAGGTTCAGCGGCAGCGCGTCCAGGCGCACGAGCACCGACGGCACCATGTACGACGGCACCGCCGCACCCGTGAACCGGAGCAGCTCCGCATCCGACACCCCCGGATCGGCGACCACATAGCCGACGATCCGATCACCCACGCGCTCGTCGTGATGCACCGTGACGGCGGCCTCGGCCACCGCGTCGTGCGACAGGAGGACGCGCTCGATCTCGCCCAGCTCGATCCGGAAACCACGCACCTTCACCTGGAAATCCGACCGGCCGACGTAGTCGAGCGTCGAGCCGCCGCGACGCCACCGCACGACATCGCCCGTCCGGTACATCCGCGAACCGGCGACGCCG
>JBGANR010000024.1:0-71044 GCA_044222225.1 Mycobacteriaceae bacterium
GTCGTGGCGAACCTGCTGGTGGCCCCGGTGGTCGCGCCGATCACGCTCATCGGCATGGCGGCGACGCTGCTGGCCCCGTTCATGCCCACGGTTTCGGTCGCGCTGTTGCGCGCGGCCTGGCCGGAGCTGTGGTGGCTGCGTGCCGTCGCCGGGGCCGCCGCGCGCGTGCCGTTCGGTTCGATTCCGCTGCCGGACGGTGCCCTGGGATTCGTCCTGGTCTCGGGCGTCACCGTTGCCGTGTGCATCGCGTGGCGGTGGTGGCGCCGTAGACCAGGGCAGGCGGCGGCACCGGATGATCGGAGGTCTCTGGCACCATGACGGGCGTGAGTTCCCGACTGCACCTGGCCGTCGGCGACGACGAGTTCCTGATCGACCGAGCCGTCGCCGCCGCGGTGTCCGCGGCCCGGGCGTCGACGCCGGACGCCGCGGGCGCACCGCTCGTGCGGATGCGGGCGGGGGAGGTGACGGCCGCCGAGCTGGCCGAGCATCTGAGCCCGTCGTTGTTCTCGGAGGACCGGATCGTCGTGCTCGATGCGGCGGGGGAGGCGGGCCGGGAGCCGGCGGCGCTCATCGTCGACGTCGCGAAGGATCTGCCGGACGGCGTCCATCTCATCGTCGCGCACTCCGGCGGCGGCCGGGCGAAGTCGATGGTGGCGGCGCTGACCAAGGCGGGCGCCGAGGTCGTCGACTGCGCGCGGATCACGCGTCCGTCGGAGCGGGTGGCGTTCGTGCGCAACGAGTTCCGCAGCCACAAGGTGCGCGCCGCCGACGAGGTGTGCGAGCAGCTCATCGACGCCGTCGGCAGCGACCTGCGTGATCTCGCCGCCGCCGCCGGCCAGCTGGCCGCCGACACGGGCGGACGCGTCGATTCCCGGGCGGTGGCGACGTATTACTCGGGACGCGCCGAAGTATCGGGTTTCGAGGTCGCGGACAGGGCCGTCACCGGGCAGGCGGCGGCGGCCGTCGAGGCGCTGCGGTGGGCGGTCGGCAGCGGCACGGCGCACGTCCTGGTCGCCGACGCGCTCGCCGAGGCGGTGCACACGATCGCCCGGGTGCGGGCCGTCGGGTCGATGAACCAGTACGCCGCCGCGAGCGAGCTCGGTATCCCGCCGTTCCGCGTCGACAAGGCCCGCCGGCAGGCTCGGGGCTGGACCGCGGTCTCGGTGGCGCGCGCGCTGCAGATCGTCGCGGCCCTCAACGGGGCGGTCAAGGGCCAGGCGGCCGACGCCGACTACGCCCTGGAGAAGGCCGTGCTGGACGTCGCCGGGCTCGCCTCGGCGCGGCGTTGATCACACGGGACGCGGATTCCGTCGGCTCGGTGCGCGACGCGCAAAACACCCCGGCGACCGCGTGGTCTCGCCGGGGTGGATGCGGTTGCGGCTGATGACGTGCCGTCGATCGGATGTGACCGATCGACGTGCGTCGTCGACAGACCGCCGGAGAGGCGCCGCGAACCGCGGCGCCGCCTCGATCAGAGCTGGTTCAGCGAAAGCGCGAGGGCCGACTTCTTGTTGGCGGCCTGGTTGGCGTGGATGACGCCCTTGCTGGCGGCCTTGTCGAGCTTGCGGCTCGTGGCCTTCAGCAGGTCGGCGGCCTTGTCCTTCTCGCCGGCCTGGACGGCCTCACGGAACGAGCGGATCGCCGTGCGGAGCGACGACTTCACCGACTGGTTGCGCAGGCGCGCCTTCTCGTTGGTGAGGATGCGCTTCTTCTGCGACTTGATGTTTGCCACGCGAAAATTACCTCTAACTGTCTCGTCTTCCGGCGACGGGGAACCGCCGCGATAGCCAGCGGCCGACTCTACCAGCGGCCGCTATCGCCCCCAAATCGTCGGCGTCGCCCCGACCGGGCCGATTCCGCTGGCTCCATCTTCTTGTTAGGCTTGGCTCACTTTGTGCCGGCGGGGTCTGGGTTGATGAAAGGGTCGGACATGCAGGTTCGCAGAATCGGAGCGGGGATCGCCATCGCGGCGGTCGCGGTGTTCGGCGTCGCCGCGTGCGGCGAGGAGTCGAAGGACGGTGCCGCGTCGTCGTCGGCGTCCGCCTCGACCTCGGCCGGACACGGCGAGCACGCGGGCGCCGAGCTCACCAAGGAGGCGGCGCAGGACGTGCTGCGCAAGGCCGTCGACCCGGCGACGCCGGCCGATCAGGTCGCGGGCCTCGTCGCGGGGCCGCCGGAGGTGGCGACCGCGCTGGTGGGCTGGGCCAAGGGGGCCAGCCGCGGCGGCTACACCCCGGACGTCTTCACCGTCACCGAGGTGACGCCGACCGGAGACGGGAAGGCCAAGGCGACGGTGTCGATCAAGTCGCCGCACACGCCGGCGCCCATCACGCTCCCGCTCGACTACGAGCACGCCGACGGCGTCTGGAAGTTGACGTCCGCCGCCGCGACGTCGCTCGCGGCGCAGGGGCGTCGGTGACGGACGAGTCGGCGGACGTCACGGGGATCCGCGACGCGCGGCCTCGCCGGACACGGGGCGGCGACGCCGACGCCCGCGGTGCCGTGACCGCGTTCAGCGAACGGCTTCGCACCGCGACCGACGCCGCTCACCGGGACGCCGAGCAGTCGGCGTTCACCGCGGCACTGCTCGGCGGCGGGCTGTCCGGGGACGCCGTCACGGCGCTGCTCGGCCAGTCGTACTTCGTCTACGAGGCGCTCGAGCGCGTCGGGGCGGAGCACACCGATCCGGTCGTCGCGTCCTTCCAGTCCGCGGAACTGCCGCGGCTCGACCGGCTGGCCGCCGACCTGGAGGCCGCGCGGGGTCCGCGATGGCGTGCCGGGCTCGTGCCGCTGCCGGCCACGAACGAGTACGTCGCGCGGATCGAGGCGTCCGCGACCGACGGCGCGCGCTACCTCGCGCATCACTACCTGCGGTATCTGGGCGATCTGTCGGGCGGGCAGATCATCGCGACGCTCGTCCGCCGGCACTACGGAATCCCGGCCGAGCGACTGAGCTTCTATTCGTTCGACGAGATCGCGAAGCCGAAGCTGTTCAAGGACGCCTATCGGGCGCGTCTGGACTCGCTGGGGTGGGACGGGGCCACCGAGGACCGGTTCATCGACGAGGCCGCGCTCGGCTATCGGCTCAACCGGCGGCTGTTCGACGAGCTCGGCACCGCGGCCGCGGCGTGACGCCCTCCGGGCGGCGCGGCAGCCGGACGACGTGTTCCGGCGGCCAGGCGCGCCGACGCGGGCGGTGGATCGGCGCGTTGGTGTGTGCCGTATCGGCTCTCGGCGCATGCAGCACCGAACCGCTCGACGTGGGCGGTTCCACGTCGCAGGCGGTGCGGACCGGGCCGGTCACGGCGCGACTCGCGCAGGCCGATCCGCAACCGATCGCGCCGGGCGCGGCTCCCGTGCTGCCGGCGACCGTCCGCAACTCCGACGGCACGTCGACGACCGTCGCCGACGTCGACAGGATCGTCGCGCTCGACCGCTACGGCAGCTATGGCACGACGGTCTTCGCGCTCGGCCTGGGCGGCCGGCTCGTCGGCCGGGACGTGGCGACGGCCTTCCCGGCGGCCCGCGCGGTGACCAATCTCACGGTCGGCGGCGCCGGCGTCAACACCGAGGCGCTGCTGACGCTGCGTCCGACCGTCGTGCTTCTCGACGCGAGCCTGCCGAAGGCCGACGCGCTGCGTGAACGGCTGACGGGTGCCCGGATCCCGGTCGTCTGGCTGGCGTCGACGCGCACCGTCGAGACGACGCGGGCGCTCATCGAGAACGTCGCGACGGCACTGGGCGTGCCGGATCTCGGACGGCGGCTGGCGGACCGCACCCAAGCGCAGATCGATGAGGCGAAGGGGCGCGCGCCGACGGGGCGTCGGCTGCGGGTGGCTTTCGTCTACGCCCGCGGCACCGGCCTCATGATGGTCGGCGGCCCGGGATCCGGCGCCGATTCGCTCATCGGGCTCGTCGGCGGCGAGGACGCAGGCGTCGCCGCGGGACTGCCGGAGGGCTTCACGCCGGTGACGGCCGAAGGCATGATCGCCGCCCGTCCGGATGTGCTGCTGATGATGACCGCCGGGCTGTCGTCGATCGGCGGCCCGGAGGGCCTCGGCGCCGTCCCCGGGCTGGCCCAGACGCCGGCCGGACGGGACCGCCGCGTCGTCGACATGGCCGACGCCGAACTGCTCGCCTTCGGTCCGCGGACCGGAGAGGTGGCGCTGGCGCTGGCGACGGCGCTGTACGGATCATGAGGTCGCACGGCGCCCCGCGCGTCGTCGCCGTCTTCGGTGCGCTGGTCGTCGCGCTGCTGGCGGCGGTCGTCGCGTCGGCCGGGCTCGGCCAGCACTCGATCGGGCTGGCCGAGACGGCGGGTTCGCTGCTGCACCATCTCGGCCTGCCGTGGGGGCCGCTGCCGGATCAGGCCGGGGAGAACGTGCTCTGGCAGGTCCGGCTGCCCCGGGTGTTGCTCGGGCTGGTCGTCGGGGCGGCGCTGGCGGTCGCGGGCGGGCTGCTGCAGGGCGTGTTCGCCAACCCGCTCGCCGAGCCGGGCGTCATCGGCGTCTCCAGCGGCGCGGCGGTGGGGGCCGCCGCGGTGATCCTCATCGGCGGCGTCGGCGTGGCCGGCTACGCGATCGCCGGCGGCGCGTTCGCCGCCGGACTCGTCGCGGCCGCCGCGGTGTATCTGCTCGCTCGCTCCGGCGGACGCGCCGAGGTGCTGACGCTCGTGCTCACGGGCATCGCCGTCAACGCGTTCGCGGGCGGACTCATCGCCTACTTCGTCTTCCGGGCGGCGCCGGCGGCCCGTGATCAGATCGTGTTCTGGCAGTTGGGGAGTTTCAACGACGCCACCTGGGGCAAGGTCTGGCTGGCCGGGGCGCTGACCGTCGTCGGCATCGCGGGCGCGTTCGCGCTGGCCAGGCGCGTCGACGTGCTGTCGCTGGGGGAGTACTCGGCCCGGCACGTCGGCGTCGACGTGGAGCGCGTGCGGCGGCTGGCGGTGCTCGTCGTCGCCCTGCTGACGGCCGCGGCGGTCGCCTTCTGCGGCATCATCCTGTTCGTCGGTCTTGTCATCCCACACATCGTCCGGCTCGTGCTGGGGCCGAGGCACCGCGTGCTGCTGCCGGCCAGCGCCCTGGCCGGCGCGACGCTGCTCGTGCTCGCCGACCTCGCCGCGCGCACCCTCGTCCCATACGCCGATCTGCCGATCGGCATGCTGACGTCGCTGCTCGGTGGACCGGTGTTCCTCGTCCTGCTGCGCCGCGAGCGGGCGCGGAACGGGGGCTGGGCGTGACGGCACCGTTGTTGGCCGCCGAGGGCGTCGCCGTCGAGCGCGGCCGGCGCCGCATCGTCGACGGCGTCGACCTCGTCGTCTCCGCGGGTGAGACGGTGGCGCTCGTCGGACCCAACGGCTCGGGCAAGTCGACGCTGCTGACGGCGCTCGCGGGTTCGCTCCCGTTGGCCGCCGGCCGGGCGACACTGCTCGGCGACGACCTGCACGCGCTCTCGGATCTGCACCGCGCGCGTCGCCGCGCGGTGCTGCCGCAGGAGCACGTCGTCGGGTTCGGGTTCACCTGTCGCGAGGTCGTACGGATGGGCCGCTTCCCGTGGGGCCGGACGCCGCACGTCGCGGACGACGACGCCGCCGTGACCGAGGCGATGGATCGCTGCGGCGTCGTCGACTTCGCCGACCGGGGCTTTCGCGAACTCTCGGGCGGGGAGCGTGCCAGGGTCGCTCTGGCACGCGTCCTCGCCCAGCGGGTGCCGCTCCTGCTGCTCGACGAGCCGACCGCCGCCCTCGACATGCGGTTCGCCGAGCTGGTGATGCGCGTCGTCCGCGAGCGTGCCGCGGCGGGCGACGGCGCGCTCGTCGTGCTGCACGATCTCAATCTCGCCGCCGCCTACGCCGACCGGATCGTCGTGCTGTCCGGCGGCGGGGTCGTGGCGGACGCGCCGCCCGCCGAGGCTCTCGACCCCGCGCTGTTGACGCGGGTCTACGGCCTGCCGCTGCGCCGCGACGACCTCGCCAGCCTGACGATCCGGCCGGACCGCTCCGACCTCGACCGGCGCTAGGCGTTCTCCTTGCGGAACACCGCCGTGCCCCACCACATCGACAGCGCGAAGAGCACCGCCGCCCAGCCGATGCCCCAGGCGTTGGTCGACGTGCCGAGCTCGCCGACGAACGAGCCGCGGACGGCGTCGACGATCCACCGGAACGGCATGAAGTCGCTGATCGTGCGCAGCCAGGCCGGGCCCAGCGTCATCGGCAGCAGGATGCCGGAGAGCAGCAGCACCGGCATCATCACCATGTTGATGACCGGGGCCATGACGTCCTCGCTCTTCGTCGTCAGCGCCAGGGCGTTGGACGCCGCGGCGCACGCTCCGCCGATGAAGAGCGTGAGGATGATGCCGACCACCATCCCGGCGACAGAGCCCCGCATCCCCATCGCGGCGCCGAGCAGCACGAGGATCAGCGCCTGCACGAAGAGCTGCAGGACGTCGCGTAGAAGTCGCCCGAAGAGCAGCGCGGTGCGGCTCGCGGGCGTCACGCGTTCGGCCTCGATGACGCCCTCGCGCCACTCGCCGATGAGCGAGAATCCGGCGAAGAACGAGCCGAAGATGCCGAGCTGCACGAGCAGCCCCGGGACGAGGAAGGTGTACGCGTTGTCGGCGCCGCCGGGGAAGGAGGCGACGAGCGGCTTGAGCAGCGGTCCGAACAACACCAGGTAGAGCACCGGCTGCATGATCCCGATGAGCACCCACGCGGGGTTGCGCAGGTTCATCCGCAACTGGCGTCGCAGAACGATGTAGCTGTCGCGCCAGAATCTCATCGGACGTTCTCCTTCGTGCGGTCGTGAGCGGCTCCCGCGGAGTCGCCGGAATCGGGTGGGACGCCGGTGTCCGCCGATGTCTCGGCGTCACGCAGCGAGCGCCCGGTGAGGGCGAGGAACACGTCGTCGAGGGTCGGCCGGATCACCTCGATGGAGTCGAGGGCGACACCGTGCCTGGCGAGATCGCCGAGCAGGCCGGGGACGGCGCGGCCCGCGCGTTCGACGCGTCCGCGGACGTGCCTGCCGTCGGTCTCGACGGCGCCGGAGAGGCCGCCGAGCTTCTCGGCGGCGATGGCGACGTGCTCGGCGTCGGCCACTTCGAGGTCGACGAGATCGCCGTTGACCTGCGCCTTCAGGTTGTCGGAGGTGTCCGACGCGACGATCCGGCCGTTGTCGATGACGACGATCCGATCCGACAGCGCGTCGGCCTCGTCGAGGTAGTGGGTGGTGAGGAAGACCGTCGCGCCGCGGTCGGTGCGGAGCCGAGAGATGTGCTCCCAGAGGTTGGCGCGGGCCTGCGGGTCGAGGCCGGTGGTCGGCTCGTCGAGGAAGATGAGTGTCGGGTCGTGGATGAGCCCCATGACGATGTCGAGCCGGCGTTTCTGGCCGCCGGACATCGTCTTCGGCGTCCGCTTCCACAGGCCGTCCAGGTCGAGCTGCTCGAACAGCTCGGCGCCGCGGCGACGGGCGTCGGCCTGCGACATCCCGTAGAGCATGCCGTGATCGCTGACCTCGTCGCCGGCCTGCGCGCCCGAGTACGTCGACCCCGACTGGCTGACGTAGCCGATCGACCGGCGCACCATCACCGAGTCGGCGACGACGTCGTAGCCGTTGACGGTCGCCGTGCCGGACGTCGGCCGCAGCAACGTCGTCAGCATCCGCAGGGTCGTGGTCTTGCCCGCGCCGTTCGGTCCGAGGAAGCCGACGACCTCGCCCTCCGCGATGTCCAGGTCGACGCCGCGGACCGCATGCACCTCCTTGAGCTTCTTCCCCTTGCCGGCGCGGAACGTCTGCGCCAGGCCGCGTGCGTGGATCATGGTCAATCCCCTCCGTCATGATCAGCGTGATGATCAAACTTGAACAGTCCGAGTATCGCCACGAGCGTGCCGGGTGTCAACGCTCGTGACGACGGTGCGGAACCGTCCCCTGCATGGATAGACCAGGGGTCCGACAGAAATTGAGCGGAGCCGCGGGCGCCCGCCCCGACGACCGTCGCCGGCGCTCGCCCCGGGGCGTCAGCGGCCGAGAAGCCGCAGGTAGCGCTCCCGGTCGGCGGTCATCTGATGGCTCGGGTCGTCGGCGGGCGGCGTCCAGCTCACCGGATCGATCTCGAGCTCGCCCGAGGCGACGTCCGCGATGACGCGGTCGAGCCACGCCAGTTCCGTCTCGGCACCGGCGAGCCACAGCTCCATGCCGCGGATGGCGTGCGGCGGTACGTGGTCGTGCGGCGTCTCGGCGTCGCGCAGGGCCGCGATCTGCTCGGCGAGCGATGTGCGACGGCGGCGCAGCAGCGGCAGGATCCGCTCGGCGCCCAGGAGCGGCGCCATGCCGAACGCCGTCTGGAAGTCGTCACGCCCGAACACCGTCGTCCGCACGATCGACGCCTCCAGCTGCCGGAGGAGTTCGGCGTGGCCCGCGTCGGCGAGCTCGTAGACGGCCACCGCACGGCCGCCGTCGACGAGGTCGTGCCGCACGAGCAGGCCGCGGTCGGCGAGCGCCGACAGCCCGTGATAGATCGAGCCCGGTTTGATGTTGGCCCACTCGTCGACCCGCCAGCTCATCAGCTCGCGCCTGATCTGGTAGCCGTTCACCGGCCCGAACAGTGCGACGGCGCCCAGCAGCAGCATGCGGGTGGTCGTCGCGGCCATGCCCGGAGCGTAGGACCCCGTTTTGTATCACGCCCCACCGGGTGTGACCTGCGACGGGTGTCGCCGGATCCGCTCGACAGGCGATTGTCGGACCCGTGGTGCAGACTCTCGCTATGGCGAGCACGAAGAGCCCGATCGAGGCAGCCGCGGTGACGTCCGCGGGCGCCGGCGCCGCGGTGGTCGGCACGGCACGGAAGGTCCCCGCACGTACCCGTCCCGGGCCGTCGCGGTCCGGCGGGCCGTTCGACGGCTACCCGCAGCGGCGCATCAACGCGGCGGCGTACGACGAGATGTTCGACGCCGGCGGTGAGGTCCGGGGGCCGTACCGCGGGCTGTTCCAGGCGATCGGCGACTCCGATTCCGCCGATCTCGCGGTCCGTGGCGAGGCGCTCGGCCGGGCGTTCATCGAGCAGGGGGTGACGTTCTCGCTGTCCGGCAAGGAGCGTCCGTTCCCGCTGGACATCGTGCCGCGCGTCATCTCCGCCGCCGAGTGGGCGCGGTTGGAGGAGGGCATCGCGCAGCGGGTGCGAGCGCTCGAGATGTTCCTCTCGGACGTCTACGACGAGCAGGCGATCCTGCGTGACGGCGTCGTGCCGAAGCGGCTCGTCACGAGCTGCGCGCACTTCCACCGGCAGGCGGCGCGCTTCAAACCGCCGAACGGTGTGCGGATCCACGTGGCCGGCATCGACCTCATCCGGGACGAGAAGGGCACCTTCCGGGTGCTCGAGGACAACCTGCGCTCGCCGTCGGGCGTCTCGTACGTCATGGAGAACCGGCGGACGATGGCGCAGGTCTTCCCGGATCTGTTCGCCAGCCACCGCGTACGCGCCGTCGGCGACTACTCGTCGCACCTGCTGCGGGCGCTGCGCCGCTCGGCGGCGTTCAACGAGACCGATCCGACGATCGTCGTGCTGACGCCCGGCCCGGCCAACTCTGCGTACTTCGAGCACTCGCTGCTCGCCCGCCAGATGGGTGTCGAGCTGGTCGAGGGGCGCGATCTGTTCTGCCGCGACAACAACGTCTACATGCGGACGACCGACGGCGAGCAGCGCGTCGACGTGGTCTACCGGCGGATCGACGACGACTACCTCGACCCCATGCAGTTCCGGCCGGACTCGGTGCTCGGCGTCGCGGGCCTGCTCAACGCGGCGCGGGCGGGCAACGTCGTCATCTCCAGCGCCGTCGGCAACGGTGTCGGCGACGACAAGCTCATCTACACCTACGTCCCGGACATCATCCGCTACTACCTCGGCGAGGAGCCGAAGCTCGCGAACGTCGACACCCTGCGGTGCTGGCTCGACGACGAGCGCGAGGAGGTGCTCGATCGGATCTCCGAGCTCGTGGTCAAGCCGGTGGAGGGTTCGGGCGGCTACGGCATCGTCTTCGGCTCCCGGGCGAGTGAGGACGAGCTCGCGGTGCTGCGCAAGAAGGTGATCGCCGATCCACGCGGCTGGATCGCGCAGCCCGAGGTCCAGCTGTCGACGGTGCCGACGATGGTCGGCGACGAGATGGCGCCCCGGCACGTCGACCTGCGCCCGTTCGCCGTCAACGACGGCGAGAAGGTGTGGGTGCTGCCGGGTGGGCTGACGCGCGTGGCCTTGCCGGAGGGCTCGCTCGTCGTCAACTCCAGCCAGGGCGGCGGCAGCAAGGACACCTGGGTGCTGGCGTCCCCGGCGACGACGAGCGCCGAGCAGGAGCTCGCGGGCGAGGAGGTGGTGCGCAGCCGGGATCTGCCCCCCGAACTGCGCGCCGAGCAGGGCCCGCGGCATCACCCGGGCATCGATGAACAGAAGCAACAGCAGCAGCAACAGGGATCCGTCGCGCGGCACCGTCCGTCCGCGGCCGGCGGCACGCCCGGACAAGACAGAACAGAGGGGGTGGCCCGATGATGCTCGCCCGCAATGCGGAATCGATGTTCTGGATCGGCCGGTACGTCGAACGTGCGGACGACACGGCCCGCATCCTCGACGTCGCCGTCCACCAGCTCCTGGAGGACGCCACGGTCGATCCGGACGTGACGTGCCGGCGCATGCTCAGCGTGCTGGGCCTGCCGCTACCGCCGGACGGCGTGCCGCTCGACGCGCTCGCGCTCACCGAACGGCTGGCCTACGCCGACGAGGAGGGTTCGATCCGCACCCTCGTCGGCCGGGCGCGGGAGAACGCGCGCAGTGCGCGCGAGATCACCTCGAGCGAGATGTGGGCGTGTCTGAACACCACCTACAACGGGCTCGACGTGGCCGAGCGCAGCGCCCGGCGACTGGGCCCGCACAGCTTCCTCTCCTACATCAAGAACCGCTCGGCGATGTTCGCCGGACTGGCCGACGCGACGCTCTCGCGGGACGACGGCTACCGCTTCCTGCTGCTCGGGCGGTCGGTCGAGCGCGTCGACATGACGGTGCGGATGCTGCTCTCGCGCGCCGGCGACCGCCCCGGCTCGCCGGCGTGGGTGACGGTGCTGCGTTCGGCAGGCGCACACGACACCTATCTGCGCACCTATCGCGGCGCTCTCGACGCCCCGCGCGTCGTCGAGTTCCTGCTGCTCGACAGACTGTTCCCGCGGTCGGTCTACCACGCGATCGTCGAGGCGGAGCGATCGCTGCTCGCCCTCGACGAACGGCCCGATTCGCGTGTCGGCGCCCGCGCCGAGGCGCAGCGGGTGCTGGGCCGGGCGCGAAGCGAGCTCGAGTTCCTCGATCCGGGGGTGCTGCTGGAGAATCTGCCGCAGCGACTGCTCGGATTGCAGGAGACCTGCCGCGAGTTGTCGGAGGCGGTGACGGCGCAGTACTTCTATGTGGCGCCGTATGTGACATGGGCCGACGCGCGGCAACGCGGCGCGGCTGCCCGGGACGAGGCGGAGGCGGATCTGTGACCTGGCGGCTGCGAATCGTTCATTCCACGGGCTTCGCGTACACCGCGCCCGCGTACTCGTCGTTCAACGAGGCGCGTCTGACGCCGCGCAGCGACAGCAGGCAGAGCGTCATCGTCAGCAGGGTGGAGACGACCCCGCCGACGCGCGAGTACCGCTACACCGACTACTGGGGCACGGCCGTCACGTCGTTCGACCTGCACGCTCCGCACCGGCAGCTCGAGGTCAGGGGCGTCAGCGTCGTCGAGACGGATCCGGCGTCGGCGCCCGATCCGAACGATCTCTGCGGGTGGGACGACCTGAAGACGACGCCCGTCATCGACAGGTTCGACGAGTTCCTGCGGGCCACCGACTACGTGCCGGCGAGCAAGCGGTTGACATCGGTCGCCAAGCGGCTGGTCTCCGGCCGTTCGCCGGAGGAGGCGATCACCGCCGTGTGCCGGTGGGTGTACGACCAGATGGAGTACATGCCGGGGACGACGAGCGTGCACACCTCCGCGATGCAGGCGTACAAGACGCGCAAGGGCGTCTGCCAGGACTACGCGCACCTGTCGCTGTTGCTGCTGCGTTCGGTCGGCGTTCCGGCGCGCTACGTCTCCGGCTACCTGCATCCGGATCCGGGCGCGCAGGTCGGCACGACCGTGCAGGGGCAGAGTCACGCGTGGGTCGAGGGCTGGGCGGGGCTCTGGCTCGGCTACGACCCGACGAACGACGTCCCGATCGGGGAGCGGCACGTCACCGTCGGCGTCGGACGCGACTACGCCGACGTCGCACCGCTCAAGGGCGTCTACATCGGTGGCGGCGCGACGGATCTCGACGTCGTCGTGGACATCACCCGGCTGGCCTGATCCGAGTCGGGCGGCCGGCATCCGGCCGCCCGACGCCGCGGATCGCGTCAGGCGTCCCGGTTCCCGTCCAGCGTGAAGTCGTGGATCGACGCGTCGAAGGCGTTGTAGTCCTCGTATCGGACGAGTTCGTAGAGCCGAGCGCGGGTCGCCATCTCCGGGACGAGGCTCTGCTGGGTTCCGGTGTCGCGGATCGTGGCGAGCGCACGCTCGATCGCCCCGAGCGCGATGCGCAGCGTCGTCACCGGATAGATGACGACGTCGTAGCCGAGGCGTTCGAGGCTGGCGGCATCGAGCAGCTCGGACTTGCCGAACTCGGTCATGTTGGCGAGCAGCGGGACGTCGACGGCGTCGCGGAAGCGGGCGAACTCGTCGGCGTCGGCCAGCGCCTCGATGAAGATCATGTCGGCCCCCGCGGCGACGTACTCGCGAGCGCGGGCGACGGCACCGTCGAAGCCCTCGACGGCGCGCGCGTCGGTGCGGGCGCAGACGACGAAGTCCGGGTCGCTGCGGGCTGTGATCGCGGCGGCGATGCGACGTGCGGCCTCGGCGGTCGAGACGAGGGCCTTCCCGTCGAGGTGGCCGCAGCGCTTGGGATTGACCTGGTCTTCGAGATGGATGCCGGCGACCCCGGCCCGCTCGAATTGGCCGACGGTCCGCGCGACGTTGGCGGGCTCGCCGAAGCCGGTGTCGGCGTCGACGAGCACCGGCAACGATGTGGCCGCCGCGATCTGCGCGGACCGTCCAACGACCTCGGTCGCCGTGGTGAGGCCGATGTCGGGCAACGCGAGATCCGCCGAGAGCGCGGCGCCGGAGACGTAGACGCCGTCGAAGCCGGCCTCCTGCACGGCGCGGGCGACGAGCGGCGAGAACGCGCCCGGATAGCGCAGCAGACGGCCGGCCGCCAACTGCTCGCGCAGCCTGCGGGCGGCGCTCGGACCTCGCCCCGGGCCGCCGCCGGCGCTCACGAGAAGATCCCGCCCGGAGTCGCGGGCGCCGTCTGAAGCACCGCATCCGGCACCCGGACGTTGAGCCGGCGCAGCTCTCCGGCGGGCAGATCGCGCAGCTCCCGGGCGGCCGCCAGGAAACGCTCCTGCTCGGCCGGCTCCACGACGCCCTCGGCGAGCGTCGCGAACTTGGCCTCGTAGTCGGCTCGCCCGAAGGGACGCGCGCCGAGCGGATGGGCGTCGGCGACGGCGAGCTCGTCCTCGATGACGCTGCCGTCGGTCAGGGTGACGACGGCCCGCGCCCCGAACGCCTTCTCGGCCGGGTCGGCGCTGTGGTAGCGGCGCGTCCATTCCGGATCCTCGGCGGTGGAGATCCGGCGCCAGAGGTCGACGGTGTCCGGACGCGTCGCACGCTCGGGCGCGTACGAGTGCTCGTGGTGCCACTCGCCGTCCTGCAGGGCGACGGCGAAGATGTACATCGCCGAGTGGTCGAGCGTCTCGCGCGACGCCGTCGGGTCGAACTTCTGCGGATCGCCGGATCCGGTGCCGATGACGACGTGCGTGTGGTGGCTGGTGTGCAGCACGATGCTCGCCACCTGCGCGAGGTCGCCGATCCGTTCCCGCAGCCGGAACGCCAGGTCGATCGGCGCCTGGCTCTGGTACTCGGCGCTGTGCGCCTTGGTGTAGCTGTCGAGAATCGCGCGCTTGGACTCGCCCGGCCCGGGCAGCGGCACGGTGTAGACGGCGTCGGGGCCCGACAGCAGCCAGGCGATGACGCCGTCCTCGCCCTCGTAGATCGGCGCGGGTGCGCGCTCGCCGCGCATCGCCCGGTCGACGGCCTCGATCGCCACCTTGCCCGCCCACGCCGGCGCGTACGCCTTCCAACTCGAGATCAGTCCCTTGCGGGACTGCCGAGTCGCCGTCGTCAGATGCAGCGCCTGCGCCACCGCCTGGGCGATCACCTCCGGATCCAGGCGCAGCAGTGTGCCGATGCCGGCTGCGGCGCTCGGACCGAGGTGCGCGACGTGGTCGATCTTGTGTTCGTGCAGGCAGATGCCCCGCACCAGGTCGATCTGGATCTCGTAGGCGGTGGCGAGCGCTCGTACGAGGTCGTCACCGGAGCGGCCGAGCTGCTGGGCGACGGCGACGATCGGCGGGATGTTGTCACCGGGATGCGAATAGTCCGCTGCCAGGAAGGTGTCGTGGAAGTCGAGCTCGCGGACGGCGACGCCGTTCGCGTACGCCGCCCATTCGGCCGAGACCAGGGCGCCGGTGCCGAAGACCGTCGCGCCGTCCGGGTTCCGGTGCGCCAGGGCCTGCCGCCGTGCGACGGCGACGGGCCGCCGGACGACGGACGCCGCCGACACCCCGGCGTTGTCGATGATCCGGTTGACGATCATCGCCGCGACGTCGTCGTCGACGGGCACCGGATCGGCGGCCACCGCCGCGATGCGGTGCGCCAGTTGATCCGCCGTCGGCAGGTGCTCAGCCGACGGGTACGTCCGCACGAGGTGATCGATCATGCGCTCCATCCTCGCGCATGCTCGGGTGGAACCGGCACGAACGGCGCGTGCCGTCGACTGTGGGAAACTGGCGGGGCACCGGTTCCGCATCAACGCAGGAGTGAGTTCGATTCCCAACTTCGCCGACACGACGTTCACCGATCCCGCGCGGATCCGGAACTTCTGCATCATCGCGCACATCGACCACGGCAAATCGACGCTGGCCGACCGGATGCTGCAGCTCACCGGCGTCGTCGATGCGCGGGCGATGCGCGCCCAGTACCTCGATCGCATGGACATCGAGCGCGAGCGCGGCATCACCATCAAGGCGCAGAACGTCCGGCTGCCGTGGAAGGTCGGCGACACCGACTACGTGCTGCACCTCATCGACACCCCGGGCCACGTCGACTTCACCTATGAGGTCTCGCGTGCGCTGGAGGCGTGCGAGGGTGCGGTGCTGCTCGTCGACGCCGCGCAGGGGATCGAGGCGCAGACCCTCGCCAACCTCTATCTGGCGATGGAGAAGGACCTCGAGATCATCCCGGTGCTCAACAAGATCGACCTGCCCGCGGCCGACCCCGACCGCTACGCCGCCGAGATCGCCCACATCGTCGGCTGCGATCCGGACGACGTGCTGCGGGTCTCGGGCAAGACCGGCGTCGGCGTCGGCGCGTTGCTCGACCGCGTCATCGAACGTGTCCCGGCGCCCGTCGGTGATTCGGACGCGCCGGCGCGCGCCATGATCTTCGACTCCGTCTACGACACCTACCGCGGCGTCGTCACCTACATCCGCGTCGTCGACGGCCGGATCGTGCCGCGCGAGAAGATCGCCATGATGTCGACGGGCGCCACCCACGAACTGCTCGAGGTGGGCATCGTCTCACCGGAGCCCAAACCGAGCCGCGGTCTGGGCGTCGGCGAGGTCGGCTACCTCATCACCGGCGTCAAGGACGTGCGGCAGTCGAAGGTCGGCGACACCGTCACGTCGGCGCGCCACGGCGCGTCCGAAGCGCTGGGCGGCTACCAGGAGCCCCGGCCGATGGTCTATTCCGGGCTCTACCCGGTGGACGGCTCGGACTACCCGAACCTGCGCGAGGCCCTCGACAAGCTGCAGCTCAACGACGCCGCGCTCAACTACGAGCCGGAGACGTCCGTCGCGCTCGGCTTCGGGTTCCGCTGCGGCTTCCTCGGGCTGCTGCACATGGAGATCACCCGGGAGCGGTTGCAGCGCGAGTTCGGGCTCGACCTCATCTCGACGGCCCCGAACGTCGTCTACCGCGTCGTCATGGAGGACGGCAGCGAGCGCATCGTGACGAACCCGTCGGACTGGCCCGCCGGCAAGACGCGCCAGACCTTCGAGCCGATCGTCAAGACGACGATCATCACGCCGAGCGAGTTCATCGGCGCGATCATGGAGCTGTGCCAGGCCCGGCGCGGCGAACTCGGCGGGATGGACTACCTCTCGGAGACCCGCGTCGAACTGCGCTACACGATGCCGATGGCGGAGATCATCTTCGACTTCTTCGACTCCCTCAAGTCCCGCACCCGCGGCTACGCGAGTCTCGACTACGAGGAGTCGGGCGAGCAGGAGTCGGCGCTGGTCAAGGTCGACATCCTGCTGCAGGGCGAGGCCGTCGACGCGTTCAGCGCGATCGTGCACAAGGACCACGCCTTCGCCTACGGCAACAAGATGACGACCAAGCTCAAGGAGCTCATCCCGCGCCAGCAGTTCGAGGTGCCGGTGCAGGCCGCGATCGGCAGCAAGATCATCGCCCGCGAGAACATCCGCGCCATTCGCAAGGACGTCCTGGCCAAGTGCTACGGCGGCGACATCAGCCGTAAGCGCAAGCTGCTGGAGAAGCAGAAGGAGGGCAAGAAGCGGATGAAGACCATCGGCCGCGTCGACGTCCCGCAGGAGGCCTTCGTCGCGGCGCTCTCCTCGGAGGCGAGCGGCGAGAAGAAGGGCAAGTAGCCCTTCAGACGGTGGACGCGGGCGGGCCGGTGGGCTCGCCCGCGTCGTCGTCGGTGGGCTGTCAGTACCGCCGGCGGCCGACGGCCTCGATGTACCGAGTGCTCGGCGTCTTCCAGGCGAGCACGATCGCCAGGACGAACGCCGCCGCCGACCCGACGTCGAGTACGGTGCCGGCGCCGATGTTGGTCAGCGCGATCAGCGTGAACAGGACGCCGATGACGCCGAGGATCGTCAGCATGACGCGCGCCCAGTTCTTGCCCATCCGCAGGAACACGGTGAACACCGCGACGAGCGCCACGAAGAACAGCGAGACGCCGCCGGCGAGGACGAGACCGAACGTCGCGGCGGCCTCGGCGGTCTCCCGGGTGATCTCGCCGCTCTGCGCGAGCGCCTCTCGGACGACGGCCTCGCGGTCGTATCCGGCGATGTTGATGACGGCGCCGATGAGCGAGAGCGCCGCGGCGGCGAAGAACGCCTGGACGGAGCGGGTCAGCGTCAAGGGGCGCTCGTCGGCCGTCGTGTCGACCGACGGGGGATGGGGCATCGGCCCGCCGCCTGTGGCCGGGAATCCGGAACCTTGGGGGTACCCGGAACCCTGGGGGAACCCGGAGCCCTGCGGCGGGAGCCCGGAGGCCTGCGGGAAGCCAGAGCCTTGCGGGAATCCGGAGCCCTGCGGCTGCGGTCCGGAGGGTGGTCGGTGGGGTGGCTCGCCGCCGGCGGGAGGCTGCCCGGAAACGGACGGATCGTCGCTCATGGTGTCTGACGCTATGTCCGAATCGGCCGGAGAGCAAACCGAGCCCGCGGGGCGTCGACGAATCGCGACCCGAGCCGTCGTATGGTCGGGACGGTCGGCCCGTGCCTCGGCCGCCGTTGTGCGTGAGGAGACGAGAGTGCTGGACACCTGGTTGACCCGGACGCTCGGACTGCGGCTGCCGATCATCGGCGCTCCGATGGGCGGACGCGCCGGCGGCGAGCTCGCCGGCCACGTGACGGCGGCCGGCGGGCTCGGCATGATCGGCGCCGCCCGGTACAACACCGCGGCGTGGCTGGCGGAGCAGTCGGCGATCGCCCGGGAGATCGGCGGCGGACCGCTCGCCTTCGGCCTCATGACGTGGTCCCTCGACGACGACGATTCGCTGCTCGACGCGGTGCTCGTCCACCGGCCGCGACTCGTCAGTCTGTCCTTCGGCGATCCGGCGCCCTATGTCGAGCGGGTGAAGGCGGCCGGGGCCGTCGTCGTCTCGCAGATCAACACGATCGCCGACCTGCGTGAAGTAGAGGCCGCGGGCGTCGACGCCGTCGTCGCCCAGGGCGCCGAAGCCGGCGGGCACACCGGACGGATCGCGACGCTGCCGCTCCTGCAGGAGGTCCTGGAGTCGACGGACCTGCCGGTGCTCGCCGCGGGCGGCATCGCGACGGGCCGCGGGCTGGCCGCGGTGCTGGCCGCTGGCGGCGAGGGGGCCTTCGTCGGGACGGCACTGCTCGCCAGCCCGGAGACGGTGGGGCCGGGCTACGCCGTCGAGCGGCTGCTCGCCGCGGGCAGCGCCGACACCGTCTACACCGACGTCTTCGACAAGGCCCGGCACCAGCCGTGGCCTGCGCGCTGGTACGGCCGCGCGCTGACCAACGGATTCACCGAGCGCTGGCACGGCGCCGGCGCCGCCGAGGACGCGATCGCCGCGTCGTACGACGGTGCGGCCGCCGATGCCGGCGTCGTCTACGCGGGACAGGCGGCCGGGCTGGTCCGGGCGTCGCGTCCGGCGGGCGAGATCGTCGCCGAGATGGGCGCTCGGGCGGAAGATCTGCTGCGTCGGTTCTGACGCACGGCGAAGTCTGTCGCTGAGCGGGCAGAGGCGACGTATATCGTCGCGTGCCCTCGCTCAGCTGCCGGTACTGGACAGTATTTTTCGGGGCAGTTGTGCGCGCGGTGATTCTTAACCCCCGAGCGCGGCGTCGGGCCCGGCGCGCGGCCCCGTTAGGCTGGCCGGGTGGGTGGCATCGGTACGTGGTGGGACGGCGTGGAGCAGTGGCTCACCGGCCGGCCGTATGTCGTGCAGCTCATCGTCGTGTCCGTCTTCTTCATCCCCCTCGCGGCCGGCCTCGCCGCGGGCCTGAACGCGCTGGTCGGCAAGGGTTTCCGGGTGGTCGACAGGATGGCCGAGCGACGCGACGAGGGACGTGCCGCCGCGGCCGTCGGCGCCCAGGAGACCGGTGAGGAGACCTCGTGAGGATGCCCCGCTCGAAGGTGACGCTCGCGCTCGTCGCGCTCGTCGTACTCGTACTCGTGGCGTGGTTCCTGACCAGGTGACGACGGCCGCATGCCAGGCGACGGCGCCGGGCGGTACGCGACGGCGGCGGCGCGCTGCTAGCGTTCCGGCCATGGCAGAGTCCTCGGGTGCCGTGATGCGCCCCACCCGCCGCTGTCGTTGACGCCCGGCTCGCTCTGAGAGCCGTCGTCCCGACTCTCCGCCCGTCGCCCTCGGCGCCGCCGCGTCCGCTCGCGCGTTGTGGCGTCTGCCCATCGAGAAGGACCCACATGCCATCACGTCGAGACGGCCGCGCCCGGCCGTCGCGTCTCGCTCGCGGCGCGTCCGCGCTGCTCGCGGCGTTCGTCGCGATCGGTGTCGCCGGGTGCGGCGCCGGGTCGACCGATCATCCCGGCGGCGCCGACATCTCCAGCGGAACCGTGCGGTTGAACGTCGTCGCCTACGCCGTCCCGAAGCCCGCCTTCGACGAGCTGATTCCGGCGTTCCGCGCGACGCCCGCCGGCCATGACGTGGGCTTCTCGGCGTCGTACGGCGCATCCGGCGACCAGAGCCGCAAGGTGGCCCGCCACGTTCCGACGGACGTCGTCAACTTCTCGGTGGCGCCGGACGTCACCCGGCTCGTCAAGGCAGGCCTCGTCGATCCGGGCTGGGAGAAGGCGCGGCCGCATCTCAGCACGCCCTTCGGCTCGGTGGTGACGCTCGTCGTGCGCAAGGGCAATCCCAAGGGCATCCACGACTGGAACGACCTGCTCAAGCCCGGTGTGGAGGTGATCACGCCGAATCCCGGAAGCTCGGGATCGGCCAAGTGGAACCTGCTCGCGCCGTTCGCCGCGCTCGGCGGGGGCGGCGCCGATCGGCAGGCCGGTCTCGACTTCGTGCGCAGCCTCGTGCGCGATCACATCACGGTCAACCCCAAATCGGGCCGCGAGGCGACGACCACCTTCGAGCAGGGGCAGGGCGACGTCCTCATCAGCTATGAGAACGAGGCGATCATGCTGGCCCGCAAGGGCGGCGACGTCGACATCGTGACCCCGCCGCAGACGTTCCGCATCGACAACCCCGTCGCGCTCGTCTCCACGTCGGAGAACAAGGACGCGGCGAACGCCTTCCTCGACTTCCTGTTCACCCCGGAGGCGCAGCGGATCTGGGCGCGGCAGGGCTTCCGTCCGACGGATCCGGCGGCGCTGAAGGAGGCGATCGACGGCGGCCTGTTCGCGCCGGTCGCCGGCCGGCTCTGGACGATCGACGACGTCGGCGCCGCATTGGACGTCGCCAAAGACGGCAAGCGGTTGCAGGGCTGGGCCGCCGTCGATCAGGCGCTGTTCGGTACGTCCGGGGCGATCACGAAGATCTACGACTCGAGGGGCAAGTGATGCGGCGCCGGGGATCGGTGAAACGCACGTCGTTGCGCGGCGGCATCGGGCTGGGGGTGGCGAGCCTGTGGCTCACCGTCATCGTGCTGCTGCCGCTCGCCGCGATCACCGTCGCCTCGTTCGCGGACGGCTGGTCGGGCTTCTGGACCGCGATCACGGCGCCCGCCGCGCTCGACGCCCTGTGGATCACGGTGTGGGTGTCGGTGCTGGTCTCGCTCATCAACGTCGTCTTCGGCACGATCGTGGCCTGGGTGCTCGTGCGGGACGAATTCCCCGGCAAGGGTTTCGTCAACGCCGTCATCGATCTGCCGTTCGCGTTGCCGACGATCGTCGCCAGCCTCGTGCTGCTGTCGCTGTACGGCCCGAACAGTCCGATCGACCTCAAGCTCAACGCGACGCAGCCGGCGCTGATCATCGCGCTGACCTTCGTGACGTTGCCGTTCGTCGTCCGTCAGGTGCAGCCGGTGCTCATGGAACTGGACACCGACGTCGAGGAGGCCGGTGCGTCGCTCGGCGCGTCGAACCTGACGATCTTCCGCCGGATCGTGCTGCCGGCCCTGCTGCCGCCGATCCTCACCGGGGCCGGCCTGGCGTTCACCCGGGCGATCGGCGAGTTCGGGTCCGTCGTGCTCATCGGCGGCAACGTCCCGGGCCGGACGCAGGTGACCTCGCAGTACATCCAGCAGCAGATCGAGGTCGACGCCCCGACGAACGCCGCCGCGGCGTCGGTGGTGCTGCTGTTCATCGCGTTCGTCGTGCTGTCGGCACTTCGGCTCGTGACGCGCCGCGCGGCGCGGCGGGAGGAGGCGTCGTGACGATCATCCGAGAGGAGGGGGCCCGATGAAACCGAGTCCCGCCGCCCGCTACGGGCTGCGCGCCGTGGCGCTGCTCTACGTCTTCGGCCTGCTCGTCGTGCCGCTGGGCGTCATCTTCTACCGGTCGTTCGAGCATGGACTGGGCCAGTTCTGGGACTGGATCACGACGCCCGCGGCCATCGCCGCGCTGCAGCTGAGCGTGCTCATCGTGGTGATCATCGTGCCGCTCAACGTCGTGTTCGGCGTCGCGACGGCGATCGCGCTGGTGCGCGGCCGGTTCCGCGGGCGGGGGCTCATCCAGGCCGTCGTCGACCTGCCGTTCGCCGTCTCGCCGGTCATCGTCGGCGTCGCGCTCATCCTGCTGTGGGGGTACGGCGGCTGGTTCGGCGGCCTCGAATCGGTGGGCTTCCGCATCATCTTCGGGCTGCCCGGCATGGTGCTGGCGACGCTCTTCGTGACGCTGCCGTTCGTCGTCCGCGAGGTGGAGCCGGTGCTCGTCGAGATCGGTAACGAGCAGGAGGAGGCGGCCGCGACGCTCGGCGCCAACGCCTGGCAGACGTTCACCCGCGTCACGCTGCCGGCCATCCGCTGGGGCCTCACCTACGGCGTCATCCTCACCATCGCCCGCGGGCTCGGCGAGTACGGCGCGGTGACGATGGTGTCGTCCAACTTCCCGGGCGTCTCGCAGACGCTGACGCTGCTCGTGCACTCGCGCTACACCGACGACTACAACGAGTACGGCGCCTACGCCGCCGCGACGCTGCTCATGCTGGTGGCCGTCGCCGTGCTGGTCGCCATGACGCTCATCGAACAAGGGGCCGCGCGCCGCGGTGACCGGAAAGAGCAGGACGCATGACGATCAGTGTGCGGAACGCGAACAAGCGCTACGGCGACTTCGCGGCCCTGGACGACGTGTCCATCGAGATCCCGTCCGGGTCGCTGACGGCGCTGCTCGGGCCGTCCGGCTCCGGCAAGTCGACGCTGCTGCGTGCCATCGCGGGCCTCGACCTGCCCGATTCGGGGACGATCGCCATCAACGGCGCCGACGTCTCCTCGCTGCCGCCGCAGCGCCGGGGGATCGGTTTCGTGTTCCAGCACTATGCCGCCTTCAAGCATCTGACGGTGCGGGAGAACGTCGCGTTCGGGCTGCGCATCCGCAAGCGGCCGGCCGCCGAGATCAAGCGCAAGGTCGACGATCTGCTCGACGTCGTCGGGCTCGCCGGCTTCCAGACCCGCTACCCGGCGCAGCTCTCCGGCGGGCAGCGGCAGCGGATGGCGCTGGCCCGGGCGCTGGCCGTCGACCCCGAGGTGCTGCTGCTCGACGAGCCGTTCGGCGCGCTGGACGCCAAGGTGCGCGACGACCTGCGCGCCTGGCTGCGGCGGCTGCACGACGAGGTGCACGTGACGACGGTCCTCGTCACCCACGACCAGGCGGAGGCGCTCGACGTCGCCGACCGGATCGCCGTGCTCAACCGGGGCCGTATCGAGCAGATCGGCACGCCCGAGGACCTCTACGACCGGCCGGCCAACGCGTTCGTCATGTCGTTCCTCGGCAACACCGCCCGGCTCAACGGCGTCCTCGTCCGGCCGCACGACATCCGCGTCGGCCGCACGCCGGACCGCGCCCGCGAACCCGTCGGCAGCGGTCCGGCGGCGACCCTCGACATCCTCAAAGCCACCGTCGTCCGTGTCGTCCGCCTGGGCTTCGAGGTGCGCGTCGAGCTGCGCAACGCCGCCACGGGTGAGGACTTCTACGCCCAGATCACCCGCGGCGACGCCGAGGCGCTCGGCCTCAGCGAGGGCGACGAGGTGTACGTGCGGGCCACCCGGCTGCCGGAGTTGGGACATTGAGACCGTGCGCTCGCCCGGACACTAGTGCGCCGTCGTCGTAGGCTGGTCACCGTGACCGCAGCGACCGTTCGCCCGCTTCTCTCCGTGGAGCAGTGGCGTGCCTTGGGGGAGGACACGTCGTCGCACGCGGAGCTGCAGGAGGGGGTCCTGATCGTGTCGCCGCGACCGCGTCCCGAGCATCAGGACGCGGTCTTGGCGCTCGGTTCTCAGCTTCGCCTACAGGTGCCCCGGGGTATGCGGGTGTCCCCGGAGATCGACATCGTGATCGATTCGCGGTTTCCGGCCACCGTCCGCGTGCCGGATCTCGTGGTGCGACGAGTGAGCGATGAGCGACCCGTGCCCGCTTCTCAGGTCGTGCTCGCGGTCGAGGTGCTGTCGCCGGGGACGCGGCGCGTCGATCTGGTGATGAAGCGCAGCGAGTACGCCGACGCCGGCATCCCGCACTACTGGATCGTCGACCTCGACGGCGCGCAGGTGCGGCTGGAGGTGCTGACGCTCGTCGACGGCGCCTACCGGTCGGTGACGGCCACCGGCGAGTACGCCGCGACGGTGCCCTTCGACGTGCGCCTCGACCTCACCGCCCTCGTCTGAGGGGAGTCGAGCCGCACGTCGCGGCCGCTTCTACTTGGTCAGCGACTCGGCGCCGGCCTGGGCGTACTTCTCGTCCAGGTCGCCGCTCGGCGCGCCGGCGACGCCGATGCCCGCGATGGGGCCGCCGTCCTTGACGGTGACGGGGGCGCCGCCGCCGAGGAACAGGGTGCCCGGGATGTCGGCGAGCCGCGGGGTCGACTCGAGGCGCTTGGCCAGCTCGGACGTCGGCGCGTTCCAGGCGACGGCGGTGAACGCCTTCTCCTTCGCCGAATCGGGGGACTGCGGGCCGGCGCCGTCGCCGCGGAGCAGGACGAGCAGGTTGCCGTCGCGGTCGACGACGGCGACGGTCACCTTCTGGTTCTCCTTGGTCGCGGCGTCGAGCACGGTCTGCGCGGCCTTCGTCGCGGCGGCGACGGTCAGATGGTTCGTCTGACGCACGTTCTGCGGCGCCGCCTCCGACGCCAGCGCGACGTCGGCCGCCTTCCCGGAATCGTCGTTCAGGGTCATGACGCCCAGGCCGCCCGCGGCGACGACGGCCACGGCCGCGCCTCCGATGATCGTCTTGGTGCGGGTGCTCATCGTCTTCTGCTCGCTCATCGCGGCGTCCCTTCGTCGGTGGTGCGGCCTGTCCGCCGCGTCACTGACGAGCCTCGTCGCCGGCGGGCGCCGGGACATCGACGTACCGGCTCGACTCGGACCGCGGTCCGGTCGACGAGGGCATCGACCGATCGGATGACCCCGGGCGCTCCGGCGGGCGCGAGAATGGAGGCGACGACGAGGGGGTGCGGATGCCGGGATCGGCACTGGTGCGCGACGACACGCCGCTGTTCGCGACGATCGTGCACAGCGCGTTCTACGTATTACTGGCGGCGTCGCTCCTGCGCTTCCTCATCCGGCATCCGGACGTCGCGCACCTGTGGTGGGTAGTCGGGCTGTCGCTGGTGCTCGCGGTGGCGTACGCGCTCGGCGAGTGGGGATCGACGGGGAACCGGGGTCTGCGGTTCGGGCTCGTCGTCGCGGTCTGGGTGGTGCTGGTGTTGTTCGCGCCGAGCTTCGCGTGGTGCGCGGTGCCACTGCTGTACACGGGTCTGCGGCTGCTGCCGACGCGCGCCGCGCTCGCCCTGGTCGTCGCGCTGACGGCGCTTGTCGTCGTCACGCAGGTGCGGCTCGCGGGCTGGGCCGATCCGAACCTGCTGCTCGCGCCGCCCGCCGTCGCCGCGGTGGCGACCGCGCTGTTCCTCGGCATGCGGCGGCACACCGAGCAGCAGGACGCGCTCATCGCCGACCTGCGCGCCACCCGCGCGACCCTCGCCGTCGCCGAGCGACGCGCCGGCACGCTCGCGGAGCGGGAGCGCCTCGCGGTGGAGATCCACGACACTCTCGCGCAAGGCCTGTCCAGTCAGCAGATGCTGCTGCAGGCCGCCGACCGCGTCTGGGACGCCGACGCCGCAGCCGCGCGCGAGCACGTCCGGACCGCGGCCGCGATCACCGCGAGCAATCTCGCTGAGGCGCGTCGGTTCGTCCACGACCTGGCCCCGGCCGACCTCGCCGGGAGTGGCTCGCTGGCCGCCGCGCTGCGGGCCGTCGTGGACCGGGAGCCGGCGCCGCCGGTGGTGCGGCTGCACGTCGAGGGGCCGCCGGTCCCGCTGCCGGAGCGGACGGAGGCGGCGTTGCTGCGGATCGCCCAGGGCGCGCTCGCCAATGTCCGCGAGCACGCGCGCGCCGAGGCCGCGACCATCACGCTGACCTACGTCGGCGACGAGGTGATGCTCGACGTGGCCGACGACGGCCGCGGCTTCGACCCCGCGGCGCCCGTATCCGATGGCGGACGCGGCCACGGCCTGCCCGCGATCGACGCCCGCATCCGGCAGCTGGGCGGCCGGCTGACGATCGAATCGGCGCCGGGCCAGGGCACGGCGCTGTCGGTGGCGGTGCCGGCGGCCGGCGCCGAACCGTCGGCGGCCGTCGGGGACGGGGAGGCGTCATGAGCGATCAGCCGGTACGGATCATGTTGTGCGACGACCACGCCGTCGTGCGCGCGGGTCTGCGGGCACTGTTGTCGAGCGCGCCCGGCATCGAGGTGGTCGGCGAGGCGGGCAGTGGGACGGAGGCCGTCGTGCTGGCCGGCGGGTTGCGGCCGGACGTCGTGCTGATGGATCTGCAGCTCGGCGCCGACATGGACGGCGTCGAGGCGACCCGTCGCATCGCCGCGCTGCCCGGCATCCCGCCGCGGGTGCTCGTGCTGACCACCTTCGACACCGACGCCGACGTCACCCGCGCCATCGCCGCCGGTGCGACGGGCTACCTGCTCAAGGCCGAACGCCCGGAAGACCTCTTCGTCGCGGTACGACGCGCCGCGGCCGGCCACACCGCGCTCTCGGCCCCGGTCGCCGACCGCATGCTCGACCGGCTGCGCAACCCGCGCCCCACGCTCACCCCGCGCGAGCTCGACATCCTCGGACAACTCGCCCTCGGCCTCGGCAACCGCGAGATCGCCCGGGCGCTGCACGTCAGCGAGGCGACGGTCAAGACGCACCTCGGCCGTATCTACGAGAAGCTCGGCGTCGACACCCGGGCCGCGGCGGTCGCCGTCGCGAAGGAGCGCCGGCTGCTCTCTTGACGCCGGCTCACCGCGACGTGCGCGGGCCGACCGCCGCCAGCGTCGAGTACCAGGTCAGCAGGCTCGAAGCCGCGAGGAAGTTGAGTCGCAGATCGCGGACGCGGATATGGGCGCCGACGGCGAGGCAGAAGTAGACCGTCAGCAGCACGGCGGTGAGGCGGGCGACGCCGGGGTAGCGGGGCGCGGCGGCCAGTCCGACGGCGGAGGCGGCCTTGATGATGGGGAAGACCCAGCGGTTCTCGGCCGGATAGCGCACGTCGTCGAGACAGTGGGCGACGTACGGGATCGGTGGGACGCAGATGGCGGCGTCGGCGGCCTGCAGAGCCGCCGAGAACTGGAAGACGCGGGGATCGGACAGTCGCTCGGATACGGCGTTCATATCGCCAGTCTGCTCTTCGGGGGCGACGCTAGGAACGTCGTGAACCGCAACGAGCAGGGACCGGCGGTTCGACGGCGGCCCGATAGCGGTCGACGACGACGTCGATGAGCAGCGGGTGATCGGCCAACGGACGCGCGATCGTCGCGTCGACGCCGAGGGCCGCGAGCCGGGTGGCGAGGCGCTCGGTGAGCAGGCCGTCCGAGATGAACAGCGGTGCGACGAGCAGCGGACCGGGCTCGACGGACGGCTCCCGGGTCGCGAAGAGAGTGGTGGCGCCGGTGCGGCCGAGTGCGGCGGCGACGCGTCCGGCGAGCACGATGGTCGCGGCGTCGGCCGACGGATCCGACGAGCCGACGGCTGAGAGTGCGAGCGGCATCGGCGCGGGTCCGGTGCGGCGCGTCTCGAGCAGGGCCGCGAGCGCGCGGTCCGCCAACGCCGTCACGATGCGGTCGTCGTGCCCGAGCACGTCGGCCTGAACGATGTCGACGCCGGGATGCGCGACACGGGCTGCCGCGAGGATCCCCGGCAGATCGGTGCGGGCGTGGAACGCCTCGGAGAACAGCAGCGGCACCGCGACGACGGATCGGTGGCCGACGGCGGCGAGATCGGCGATCGCGGCTCCGACCGACGGCGCGGTGAGGTCGAGATAGGAGATCGCGACGTCGGTGCCGGGCAGCCTCCGGCGTGTCGCATCGGCGACACGCCGTACCGCATCGGCGAACCGGGCATCTCGGCTGCCGTGTCCGACGAGCAGTAGCGCCGGCGTCACAGCGTGGCGTCCGAAACCTGTCGCTCTGTGGGGCGAGGCGACGTATATGTCGTCGTCGGTCCGCTGAGCGACAGGTACCGGTCGGTATTTCCGGGAGTCGCCGACGTCGAGCCGAGCAATCCCGCCGGAGTCACAGCGAGTGCGCGGCCAGCGCGTCGCCGACCAGTCCGGCCGCGAGCGTCCCGCCGCCGGCCGGGTCGATGAGCAGGAACGATCCGTTCGGCCGGCTGGCCGAGTAGTCGTCGGCCGGGATCGGCTCGGCGAGCCGGATCTGGACGCGTCCGATCTGGTTGACCGTGAGGTCTGCCGGCGCGTCGACGTGGGTGAGGCTCTGCTCGTCGAAGAGCACGTCGAGCGAGCCGATGATCGCCTGCGTCGTCTTGGTGCCGTGCTTGAGCAGCAGCCGGGCGCCGGGACGCAGCGGCCGATCGCCGAGCCAACACAGCGTCGCGGTGATCTCGCGGGCCGGTTCCGGCGCGTCGGCGACGGCGGCGATGAGATCGCCGCGCGAGACGTCGACGTCATCGGCCAGCCGCAGCGTGACGCTCTGTCCGGCATGGGCGGCCGTGCGCTCGACGGTCGCGGCGTCGATGCCCGCGACGGTCGTCCGGACACCCGACGGCAGCACGACGACCTCGTCACCGACGGCCACCCGTCCGGCCGCGATCTGTCCGGCGTAGCCGCGGTAGTCCGGGAACTCCGCCGTCCGCGGCCGGATGACGTACTGCACCGGCATCCGCAGCCCGACGCCGGTGTCCGGCTCCTCGGTGGGCACCGACTCGAGGTGTTCGAGCAGCGTCGGCCCCGAATAATAAGGTGTGCGCTCGGAGCGTTCGGCGATGTTGTCGCCGTGCAGCGCCGAGACCGGGATCTCCGTGACGGCGTCCGGCTTCCAGCCGAGGCTCGCGGTCAGCGCGTTGAACTCGTCGGCGATCGACGCGAACGTCCCCGCCGGATCGTCGACCAGGTCGATCTTGTTGACGGCCAGCACGAGCCGCGGCACACCGAGCAGCGCCAGGATCGCGGCGTGCCGGCGCGTCTGCTCGATGACGCCCTTGCGCGCGTCGGTGAGCAGGATGACGAGCTGCGCCGTCGACGCCCCCGACACCGTGTTGCGCGTGTACTGCACGTGGCCCGGGGTGTCGGCGAGCACGAAGGAGCGCTTCGGCGTCGCGAAGTAGCGGTAGGCGACATCGATGGTGATGCCCTGCTCGCGCTCCGCGCGCAGGCCGTCGACCAGCAGCGACAGGTCCGGCGTCGCGAGCCCCCGGTCGACCGACGCGCGGGTGACGGCGTCGATCTGGTCGGCGAGCACCGACTTCGTGTCGTACAACAGGCGTCCGACGAGCGTCGACTTCCCGTCGTCGACGCTGCCGGCCGTCGCCAGCCGCAGCAGGTCGGAGGCCGCGGGGGCGGCGTGGTCGTTGCTCATCTCAGAGATCCTCATATCAGAAGTAGCCCTGCCGCTTGCGGTCTTCCATCGCGGCCTCGGAGACGCGGTCGTCGCCGCGCGTGGCGCCCCGCTCGGTCAGTCGCGACGCCGCGACCTCGGCGAGCACGGCCGTCGCGTCCGCGGCGTCGCTGAGCACCGCGCCCGTCGTCGAGCCGTCGCCCACGGTCCGGTAGCGCACCGACAGCCGGCGCAGTTCTTCGCCCTCGCGCGGCCCGCCCCACGAGCCGGGCGTCATGAGCATGCCGTCGCGCTCGTAGATGTCACGCTCGTGCGCGTAATAGATCGACGGCAGCGCGACGTCCTCGCGCGCGATGTAGCGCCAGACGTCGAGCTCGGTCCAGTTGCTCAGCGGGAACACCCGCACGTGCTCGCCCGGGGAGTGCCGTCCGTTGTAGAGATTCCACAGCTCCGGCCGCTGCCGCTTGGGGTCCCACTGGCCGAAGGCGTCGCGCAGGGAGAAGATGCGCTCCTTGGCGCGCGAGCGCTCCTCGTCGCGCCGGCCGCCGCCGAACACCGCGTCGAACCGGTTGTCGGCGATGGCGTCGAGCAGCGGGATGGTCTGCAGCGGGTTGCGGATGCCGTCCGGACGTTCTTGCAGCCGGCCGTCGGCGAGGTAGTCCTCGACGCGGGCGACGATGAGCCGCAGCCCGTGCCGCTCGACGACCTCGTCGCGGAACGCGAGCACCTCCGGCAGGTTGTGCCCGGTGTCGACGTGCAGCACCGCGAACGGCAGCGCCGCGGGCCAGAACGCCTTGAGCGCCAGGTGCAGCATGACCGTCGAGTCCTTGCCGCCGGAGAACAGCAGGACCGGCCGCTCGAACTCGCCGGCGACCTCCCGGAAGATGTGGATCGCCTCGGACTCGAGCGCGTCGAGTGTCGTGGCGGGGGCGTCGGCGATGGTCATGACGCGTGCAACCCGCATTCTGTCTTGGCGGAACCGGCCCAACGGCCGCTCCGCGGATCGGAGCCCGGCAGGGGCTTGGACGTGCACGGCTCGCAGCCGATGGAGGGGTATCCGTCGTCGACCAGCGGGTTGACGAGGATGCCGTGCTCTTCGATGTACTCGGCGAACTCGTCGTCGGACCAGGCCGCGAGCGGGTTGATCTTGACCAGGCCGAACGCCTCGTCGAACGAGATGAGCGGTGCGTTCGCGCGGGTCGGCGACTCGACGCGGCGGATGCCGGTGATCCACGCGTCGTAGCCGGCGAGGGTCTTGCCCAGCGGCACCACCTTGCGCAGCCGGCAGCATTCCGCGGCGTTGCGCGCGAACAGATCCTTGCCGTGTGCGGCGTCCTGCTCGGCGACCGTCTGCTCGGGGATGACGTTGACGAGGTCGAGCCCGTAGACGTCGGTGACGGCGTCGCGCGTGCCGATGGTCTCGACGAAGTGGTAGCCGGTGTCGAGGAAGAGCGTCTTGAGCGGCGGGGCGTCGGCACCCAGCGCATCGGCGGCGACGTCGATCAGCACGGCGTCCTGCATGTTGGCGGCGACGAGATAGTTGTCACCGAAGGTCTGCGCCGTCCAGCGGATCAGGTCGGCGGCCGACGCGTCGGGCCCGAGCTGAGCGGCGCCCTCGGCGGCGAGCTCGCGCAGACGGGCCTCGCTCACGCGGGTGTGGGTGGTGGTCATCGCAGCAGTTCCTCCTCCGCGCGCACCGCCCACTGAGCGAACCGTTCGCCCGGTTGCCGGTCGGCGACGAAGTTGCGCACGACGCGCTCGATGTAGTCGCCGACCTCACCGGAGTGGACCTTGTGCTGACGCAGCTTTCTTCCGAACGCTGAATCGAGCCCGAGACTTCCCCCGAGGTGAACCTGGAAGCCGTCCTCGTGTCCGCCCTCGCCGTCCTCGACGAGCTGGCCCTTGAATCCGATGTCGGCGATCTGGCTGCGCGCGCAGCTGTTGGGGCACCCGTTGATGTTGACCGTGACGGGCACGTCGAGCGTCGCGTTGACGTCCGCGAGCCGCTGCTCCAGCTCGGGCACCAGCGCCTGGCTGCGCTTGCGGGTCTCGGTGAAGCTGAGCTTGCAGAACTCGATGCCCGAGCAGGCCATGAGGTTGCGGCGCCAGATCGACGGCCGGGCCGAGAGCCCGTGCGGCGCCAAGGCGGCGATGAGCTCCTCGACCTTGTCATCGGCGACGTCGAGCACGACGATCTTCTGGTACGGCGTCAGCCGGATGCGGTCGGAGCCGACCGAGGCGGCGGCGTCGGCGACGGCCTGCAGGATCGTGCCGGAGACGCGGCCGGCGATGGCCGCGAAGCCGATCGCGTTCTTGCCGTTCTTCGTCTTCTGCACGCCGATGTGGTCGCGCGGAGCCGTCAGCTGCTCCGGCGCCGGCCCGTCGAGCAGCTTGCGGCCCAGGTACTCGTCCTCCAGCACCTGGCGGAACTTCTCCACGCCCCAGTCCTTGACCAGGAACTTCAGCCGCGCCTTGGCGCGCAGCCGGCGGTAGCCGTAGTCGCGGAAGATCGAGACGACGCCTTCCCAGACGTCGGGCACCTCGTCGAGCGGCACCCAGGCGCCGAGCCGCTGAGCGAGCATCGGGTTCGTCGACAGCCCGCCGCCGACCCAGAGGTCTAGGCCGGGGCCGTGTTCGGGGTGGTTCACGCCGACGAAGGCGACGTCGTTGATCTCGTGGACGACGTCCTGCAGGCCGCTGATGGCCGTCTTGAACTTGCGCGGCAGGTTCGAGTAGCGCTTGTCGCCGATGTAGCGGCGCACGATCTCGTCGATCGCGGGCGTCGGGTCGAGCACCTCGTCGAGCGCCTCGCCGGCGAGCGGGGAGCCGAGCACGACGCGCGGGCAGTCGCCGCAGGCCTCGGTCGTCTTGAGGCCGACCTCTTCGAGCCGGCGCCAGATCTCCGGCACGTCCTCGACGCGGATCCAGTGGTACTGGACGTTCTCGCGGTCCGAGAGGTCGGCGGTGTTGCGGGCGTAGCGCGTCGAGAGCTCGCCGACGGTCCGCATCTGACGCGCCGTGAGGGCACCGCCGTCGCAGCGCACCCGCATCATGAAGTGCGAGTCTTCGAGCAGATCGATGTTCTCGTCGCCGGTCCACGAGCCGTCATAGCCCTGCGCGCGCTGGGTGTAGAGCCCCCACCAGCGGAAACGGCCGCGCAGATCGGCCTTGTCGATGCTGTCGAAGCCGCGCTTGGAGTAGATGTTCTCGATGCGCGCCCGGACGTTGAGCGGGTTGTCGTCCTTCTTGTTCTGCTCGTTGGGGTTGAGCGGCTCGCGGTAGCCGAGCTTCCACTGGCCTTCGCTGCGGCGCTTGACGGGACGCGCCCGGCGGACAGGGCGAGCGGGCTGATCGGACGTCGCAGGTGTGGGGGCGTCGGTGGTCGACGTCACGGTGTGGCTCCTGGAACCGGCCGTCCCGGGCTGGGGGAGTGGGCCTGGCGAGATCGGGCGCGCTGGGGCGCCGAAGAATTGGATGAAGTGACTACGCGGCGTGCATGAGGACGCGCGGCAGACAGGAGCTGCTGCACACGCGCTTGAGATCGATGTGGCGACGCATCGTCAACCACACTTCGCGGACGGTCACTCGGGCCATTCTGCCACGTCGGTCGGGGCGGGTTCCAATCAGCGAGAGCCGAACCCGGGATCGCCGCTCAGGCGGTGCCTGGTGTGTCCCGTGGTGGCCATCGCAGGGCGGACGCCGTGCCGAACAGTCCTGCTGCGATGACGAGGAGGGGGCTGCTCAGAAGAATGAACGGTAGAAGTACGACGAGCGTCGTGGTCGTGGCGACGCCGGACAACGCGTCGACGACGGCCGCTGGGCGGTCGTCGCGGAAGCTCCAGAGGATGGCCGCGACGGCCGTCGCGACGAGCAGGATGGCGCAACCGATATGCGCGCTAGGTGACACATCGCCTTTCGGGTCCGGTCCGTAGTACAGGAGTAGAACTCCGAAGGTGAATGTGATCGTGGCCGCGATCCTGGATGCGAGAACTCCTGTCGCGGTCTTCTGTTCCGGTGATTCGTAGCTGGTCCAGGATCGGTTGACGAGGATCATCAGCACGGTCGCCGCGGCCGATGCGAACAACGCAACCGGTGCGACGTAGGCGATTCCGTCGGGACATGACCAACCCGTTACGCCGTCGACCTGGCTGCGGTGGCATCCCGCATGAACGCCGCGCATGACCGCGACGATGATCGGCGCACTCATGAACGCGATCGCCACGGCCGCGACGCCGCTGATGATCAGGCTGCGAACGAGCCGGACGAAGGCTCCGATCATCCGTTTCTCGGGTCGGGGCCGTCGATGACGACCGGGGTGTCGCGTCACGAACCGATCATGCCCCGACTCGCCGGTTTCGCGACGAGCTCGGCCGAACCGGGCGTTAGAACGAGCGCTGCCAGCGCCAGATCTCGCCGTGCTCCGGGTCGGGGACGACTCCCGTCCGCTCGAAGCCGCAGCGGCGCAGTACCGCCGTCGATGCGTTCGGCTCGGCCAGCGTGTGCGCCACCGCGCCGTGCGCACCGGCATCGGCGGCCCGGCAAAGCCACGCCTCGACGGCAGCCGTCGCGTGTCCGCGTCCGCGATGATCGGGGGCCACGCTGTAGCCGACCTCGACGAGCCCGTCGGTCGGCGGTCCGTAGTAGCCGCCGAGCCCGACGACCGTCGCGATCGCGGCGTCGATGATGAGGTGGCTGTTCCATTCCGGATCCGCGCCGGCGGCCAGGGTGTCGACGAGCGCGTCGAGTGCCTCGGGGAAGGCGAGGTAGCCCGGCGCGACGTGCAGACCGAAGCGGGCGGTGAAGGCGTCGGGATCCTCGCGCAGGAGCCGGGCGCATTCGGCGGTGAGTGCCCGGACCTCGGTCGCGGGGATGTGCGTCATCGGGCGAGCGTAGGTCGCGGGCGGCCGGTTCCGATACCGAATTTTCCGCCCGTCGACGAAGCCGCCCGCCGACTCGACCGGGCCGGGTCGAGTCGACGGGCGACGGTTGTGCCGCGACGTCAGAAGATGCTGGTCGGGTCGTAGTACTCGTCGATGTTCTCGCAGCCGATGCCGACGGCCTTGGTGTACGAGTTCGGCGGGTAGTCCGACGGCTTCTTCTTGCCCGTCGCGATGTCGATGGCGATCCGCAGAGAGTCCTCGGTGGCGAGGTTCGGGGAGTTGAGCCCGGTGGAGAGGTAGCGGCCGTTGCAGCCGTCCTTCTTGATGAGCGCCAGCGCCTCCTTCTGCCCGTCGGCGGCGGCAGCCACGTAGACGTCCTTATATCTCGGGTTGGAGATCACGACGTTGTAGGCGCCGAGGCTCATCGCGTCGTTGAGCCCCAGGACGAGGTCGACGTCGGGGTTGGCCGCGAGCATCGTCTCGGCCGCGACCTGCCCCTTGTCCTGCTGGTAGAGACCGTCCTGCTCGGACCTGATCTCGTACTCGACGCCGCCGACCTTCAAGCCGTCCAGGAAACCCTGCCGACGGCTCGGACCGACGAACTCGTCCGTGGGCGATCCGGTCATGATGACCATCTTGATCTTCTTCTTGCCCAGCTTGAGGAAGCGCTCCGCGGCCAGCTTGCCGGCCCCCTCGCCGATGGCGTGCGGATTGGACTGCACGGCCGTCGTCCCGGTCTCCGGCACCGCCGTGTCGACGTAGATGACGGGGATCTGCGAGCCGATCTGATTCATCATCCAGACCTGCCCCTTGACGCTCGTCGCGTTGACGATGAGAACGCTCGCGCCCTGCGCGATCATCGCCTGCATCTGGCTCAGCTGGACCGCGGGATCCTTGTTCGCGCTCTGAAAGACGAGCTTGAATCCCTGCTTGTCGGCGATGTCCTGGGCCAATACCTGCATCGCCGCGAAATAGGGCGCCTGAACCTGCTGTTGGGCGAAACCGATCGTGATCTCGCGAATGTTCTCCTTGACGCCGCCGTGGGGGCCGGTGGCCGGTTCCATGCTGGGATAGATGTTTCCGCAACCCGCGAGCATGACGGCGGTGGCCGCCGCGCCGACCGCGAGGCCGATCCGGCCGCGGGTGGTCCGTGACTTCATCGGACGTTCCTCATTTCCTTTCGTGTGCACGGACCTATGTCGCGGACTTCGAGCGCCGCATGCGGCTGAATTGAATGGTCGCCATCGTCACGGCGACGAGGATCAGTCCGCCGCGGAACGCGTCCTGCAGGAACGTGGACACGTTGAGCAGTGAGAGCAGATTGGCGATGACCTGGAAGATGATCGTGCCGACGACCGCGCCGAAGACCTTGCCGCGGCCACCGGAGAGCGCCGCGCCGCCGATGACGACGGCGGCGATCGCCTCGAGTTCCATGAGGTTTCCGGCGAGTGCGGTGCCGCTGGCGAATCGTGCCAGGAACATCCAGCCGCCCAGGCCGCACAGCAGGCCGGCGAGGATGTAGACCGACCAGAGCGTGGCCTTGACCGGGATTCCGGAACTCTGCGCCGCGGTCTTGTTACTGCCGATCGCATAGACGCGCCGGCCCCACACGGTTCGGTACAGCAGGAACGAGATGAGTGCGACGACGGCCAGCCAGATGATGGCGAGGACCGGGATGCCGAGGAGCGTCGACTGGCCGAGCTTCGCGAAGGATTCGGCGGCGCCGGGATTGATGGGAATGCCTTCGCCGTAGGCGTAGACCAGGCCGCGTGCCAAGGCCAGCATGCCGAGCGTGACGATGAACGGCTCGAGTCCGCGGAACGAGATCAGCCAGCCGTTGATGAGGCCGACGATGCCACCGACGGCGAGACCGACGACAAGCGCGAGGATCAGCGAGTCGCCGCCGAACAGTCCCGCCGAGATGACCGCGGCGAGGCCGAGCGAGGAGCCGACGCTGATGTCGATGCCGCCGGTCAGCACCACGATGAGCTGCGCCATCACGACGACGCCGATGATCGACACCTGCAGCAGCAGGTTCGTGATGTTGGTCTGAGTGAGGAAGGCCGGGCTGGACAGCGAGGCGATGATGAGCAGAGCGATGAGGATGTAGAGGGCGTACTGCGACTTGAGCCAATCGACGATGGCTCCGAGCCGGTTCTCGGTCTGTTCCTGCGGGGGAGAGGCCGTTCCTGCGGTCATGTCTGAACTCCTTTGTTTCAGTCGTGTGCGGCGAGCGCGGTGCGGATCAGATCGTCGGTGTCGGACTGTTCCGGGTCGAATTCACCGGCCACGGTGCCGTGCCGCATGACGAGGATGCGATGGCAGAGCGACAGCAGCTCATCGGCCTCGCTGGAGACGACGAGCACTCCCATTCCCCGGGCCGCGGCCTCGTGGACGATCTCGTAGATGTTCGCGCGGGCGCCGACGTCGATGCCCTTGGTCGGTTCGTCGAGCACGATGAAATCGGGCCGCGCCTCCAGCCATTTCGCGACGACGACCTTCTGTTGATTGCCGCCGCTGAGGGTCGACGTATAGGTCCTCGGCCCGCCTTTCACCTGGTATTCGGTGATCAGTTCTTTGACGCGCCGCTTCTCCTCCGAGGCCTTGACGATGCCGCCCGAAGACATCTGCGGCAGCACGACGAGGGTCATGTTCTGGCCGTTGTCGAAATCCTTGACGAATCCTTCGAGCCGCCGGTCCTCGGTGACGTACACGACCTTTTTTCGCAAGGCCTGTCCGGGACTGCTGAAGTGCGACTTCACGCCTTTGATCTCGATCGTTCCGCGCGCCGCCGTGCGCTGTCCGGTGACCGTGCGCGCGACGGACGAGCGTCCGCTGCCGACGAGCCCGTACAGGCCGAGGATCTCGCCGGGTGCGATGTCGAAGGAGACGCCGCGCGCCGAACCGCCCCACAGGTCGCGGACCGCGACCACCGGCGTCGTCCCGGTCGTGTCGACGGGCTTGGGCCGCGCCAGCGCCTTCAACGCGCGGCCGATCATCATCGTCGTGATCTCGTCGGGATCCGTCTCGGCGGTCCGCTTGATGCCGACGAGATTGCCGTTGCGGAACACCGCGATCCGGTCCGACATCGCGAAGACCTCGTTCATCCGGTGCGAGACGAACACGATCGCCGTGCCGGCCGCCCGCTCACGGGCGACGAGATCGAGGATGTCCTTGAAGTGCTCCTCGCTGGTCGACGCGGTGGTCTCGTCGAGGATCATGATCTTGTGGGTGGTCACCTCGGCCCGGCTCAGCGACAGCATCTGCCGTTGCCCGGGGCCCAGATCGCCGGCCGGATCGGTGGTGCGCAACTCGCCCAGCCCGACTTTCGCCAGCACCTCCCTGGTCCGGGCGCTGTTCGTATTCGTCTTCGGCGCCCACGGGCGGATGTCGCGGCCCTGGCGGAGCTTGTAGAGCCAGACGTTCTCGCCGATGGTGAAATCGTCGATGATGAGCGGCTCCTGATGCATCATCAGGACGCCCGCCTGTTCGGCCTCGGCGGCGTTGCGAACGGGCTTGTCGTAGCCGGTCACATGGATGGCGCCGTCCGTCGGCGTCTCGACGCCGGCCAGCAGTTTGGCGAAGGTCGACTTGCCCGCGCCGTTGGCGCCGCAGACGGCCAGCACCTCGCCGGCATAGCCTTCGAGGGTGACGCCGTCGAGCGCTTTGACGCCCGGATAATGTTTCTTGACGTCGACGGCCCGGTAGGCGACTTCGCCGGCGGTCGGTCGATCGTTGTGATGAGTGGTCACGCAGACTCCTCTTCGGGTCAGAGCTGATGGAGGGTCGTGGGACCGCGGGCGAGGTCGGCGGTGTCGATGGCGGTCGACACCGCCGGCCTCGCCGTTCCGCGCGCGTGGTCGCGATCGGGAACGGCGGCCCCGGCGTCAGGGATTGAGCTGGATCTTCAGGCCCTCCCCTCGGCGAAGCGCATCGAACGCCTCGGGGTAGCTCGTCAACGGCAGGCGATGGGTGAGCAGCGGCGCGATGTCGACGGCGTCGTCGGCCATCAGCTGCAGCGCGGGCGCGTACGAGTCCAGCACCGCCATCGACCCGACGACGGTGATCTCCTCGTAGTAGAGCCGGTAGGGCGAGATGGGCACCCGGGCCTCGGGCGGCGCGACGCCCACCTGCACGAACCGTCCGCCCTTGGCGACGGCGTCGAAGCCCTCGGCGATCGCGGCGGGGACGCCGGTGGCGTCGATGACGACGTCGTAGCCCTGCGGACGTTCGGCCAGTGCGTCGGCGACGGCGCCGTGGGTGGCGGTGAAGCCGACCTGCTGGCCGATCGGGCGCCGGTCGGCCTTGCGCTCGACGAGGGCGAGTTCGCTCGCTCCGCCGCGGCCGAACAGCTGCCCCGTGAGCAGGCCCATCGTGCCGCCGCCGATGACGAGCACCGATTCACCGACGCGCGGCGGCGCCATGCGGATCGCGTGTACCGCGCACGAGAGCGGTTCGACGGCGGCCGCCACCTCGTACGACATCGAGTCCGGGATCACGTGGCAGTTGGCCGCCGGCACGGCGACGTACTCGGCCGCCGCGCCGTCGACGGTGTCGCCGATCGCGCCCCACTCGTCGCACAGATTGCCGCGGCCGACGCGGCACCAGCGGCAGTGCCCGCAGAAGAGCGAGGGGTCGACGGCGACGCGATCGCCCTCGCGCAGGAAGTCGACGTCCGGCGCGACGGCGACCACTTCACCGGCGAACTCGTGCCCGGGGATGATCGGGAACGGCGTGGGCGGGAAGAGTCCGGCCGCGATGTTGAGGTCCGATCCGCAGATCCCGACGGCCCCGACCCGTACGACGGCCTGGCCGGCGCCGGGCGTCGGGTCCGGCGCCTCGCCGACGGACATGACTCCGGGCCGCTCGTAGATGACAGCTTTCATCGGTTCGCCTCTTCTTTCGGGGTCGGTGCTGGGAGAGTGTCCGCGGACCGTTCCAGGTCGGCCCAGCGGGACGTCGTGAGGTAGCGCTCCAGGAGCCGGGCCGGATCGGTGCCGGCCCGCGGTTCGGCGGCGACGCGCCAGCGGGGTGCCCACTGCTCGGCGAGCCGGCCGACGTCGGTGCCGAGCGCCGCGGCGGCGGCCTGGATCGCCGCGCCGGCGGCGGCGGTCTCGGCCTGCTCGACGATGTGCACCGGGCGTCCGGTGAGGTCGGCCAGCAGCTGACGGTAGGCGGGGGAGGCGGCGCCGCCCCCGGTGACGGCGAGCCGGCCGTCGGTCCGGATGCCGAGCCGGGTGAACGTGTCGATGCCCCGGACCAGGCCGGCGAGGACGCCCTCGTAGGCGGCCCTGGCGACCTGTTCGCGCGTGGTGTCCGCGCGCAGCCCGGTCAGCGTGCCGCTGGCGAGCGGCCGGTCGGGGACGCGTTCGCCGTCGAGGTAGGCGGCGAGCACCGGACGGTGCGGGTCGGCCACCGGGGCGGCGAGCGCGAGCCGGCTCAGCTCGTCGTGATCGACGGCGAGCAGCCGCGCGAACGTGTCGGTGACCTTCGCCGCGTTCAGGGTGCAGAAGACGGGCAGGTAGCCGCCCGCCGCGTCCGCGTTGCCGTTGACGGCGCCGCTGTGGTCGAAGACCGGTGCGTCGGTGCGCGCGTAGACGACGCCCGACGTGCCGAGCGAGACGACCACGTCACCGGTGCGCAGCCCCATGCCGAGCGCAGCCGCCTGATTGTCGGCCGTCCCCGGCCCGATCAGCGTTCCCTCGCGCAGCCCGAGGTCGCGGGCCGCGGCCGCGGTGAGCCTGCCGGCGGGTTCGTCGTAGTCCAGTACGCGGGGCAGCCGCTCCGACCACGGGATCCCGGCCTGGACGAGGGCGAGCAGGTCGGGGTCCCACCGGCCCTCCGCCGGGCAGTAGTAGCCGGTTCCGGACGCGTCGCCCGGGTCGGTCAGGTAGCTGCCGACGAGCCGGTAGGTCAGCCAGTCGTGTGGGAGCAGCAGCATGCGCAGCCGGGCGAACGCGTCCGGCTCGTGCCGGGCGAGCCAGGCGACCTTGCTGATCGTGAACGCCGCGGGCGGGACGCTGCCGGCGCGCCGTACCCACTGTTCGGCGCCGAGCCGGGCCACGAGCTCGCGGGCCTCGGTGGCCGACGTCGTGTCGTTCCACAGCTTCGCTGGCCGCAGGACGGCGCCGGCGTCGTCGAGGGGGACGAGGCCGTGCGCCTGGGCGGCGACCGACAGACCGATCACGTCGCCCGCCACATCGCGGCCGGGACGATCGGTCGCGATCGCCGCGAGGCCGGTGGCCGTGGCCGCGACCAGCGCCGACCACCAGTCGTCGGGGTGCTGCTCGCTGACCGGAGGGGACGTGCGGGGATGCGGGCTCTTGCCGACGCCGACGGTCGCGCCGGTCTCGGCGTCCCGCCACACGACGGTGCAGGACTGCGTCGACGAGTCGACGCCGGCGACGATCCTCATCGGGCCTCGCCGCGAGCCGGATCGGGCAGCGCCGGGAGCGGGTCGGGCAGGCCGCGCTTCTGGCCGACCGCGCCCGACGGATGCGCGCCGATGACCTCGCCCCAGCCGTAGCCGCTGATCTGCATGAGCACGATCGCCAGGGCGTCGCCCCAGGCGGCGGCGGCGAGGCTGGAGCCCATCGCGATGATCCCGCCGGGATCGGAGTCGTCGCGCTGCGGCAGGACCGCCACGACGTCGGCCTGCGACGCCAGCGGCGACTCCTCCTGCGCGGTGAGGACGAGGATCGCCGCCCCGCGTCGCTTGGCCAGCTCGATGAACGCGTTCAGCTCGGCCGAGCCGCCGCCCTTGGACACCGCCAGCACGACGTCTCCGGTGGTCACCGCCCCGAGCCCGCCGTGCAGCGCGTCCCCGGGGTGCAGGAACAGTGACGGCGTGCCGCTGGTCGACAGCAGATGAGCCATCCGCCGGGCGACGGGGCCGGACGTGCCGACGCCGACGGTGATGACCTTGCCCGGCGCCTCTCGGATGAGCCGGACGGCGGAGACGAAGCGCTCGTCGAGCGTCTGCCCGACCAGGTGGATGGCTTCGGCCGCCGCGGCCAGGCGTCCGCGACCGGATTCGACGAGGTCGTGATCCTCAGATCGACGTGCGCTCATTTGAGCGTTACTTGATCCCATATGTGAATCGAATCACGCGCCCCCGAAGCCTGTCAAGAGAATCGGCAGACTGCCGCCGGACCGTGTTTGTGTGTCTCTAGCTCGGCAGACGCCTCTCGGCGAGCCGTGGGCGGCGGCATGGAGCGCCTCTCAGGCGAGTGCTGTGTACTCTCTTCTGAGACATCCGGGACGGTGCGGGAGGAATGAATGACGGACGCCGTTCGGTCCCCGGGGCCGCAGGAACTGCTGGAGATCGCGGCCGTCGCGACGCAGTACTACCGCGAGGGACGCTCCAAGGTGGACATCGCGGACGCGATGGGCATCAGTCGCTTCCGCGTCGCCCGGCTGCTCGACGCGGCGTTGGATCTGGGCGTCGTACGGATCGAGATCGCCATGCCGGACGGGATCAACGTCGGCCTGTCCGCCGAACTCGCCGCCGCGTACCGGCTCCGACGGGCCATCGTCATCGACGCTCCGGACGAGCCGGTCGCCGAGCTGCGCACCGGCCTAGGGCGCGTCGCGGCCAACCTGCTGCCCGAGCTGGTGCGCAAGGACGATGTCGTCGGGATCGCCTGGGGGCGGACCGTCAACGCCATGACCGTCGAGCTCAAACGCATCGAGCCGTGCTCCATCGTGCAGTTGACCGGTGCGCTGGTCGGCTCCGAGGTCAACGACAACGCGATCGAGCTCGTCCGCCGGATGTCGCAGATCTCGCAGGGGGCGGCGTACCCGATCTACGCACCGCTGCTGCTGGACGATCCGGCGGTCGCGCAGTCCCTGCGCGGCCAGGCCCAGGTGGCCGAGGCGATGCGCCTGTACGAGCGGGTCAACGTCGCCGTCATCCCGATCGGCTCGTGGCATCCGCCGGACTCCCAGATCTACATCAGCGTCGACGACGCCGAGCGCAGGGAACTGCTGGCCTACGGGGTGCGCGCCGATACGAGCACGGTCATGCTCGCGGCCGACGGACGGATCCTCACCCCGCCGCTCAGCGACCGGATGATCGGCATCACCGGCGAGCAGCTCCGCCGCGTCCCCGAGGTCGTCGCCGTCGCCGGGGGCCTCGGCAAGGCGGAGGCGATCGGCGTGGCGCTGCGGGCTCGCCTCGTCACGACGCTCATCACCAACAGCACGGTCGCCCGGGAGCTCCTGACGCGGCGTCCGGCCGAAGAAGCCTGACCTCGGGGCCCGTGCGTGGCGTCGTCGTCGCGCGGCGGATGTGCTTTGTCGCCGTCCCGGGATTGACGGTCTGCTACGTCTGGGCGTCGAAGAAGGACCTCATGCCCGATAGCTACCGCGATGACAACGATCGCTTCTACAACTGGGTGGCGCTCAAGACCTACAAGTCGGCGATCTGGGCGGCCCGAAACGGGCACGGAGATGACGCCGAGGTGCACTTCAGGTTCGGTCACGTTCGGGGCTTCGATCACGCGGGGAGCAAGAACTACATCGAGAAAGAGGCGCAGGAGGATCCGAAGATCCCGCACCGACTGCAGGCGTCATTGCGATGGATCTCCGCGGACAGGTACCGGGAGAGCCAAGCGGCAGACCTGTTCGGTGGCTTCTTGAGCGCCGCCGTCTGGCCGAAAGGGGACTACGGCTACACGGAGCCGAACTATCTGCACCGGGTGTGGCCGGTGATCAGGAAGAACGACGACGGCTGTGCGATCCCGCTCGGCGTGTTCGCGATGCCGCACCACAGGGTAGCGACAGAGGCCGACTGGTTTCCGTGTGACGATCGATGCCCTGGACGCGCATGAGTCGGGCCCCGTAGAGCCTCCAGGGGCCGATCCACTGAAGGAGCGCGATGGCAGCACCGCTGGCTTACCCTGGCAGGCTCTACGAAGCCCGTCTGTCAAGTAGAGCACACGACGTCAACAGTCTCCAGGGCCGTCGACGGCCCGGATGATCGTCGGCGGTTCGCGCTGGGACACTGGCCTCGTGACCGCAGCCGCTGAACTCGCCGACCTCCTCTCCGGCCGCCCGGCCGCACCCGACCGGCCGTTCGGCGTCTACGTGCACGTTCCGTTCTGTGCGACACGCTGCGGGTACTGCGATTTCAACACGTACACCGCGGGCGAACTCGGCAGCGCGACCGGGCCGGACGCCTGGCACGAGGGGATGGAGCGCGAACTCGACCGGGCCGCCGCGCTGCTCGGGCCGCGCGAGGCGGCCACCGTCTTCATCGGCGGCGGCACGCCGTCGCTGCTCGGCGGCGCGGGCCTGACGCGGGTGCTCGACGCCGTCCGCGCGCGCTTCCCGCTGGCGCCGGACGCCGAGGTGACCACCGAATCGAACCCCGAGTCGACGTCCCCGGCGTTCTTCGCCGCGCTCCGGGAGGCGGGCTACACGCGGATCTCGCTCGGCATGCAGTCGGCGTCCGCGCGCGTCCTCGCCGTGCTCGACCGCACTCACACGCCGGGCCGGGCCGTCGCGGCCGCGCGGGAGGCGACCGCCGCGGGCTTCGCGCACGTCAACCTCGACCTCATCTACGGCACCCCCGGCGAGACGGACGACGACCTGCACCGTTCACTGGACAGCGTCCTGGCTGCGGGCGTCGACCACGTGTCGGCGTACGCGCTCATCGTCGAGGACGGGACGGCGCTGGCCCGGCGCATCCGGCGCGGCGAGCTGCCGGCTCCGGACGACGACGTCCTCGCCGCCCGCTACGAGATCCTCGACGCGCGGCTCGCCGACGCCGGTCTGCGCTGGTATGAGGTGTCGAACTGGGCGGCCGACGCCGACGCGCAGTGCCGGCACAACCTGGGCTACTGGTGCGACGGCGACTGGTGGGGCGTCGGACCGGGGGCGCACGGGCACGTCGGCGGTGTGCGGTTCTGGAACGTCAAGCATCCGGCGCGGTACGCGACGGCCGTCGCCGACGGTCTGCCCGCGGCCGGCTACGAGACGCTGACGGACGCCGAGCGGCACATGGAATCGGTGATGCTGCGACTCCGGCTGGCCGAAGGCCTACCGCTGGACCTGCTCGACGACGACGAGCGGACGCGCGCGGCGGGGGCCGTCGCCGACGGCCTGGCCGTCGAATCGGACGGACGGCTGCGGCTCACCGACCGGGGTCGTCTGCTCGCCGATGGCGTGGTCCGCGAACTCCTGGCGTGACATCGGGCGTCGCCCAGGACGGGCGCTGCGGCTGGGCCGCCGGTGAGCCCGGGCGGTCCAGCCAGGGCCGCGCCGGACGGGCCGGCCCGGGGGCCCCGGGCTGCTGCGGCGGTCCCGCAGGTGCGGCGGCCGCCGCGACCCCGGGGGCCGCCGCCGGCCCCTGCCGCCGGACGCGGGCGTCGAGGTCGAGGACGCGGGCGTGGATCGTCGGCCGGTTGCGCAGCGCCGAACGGACGGCGCGATGCAGCCCGTCCTCCAGGTACAGCTCGCCGTCCCAGGAGACGACGTGCGCGAACAGGTCGCCGTAGAACGTCGAGTCCTCGGACAGCAGACGGTCGAGGGCGAGCACGCTCGTCACCGTCGTCAACTGGTCGAGCCGCAGCTGACGCGGCGGGATCGTCGCCCAGTCGCCGGCCGACAGCCCGTGCTCGGGGTACGGTCTGCCGTCCCCTGTGCCTTTGAAGATCACGCGCGGCCCTTGAAGATCACGCTTGCAAGGGTAGCGACGCCGCGGCAGTAAAATGGCCCCGGTCACCACGAGACCGGTACGGTCACGCGAGGAGGTTCTCCCATGCCAACGCCCGAGGAGCGTCGCTTCGAGGTGTTGCGTGCGATCGTCTCCGACTACGTGTCGACGCACGAGCCGATCGGGTCGCGGGCGCTCGTCGAACACCACCGCCTCGGCGTCAGCAGCGCCACGGTGCGCAACGACATGGCCGTGCTCGAGGCCGAGGGCTACATCACCCAGCCGCACACCAGCTCGGGACGCGTCCCCACCGACAAGGGCTACCGGTTCTTCGTCGACCGGATCAGCGAGGTCAAGCCGCTCTCGCGCGGCGAGCGCAGCGCGATCCTGTCCTTCCTCGAGTCCGGTGTCGACCTCGACGACGTGCTGCGCCGCTCGGTGCGGCTGCTCGCGCAGCTCACCCACCAGGTCGCGATCATCCAATACCCCACGCTGTCGACGTCGCGGGTGCGCCACCTCGAGATCGTGCCGCTCACCCCGACCCGGCTGCTGCTCGTGCTCATCACCGACACCGGTCGCGTCGAGCAGCGGATGGTCGAGCTGGGCGCCGAGATCGGCGACGCGGAGCTCTCTCGGCTGCGGGCGCTGTTCCTCGCCGCGCTCGTCGGCAAGAAGCTGTCCGACGCGTCGACGGCGGTGTCGACGCTCGCGGCCGACACGCAGGCCGAGCTGCGGCCCGTCGTCGTGCGGATCGCGACGGTGCTGATCGAGACGCTCGTCGAGCGCACGGACGAACGGCTGCTCATGGGGGGTGCGTCGAATCTCACCCGCGCGGCGGCGGACTTCGCTCCGATCGCCGGATCGATGCGCTCGGTGCTGGAGGCGCTGGAGGAACAGGTCGTCGTGCTGCGGCTGCTCGCCGCGGCGACGGACTCCGGCACGGTGATGGTGCAGATCGGGGAGGAGACGATGGCCGAGACCCTGCGGGGCGCCTCCGTCGTCTCCACCGGGTACGGTGCCTCGGGCAGCGTGTTCGGCGGGCTCGGGGTGCTCGGGCCGACACGGATGGACTATCCCGGAACAATCGCGGCGGTGTCGGCCGTTGCGAAGTACGTCGGCGAGGTGCTCGGCGAGCGGTAACGCGTGCGCCGAGCTGGACGGCATCGGCGCGCGAATGACGCCGCCGGGACGACGAAGAGGACGAAGTTACAGAAGTGGCACAGGATTACTACGGCAACCTCGGGGTGGCGCGCGGCGCGTCGGACGCGGAGATCAAGCGGGCCTACCGCAGGCTTGCGCGGGAACTGCACCCCGACATCAACCCCGGTGAGTCGGCCAAGGTGCGGTTCCAGCAGGTCAAGACGGCGTACGAGGTGCTCTCCGACCCGGCCAAACGGCAGATCGTCGACGCCGGCGGCGATCCGATGGCCGGTCCCACCGGCCCCGGGCCCGGGGGCTTCGGCGGTTTCGGCGACATCTTCGAGACGTTCTTCGGCGGTGGGGGCGCTCGCGGCCCGCGCAGCCGCGTCCAGCCGGGGGAGAACGCGCTGCTGCGCGTGACGCTCGACCTGGCCGACTGCGCGTCCGGCGTCACCCGCGAGGTGGCCGTCGAGACGGCGATCCTCTGCGACGCGTGCACGGGCTCGGGCACCAACGGCGATTCCCGGCCGATCCGCTGCGACACCTGTCACGGCGCCGGCGAGGTGCAGACGGTGCAGCGCTCGCTGCTCGGCCAGGTGCTGACGACGCGTCCGTGCCCGACCTGCGCCGGCGTCGGCGAGGTCATCCCGGACCCGTGCCACAAGTGCGGCGGTGACGGACGCGTGCGCGCGCGCCGGACGCTCAACGTCAAGATCCCGCCCGGCGTCGCCGAGGGGATGCGGGTGCGGCTCGCCGGTCAGGGCGAGGTCGGCCCCGGCGGCGGTCCGGCCGGCGACATCTTCGTCGAGGTCCACGAGGCCGTCGACGACGTCTTCGTCCGCGACGGCGACGATCTGCACTGCACCGTCCGGGTGCCCGTCGCGGACGCCGTGCTCGGCGCCGCCGTCGCGGTTCCGACGGTCCTCGGCGGCACCGTCGACGTCACCATCGACCCGGGCACTCAGCCCGGCCAGGTGACGCGCGTGCGCGGCGAGGGCATGCCGCACCTGCACACCGAGGTGCGGGGCGTGCTGCACGTCCACATGGACGTCATCGTCCCGGCGAAGCTCGATCACGCACAGGCCGATCTCATCCGGCGCTTCCGGGACGCCCGGCGCGACCGGCCCGAGGTCGTCGACGCCACGACGTCGCCGGCGAGCGGGGGGCTGTTCTCCAAGCTGCGGCACGCGTTCGCGGGTCGCTGACCGGAGCTCACGGACATCGCATGGGGCTTTCCCTCTATCGCTGCCCGGAGCTGCCCGCGGCGGGTGCGTCCGGGGAGGTGACCGGCTCGGAGGCTCGGCACGCCGTGGTCGTGGCCCGGCTGCGCGCCGGCGAGCGGGTGCTGCTCGGCGACGGCCGCGGCGGCCTGGCCGAATGCCTGGTCGACGCGGTGGCGCCGGATCGATTCGACGTCACCGTGCTCGCTCGCCGCGACGAGGAGCCGCCGTCACCGCAGGTCACGCTCGTGCAGGCGCTGCCGAAGGGCGAGCGCGGCGATCTGGCAGTCGACCTCGCGACCGAGGCCGGTGTCGACGCGATCGTGCCGTGGCAGGCGGCACGCTGCGTCGCCCGGTGGCAGGGCGTGAAAGCCCGGCGCGGCGTCGAGCGCTGGCAGGCCACCGCCGCCTCGGCCGCCAAACAGGCGCGACGGGCGTACGTGCCCGAGGTGGCCGAGCTCGCCGGCACGGCGGCCGTCGCCCGGCTGGTCGCCGAGGTGAGCGGCGCCGGCGGCGTCGTCGCACTGCTGCACGAGGAGGCCGCACGGCCGTTCGCCGCGCTGCCGGTGCGGGACGCGTCGCGAGTCGTGCTCGTCGTCGGCCCCGAGGGCGGGATCGCGCCCGAGGAGATCGCGACGCTGACGGCCGCCGGCGGCGTGCCGGTGCTGCTCGGTCCGCACGTGCTGCGCACGTCGACGGCCGGTGCGGTGGCGCTCGGCGCGCTCGGCGTCCTCACGGACAGGTGGGGCCGGCCGTGACGCCGCGACGCGTCAAACTCGCCTACGGGCCGGCCCGTTCGCAGTTCGGGCATCTGCACGTGCCCGCCGCAGACCCCGACGGATTCGACGCCCGGCTGCGGCCGGTCGTGCTCGTCCACGGCGGCTCCTGGTCGACCGATTTCAGCCTCGTCGTCTACAGCGCGATCGCCCGTGACCTGGTCGGACGCGGCGCACTCGTCTGGAATCTCGAGTACCGGCGCGTCGAGGAGGGCGGCCTCTGGCCGATCCCCGGCGAGGACGTCCGCGACGGTATCCGCGCGCTCGACGGCGTCGTCCGAACCGAGCTCGGCGCCCGGCACCACGACGTCGCCTGGGACGACGTCGCCGTCGTCGGCCACAGCGCCGGCGCGCAGCTCGCGGTGTGGGCCGTCGCGGCGCTCGGCGCGCGTACCGGACGCACGCGGATCACGCAGGTGGTGGCCCAGGCGGGCCCGCTCGACATGCAGGCCCGCGGCCGGGCGGGCAGCGAGACGGCGGCGCGGCTGCTCGGTTCCCACGACCCGGCCGTGGTGGCCGATCTCTACCGCGACGTCTCGCCCGCGACACAGCGCACGTTCGGTGCGCACGTCGTCGCGATCCACGGCACCGCAGACGCGGTGGTTCCGGCGCGGATGAGCGAGTCCTACGTCGAACGGGTGACGGCCCGCGGCCAGAGCGCCGCCTTCGTACCGGTCGGGGGAGCCGGGCACGACGACTTCGTCGAGCCCGCGTCCGGCGCCCACCGGGCGACGCTGCGGGCGCTCGGCCTCTGACGGGTGCGCCGTGTCCGCGCTAGATGATTGATGCCTGGTGATACTCACCTGAGCGCGCCGGCTCTGACCATCCGGCCACTCGTGGCGGAGATAACACGTGGACGCGGCGGATGCGTCCGGACGTAGAATCGTCCGTATCCGGGGCCGATCGGCCCGCAGACGAATACCGACAGGAGACGTGAGCCGTACGTGACTGAAACGAACACCGACCGCGGGCCGGGAACGGTCCGAACCAGTGAGGAGGTCTCGCCGGAGGTGGTGCTCGGGTTGCTCGGCTCGAACGACGCGAACCTGCGCACGTTGTCCTCGCTGCTGACGGCCGACATCCATGTCCGGGGCAACCGGGTCACGTTCACCGGAGTGCCGGCGGACGTCGCGCTCGCCGAGCGGGCCGTCGCCGAACTCGTCGGCCTCGTCCGGCGCGGTGCGCCCGTCGGTCCCGACGACGTCCGGCGCGTGGTGGCGATGCTCACCGGAGGCGTCAAAGAATCGCCCGCGGACGTCCTGAGCCTCAACATCATCTCGCGGCGCGGCAAGTCGATCCGCCCCAAGACGCTCAACCAGAAGCATTACGTCGACGCCATCGACGCCAACACCATCGTGTTCGGCATGGGCCCGGCCGGCACCGGCAAGACGTACCTCGCGATGGCGAAGGCCGTCCAGGCGCTGCAGGCCAAGCAGGTCAACCGCATCATCCTCACCCGGCCGGCCGTCGAGGCGGGCGAGCGGCTGGGCTTCCTGCCCGGCACGCTGCACGAGAAGATCGATCCGTATCTGCGGCCGCTGCACGACGCGCTGCACGACATGATGGATCCCGAGGCGATTCCGAAGCTCATGGAGGCGGGCATCATCGAGGTCGCGCCGCTGGCCTACATGCGGGGCCGCACCCTCAACGACGCGTTCATCATCCTCGACGAGGCGCAGAACACCACGGCGCTGCAGATGAAGATGTTCCTCACCCGGCTCGGCTTCGGCTCGAAGATCGTCGTGACCGGCGACTCGACCCAGGTCGATCTTCCGGGCGGGGAGGAGTCGGGGCTGCGCGCGGCGTCGGAGATCCTGCGCGGCATCGACGACATCGCGTTCGCGACGCTGACCAGCGACGACGTCGTCCGGCACCGGCTGGTCTCGGACATCGTCGACGCCTACTCCGAATACGAGGACCGCGGCCGGCACGCGCCGAGTCGCCGACTCCCGAACAGGCGGGCCGCCCGATGATCGAGATCAGCAACGAGTCCGGCATCGACGTCGACGAGGAGCGGCTCATCGACGTCGCGCGCTTCGCGATCGCGGCCATGGACGTGCATCCCGGTGCGGAGCTGTCGATGGTGCTCGTCGACGAACCGACGATGGCCGGCCTGCACGAGCAGTGGATGGATCTGCCCGGGCCGACGGACGTCATGAGCTTCCCGATGGACGAGCTGACGCCCGGCGGGCGTCCGGACGCGCCCGAGCCCGGGGAAGCGCAGCTCGGCGACATCGTGCTGTGTCCGACGTTCGCCGCCAAGCAGGCGATCGCGGCCAGGCATTCGGCCGAGCACGAGCTGGCGATCCTCACCGTTCACGGCGTGCTGCACCTGCTCGGCTTCGATCATGCGGAGCCCGAGGAGGAGAAGCGCATGTTCGGGCTGCAGAACCAGATCGTCGCCGACTGGTACGAGGACCGGCGGCGACGCGACCGGGAGCGTAAGCAGGCGGCCAAGGACGCGCGCGTCCTCGGTGGCGCGGGCTTCGGCCGAAAGCCGTGATCGTCCCCGATCTCTCGGGGGCGATCCGCTGATGCCGCAGACGTATCTGCTCGTCACCGCGGGCGGGCTCGCGGCCGGGGCGGGACTGTTCGCGGCCGTCGACGCCGCATTGTTGACGGTCTCCGAGGCGCGCGCCGCCGACCTGGCCAAAGAGGGGCGCGCCGGGGCGCGCCGGCTGGCGGAGGTGGCCGCCGACCGCGCGCGCTACGTCAGTCTGGCCGTACTGCTCCGCGTCGCCTGCGAGGCGGCGTCGACGGTGATCGTGGCCGCGCTCGCGGTCGAACGCTGGGGTCTGATCTGGGGGATCGTCGTGGCCGCGGCGGCCATGACGGTCGTCGACTTCGTCGCCGTCGGCGTCGGGCCGCGCACGATCGGCCGTCAGCACGCGTACGAGATCGGCATGCTGACGGCTGCCGTCATGCAATGGCTGGCCCGGGTGTTGACGCCGCTGACCCGCCTGCTCATCCTGCTCGGCAACGCGATCACGCCCGGCAAGGGATTCCGCAACGGCCCCTTCGCGACGGAGGTCGAGCTGCGCGAGGTCGTCGACCTGGCTGAGAAGCGCGGCGTCGTCGACGCGGGCGAGCGGCAGATGATCCAGTCGGTCTTCGACCTCTCCGACACCCCTGCTCGCGAGGTGATGGTGCCGCGGCCGGAGATGATCTGGATCGAGGAGGCCAAGCGGCTGCCGCAGGCCGCGTCGCTGGCCGTGCGCTCGGGACATTCGCGCATCCCCGTCATCGGTGACAGTCCGGATGACATCCTCGGCGTCGTCTATCTCAAGGACATCGTGCAGCGCACCGTGGCCGGCGGCGGCCGCGAGACGCTCGTCACCGAGGTGATGCGGCCGGCCGAGTTCATCCCGGATTCCAAGCAGCTCGACAAGGTGCTCGCCGACATGCAGCGGCTGCGCAACCACATGGCCTTCCTCGTCGACGAGTACGGCGGCATCGCCGGACTCGTCACGATGGAGGACGTTCTGGAGGAGATCGTCGGCGAGATCAGCGACGAGTACGACAGCGACGAGGTGCCGCCCGTCGAGGATCTCGGCGACGGCCGCGTCCGCGTCAGCTCCCGGCTGCCGGTCGAGGACCTCGGCGAGCTGTTCGGTGTCGACGTCGACATCGACGACGTCGACACCGTGGGCGGGCTCCTCGCGCACCTGCTCGGTCGTGTTCCGCTGCCCGGTTCGCACGTCACGTGGGAGGGGCTGCGGTTGCGCGCCGAGGGCGACGAGGACCGTCGCGGCCGGCTGCGGTTGACGGCCGTGCTCGTCGAACCGAGTACGGTCGAGCCCGCGAACTCCGTCTCCGAGACCATCGGCGACGCGGCGCAGGCAGAAGGGGGACGGGCGTGACGGATGTATCGGCCGGGATCGGCACGGGGGACGAGGACGGTTCGGAGGTCGACTTCCGTTCTGGTTTCGTCTGCTTCGTGGGGCGTCCCAACACCGGCAAGTCGACGTTGACGAACGCGCTCGTCGGCGAGAAGGTGGCCATCACGTCGAACCGCCCGCAGACGACGCGGCACACCATCCGCGGCATCGTCAACCGGCCCGACGCGCAGCTCATCCTCGTCGACACCCCCGGGCTGCACCGGCCGCGGACGCTGCTGGGCCAGCGGCTCAACGACCTCGTCCGCGACACCTACTCCGACGTCGACGTCATCTGCCTGTGTGTGCCGGCCGATGAGCGGATCGGCCCCGGCGACCGTTGGATCGCCGAGCAGGTCGCCACGATGGCGCCGGGGACGACCCGCGTCGGCGTCGTCACCAAGATCGACAAGGTCGGACGCGCCCGCGTCGCCGAGCAACTGCTCGCGTTGTCGCAGCTCCTCGGCCCGGACGCCGACGTCGTGCCCGTCTCGGCGACGTCCGGGCAGCAGCTCGACACGCTGGTCGACGTGCTGCGGTCCAAGCTCGCGCCGGGGCCGGCGTTCTACCCCGAGGGCGAGGTCACCGACGAGCCGATGGACGTCGCGATGGCCGAGCTCATCCGCGAGGCGGCCCTCGAGGGCGTCCGTGACGAGCTGCCGCATTCGCTCGCGGTGGTCGTCGAGGAGACGATCGAGCGGGAGCCGACGCGGCCGGATCGCCCCGGGGTGCTCGAGGTACACGCGTTTCTCTACGTCGAGCGCTCGAGCCAGAAGGCGATCGTCATCGGCCGCGCCGGAGCCCGTCTCAAAGAGGTCGGGACGCGCGCCCGCCTCGAGATCGAGGAGTTGCTCGGCCGCCGCGTCTACCTCGACCTGCACGTCAAGGTGGCCAAGGACTGGCAGCGCGACCCGAAACAGCTCGGGCGTCTGGGGTTCTGACGCCGGGACGTCGGCCTCCTCCTACCACCACTCGAGGCCGACGTGTTCCTACGGCGTCAGATCGACGGATCGTGCACCACGGTCGATCGACCGAGTGGTAGCCGGGGCAGCGATGCTGCTCCGAGTACAGCCATCACGGCCGCGGCCATGATCATCGCGAGGGTGAACCCGGCCTGTTGGACACTGAATCCGGTCAGCAACGGTCCCAACGCGAGGCCGGCGGCATACGCGAGGTTGTACAGCGCGAACGAGCCACCGAGCGTGGGCGGGGTCGACTGAAAGCCCTGTTCGCTGATGAGCGTCGTCGCCGGGGCGAGGAGCAGCGCGGACGAGAGCCCGAGCAGGGCCATGCCGATGCCGGTCTGCCACAACTCGGCAGCAACCCCGATCACCACCAGTGCGGCGACGACGGCGATCACACCGATGCCGATGAGTGCGCGTGGCGACATCGTCGCCACAAAACGGCCGACGATCGGGTTGGCGATGATGCCGGTGAGCGCAGCGATACCGAACAACAGTCCGATGACGGTGCTGGATGCCTGCCCGCCGAGGTGACCGGGCAGAACGGGCTGAACCGCGGCGAGCACAGCTGCGCCGATGGCGATCGTCATGGTGATCGATGCCGAGCCGGTGACGCGCAGTACGGTGAGCGGTCCTGCCGTGTCGTCGGTCTGTTGCGGCGACCCGGCGATGAGCGTCAGCAGGAGGACCAGATCGACGACGGTGATGACCGCAGCGACCATGAACGGTGATGCGGTTCCGAAGGCGTCGACCAGTACCCCGGAGAGGGGCGGGCCCACGAGCACACCGAGCGTGACAGTGGACATCGCGATGCCCATCATCTGTCCGCGCTTCTCGAATCCTGTGGTGGCGGCGATCAGAGACAGCGCCGCGACCCATGCCAAGCCGCCCGCGATGCCTTGCGCGAACCTCGCCGACAAGAGCAGCCAGTACGGGCCTCCGGTGGCGAAAAGCAGGGTGGCTGCGGCGAGGACGAGCAGGCCGATCATCAGGGGGCCTTTGGGGCCATCGCGGTCGACGACACGGCCGGCGAAGAGGGTCGCGATGATCATCGCGACCGCGTAGGAGGCGAAAAGAACGCCCGTGGCGGCGGGGCCTCGCTCGACCACGGCCGGAAGAAGCGGAAGTACCGGGATCGCCAGTCCGTGTAGCAGCATGTCGGTGAACAACACCGCTGCGGCGACGGCCGTGGCGCGGGCAGGAGTCGCGCCCATGGAGCGCGAGATGTCTACAGTTGTCATGGAGAGGGGATCCTGTCTAGTGGAGCAACCCCTTCACGAGCGCCGCGATGGCGGCCTCGAGATCATCGGGGTGCGGAAGATCATGGGGGCGGGTCACCGCGGTCACGGTGAATCCCTGAAGAAGCACGAGCGTGAGACTCGCGATCCGGCTTGTTCCCAGGACTGTGCCGTCATGGGAACCTGAGGCACGCAGAGTGCCGTCGATTCGCTCGTGCCAGCTGTCGAGTGCGTTGTTCTGTTCCGAATGACCGAGCGCCTGCGGTGCGACGAGGACCGTCGTCGATGCAAGCGCGCGAAACCTCGCGTCACTGATGAGAAGCCGCACGTAGTGCGTCAGAAGTCCGTTGAGCATGGCGCTCGCGTTCTTCGGTGTCTGTTCGTCGACGTCGGCGAACAGGCGCTCCTCGTACTCCGACCAGCCCCACTCGAGTGCCTCGATCAGGAGGGTCTTCTTGTCGGGGAAGTGATGATTGAGCGCGCCGCGAGTCACTCCCGCGCGCTCTGACACGTACTCGAATGTCGCCCCCCGCCACCCCTTCTCCTTGAAGGACATCAATGCTGCCTCAAGCAGCGAGAGGCGCGTGATCGCCGCGTCCTCAGCTGTACGTTTCATACATACAAGCTAGCATGTATCATCGTGATCGTCAACATCACTGCCTGGATGGCCGTGCCACGCTGCGTGTGGTGACGCGGGCCGACGCCGACGACAGGTGCTGACTGAAGTCGCGCCCTAGGTCGTCCAATACTCAGATGCTCAAAAATCCTCGTACGCGGGACCAGATCTCGGTTTGCGCGAGACCGTTGATTCGTGGAGAAGCATCGATTCCGTTCGCCGGCACACCGGCGACGAACATCGCATGCCCTCTTCCGGGAACGACGATGTGCTCGACCTTCCCGTTTCCAGCGGCACGCATCAGTCTTGCTATCTCATCTCCCATGCGAGATGCCGGCCATAGGGTATCGGCCTCCTGTGATATGAGTAACGTCCGTGCGGAGATGTCTTGTACCGGCAAACGACTCGGCGAGTCGTGTGGTGCGGCGGCCACGGCCTGATCGTGAAACTTCTGTAGGAGCGTCTTGTCAAGGGACTTATAGAACTCGGCGTCAGCATTGAAGTGTAAGAACGGCAATGGCCGCCCATGGAAGGTCCATGAGGATCGAGCCGGTGGTGTCCCGTTTTCACGAACCGATTCCCAGGAATGAAGCGTTGGAGACAAAGCGATGAGTTCATCGATGCTGGAGTCATGCGCGGCCCAAGCGATGGCGAATTCAGCACCTTTTGACATTCCGATCACGCTTAGATGATCAGGGTCGACGTACGGTTGACTGCGCAGACGGTGCGCGGCTCTCTGTGCATACTCCAGAGGAATCTGGTCGATCGAGGCGGGCAGCCCGTATGCCGCCTGCCAGTCGAAATATGGAAGCGCAAGCGCCGGGCGGCCGCGTGCTGCAATAAGTGCGGCAATCTGGTTGCACCAATCGAAACCCCCCCAGGCTCCGGGAAGGACTATCACGCTGCGGGGGTCTCTGGAAGTAGATGGTCTGTAGAGATTAGCTACCGATTCTCGCGTCCGCCATTCGTGACGTATCACGTCCGGGTTCAAGAAAGTGCGTACGAATTCCGTAGCCGCCACCATCTCCTGCTTCTTGAGCACTTCGACAAGTACCGTAAGAGGCCTGAGTGTATACGATATTTCGTTGGTCCAGCGGGCCGGATGTGTCGGCGCTAGGAGGTGTACTAGTGCGTGAGGATCGTACGGCAGACCGTCGCCGCCCTGGCATCGGAGCGCGATATCGACCATTCCAGAATTGTCGGCCTCAACTTCGAATTCGCGTGACCAAAGGCGATGCAGATGGTCCCGAAGCGAAACATTGACTTTGAATCTCTCGCCAGGCTGCGCGCCTTGCAAGACTGGTTCGATGGGTTCGTCCACAAGTGATGTCAAACTTTGAGAAGCGAAACTTAGCACCGATATTGTCCCTTCATTCAAAAACGCATGAGTAGGAGATAGGCCGTCACCTGCGCAACTAGAACCGTCACGATGTCGCCCGTTTCGTAAAGAACCAGTGCATGATTCAGGCCCGAAAATAGGCCTAGCAGTACGCCGAACAAGGACCGATACCAGGGGCGCGCGACGGTGCATTTCAGCGCCACGCCTATGGTCAGACTTACTATGATTCCAACTAGTGGGCAGCACCTCGCTAGAAGTAATTGTGTTGTGCGAAGAAGTAGTTCGTCGCCCATGATGAGGACGAGGACGAACACGGTCCCTGTCTCGAAACGCCGGTACCGTCGTTGAATGTCAACCAGGGGAAACAGAGTTCCTCGATATATGAGCCATATCCAGCCGGAAGTCTTCTGCGGCATGGGTAGGAAGGCTGCTCGAGCTACCTTCGATAGAGATCGTCCCGCCCACAGATACAGATTCAGTATGACGGCTATTTCAGCCGCTCCGAGTGCGAGTCCCGCTACTATGGAGGCGGGTCTGAGCTGGCCGAAAAGTGAAGGTGTCGCATTCAAGTAGATTGCTGCTATTGCCAGCGATATGCCGGAGATAGCAATGGATACCGGTGGAATGAGCGCGGTATTCGATGCTTTTCTTGAAAGTATTTTCGGCCCGTATTTCAGGCTCCCTGCTGCGCTTTCAGGTTCTGCATCCACCGTCGAGTCTCCCTCCAGGAATAGGTGTTCAGGACGACATGAGAAATTATTGCCGACGTGAGATCTTGTAGGGCGAATGTCAGCACGGCCGCCGCGATCCCGAATCCCGTCTTGAGGATGACCTGTCGAGATCCGAATGTATGATGTGAGGCGCCGAAGAACAAGGCGGACGTGCCTAGTAGACAGGCGATCAACAGACAGCTCTCGAGCTGCAAGGCAATGAACACGACGACGCCACGATAGAGTACTTCCTCAAGCAGGCCTACCGATATGAGTTCTGCGAGATTCCATGGTCTCGTGACGGTCGCCCTCTGCTTTGTGTTCCAGTTGCGATAGATGCGTGCGATTCCTGGGGCATCTCGAGTGAGTGAATCCTTGAGGAGCATCTCGTCAAGATCTAATTCTGCTGCGACGGCGTACGAAACACGAGTGTCTCTATGTGCTGATATCCACTCGGCGAGTATGGTTGCACCTCCTGTAAGAAAACCGGCGAATATCGCTACTGCTGCTCCTTTAGGTGTGGTCGGCAGAAGCGGAACCGTCGTTCCTGAGAGAAGCGCCCATGCCGCTATTGGAGTCATCGTCGCGATGAAGATGTTGCTGGCACGTGGATTCTGGTTGCGGCATAGACACCACGCGAGCGCGTGCGCGCTGAGTGCGCGGCTTGCGACGGCCAAGACAGTCATGACGATCAAGTGATCTACCCACACTAGGCATACGGATGGGGAAGCATATCGTCCGAGATAGGCCCGTAGGCCGCGAAGCGTGGATGATTCAACGGAGGTGCGCTTGGCAGACAAAGGCTCAGCGTGTCTGGCGACCAGACTCGAGGAACGTAGAAGCCAAGGCGCCTGGCCTCAGGAGTAGTGCAATCAGTGAACACTAGATCCGCTCCAAGTACGGAGTAGCTGTCGATGACGGCATCTATTTCGGCGCGCACGTCCGACTCGCCGTCGGCCGGCAAGTCCGCAGAGTCGACGACGTCCTCGATCGGAAACTTCCTTTCGATAATCGACGCGCCTTCGGCGCCGGCGTAATAGGCGACATTCGCATCGAGGTCGAACATTTTTGTCGTGTCGGTGGTGCGGGCGCTCACGGCTCCATCGACAAGCTCCGGAGAAATACATAGCATCTTCGACAGCTGAAGACCTGCGGATGCCTCAAGAAAAGCCTTGTATAGCGATTCTTCCAGATTTGACGCGACGCCTAGTCCTAGATTGTGCCCACGGCCCGATCCGGGACGCGAGCGCATCACACACGCCGTAACGTGAACGCGGAATCCGGGGAGCTCAAGATAGTGGAATGTGGGTTGCGCGTCCGACCGTGACACGTAGCGTTCAAGAAGTTCGTTTAGGGCTCCAGCGCGAATTCCCAACCGAATATACGGAGCAGTGCGGTTCGTGTACCAGTGTCCCATGGCGGCGTCGCCATGAATCAACTCGTAGAGGGCAGACCGAACTGCCAACCTGGGTGAAGTGTGCGCGGCACTTCCGGTCGTGACTGCGGAGTTGAGCCATGGCTCGCGCTCGGTGCGCCGTAACTGGTAACCGATGTAAAGAAGCTGTGCCGGCGCCCACAGAGTCTTGCCGCTGATAAGTGATCTGGTTGGTGTCCATGTAATGGGCGTATCGGGGTCAAGTGGAGCGTATGCAAACTTTTCTTGAGCGTACTGATCATCTTGGAAGGGGCGTGCGAAGGGACCGATAAGCGTATTCATACCGCGCATGTGCATGATCGACTCGGTCGCGAACACCCCTCGGTAGTCGTCGGTAAGAGGTTTGACCACCTGGGCATACCGTTCGATGGACTCGCCTACGGTACGGATGATAGCCTCTTCGGGGTAGATGCCACATCCTCCGATGTGATATGTCAGACCGTTTTTTCGGCCAAGCAAGTTCTCTACGCCGGTGAGCTGAGCACCTGAAACGATGATGCGCGGTTCGTCGCGTCCGCGCATCATGAAACCGAGAGTCCGGCTTAGGCCTGTGAGTGGGCTGACGACTCGACGTGCTAGGGCGTCGAATCCCGGGTTGAGACTTGGGTGGTGGTGGGTTGAGGATATCCGTACGTGGCGAAGTTCAGTCATTCTGCGATCTCCTCTAGAATTCTAGTCCCGAAATACAACTCGAAGTCGTCGCGCTCGGGGACCGGTGCGTCGACCTTGCTGTCGGGCAACGGCAGGATTTCGTGCACTGCGAACTCGGAGGTGGGCGTGAAGAACGAGTAGACGTGCGAAAGCGTTCCTGCAGTTCCTGTCGTCAGCCACGACAAGGCTTCGGGCAGGAGGTGAGCGGCGAGGAGCAGGGCAAGCGCAGGTTGGATTTCGTACGGTGCACCGTGCGACACCCGGCCTTCCGCGAGTGCGCGCTTGTAGTTCTGATAGGAATTGCTTTCACGAAGGTTCAGCAGGGTTCGTGTCTCGAAGGTCTCCCATGAGGGAGTTCGCCCAGGAACCGTAGTAGGACCGATGAAGACGAATGGGCCATCGGTGGCTCCATAGAGCCACGGTATGTCGTAGTGATGAAGAACTCGATCGACAATTCTTGTCTTTATTGGGTCGGGTATCGTTTCGGCATAGATGACAAAGGAGTCTCGGAGATCTTCGAACCTTCGTGCCTGTCGATGAAATTCAAGCCCGTCTTCGAGCCATTTTGCGTCTGCATGTCGGATCGTCTCGAGTACGTGTTCGTCTCCAGCGAGTGTGACGTTCAGGCCGAGCGCCATTCGCTCCAGTCCTTCCTTGATCGGTAGGGCGATCTCGGTCGGTCCAGCGATGACTACCGGACTGCCGAGTTCCAGTAATGGAGTGCGCTTTCCCTGTACCACATCGATGTACTGATCTAGATAGTTGTCGGGATCGAGGGAGGCGATTCCTTTTGGGCAAGATGATTAATTACCGCCTCGACGTCTTCGGGTTCCTGCTTCGTTAGTTTCGCGATCTCGTCGACAGCGTGGCTGCCGTCGAGTAGGTCGATGGTGGCGGCGAGCCTTCCGGTCCCTTCTTCGTCGACGACGGTTGTTGATGTCGGATTCCAGACGCCCTGCCTGAACTCGACGCGATTGACGTCGTGCACTACAACGGAGTATCGCTTCTTGATGGAATATGTCCGGTGGTGCGGTTCAATTAAATCGGTCACGATGTCTTCCTTCCGACTATTAGTGAGTGGATGTAGGTCTCGAAGAGGCCATCTATTTCGAGAAGGTCATGGACTTCGTCGTCGCAGAGACTCCCGCATTCAACGGCGCCGAGATCGAGTGCGTTACTGATGAGACTCATTGACGCCGCTATGTGACCGGCTTCAACGAATAGAAAGCGCAGTCCGCGCGCGCCGTATTTCCGCATAGAGCGCCATGGCCGCCCGACTAGTATGAATACCACTGCGGACCGTGAGAGATGCGTCTGGTCTGGAGGTGATATACAAGCCTCGATGACACGATCTGCATTTTTGGCATGCGGTCGGCGTATAAGTGCGTGCCGGCGCCGGTCGTAGCGGTGAATGACTGGGTCGAGTCCGTCAACCCTCAGCGGCAGCACATAGAGGTCGATTGGTCTAAGGGAGTTATTCACGGGTGATGATACTTGGCCATAGACGTGTCGCTAACTGAAGCATCGGCCACCTCGTGGAAGAATTGGGTTACCACACTCAAGCTCTACCCAAAGGTGACCGATGCGATACCAGTCTACCACCGGCCTGTCTCATGACGACATTCTCGAGATCACAGCACGTGTGCGGGAGGTTCTCGCGTCGTCCGGAGCACGTGTGGACGGGTACACGCTCGGTCTCGACACGCAGATCGTCGTGACGTTGATCCTTCTTCGCCAGAACGCCACGCAGATGTTCATGGCCGACCTCTACCGCGTCTCCCAGCCGACGGTCTCTCGCATCTACCGCCGGATGGTTCCACTGCTCGGCAAGGTTCTGCAGTTCACCGGGATCTCGCTGACCGAAGCGGTACGGCAGCGACACCTCCTGCTGGTCGACGGCACCCACGTCCCGACCGGTAACAGGCCCGCCAGCGGGCAGGAGAAGGCCAACTACTCCGGCAAACATCACGCCCAGTGCCTCTCGGTCCAGATCGCCGCCACCCACGACGGCCGGCTCATCGCCGTCTCCGACCCCGTCCCGGGATCCCGACACGACGCCAAAGCCATCGACCTGTGCGGCTGGAAAGAGATCCTCGATCGTCCCGACGTGAACTGGATCGCCGACTCCGCCTACATCGCGACCACAGCGACGACCCCGATCAAGAAGACCCGCGGGCGTGAACGCTGCGACTGGGAACGCGAGTTCAACAAAACGGTCGCAGGATTCCGCGCTCCGGTCGAACACGCCATCGCCCACCTCAAGAACTGGAAAATCCTTGCCAAAGGTTACCGCGGACTCCTTCACGAGCTGCCCGACGTCATAGCCGTCGTCACGAAACTAGAACTCTTCCGACTCGGCTGGTGATAACCGTGAATAACACCCTAAGTCCCCCGCCGTTGGCTGAAGCGTACAATGGCATCGATACGTGTCGACCGTCGACGAGGTCGACTCTTGCCTGTCCTGTCTCATATGTGCTGTGTCCGATAATGTCGGTCAGCTCTTCGAGAGAAATTGCTTCGGCAGAAAAGTCGCGACGACTCCTTCGTGATTTTATTGTCTCGCTTAGGGATGTGGTGGTGTCGCCCGGCTCGGGCAGTGGGATAAGGTCATCGGGATGAACTTCTTCATGTCCGATGAGAGAAACGGTGCGTAGCCCGTCGTCATTGAAATAAGGTCGTGTTGACATCTGAACACGAATATCTCCGCGGACCATCCGTGAAGCGAGGAGGTACTGCTCGGCAATTCGAGTACTCGGTCCTTGTCCGAGCGTTCTGTGTGTTAGCTCGCTGGAGCGAATGCTGGTCGCCTGGATTGATGGCTGCCAAGTTTTGTAGCCGTTGTTGATGGCCAGATGTCGTAACTCGGCTGAAGTCAGCTTCGGCTGCGGTATCCCTTCTGAATGCTCGGTCGCGGGGAGGTTCTCGTTGGTGAATCGGTCGGGCATATGTTCGCCTCTGGGGTTCGAGTCTCGGTAAGGTCCACGTGGCGGAGAGGCGGTAGTCGGCCTCTGGGACGCCTTGTTGCCCCAGAGGCCGACCCTGCTGTAGCGGTCAGTCCATAGGGCCACTCAGCAGTCGTGATGCCTCACTCGTTGATGGTCACGACGGCCGCTGTCGTGGTGCCGGTCGTGCCGGCTGGAACGACCATCTGAACTCCGGCGTCGTCGTTGTGGGCGAGCGTGCGCTGCTCTGCGAACTCGGTGCTGTTGAGGCGCATGATCTGGGTCCTTTCATAGGGGCGCTCCCTCCGAACGGGTCCGTTTGGATGCAAAGAGCGTCCGCGATTTCTCGCACTCTCAACGTATGCTTCTCGGGCGCCATCGCTGTAGTCCGGGAATCCACTGACGTGACACTGCTTGACTAGATACGAGTCATCCTGTATGTAAGAGAGATGGAACCGTCGGGGGAAATCACGGCCGCTGCGCCGGCTCAGCAGTTTGAGGAGAGTTGGTGCGATGCAGGTGGGTCTGCTTGCCGTCGAACGGGTGGTGCCGAATCGACAGACGAAGATCTCGGGGCTGCAGGCAAGCTGGATAGACCGACCGTCGTCGCTGGATCCACGGCCTCCGCTGACGATGCTGTCGTGCTGGTCGGGGCCGGTGTGTCGTTCGGAGCCGGTCGTGTGGCGGAGCAGTCCGAAGCCTTGGTCGGCAAGGTGGCCAATCTTGAATCGTTTGCAACTGTGATGGCCAAGTGTGTCGTCGGCATCAGCGTCGAGTCGAGGCGATGTCTGGTGGAGCGGACGATTTCGACGGCTATTGGTCGACGGCTTGGTTTCGCGCAGACTGTGATCGATCATGTCGGTCGAGTGTCGGCAGAAGCGTCGGCGATCCTGATTGCGGCCGCGGTAGTGGGTAGTCCCTTCGGACTTGGTGATCTGCTGCCGTTCCTAGAGGCATCTCACGATCGAGATGGGCTGCAGACGGCCATGTCCGAACTAGAATCGCGCGGGATTGTGCACAAGATTGATGAAGGCTACTACGCTTTGAAGTTCTTCGCTAGGGCTGCCCGTCAGGACTTGGAGAGTGCGGTACATTGCGACGAAAGTATTCCGAGTCGTAGAGAGTTCGAAGTCGCCGGTCTTATTGCGGACGGGCTCACGAACTATCAGATCGGGCGGCGCCTGGGACTCAGTGAGAGGACTATCGAGACGTATGTGAGGAGACTGTTTGTCAAACTTCAGGTGTTCTCTCGTTCAGAGGTTGCGGTCTGGTTCATGAGACGACAATGTTGTTGATGCGATCTGGTGCCGAGGGATGTCGGGGGCTTCCAGGCGGCATCAGGTGACCGATTGCATGTCACCTGGTGTTGTGGGGCGAGAGGGTGATTACCAGCCGGTATTGTCGTATTCTGCGGTTCGGTTCCCTCCGTTGACCTCGGTGTTTTTGGTGCGATATCTGCCATTCAGAGATCTGGCGGTGTGGGGACGGTAGGGCTCCTGCGTCGTGTCAGGCTGGACGAACTCAGAACGGCTCGGCGCGCGTCGCTGCCGCCCTGAGAATCGGGTGGGAGACTGGACCGATGAGGTCGTACCGGGACGAGGCGGTGGTGGTGCGCCACCACAACCTCGGCGAGGCCGACCGGATCGTCACGTTGCTGACCGTCGAGCATGGGCTGGTGCGGGCCGTCGCCAAGGGGCTGCGGCGCACGCGCTCCAAGTTCGGCGGCCGGCTGGAGCCGTTCGCGCACGTCTCGGTGGTGTTGTACCCGGGACGCAGCCTGGACCTCATCACCGGCGCCGACACCATCGACGCCTGGGACGATCGGCTCACCGCCGACTACGAGACCTACGCCACGGCGTGCACCGTCCTCGAGACCGCCGAGCGGCTGGCCGGTGAGGAACGTGCTCCGGCACCCCGCTTGCAGCGGTTGACGGTCGGCGCGCTGGCAGCGCTCGCGATGACGGAGCGGCCGCGCCAGTACGTGCTCGACGCCTATCTGTTGCGCGCGATGCACCAGGCGGGATGGGCGCCGTCGCTCGACGCCTGCGCGCAATGCGGCAGGCCGGGGCCCCATCGGGCCTTCCACGCCGCGGTCGGCGGGGCGGTCTGCGTGCGCTGTCGGCCCGCCGGTTCGGCGACGCCGAGCGAGGGCGTGCTCGCGCTCATGGACGCGCTGTACCGCGGCCGTTGGGACGCGACCGGCGACGCGACGGCCGCCGCGCGGCGCGAGGCGAGTGGGCTCGTCGCCGGTCATCTGCAGTGGCACCTCGAACGACGCCTGCGCGCGTTGCCGCTGCTCGTCGCGGAGCGACGTCGGCTCGACGGCATGGATCGTGGCGAGGACGCCGGCGGCGCCCGGGCGTCCGAGTCGGCGCGAGAACCCGGAAGGAGTACGGATTCGGTGCGAACAGAAGAGGAGAGGGCCGGGTGAGTCCCCGTCGTAACCCGCTGCGTCGACGGATCGCGGCGGTGCCCGCGGGCCCGGCGCCGAGCGTGCGCCCGCCGGATCCGCATCCGTCGGGGGCCCGGCCGCCGGCGATCCCGCCGGAGTTCGTGCCGAAGCACATCGCACTCGTCATGGACGGCAACGGACGTTGGGCGCAGGAGCGCGGTTTGCCGCGCACCGAGGGACACAAGCGCGGCGAAGCCGTGCTCATGGATGCCGTCTGCGGCTGCATCGAACTCGGCGTCACGCACCTGTCGGCGTACGCGTTCTCGACGGAGAACTGGTCGCGTAGCCCGGAGGAGGTGCGCTTCCTCATGGGCTTCAACCGCGACGTCATCCGCCGCCGCCGGGACGAGATGCACGAGATGGGCGTGCGGGTGCGGTGGGCGGGGCGGCGTCCGAAGCTGTGGCGCAGCGTCATCCGCGAATTGGAGATCGCCGAGGAGCTGACCCGCGACAACACCGTCATGACGCTGACGATGTGCGTCAACTACGGCGGCCGCGCCGAGATCGCCGACGCCGCCCGTGAGATCGCGCGGCTGGCCGCGGCGGGCCGGCTGGACCCGGAGCGCGTCACCGAGCAGACCTTCGCCCACTACCTCGATGAGCCGGACATGCCGGATGTCGACCTGTTCCTGCGGCCGTCGGGGGAGCAGCGGCTCTCCAACTTCCTGCTGTGGCAGTCGGCCTATGCGGAGATGGTCTACCAGCACACGCTGTTCCCGGACTTCGATCGGCGCGACTTATGGCGGGCATGTCTCGAATACGCGGAGCGGGACCGGCGGTTCGGCGGTGTTCGGGAGGGGACGCCGGCCGTCGCCGACCCGACGGTGCTGCCGGACGCCGACTGACCATGTCATATCGGTAGCCGTAGGGAGTCGTGGCGGCGCGTCGCGACGACGCTCAGGAGCTACCGATATGACGTCAGGTCCGTGAGCAGTCCGCGCACCGGCCGAACAACTCGACCGTATGGCTCGGTTCGGTGAAGCCGTGTTCCGCGGCGACCTTCCGGGCCCAGCGTTCGACGGGGTCGGCCGTCACCTCGACGGTGGCGCCGCAGTGCCGGCAGACCAGGTGATGGTGGTGGCCGTCCGAGCAGAGCCGGAAGCGGTTCTCGCCGGAGTCGTCGCGGATGACGTCGACCTGGCCGGCGTCGGCAAGCGCCTGTAGATTGCGATAGACGGTGGTCAGGCCGATGGACTGCCCGTCCGCGCGCAGCCGCTCGTGCAGATCCTGGGCGCTGGTGAAGGCGTCGAGCCGGGCCAGTGCCTCGGCGATCGCGCTGCGCTGCCGGGTGACGCGGACGCCGGTGCGGGGCGGGCTGGTCACGGCTGGGGCTCGCTGACGTGCGTCACGGCGTCGCTGACGATGTGTACGAGATGCGAATCGACGAGGCGGTAGAGGACCTCGCGTCCGGAGCGTGCCCCGATGACGACGCCGGCCGCCTTGAGCACGCGCAGGTGCTGGCTGACGAGAGGCTGGGCGACGTCGAGGGCGGCGACCAGTTCGTGGACGCAGCGCGGCGCCGCGGCGAGCTCGAGCACGATCGCCATCCGGACCGGTGCCGACAGGGCGCGTAACAGTTCGCCGGCCGCCGTCAGGGTGTCGGCGTCGACCGGTGACGCGGCCGCCGGCGGCGCGGTTCCGGGGGCGCAGAGCTCCGAGGTCACGGCGTTCCTCTTCTCTTCCTGGCATCGATTCCCATATGCACAGTACGCTACGTCGACGGTGCGGGTGCGCGCGCCGCCGTCGCCGACGGCCGCGCCGACCCGTGGCGATAGGCTGACAGGCTGTGGCCGCGCCGGACCGGCGCGCCTTCGTCTTCCACCGATCACATCGAACCGAGGAACTTCGTGGCTACGTCGAACGTCGAGAACGTCGTCAATCTCTGTAAGCGCCGGGGGCTCGTCTACCCGTGCGGGGAGATCTACGGCGGAACCAAGTCGGCCTGGGATTACGGCCCGCTCGGCGTCGCGCTCAAGGACAACATCAAGACGCAGTGGTGGCGCAACATGGTGACGAGCCGCGAGGACTCCGTCGGCCTCGACAGCTCCGTCATCCTGCCGCGTCCGGTGTGGGTGGCGTCGGGCCACGTCTCGGTGTTCAACGACCCGCTGGTGGAGTGCCTGCAATGCCACAAGCGGCACCGGCAGGACCACCTGCAGGAGGGGCTCGCGGCCAAGAAGGGCATCGACGACCCCGATTCGATCCCGATGACGGACATCGTCTGCCCCGACTGCGGCACGCGCGGCCGGTGGACCGAGCCGCGTGACTTCAACATGATGCTCAAGACGCACCTCGGTCCGATCGAGACCGAGGAGGGCATGCACTATCTGCGCCCGGAGACGGCGCAGGGCATCTTCATCAACGTCAAGAACGTCATGACGACGGCGCGTAAGAAGCCGCCCTTCGGCATCGGCCAGATCGGCAAGAGCTTCCGCAACGAGATCACACCGGGCAACTTCATCTTCCGCACGCGCGAGTTCGAGCAGATGGAGTACGAGTTCTTCGTCAAGCCCGGCGAGGACGAGACGTGGCATCAGTACTGGATCGACTACCGGCATGCCTGGTACACCGATCTCGGCATCGATCCGGAGAATCTCCGGCTGTTCGAGCACCCGCAGGACAAGCTGTCGCATTACAGCAAGCGGACCGTCGACATCGAATACCGGTTCCGGTTCGCGGGCAGCGAATGGGGCGAGCTGGAGGGCGTCGCCAACCGGACGGACTTCGATCTGTCGACGCACATCAAGCACTCCGGTGAGGACCTCTCGTACTTCGACCAGGCCTCCGGCGAGCGCTACGTGCCGTATGTCATCGAGCCGGCGGCGGGGCTGACGCGGTCGTTCATGGCCTTTCTCTGCGACGCCTACACCGAGGAGCAGGTGCCCAACGCCAAGGGCGGCACCGACAGCCGCACCGTCCTCAAGCTCGACCGGCGGCTGGCGCCGGTCAAGGCGGCGGTGCTGCCGCTTTCGCGCAACGCCGCGCTGTCGCCGAAGGCGCGCGATCTCGCGCAGCAGCTGCGGCGGCATTGGAACGTCGAATTCGACGACGCTCAGGGAATCGGCAAGCGGTACCGGCGCCAGGATGAGATCGGCACGCCGTTCTGCGTGACCGTCGATTTCGACACCCTCGACGATCACGCCGTCACCATCCGTGAACGTGACACCATGACGCAGGAACGCGTGGCGCTCGACAAGGTCGTCGAGTATCTCGGCGGCAAGCTGCTGGGCGCGTAGAAGTACGAAGTGGGTTCGGTCGTGGTGAGTGATGAAGGAGATGGCGTGAGCGGTTCGACGACAGGGAAGGTCGTGCATTTCGACTCCTCCCGTGGGTTCGGTTTTCTGGCTCCTGAGGACGGTGGGGCCGACGTGTTCCTGCACGTCAACGACATGAGCATCGACGAGACGCTGTTGCAGCCCGGTGTCGAGGTGAGTTTCGACGTCGAGACCACCGACCGGGGCGCGAAGGCCGTCAACGTGGCGTTCGTCGGCGAGCCGCCGGCGGCGCGGCCGATCCGCCGGGACGAGGAGCGTCGCGAGCGCGGCGACCGGGGGGATCGGGGAGACCGCCGGGACCGCGGTGACCGGGATCGCGGCGACCGTCGCGATCGGGATCGGGGCGGCGACCGCGACCGCGGACGTGGCCGTACCTTCGGGCGCACCGACGGACCGATGGCCGAGGCCGAGTTCACCGAGGAGCTCACCGAGATGCTGCTCGACTCGTCGCCGACGCTCACCGCCGCGCAGATCCTCGCCATCCGCCAGCGGGTCGCCGGGTTCGCCGTCGCGCGCGGCTGGGTGCACGACTGACACGTTCGATGCAGTGTGCGGCGGGCCGGGCGCACCCGTGACGGGTGACGTCCCGGCCGTGTACTCGGGGGACGACGTCGCGCGCGTCGTCCCCGAGGGGCCCAAGGGCGGGACGCTTCCGGGTACTCGTTCGGAGCATCGCGGCGCGTTCTCTCGTGACCGTGCGCGCGTGCTGCACAGCGCCGCGCTGCGCCGGCTCGCCGACAAGACGCAGGTCGTCGGGCCGCGCGAAGGCGATACGCCGCGCACGCGTCTGACGCATTCGCTCGAGGTGGGGCAGATCGGCCGCAGCATCGCGAGCGGGCTCGGCTGCGATCCCGACCTCGTCGAGCTCGCCGGCCTCGCCCACGACATCGGCCATCCGCCGTACGGACACAACGGCGAGCGCGCGCTCGACGAGGTCGCCGCCGTGTGCGGCGGCTTCGAGGGCAACGCGCAGAACCTGCGCATCCTCACCCGGCTGGAGCCGAAGGTGCTCGACGCCGACGGCCGCTCGGTGGGCCTCAACCTCACCCGCGCCTCGCTCGACGCGACGATCAAGTACCCGTGGACGCGGCGACGGCCGGGTGGCAAGTTCGGCGCCTACGACGACGACGCGCCGACCCTCGCGTGGGTGCGCGCCGGTGCGGCGGGCGACGATCGGCAGAGCCTCGAGGCCCAGGTCATGGACTGGTCGGACGACGTGGCCTACTCGGTGCACGACGTCGAGGACGGCATCGCGTCGGGGCGGATCGACGTCCGGGCGCTCGGTGATCCGACCGAGCAGCGCGACCTCGCCGCGATGGGTGCGCGATACTTCGGCGCCGACGAGGCGGCCCTCGCCGCCGCGGCGGCGAGGCTGGACGAGCAGGAACTGCTGCGACCGGCCGCCGAGTACGACGGCGGTCTTCGGTCGGCGGTGGCGCTCAAGCGGATGACGAGCGTGCTCGTCGGACGGTTCGCGACGGCCGCGATCGTCGGCACCCGGGAGGCGGCCGGCGACGGTCCGCTGCGACGCTACGCCGCGGATCTGGCGGTGCCGGAGATCGTCGTCGCCGAGGTGCTCGTCCTCAAGACGCTCGCGCTGCGATTCATCCTCACCGACCTGCGTCATCAGTCGGTCCAGCAGCGGCAGCGAGACCGGATCCACCGCGTCGCGGACTGGCTGTGGGCGGCGGCGCCCGGGGGACTCGATCCGACGTTCGCGGCGGATTTCACGGCGGCCGGCGACGATGCCGCGCGGATGCGGGTCGTCGTCGATCAGATCGCCTCGATGACCGAATCGCGGTTGGAGCGCGAGGACCGCGTCAACCGCGAGGCGCACGCGCACCTGGGCTGACGCGGCCCGCGGCGCGGGTCTCGGGGAGGGGCGTCGAGGACGGCGGTCGGCCCTCACCGACGACGCGCGAATAGACTCGAACCCCGTGGCAGGCCGCATCTCCGACTCCGACATCGCCGCGATCCGCGACCGCGTGCGGATCGAGGACCTCGTCGGCGAATACGTGGCGCTGCGCCGGGCCGGGGCCGACTCGATGAAGGGCCTGTGCCCCTTCCACGACGAGAAGTCGCCGTCCTTCCACGTCCGCCCGAACCACGGCACGTTCCACTGCTTCGGCTGCGGCGAGGGCGGCGACGCGTACTCCTTCCTGCAGAAGATCGAGCACGTCGGGTTCGTCGAGGCCGTCGAGCGGCTGGCCGACCGAACCGGCTTCAGCATCAATTACGTCGGCGGCGGCACGAGCGTCCAGCGGGAGAAGGGCACGCGGGCGCGGCTCGTCGCGGCCAACGCGGCGGCGCACGCCTTCTACATCGAGCATCTCTCGACGCCGGAGGCCCAGACCGCGCGGCAGTACCTCGCCGAACGCGACTTCGACGCCGCCGCGGCGGCGCAGTTCGGCTGCGGCTACGCGCCCGCCGGCTGGGACCGGCTGACCAAGCACCTGCTCTCCTCGGGCTTCGAGATGGCCGAGCTGGAAGCGGCCGGACTCTCGCGGCAGGGGCAGCGCGGACCGATGGACCGCTTCCACCGCCGGCTGCTGTGGCCCATTCGCAACCTCGGCGGCGACGTCATCGGGTTCGGCGCTCGCAAGTTGTTCGACGACGACCGGCTGGGCAAGTACCTCAACACGCCGGAGACGCTGCTGTACAAGAAGTCCCAGGTGCTGTTCGGCCTCGACCACGCCAAGAAGCACATCGCGCGTGGGCATCAGGCCGTCATCGTCGAGGGCTATACGGACGTCATGGCCATGCACGCGGCGGGAGTGCCGACGGCCGTCGCCGCCTGCGGAACCGCGTTCGGCGAGGACCACCTGGCCCTGATCCGCCGGATCATGATGGACGACAAGTACTTCCGCGGCGAGCTGATCTACACCTTCGACGGCGACGACGCCGGCCGCGCGGCCGCGCTCAAGGCGTTCGACGGGGAGCAGGCCTTCGCCGGGCAGACCTTCGTCTCCGTCGCGCCGGACGGCATGGACCCGTGCGAGCTGCGGCAGCGCAGCGGTGACGGCGCCGTCCGCGACCTCGTGGCGCGCCGGATGCCGATGTTCGAGTTCGCCGTCAAGGCACTGCTGACCGACTACGACCTCGACACCGCTGAGGGCCGGGTGCAGGGCCTGCGCCGGACGGTGCCGGTCGTCGCGTCGATCAAGGACGTCGCGCTGCGGGACGAGTACGCGCGTCAGCTCGCCGGCTGGGTCGGCTGGGAGAACGTGGCGCAGGTGGTGGGCCGGGTGCGCGAGACGGCCCGGCGCAAGAAGGGGGACCCGCGCGGGGCGCGGGTCGAGCTGCCCGGTGCGCGGGCCGCCGGGTCCGCCGGTGAGGGGCGGGCGGCCGATCCCGGCGTCACCCGACCCGACCCGAAGGACCCGCGGCTGTGGGTGCAGCGCGAGGTGCTCAAGGCGGCGCTGCAGTATCCGGGGATCGCCGGCTCGGTCTTCGACTCGCTGCCGCCGGAGTGCTTCGATCACCCCGCGTACCTCGCCGTCCGGGGCGCCGTCGAGGCGGCGGGCGGAACGATGGCCGGGCTCGGCGGGGCCGAATGGATCGATCACGTGGGACGTGGCGTCGACGGGCCGCCGCTGGAATCGCTCGTCACCGAGCTCGGCGTCGAACCGCTGCCGGTGGCCGAGGCGCAGCTCGCCCGCTACGTCGGCGCGATGCTCGCACGGCTGCAGGAGGTGTGGGTCGGGCGGCAGATCGCCGACATCAAGTCGCGGTTGCAGCGGATGTCACCGGACGACCCGGCGTACCACCCGATGTTCGCCGACCTCACGGCGCTGGAGATGTACCGGCGCAGCCTGCTCGAGCAGGCGACGGAGTTCGGTGACGGCGTCTGAAGGAGATGTCCGAGGCGGTGTCGGTGACCCCGTCCGGGCCGCAGTCCCCCGGGCCCTAGCTGTTCTTCCCACGGACGTTGTGAGCAGCGTGGCGTGGCGGAATGAGGTGAGGACCTCCGGTATCGATGTGGGTTACCACACTCACTCGATCCACGGAGGTCCTCATGTCGTAC
>JBGANR010000039.1:0-11573 GCA_044222225.1 Mycobacteriaceae bacterium
GTTCGACCACCGAAAGGAAGCACCAGCGTGAGTCAGGAAGCGTTCATCTACGAGGCGATCCGCACGCCTCGTGGGAAGCAGAAGAAGGGCTCGCTGCACAGCGTCAAGCCCGTCGATCTCGTCACCGGACTCATCGACGAGATCACCGTGCGCCACCCGGGCCTCGACACGTCCGCCGTCGACGACGTCGTGCTCGGCGTCGTCTCCCCGGTCGGCGAGCAGGGCGCGGTCATCGCGCGCACCGCCGCGCTCAACTCGGGGCTGCCGGAGTCGGTGCCCGGCACCCAGATCAACCGCTTCTGCGCGTCCGGCCTCGAGGCGTCGAACCTGGCGGCCGCCAAGGTCATCGGCGCCGGCGACCGCTTCGTGCTGGCCGGCGGCGTCGAGTCGATGTCGCGCGTGCCGATGGGCAGTGACGGCGGCGCGCTCTTCTCCGACCCGACCACGATGTACGACAATTACATCGCCCCGCAGGGCATCGGCGCCGACCTGATCGCGACGATGGAGGGCTTCTCGCGCACCGACGTCGACGCCTACGCCGCCGAGTCGCAGCGCCGCGCGGCCGCGGCCTGGGACGCCGGCTACTTCGCCAAGAGCGTCGTGCCGGTCAAGGACTTCAACGGTGTCACGCTGCTGGACAACGACGAGCACCGCCGCCCCGGCACGACCGTCGAGTCGCTGGCCAAGCTGGGCCCCGCGTTCGCGATGATGGGCCAGTTCGGCGGCTTCGACGACGTCGCGCTGCAGAAGTACACGCACGTCGAGACCATCGACCACGTGCACACGGGCGGCAACAGCTCGGGCATCGTCGACGGCGCCGCGCTGCTGCTCGTCGGCAGCGAGCAGGCCGGCCGCGACTCCGGTCTGACGCCGCGCGCCCGGTTCGTCGCGACGGCGGCCGTCGGCTCGGAGCCGACGATCATGCTCACCGGTCCGACGCCCGCCACGCAGAAGGTGCTCGCCAAGGCCGGGCTCACCGTCGACGACATCGACGTGTTCGAGCTCAACGAGGCGTTCGCGTCCGTCGTCCTCAAGTGGATGAAGGACCTCGAGATCCCGCACGAGAAGGTCAACGTCAACGGCGGCGCGATCGCGCTCGGCCACCCGCTGGGCGCCACCGGCGCGATGATCCTCGGCACGTGCCTCGACGAGCTGGAGCGCATCGGCGGCCGCTACGGCCTCGTCACCCTGTGTATCGGCGGCGGCATGGGCGTCGCGACGATCATCGAGCGCGTCTGACGCAGAAGGACTATCACACACAATGACTGAGATGAAGCTTGCGGAATCGACCCCGTCGGCAGTGAACATGTTCCGCTGGGAGCGCGGCGCCGACGGCGTCGTCATCCTGACGATGGACGACCCGAACGCCAACGCCAACACGATGAACGCCCTGTTCCAGACGTCGCTGCGGGCGACGGTGGACCGGCTGGAGGCCGAGAAGGACGAGATCACGGGCGTCGTCATCACCTCGGCGAAGAAGACCTTCTTCGCCGGCGCCGACCTCAAGTCGATCTTCGCCGAGCAGGAGGGCGCCACCGACGAGGTGGAGCTCAAGCGGGAGATCGGCCAGCGCGTACGCGCGATGAAGGACGACTTCCGCCGGTTCGAGACGCTCGGCAAGCCGGTCGTCGCCGCGATCAACGGTGCTGCGCTCGGCGGCGGTTTCGAGATCGCGCTCGCCTGCCACCACCGCATCGTCGCCGACACCAAGGGCACGATCGTCGGTCTGCCGGAGGTCTCGCTCGGCCTGCTCCCCGGTGGCGGCGGCGTCGTGCGCACCGTCCGGATGCTCGGCATCCAGTCGGCGCTCATGAACGTCCTCATGACGGGCGCCCGGATGCGTCCGGGCAAGGCGAAGGACCTCGGTCTCGTCGACGAGGTGGTCGCCGGTGTCGATGAACTGCTGCCCGCCGCGAAGGCGTGGATCGCCGCGAACCCCGAGGCCGTGCAGCCGTGGGACGTCAAGGGCTACCGGATCCCCGGCGGCGCCGCCAACAGCCCGAAGCTCGCGCAGGTCCTGCCGGCGATCCCGGGCAACGTCCGCAAGCAGATCAAGGGCGCTCCCATGCCGGCGCCGCGCGCGATCATGGCCGCGGCCGTCGAGGGCACGCTCGTCGACTTCGACACCGCGCAGCTCATCGAGGAGCGCTACTTCGTCAGCCTGGCCACCTCGCAGGTCGCCAAGAACATGACGCAGGCGTTCTTCTTCGATCTGCAGCACATCAACAACGGCGGCTCGCGGCCCGAGGGCTTCCCGCAGTACCAGGCCAAGAAGGTCGGCGTCATCGGCGCCGGCATGATGGGCGCGGCCATTGCGTACGTCTCGGCCAAGGTCGGCATCGAGGTCGTGCTCAAGGACGTCAGCCTCGAGGCGGCGCAGAAGGGCAAGGGCTACTCCGAGAAGCTCGAGGCCAAGGCCCTCTCGCGCGGCCGGACGACGCAGGAGCGTTCCGACGCGCTGCTCAGCCGCATCACGCCGACCGACGACTACCAGGACCTCGCCGGCGTCGACTTCGTCATCGAGGCCGTGTTCGAGAACCCGGACCTCAAGAAGCAGATCTTCGCCGACCTGCAGGACATCGTCGAACCGGACGCCGTGCTCGGCTCCAACACCTCCACGCTGCCCATCACGGGTCTCGCCGAGGGCGTCAAGCGGACCGAGGACTTCATCGGCATCCACTTCTTCTCGCCCGTCGACAAGATGCCGTTGGTGGAGATCATCCGCGGTGAGAAGACGTCCGACGCCGTCCTGGCCAAGGTCATCGACTACACGCTGCAGATCAAGAAGACGCCGATCGTCGTCAACGACAGCCGGGGCTTCTTCACCTCGCGGGTCATCGGCATGTTCCTCAACGAGGCCGTCGCGGCCGTCGGCGAGGGCGTCGACCCGGTGTTCATCGAGCGTGCGGGCTCCCAGGCCGGCTACCCGGCGGCGCCGCTGCAGCTGATGGACGAGCTGACGCTGACGCTGCCGCAGAAGATCCGCCGGGCGACCAAGGCCGGCTTCGAGGCCGAGGGCAAGGTCTTCCCGGAGCACGGTTCGTACGCGGTCATCGACAAGCTCATCGACCAGGGACGTCCCGGCCGCTCCGGCGGCAAGGGCTTCTACGACTACGACGCCGAGGGCAAGCGCGGTCTGCTGTGGCCGGGTCTGCGAGAGATATTTGAGTCGGGGTCGACGGACATCGACTTCGTCGAGCTCCAGGAGCGGATGCTCTTCGCCGAGGCCGTCGAGACGGTGCGCTGCTTCGACGAGGGCGTGCTGACGTCCGTCGCCGACGCGAACATCGGCTCGATCTTCGGCATCGGCTTCCCGGCGTGGACCGGCGGCGTCATCCAGTACATCGATGGCTACAAGGGCGGCATCCCGGGCTTCGTCGCCCGCGCCCGTGAGCTGGCCGCGAAGTACGGCGCCCAGTTCGAGCCCCCGGCCTCGCTCGTCGAGGCCGCCGAGAACGGCACTAAGCGGCTGTATCGGTGATAACGACGCGACGGCCCGGCTCCTTTCGGGGCCGGGCCGTCGGCGTCTGAAAACCAACTGACCGGTACCTGTCACCGAGAGGGTCGAGGCGACGATATATGTCGCGTCGGCCTTCTCAGCGTCAGGTACCAGTCGGTAAATCAGGGACCCTCGACGTCTCCGCGCAGCTGGGTGACGTGATCGGGGACGTAGGTGGTCAGTTCACGTGGCGGGCGGACGTAGTTCGTCTTCGATTCGAGGCTTTCCGGCAGGTCCACCTCGGCCATCGGGACGTCGGTGTACGGGATCGTCGACAGCAGGTGGGCGATCATGTTCAGCCGGGCGTGCTTCTTGATGTCCGACTCGACGACGTACCACGGGCTTGCCGGAGTGTCGGTGTGGACCATCATCTCGTCCTTCGCCCGCGAGTAGTCCTCCCACTTGTTGATCGATTCGAGGTCCGTCGGGCTGAGCTTCCAGCGCCGGACCGGGTCGTTGAGCCGCGAGCGGAAGCGGCGCAGCTGCTCGTTGTTGGACACGGAGAACCAGTACTTGCGCACGAGAATGCCGTCGTCGATGAGCATCTGCTCGAAGATCGGCGTCTGCCGCAGGAAGCGCACATGCTCGGCGGCGCTGCAGTACCCCATCACCTTCTCGACGCCCGCCCGGTTGTACCAGGAGCGGTCGAACAGCACCATCTCACCGCGCGCCGGCAGCTGGGAGATGTAGCGCTGGTAGTACCACTGGCCGCGCTCGCGCTCGGTGGGCACAGGCAGCGCCGCGATCCGCGCCACGCGGGGGCTGAGGTATTCGGTGATGCGCTTGATGGTGCCGCCCTTGCCCGCCGCGTCCCGGCCCTCGAACACCACGACGATGCGGGCGCCGGTCTGCTTGGCCCACTCCTGGAGTTTGACCAGTTCGGTCTGCAGCCGGAACAACTCGGCTTCGTAGACCTCGTTGGAGATCTTCTTTTTCTTGTTCTTGTTCTGTGCCTTCGCCATGGGCGGACGTTACCGAAATCGTGCAGGTCAGCGGGTGGTCTCAGCGTATTCGCCGCTATGGCAAGGCCTTTCGGGTGTCGGAGGTGGGACGTTGGTCCCTCCGGGAGCGGGCCGGGTGGCCTGAGCGGGTCGGTCGCTGGAGCGTCTGTCGGCTGGACGACCGATAGCCCGAGTCACCGGGCAGTCGTATAGATGGACTCGTGGCGGTACGGCCGAGGTGGAACGGCGGGCTGCGTCGTCGTCCGGGCGATCGGCCGATGATCGCCGACGCGTGGGTCGTGGACGACGTCGCGGGGGCGACGCCGGCCGAGGACCGGGTCACGATCCTGTTCGCCCGTGTGATCGGTGCCGGATACGCGCTGTACCTGGTGTTGCTCGTCCCGGGCATCGTCGACCTCGCGCCGCGGATGGCGTCGTGGTGGACGCCCGTGGCGGTGGTCTCGACGTTCGGTCCCGGCCTCGCCGTCGGGCTGGTCACTCTCCGTCGCCGCCCGGACCCGCAGCATTCGCGGTTCTTCGGGATCGCGGCCTGGGCCGGATACATGCTGTCGGTGGCGATCGTGCCGAGTGCGTGGCACGGACCGAAAGTACCAGCCGATGTCGAACTGTGGTTCAACCTGGTGCACGGTCACAGTGGGATGGCGGCCGCGTTGGCGTTCCCGAACCTCATCGCGGTGGGGTGCTATCTCTCCGGCGCGGTCATGATCGTTCAGGCGGTCTTCCTCGCGCACGGTCCGGCAGGTGCTTCGCCGATCTATTCGGAAGCCGCATTCGCGATGCTGTGCCTCGTGTTCGTCGGGGGCACGATCATGATGTTGCGTGCGGGAAGACTGGCCGACGAGGCCACACGTGCCATCCATGAGGCAGGAGCTGCGGCTGCGGCGGCGGAGGCTCGGGAGGCCGAGCGGGAACGGCTCGATGCCCTGACGCACGACCACGTCCTGGCGACACTGCTCTCGGCGGCGCGTCTCGACGCTGTGCCGGCCGTGGCGGCGCAGGCGCGGGACACATTGTCCCGTCTGGGCGCGGCGGGCGAGACGGCCGGAACGGGCGGCGTCTTGCCCGCGGCGGCGGCGCTTGCCGAGTTGCGCGGCGTGGCGTCGTCCAGCGACGAGCGGGTGGTCTTCCGCGGCTCGGCAGAGGGAGGTGTGGTCGCGCCGGCGGAGGTCGTCCGGACCCTCGGCGCCGCCATGAGCGAGGCCGTGCGCAACAGCGTGCGGCATGCCGGCGTGTCGGCGACCTGCGTCGTCGACGTTCGATTCGGAGCCGCCGAACTCGCTGTGACCATCGCCGACGACGGGCTGGGCTTCGATCCGGCGAGGGTTCCGCCCGGGCGGATGGGAGTGCTGGTGTCGATCCTGGCGCGGGTCCGTCGGCTCGACGGTGGCACGGCGCACGTCGTCTCCGCCCCCGGCGGCGGCACCGAGGTGAGGCTGACATGGCGGCGCTGAGCGAGAGCCGCGACATCCGGGCGTTGTTGGGAATGGACACGAAGGTGGTCCGCATCGCGGTGGTGCCGTTGTACCTGCTGGCCTTCGGATCGCTCGCCATGGGAACGCGGGGCATGGTCACGGAACGGTGGGGGACGTGGTGTGTGCTGGTGCTCAGCGTCGCCGGAATCGCAGTGTTGATCTACGTCCCGGCGGATCCGCTGCCGGTGTGGGCCTCGGCGTTCATCCTGGTCACCGGTATTTTCGCGAGTTGGGCGGCGTTGGCCTGCATCGAGTATCCGGCGCCGTACGTCGTCTGCCTGTGGCACGAGATGGCGCTCGCCGTCGTCTACGTCTTCACCTGTATCCGGGGGCGCAACCTGGTCGCCTGGGCCGGCGCGCTGGGTGGTGTCGCGGTGACGGTCGATTGGGCGGTTCGGGGTGGTGGGAGCGTCGCGCACGGACTGGCGCAGGGCTTCGTCGGCGTCGGCCCGGTGCTCATCGGTTCGATCGTGGCGTGGCTCATCCGGCCGTCGGTGAGCGCTGTGTTCGATCTGCGCCGACAGGTCGGGGAGCGACGGGCGCGGGAGGCTGCGGCGCAGGCCGTCGCTGTCGAACGCGACGCGCGGTTGAAGCGTCTGGACGAGACCGCCCGGCCGCTGCTCACCCGGATCGCCGCAGGTGGGCCGCTCGGTCCGGCGGATCGCCGTGCGGCCCGGCTGCTCGAGGCGCGGCTGCGCGATGAGATCCGGGCGCCGTCGTTGCTGGACGACGACGTCGCCGCCGCGGTTGCCGGTGCTTGGGCGCGCGGGGTGGAGGTGGTGCTGCTCGACGACGGCGGCGGAGGCGAGTTGCCGTCTGGCGCCGCCCGCCGGTTCCGCACGGTGCTCGCCGGACATCTGATGGCGACGTCGACCGGACGCGTCACTGCCAGGCGCCTGCCACCGGGGCGTGATGTCGCGTTGACGGTGGTGGTGGCGTCCGGCGAGGGTGACCCGGAACGTCATGAATACCGACTTTGATGATCTATTTTCGCGTAGTCGGTTGATCTGCGACACTCTGCGACTTGTTCGAGCCGACGTGACGCGGGGGTCCGATAGGGTCGCCTCGACCGACGGGCATGGCACGTCGCTGGGCGCGACGTCCATGTCGTTGCGGGAGTGAAGGAGCATGGCGTGGAGCCGACGACTGTCGCGGAGCGCACGCTTCTTGTCGCCGCGCGGGCAGGCGAGGTATGCGATCTGCGTACACCCGCGGAAAAGCGAGTCGTCCGGTCGCCGACCGTCGATGAAGCTGTCGCTTGGGGCGCGGACCGCACGATCCGTGCCGAATTTCTCCGCCACATCCTCGTCGACGAGGCCCTCGCCGTGCACCTACGAGGGGCGCACGTCGAGGGTGATCTCGACCTTGAAAGCAAAAGCAATAGAGTGGAACTCAGCTTTCAACACGGTGTCTTCGCTGGCGCTGTCGGGTTCGGCTGGGCGACGTTCACCGGCGCCGCCTGGTTCGACCGGGCGACGTTCACCGGCGACGCCAGGTTCGACCGGGCGACGTTCACCGGCGACGCCAGGTTCCGCGGGGCGATGTTCACCGGCGACGCCAGGTTCCGCGGGGCGATGTTCACCGGCGCCGCCTGGTTCGACGGGGCGATGTTCACCGGCGCCGCCTGGTTCGACCGGGCGACGTTCACCGGCGCCGCCAGGTTCCGCGGGGCGATGTTCACCGGCGCCGCCAGGTTCAACCGGGCGACGTTCACCGGCGCCGCCAGGTTCCACGGGGCGATGTTCACCGGTGCCGCCTGGTTCGACCGGGCGACGTTCACCGGCGCCGCCTTGTTCGACGGGGCGATGTTCACCGGCGCCGCCTTGTTCGACGGGGCGATGTTCACCGGCGCCGCCAGGTTCGACCGGGCGACGTTCACTGGCGCCGCCTACTTAGAGGGTGTGCGGTGCAAGAAGATGGACTGGACCGATGCCCGGTGGAAGAGCGAAACGTTATTGACGACGGGATTGGTCGCATGCGAGATCAGTCTGCAGGGCGCGGTGTTCGAGCACCCCGTGAGTCTGAATCTGACGGCCAGGAGGATCGACTTGAAAAAAGTGCGGTTCAAGGAACGCCTACATCTTGTTGTGGCGGCAGCCGAGGTCGATTGCGCCAACGCTGAACTCGCGGCGGGATCGCTGATCGAGTCAATTCCCGTTGATAAACCGAGTAACGACAGATGGGTCCAGCCTGGCCATTCTGCAGAAGTCGTTGAAGAGCTGAACACCCTGTTGGTCGAGACGTTCAAAAGCAATCGGCGTGCCGCGATCACCTCGCTGCAGTATGCTCACATAGCCGGCACCACGCTGTCGGGCATGGACCTACGGAAATGCAGGTTCGGCTCGGTCGACGGGCTGGACAAGCTGATCATCGCCGGCGACGACATCCTGAACAATTACCGTGACGTTGATAAGCATGGTAATGCTGCAACGGACGGTCTACGACGACGTTGGTGGCGCACCGACCGCCGGGTCATCGGCGATGAACTCGCGCTCGGTACCAGTACGAAGGAGGCCACCGAACGCCGCGAACCACGTGCGGTAGCCGCTACCTATCGATCTTTGCGAAAAGCGCTCGAGGACAGCAAAGACGAACCCGGGGCCGCGGATTTCTATTACGGAGAGATGGAGATGCGGCGTATGGCCGCGGGCATGTGGTCGGTAGAGCGGTGGATGCTCACCGCGTACTGGGCCGCGTCGGGCTACGGTCTGCGTGCTTGGCGGGCATTGACGGCACTTCTGTTGGTGATCGCCGTCGCGGGCTGGTGCTTCACAAACGGCGCCTGGGCCACTGGGAAAACTGTGAGCACTCCCACGAAGGTCGACCTTACGACCGGCGTCATCACTTCAACCGCTCCGGATCCGGAAGGTCTATCGGTGATGCGGTCCTTGTTGTTCGCCGCGCAGGAAACCGTGGCGCTGTTCCGGCCGGCTGGAGCTTCCGACGTCACGCTTGTCGGCGCCGGTCCGTATATCGCTCTTCTTCCTCGTATTCTCGGCCCTATTCTTCTCGCGCTGGCCGTGCTGGCCATTCGCAACCGCACAAAACGCTGACCGATGTCTCGTCGATGTTCGATTTCAACCAGGGTTGATCACCATCCACGGCCGATCTTGGTGCCGGACCGAGGGTGCCAGCCGGTCGCGCCACCGGGGTCGCTCTGACCATCGCCCATGTACTTGTACCAGTACAGATCGCCGTTGGGCTCGACGGCGTACAGGGCCACACCGAAGCCTCCCTGATCGTCGGGTCCGCCGACGATGCGAGCGAACCGATTCCAGCCGCACCCGATGATGTTGCTCGAGTTGGGGTGCCATCCGGTGCTTCCGCTCGGATCATTGGCACCGTCACCGAGGTAGCGGTACCAGCGCAGGTCGCCGTTCTGTTCGACGCCGAACAGCGCTTGTGATGCTGCGGTCAGAATCTTGAAGTTCTGCCACCCATTGCCGATGGTGTTGCCGGCGTTGGGTGCCCAGCCGGTGTTACCCGACCGGTCCTCCTTTCCGTCGCCGACGTACCGATACCAGCGCAGGTTGCCATCTGGTTCCACGCCGTAAAGCGTGCTCGCAGGGTGATTCGACGTACGGCCGGCCTTCGGCGTGCAGACAAGGCTGAGGAATCCCTGCCAGCCGTTACCGATGATGTTGCGGGAGTTGGCATCCCATCCGCGCGAACCGGCGTGGTCCTCAACACCGTCGCCGGCCGTGTACTAGTACCAGCGCAGGTCGCCGTTGGGTTCGACGCCGAACAGTATGCCGTCCCCGCCGCCACGCAAGAACTTGAACCCAGCCCAACCGCTGCCGATCGTGTTGCGTGAATTAACCGCCCAATCGGCTAGGCTCTCCCCGTGTTGGCCCGCGCCGTTGTATCGATACCAGCGCAGGTCCCCGCAGGATTCCACGCCGTAGAGTTCCCCGACCCGGGGCAGTCCACTATCGACCTGAACTGTTCCCGCGCCCCCGCACGTGAGATGTTTGAAAGCCATGGTGCACTCCTGTTCTCCGGTAGAGCGATCGAGATCAGCGTGCACCCGGCTCGCGGGACCTCATAGAGTAATGCGCTACCTCAATTCGGTACCCGGGGGAGATCTATGGCGACCGACCCCGCGACATCCAGGTGTGGGACGATCGCGAACGGGTTCACGATCTCATCCGTCGTCGGCGTCGGGCCGCTGCTTACCCGTATCGCCACGGGTGGGAGGCTCGATCCGCTGCGCCACGAGTACCGGCTTTGACAGCGCCCTACGCGGGCGGGTCCTCGGGTTTCTCGTTCGGTTCGTCGCCGTCGGCGTCCGATCGCCGAGGCGGGGCCGGGGTGTTCGGTAAGGGTGGAGCGGTGGGGTGGCCGACGACGAGGGCGATCGCCGACCGGTAGTCGACCGACGCCTGGTAGAGCAGCAGAAGCGCGATCGCGGCGAGAAGCAGAACGAGGAACGGCGCGTAGAGGCCGCTGAGCGCCATCGCCAAGACGGCCGTCAGGGCGAGCAGGATGCCGAATCCGGCTTTGCGTCCGATGCCGGGCGGTCGCAGATCGCGGTCGATCGACCGGTAGGACACCGTCAAAGCGACACCCAGCGAGATGAGATAAAGGCAGGCGCCGGTGCCGACGAAGGTCCACATGTCGCCGATCCATGACGTGGTCTCGGTGCCGGGGGTGCGGGACACGGTCGAATTCGACGGCAGATAGTCGGCGTAGCGCCGCGGCATCGACTCTGCTTGGCGGATGGTCAGGACGGCGACGTTCGTGGAGCCCGGCCACCTGTCGATGAGCAGCATCGGCAGCAGCAGGATCGTGATGGCGAAACTGAAGAAGGCGCCCGCCGCGTTCAGCATCGAGCGGGTATGCCGCGCCACCTCACGATTCGTGCGAAGCAGCAACTCCGGGATCGCCGGCGGGATGCGGGCGAACGTCAAGCCCGCCACCCAACAGACGAGTATCAGCGTTTTATCCATGTCGGCGGACCCCCTCGCGACCGAACCGGTTCAATCTCACGAAAAGGCTATCAGCACGAAGAGCGGCCACGAGGGCGGACCTTCGTTCTGAACCGGACCTGCTCCCGTTCTCGGGACGTACCTGCCGGTCCTGTGCGGGCGGTCGCGTGCCTCACCTTGTTGTGGCGAAGGCTCCCCAGATGTCCGTCTGAGTGGGCCGCCGAGGAGATTATTGTCGCGGCGCCTCGCTCAGGCGGACGTCTCGGGAGGCTCCGATCCGGCGCCGGGGATGATCACGTCGCGGTAGTCGCCGTTCGCCTGATAGGCGAGTACGAGCGCGCTCGCGACCAGGATGATGAAGAAGATCAGTGAGTAGTCGCCGTCGATGGCCAGGGCCACGACGGCGGTCAGGGCGAACAGCACGCCGAACCCTGTGCGGAAGCCGAATCCAGCCGGCCGCGACTCGGCGGCGACCGATCGGCCCGATACGCGCAGCGCGATGCCGAGCGACGCGATGTACAGGCAGATTCCCGATCCGACGAACGTCCAGATCTGGCCGAACCAGTCGGGAGCGGCGGTGAACGGTACGACGAAGGCGTCCGAGGGCAGGTAGTCGGCGTAGCGGAGTGACGTCAGCGGGGTGTAGGAGGCAACCCCGCCGTCCCACTCGAACGCCAGCATGGGAATGAGCAGGATCGTGAGGGCGAAGCTG
>JBGANR010000025.1:0-62625 GCA_044222225.1 Mycobacteriaceae bacterium
TTGTCTGGTTGGTTGTTGCGGCGGCGATAGCGTGGGGGAGACGCCCGGTCCCATTCCGAACCCGGAAGCTAAGGCCCACTGCGCCGATGGTACTGCACTTTAGTCGGTGTGGGAGAGTAGGACACCGCCGCACTACTTTTTGCTGTTTGAGGCCCGTCGCCCCTGTTCCGGGGGTGGCGGGCCTCAAATGTGTATCCACACCCGAAACTCCGACAGAACCGGCCGACGAAGCCCAGAGCTCGGAGGTCCGAGCCCCGGGCTTTCGTTCGGATCAGATCTCTCGACGATGAACGACGTCCCCGCCCACGATCGTTGCCAGTACCGGAGCATCGGCGAGCTCATCGGGATCCGCATGGAGGGGATCGACCGCGAAGGCGGTGAAATCCGCGCGCCGGCCGACGGCGATGGCGCCGGCCGTCTTACCAGCTCCTTCGGCGATCGCGGCGTGCGACGTGTAGCCCTCGAGAGCCATCCGCGCCGTCAGACCCTGTTCGGGGCGGATCGGCGTCTCGGCGACGTGTCCACTGCGACGGCGCAACTGCGCGTCGGCCAGAACGGCTCGCGGATCGAACGGCGCGACCGGCCAGTCCGAGCCGAGGGCGAGCAAGCCGCCTGCATCGCGGATGTCGCGGGTGCGGAAGGCTCGCGCCGCGCGTTCGGGGCCGATCCGGGTCGACCAGGCGTCGGAGCCGTCGGCGCGGCTGAAGAGCGTGCAGTGCGTCGGCTGCATGCTGGCGACGACCCCGTACTCAGCGAATCTGGCGACGAGATCCGTCGGAACCGACTCGATGTGTTCGATGCGGTGACGTGCGTGAACTCTCGCGGCCGTCGACAACGTCTCCAGAGCGAAGCGAACGGCGGCGTCGCCGATGGCGTGCGTCACCGTCGGCACGCCGTGACGGGCGAGGTGATGGACCGCGGCGCGGTAGGTGGCGGGGTCGGGCCAGTTGGGCGTCGTCGACTCGCCGTGACAGTCGGGCGCGTCGAACCATGCGGTGCCGCCTTCGACCGTGCCGTCCATGAAGAACTTGACGCCGTCGACTCGCCACCGGCGGCCACCCCGGCGCTGCTCGCCGACGAGGTGATCGAGCTGCTCAGCGCCGAGGCCCGGCACGCACCACGGCGCGGCCCGCAGCCGAATCGGCAGGTCGGTCTCCTCTTCGAGCGCGGCGAGGAGCTCGCCGCCGTCGCCGGCGAAGTCCATCGCGTTGCCGGCGGTGATCCCGGCGTCGGCCATCGATTGCAGGATCCCGAGGAGGCGTCGCCGGCGTGACGCGGTGGGCTCCGCCGGGATCGCCTCTTCCACAAGCGACATCGCCTCGAATTCGAGGAGGTGGCCGGTAGGTGTGCCATCGGACCCGCAGACGATGCTCGCCCGGCTGTCGAAAGAACGAGGACCGGTGACGCCGCCGGCCCGAAGCGCGGCCGGACTCGCGATGGCCGAATGCGCGTCGAACATGATGACGTAGGAGGGCACGTCGGAGCCGAGGGCGTCGATGAGGGGAGTGTTGGTGACGGGCCGGTCGCCGAAGACGTTCGTGTCGAGGCCCCAGCCCCGCACCCAGCCGCGGTCGCGTTCCGCGCTGCGGAGTGCCGTCATCAGTTCCGGCAGCGACGTCACACCCGTGAGATCCGTACCGGCGGTCATTCCGAGGCCGTGAACGGGATGGATGTGGCCGTCGATGAGCCCCGGGGTGAGGGTCGCGGCGCCGAGATCGACGACGTGTGTCGACGGCCCGGTGAAGCCTCGGACGTCCGCATCGTCACCAACGGCGATGATCGTGCCGCGGCGGACGGCGACGGCGGTCGCCGGACGGGCGCCGTCGATCATCGTGTGGACGGTGCCGGCTCGCAAGACGAGGTCGGCGTTGCTGTCGGTGACGTGTTCCACGGGCTCTCCACAGATGTGATCTGGTCAGGGACCTTGCGGCCGCCGTTAATCGAATGGGATTCGATTATGGTAGGTCCGCGTGATCGACGCCACAAGAGGCAAACCGAATAGACTTCGGCAAAACGTGTGTGGCGAGGGGGTTCGATGGCGAGGCCGAAGGTTGCGCTGCTCGACAAGGCCAAGATCAGCGCCGCTGCGTTGGACCTCGTCGATCGTGACGGCGATTTCACCATGCCCGCGCTGGCGAAGCGGCTCGGTGTCGGCGTGGCCTCGCTGTACCACCACGTGCCCGGCGGCCGGTCCGACGTCGTCGAACTCGTCCGAGTGCGGGCCACGGGGCGCGTCGACGCGTCGGCCTTCGACGAGCTGCCGTGGGACGAGGCGGTACCCGTCTTCGCGCGTTCCTATCTCGACGCCTTCCGGGCGCATCCCGTCGCCATCCGGCTGCTCGCGACCGAGCCGGTGCGTGACCCCGTCATCCTCGCCGTCTACCGCAAGGCGGCATCGGGCCTGCGTCGCGCCGGCTTCGCCGACGGCGAGGTCATCGGGCTCATCACCGCCGTCGAGAGCTTCGTCCTCGGCGCGGCCCTCGACTCGAGGGCGCCCGACGTCATGATCGCCGCCGACGGCGTCGACGTCGGCCCGGATCTCCGCGTGGTTCTCGACGCCGCTCCGCGTGGCGTGGCCCGTGCGGAGCAGGCGTTCGGCCTCGGCGTCGAGTTGCTGGTCGACGGTCTGCGTGCACGGCTGGCGCGGCGCGGTCCGGCGATGCGGTGATGGAGCACACCCGCGAATAGGCCGCCCGCGGTCGAGGTGCCTTCTCCTACATCGTTTTCACATTCCATCTGATCGGCCGACGATACTGTCCGTCATTCATACGACATCGATTCGTTCGTCGTGCGAATGGCCGACGACAGAAGGTGTTTCTCGGGCCTCACAAATCGGTGTTACTCGACGGCCGGGCCGGTTTATTTCGCCGACTTCTGCCTGGCTATTCGTTGCGCTAATGTTCGCTGCGACCGCCACGCCCATCCGATGCGAGAGAGCTTTTCGTCGATGACCGATAGGACGCCCGAGTCGATTGCGGGATATCGCATCGATCGAGTTCTCGGCCGGGGTGGCATGGGGGTCGTGTACGCGGCCTGGCATCCGCGGCTGCCGAGGCTCGACGCGCTCAAGGTGATGCCCGCGACGATCTCCCACGATCCGGCGTTCCGCGCCAGGTTCATTCGCGAGGCCGAGTTGGCGGCGCGGCTGGAGCATCCGAACATCGTCGCGATCTACGACTGCGGTGACGACGACGGCCTCCTGTGGCTCAGCATGCGGCTCGTCCGCGGGGTGACCGCCGCGCAGGCGTTGCGGCGACGACCGTCAGGACTGCCGACGGCCGAGGTCGTGCGAATCGCCGCCGAGATCGGCGCCGCGCTCGACCACGCGCACGGCAAAGGGCTGATGCACCGCGACGTCAAGCCGGCGAACATCCTCCTCGACGCGGAGGGCGATGCGGCGCGCGCCGTACTGGCTGACTTCGGCGTCGCGCGAGCGGCGGACGACACCTCGCTGACGGCTTCCGGTCTGGTCGTGGGAACCGTCGACTTCTGCTCGCCGGAGCAGTTGACGGCCGCTGATCTCGACGGGCGTGCAGACCAGTACAGCCTGGCGTGCACCGTGGTCCACCTGCTCACGGGGGAGCGGCCGTTCGAAGGTTCGACGGCCGCGTCGGTGATCGCCAAACACCTGAGCAGTCCGCCGCCGCTGGTCTCCGAGCGCCGGGCAGGTCTGCCCCGGGCGGTCGACGACGTCATCGTGCGGGCGATGGCCAAGAACCGGGATCAGCGGTTCGGCAGTTGCCGCGCGTTCGCCGCCGCGTTCGCCGACGCCGTCGCGGGCCGGGACACCACGGTCGTCAGACGGGCGCAGCCGACCGGTGTCGCACCGCGTGACTCGGCGACCACGGGCATCCGGCCGGCGACACAGCCGCATCCCGGTGCGGCGCCATGGCATCCCGGACTGCAGCGCCACGATGTGCCGCAGCCCGCAATGACGCCGCTACCGGCCGTGACGCGTCGCGGTGATTCCTCGCCGAGCGGACCGCCGTACTCGTCACCCGGCGCACGCATGGTCTCGGACGCGGCGGCCCCGACGGCTCCGAGGCGTCGGATGCCGTTGATCGCGGGGGCCGTCGCCGCGCTCGTCGCCATCGGTTCGGTCGGAGCCTGGGCGCTCGCGAACGGCGAAGACTCGGCCGGTGCCGCCGTGGACCATCCGACATCCACGGCGCCTGTATCGACGCCGGGTGCCTCGACCGACGTGACGACCGCGCGGCCGGGCACGACGAGCGATCAGCCTGTACCGACGGCGACGCCGAGGGCGTCTCGCGCCCGGGTCTCCATCGTCGACGGTGATCGGCTCGACCCCTGCCGGATCCCCGCCGGCATGCTCGAAGACGGCACGCTCGTCGGGGCCGTGACGCGGACGGCGCGCACGTCGAACATGACGCATTGTGTCGGACATCTCGGGGACAAGCCGGCGATCGACGTCCTGCTCGGTGGCTTCGCCCGCGGTTCGAATCACGAGGCGGTGATGCTCGCCAATTGGAACAGCGGAGTCGCGCTTCCCGGTCGGGCCGGCTGGCGGAAGTACGACTACGCCGGGTCCGACGGGATGACCTGGTGCAAGGTCGGGTACCGGTCGGTGAATCCGACCTACACGTTCGAGGTGGCGGCGGTGCGGGACCCGCGTGAGCGGCCACCCATAGAGCGAGTCCCGATGTCTGCGGCCGATCGCCGATTGGTCTGTGACCGTCTGCCGCAGATCGCCGCCGGCATCGACGCGGCGATGCCGGCAAGCGGGTGAGTGCGACGTCTCCGGTCGTGTCACGCCCGGGAGTCGAGAACTCGAGACGTGCCGCCGATATCGGCGGTCGCGATGGTGAGACCGGAAGGAATGAGAAGGACGATGGGTAGAAGTGATGGGAGCCGCCGCGCGGTTCTGAAACGATGGGCCGTGGCGTCGGTGGCGGTCGCGACCTGCCTGGCCACGATCGGTGTATCGCAGGCGGCTGCCGCGCCCGGCGACAAGATCGTGGTCATCGGCGATTCTCATGCCTCGAACCAAGCCTATGTCGGGCCGGCCTGCTCGCATGATCCCGGCTCGTGGCCGAACAGACTGGCGCGAACGTCGTCGTCGACGCTTATCGACACGTCCTGTTCTGGAACGTCGCTGAGTGGTCGCTACAACATCAACGATGCGGCGCGGATCGCCGACCGGAGAGGTGGGTTCACGGCACAGACGAAAGCCGTGCTCATTCAGCTCGGTTTCAACGAGTGGAATCTGGCGGCGTTCAATCAACGCTGCCTGGTACAGGGCTGTGGAGCCGGTGATCCGGCGTTGCGCGATATCACCGCGGCGAATTTCGCGGCCCGCGTGCGAGGTGTCGTCGATTACGCGAAGTACTACGCGCCGAACGCGCGGATCGCTCTTGTCGGCTACGCCGAAGTCCATCGGCCGGGCGCGCAGCAGGCATGCACCGGCGTCGTCGGCGGTGGGCAGGTCGCTCGTCCGGACAGCTCCGGGATGATCGAGGCGATGCGGCGGCTGCAGGCCGCGCAGCAGGGCGCGGCGCAGGCCCTGGGGATCGGATTCGTCGATGCACAGGCGGCGACGCGCGGGCACGGGCTGTGCACGCCGGATCCGTGGATGAAAGGGCTGCTCCATCCGACCATCGATCCGGTCGACACACTGATGTTTGCGCATCCGACCGATAAGGGGGACGCCGTTCTCGCGGCGACGATCCGCCGGCAGATCGGGCTCTGACGTCGCTGCCGACGGCCGCGTCGCCGCCGGACCGGACCGCACCCTGTCGTCCGTCTGGCCGACGCCTCCCGGAGCCGGCCGCGTGATCCGTCGAATCAGAGATCTTGCTCGTTTCGTTGCCCTGCATCCGTTTCGCCCGCTAGTCTCCTGACGGTATCGCCTGATCTGATACAGGTGGTGCCAATGAGACGGGGATCAAAGGGGAAATCGATATGTTCAGCAGACAGCGATGGCGCGCGGCCCGATGGGTCACGGGGCTGGCGGCGACCGCCGTGGTGACGGCGGGGATCGCCGCGCCGCAGGCGGCCGCGGCGCCCGGCGGCACGATCGTCGTGCTCGGCGATTCGTTCGCCGCCAACACCGCGGACGTCCTCAGCTCGGGCTGCCCGCAGAGCAGGACGTCCTGGCCGCAGCAGTTGGCGAGGACGGCGCGGGCCGACGTCATCCAGGCGGCGTGCCTCGGCGCGTCGTTGACAGGCGGATACAACATCAACGACGAGGCGCGAGTGGCCCAGCGCAAGGGCGGCTTCACGGCGGGGACGACGGCCGTGCTCGTCCAGATGGGCTTCAACGAGTGGATCGGAACGTCGTTCCACACGCGGTGCCTCTTCGCCGGCTGCGCGGCCGACGACCCGGCGCTGCGCGGCGTCACCGCTGAGAACTACGCGGCGCGGGTGCGGGGCGTCGTCGAGTACGCGAAGTACTACGCGCCGAACGCGAAGATCGCGCTCGTCGGCTACCCGGAGATCCATCGGCCGGGCGCTCGCGCGGCGTGTGCCACCGTCGTCGGGGGCGCGCAGGTGCGCCATCCGGCCGGCGCCGGCATGGTCGAGGCGACGCGTCGGCTGCAGGCCGCGCAGCAGGGTGCGGCGCAGCTGCTCGGCGTCGCGTTCGTCGACGCGCAGGCCGCGACGCGCGGGCACGGGCTGTGCACGCGGGATCCGTGGGTCAACGGCGTCCTGCATCCGTCGCTCGATCCGATGGACACGGTGATGTTCGCCCATCCCACCGAGAAGGGCGATGCGGTGCTGGCCGGGACGATCCGGCGGCAGCTCGGGCTCTGACGGACAGAGGTCACGGGATGAATGAGGCCGCAGAGTGCTGTGGAGCCTCGCCCGTGTCTGCAGACGAATGATTCGAAGTCATAGAGCAATTCGAAAAGGGAGTCAGTTGTGAATTTCGTGAAGAAGTGTGCGGCGGCCGTCGTCGTGGCGGTGCCCGCGGTGTTGCTGGCCGCGTGCGGGTCCGACGACAAGCCTGCGGAATCGTCGTCGAGTACGTCGACGTCCACCTCGTCGTCCACGTCGGCGCCGTCGTCGACGAAGGCCTCGTCGACGACGCGCAAGCCCGCGACCACGCAGCAGGAGCAGCCGGCGCCGCAACAGCCCGCGCCGCAGCAGCCCGCACCGCAGCAGACGCAGAATCCGGCGCCCGCGCCGCAGAACCCGAATCCGGGGCCCCCGACGCTGCCGGGTGGCGGCGGCGGGCGCCCGGGCTACTGACGTGACCGGGAGTCAGTCCGCCGGGGCGGACCGACCTCCGGCTCGGCTCCGTGCCGGCGACGTCGCTCTCGCCGCCCGCGAGCCGGTGACGTTCGCACCGGGCTCGGCGGCGCCCGCGTCCACACCGACGCCGGACGCCGCCCTCGCATCGGCGCCCGACGGGTCGTTCGCGGCCCGTCGGGGCTCCCGCCTGCCGTCGCTCACCGGAATGCGCTGGTGGGCGGCGCTCGCGGTGTTCGTGCTGCACACGCTCGTGTTCCTGCCGACGTTCCCGTTCTATGCGAGCGAGTGGTACGACGACCTGGCGCGTTGGGTGCCGATGCAGGTCGGTGCGTCGGGCGTCGCCTTCTTCTTCGTGCTGTCCGGTTTCATCATGTATTGGACCCGGCGGCCGCGGGACACGGCGCGCGGCTTCATCTGGCGGCGGGTGCGGAAGATCTATCCGACGCACATCGTCGCGGTGCTCATCCTGCTGCTCGTCCTCCCGGTGCCGTTGGGGCGTGCCGAGACATGGGTGCCGTGTCTGCTGCTCATCCAGACGTGGTGGCCGGACTGGACGACGCTCGGCGGGCTCAACGTGCCGGCGTGGTCGCTGGCCTCGGAGATGCTGTTCTACCTGCTGTTCCCGTTCGTCGTGCCCTGGGTCGACCGGATCAGGGAGCGGTGGGTTCCGCACGCGATCGCCGTGCTGTTCGCGGGCATCGCCCTGCTGCACACGGCGTTCTACCTGTGGGCCGACGGGTACAAAGGGATCGACAATCTCTACGGCGCGCGGCCACAGCTGCCGCCGGCACCGGACCGGACGCCGGAATACGAGATCCACGGCGCGCCCGTCTGGTTCGCGCAGGACTACATCGGCTACGCCGACCACGGCTATTGGCTGAGCTATTACTTCCCGGTCGCCCGGCTCCCGGAGTTCTTCCTCGGCGTGCTGGTCTGCGGTTGGTGGTCAGCGGTCGCTGGCGGGTGACGTCGATGGTCTGGCCGCTCGTCTCGCTGGCGGTGGCGTTCGCGCTGACCTGGGTCGTCCCGGTGAACTTCAAGATGTCGGTGGTCATCCTGCTGCCGACGGCCGCGGTGATCGCCACCGCGTGCGTGCGCGATCTGCAGGGGCGGGGCGGGCTGAACGCCACGAAGCCGATGGTCTGGCTCGGCGACGTCTCGTACGCCTTCTACCTCATGCAGTATCCGGTGATGGTGGTGCTCACCAAGTACCTCCTGTTCGACGAGGCGGTCGGGTTCGAAGGGTGGCTCGGTGCCGTCGGGCTGAGCCTCGTCCTGTCGCTGGCGTTGGCGGCGGCGACGTTCCATTTCGTGGACAAGCCGATCACCAGTCGTCGCCGCAGCGTTACTGTTGGGGCGAAAGTGACAGGAGAGGCTAGGGGGTGATGATGGGAAACAGGGGACACGGGCGTGCGCGCCGCGGGCGGGTGACGCGGTGGATCGCCGGAACCGTCGCCGCGGTGGCCTGTGCCGCGGGGATCGCCGTCCCGCAGGCCGCGGCAGCGCCCGGAGACAGGATCGTCGTGCTCGGCGATTCCTACACGGCGAACAGTCCCGACCTGTCCGGCGGCGGCGGGTGTGGTCAGAGCCCGTCGTCGTGGCCGCGGCAGCTGGCGGCGCGCACGGGCATCGACCTGATCGACGTCGCCTGCTCGGGCGCCTCGTTGAGCGGTGACTACAACATCAACGACGAGGCGCAGGTGGCGCAGCGTCGCGGCGGCTTCACGGCGCAGACGAAGGCCGTGCTCATCCAGCTCGGCTTCAACTAGTGGACCAGCCTGGAGTTCCATGCGCGCTGCCTGGCGCTCGGTTGCACGGCGGCTGATCCGGCGCTGAACCCCGTGACGGCCGACGCCGTCGCCGCGCGCATGCGCGGAGTGGTCGACTACGTGAAGTACTTCGCCCCGAAGGCGACGATCCTGCTCGTCGGCTATCCGGAACTGCATCGCGACGGCGCGCGTGAGGCCTGCGTGACGGTGGGCGGAGCGCAGGTGCGACGCCCGGTCAGTTCCGGGATCATCGAGGCGATGCGTCGTCTGCAGGCCGCGCAGGAGGGGGCCGCCAGGATTCTCGGCGTCGGCTTCCTCGATGCACAGGCGGTGACGCGCGGGCACGGGTTGTGCACTCCGGACCCCTGGATCAACGGGGTCTTCCATCCGTCGCTGAACCCCGTGTACACGGCCTTGATCGGTCATCCGACGGTCAAGGGGGACACGGTTCTCGCGGAGGCCGTCCGGGTCCGGTTGGGCCTGTGATGCGCCACGTGCGGAGCCGGAGAAAGTGAAAGGCTCGAGCCGCCTGGTCGGGGGTCGGGCGGCTCGAGCCGTCTCCGACAGTACTCCACAGGTCGAAACCGTGCGATAAGGCCTCAACTGTCGTTTATGGGGTTCAAATATTCTGATCGTCGGTACTTGACGGGCCGGGCAGCAGTGCCGGACGGCGAAGCGCCCCGCCCCCGAACAGCGTCGGGAGCGGGGCGCTTCGGTGCCTCTGACCTGCGGTTCACTTCAATTCGGCGCTGCTCTTGCCGAGCACCCGGCGGGCGATGATGAGCTGCTGGATCTGCTGAGTGCCCTCGAAGATGTCGAGGATCTTGGCGTCGCGGGACCACTTCTCCAGCAGCGGACGCTGCGAATAGCCGAGCGGGCCGGCGAGTTCGACGGCCTTGAGCGTCACGTCGGTGACGGTCCGGCCGGCCTTGGCCTTGCTCATCGACGCCTCTTTGGAGTTGGGCACCTTGTTGTCGGCCATCCACGCCGCGCGCAGGGAGAGCAGGTGGGACGCCTCGAAATCGGCCTCCATCCGCAGGAACTCCGCGGCCGCGGCATGCTGGACGTTTGCGGGACGGTCGTAGTCGATCTCGATGCCGGCCTCCTCGAGGATCGAGCGCAGCTCCTCGAGCGCCGCGCGCGTCAGCCCGACGGCCATGCCCGCGACGAGCGGACGCGTGTTGTCGAACGTCTGCATGACGCCCGCGAAGCCCTTCTCGACGTTGACCTCCGGCGAGCCGAGCAGATTCTCCTTGGGCACGCGGGCGTTGTCGAAGCGGATGACGGCGGTGTCGGACGCCTTGATGCCGAGCTTCTCCTCGAGCCGTTCGATCGTGACGCCGGGATGCTCGCGCGGCACCACGAAGGACTTGATCGCGGCCCGGCCGAGCGTCTTGTCGACGGTCGCCCACACGACGATGTGCGTGGCCCGGGAGCCCGCCGTCACGAAGATCTTCTCGCCGTTGATGACGTACTCGTCGCCGTCGAGCACGGCCGTCGTGGTGACGGCGGCCGAATCGGAGCCGAAGCCGGGCTCGGTGATGGCCATCGCGGCCCACACCTTGCCGAAGCGCTCGAGCTGCTCGTCGGTGGCGACGGCGGCGATCGCCGAGTTGCCGAGCCCCTGGAAGGGGATCGAGATGGTGAGCCCGACGTCGCCCCAGCACGTCTCGATGACGTTGACCAGCGAGCTCATGTTGCCGCCGTTCTTGTTGCCGGCGCGGCTGTCGTCGCTGCCGCGATCGCCCGCGGCGCCGGACCCGGCGGCGCCGGCCTCCGAGAGCCCGTCGTAGAGGCTGGCGAGGGTGTCGAGCTCGACGGGGTAGTCGTGCTCGGCGAGGTCGTACTTGCGGGCGTTCGGGCGGAAGATCTCCGCGGCGGCCTGATGCGCCTGGTCGATCGTCGCCCGCAGCTTCTTGGGGAGTTCGAGATTGATGGCCATGATGTGGGGTCCTCGCGTGGATCGGGGTTCGGGTTACAGGACGACGACGCCCTCGGCGACGCCGACGGCCCGCAGATCGCGGTACCAGCGCTCCACCGGGTGCTCCTTGGTGAAACCGTGGCCGCCGAGCAGCTGGACGCCGTCCAGACCGATCCGCATGCCCTTGTCGGTGGCGAACCTCTTGGCGAGCGCGGCCTCGCGGGCGAAGGAGAGCCCCTGTTCGGCACGGGAGGCGCCGCGCTGTGTGATGAGGCGCAGGCCGTCGACCTCGGTCGCGATGTCCGCGACCATGAACGCGACCGCCTGCCGGTTGGAGATCGGCTCGCCGAACGCCTGGCGCTCGTTGACGTAGGGCACGACGTAGTCGAGCACCGCCTGGCCCGTGCCGGCGGCCAGCGACGCCCAGCCGAGCCGGGAGAGGCGCACGACGTCGCGGTAGGCCGCGAACGATGCGTCGGCTCCGGCCTCGCCGAGCAGTGCGGACTCGGGCACGGAGACGTTCGTCAGGTTGAGCCGGCCGAGCCCGGCCGCGCGCACGCCCATGCTCGGATCGGCCTCGACGACGAGGCCGCGGCTGTCGGACTCGACGATGAACAGCGCCGGACGTCCGCCCAGCTGGGCGCCGACGATGAAGAGCTCGCAGGACGCCGCGGCGGGCACCATCGCCTTGACGCCGTTGAGGAGGTAGCCGCTCGGCGACCGGACGGCGCGCGTGCGCAGGTCGAACGGATCGAACAGCGGACGCGGCTCGGCGATGACGACGGCGGCCTGCGGCACGTCGTCACCGGCGAAGTCGGGCAGGTAGGTGCGCTGCTGGGCGTCGGAGCCGAACTGCGTCAGCGTCGTCGCGACGCCGCTCGGCGCGAGGATCGGCAGCGCCAGTCCCATGTCGCCGTAGGCCATCGCCTCGGCGACCAGCGAGTTGGTGACGACGCTGCGCTCGGTGGCGGCGCCGCCGAGCGTGTCGGGGACGTTGATCATCGTGATGCCGAGCTCGGCGGCGCGGGCGAGGATCTCCGCCGACGTGCCGGCCGCCTTGTCGGCGTCGTACGCGGCCGGCCGCAGCACTTCGCCGGCGAACTCGCGGACGACGTCGACGATCATCTGCTGCTCGTCGTCCGGGGTGAGGTCGAAGTAGCCCTTCGGTGCGCCTGCCAGTCGCGTGCCCGCGCCGCTGGAGGAGACGCGGTTGAACGTGCGCGTCACGGCGCCGAGCGTCTTGAAGCCGGTCTTGGTGCTCTTGTACGCGACCCGGTTGAGCGGCTCGGCCAGCCCGTACTTCTGGGCGAACTCCGTTCCGGTGATCGTCGTCAGCGCACGCATCGCGGCGCCGATCGCGCTGCGTCTGATCGGATTGCGGCCGACGGCCGAGGTGTCCTTGGGTTCGGTGTGGGTTGCCATCGTCTCCACGTCTCTGTGTTCGGGGCTGATGCCGTCGCGGACGGCCGTCGAGGTGTCGCCGGCGCCCGTGTCGACCCTTAACTTACTCGATAGTCAGATAGGAGGGCAACGTTGTGACCGAGTAGGCTCCGGACGCATGGAGCAGACGGGGTCGCAGCGGGTCGGCGCGCGGTCTCGCGGGGGCGACAGGACGACCGTCGGCGCGTTGTTCCTGGCGACGGCCTCGGCCGTCGCGGTCGGCACCGCCGTCGTCATGCCCCCGGCCGCGCTCGAGCACTCGCCGATGATCTGCCCGTTCCTCCTGCTCACGGGCCTGCCGTGCCCGGCCTGCGGGCTCACCCGGTCGTGGGTCGCGCTCGGTCACGGCGACGTCGCCGACGCGTTCGCCTTCAACGCCTTCGGGCCGCCCCTCATGGCCGTCTCGGCGGCCTTCGTCGTCTGGGTCGTCGTCGCGCGCGTCCGCGGCCGGCCGCTGACGCTCCCCGGGTGGTCGGTGCGGGTGGCGGTCGTCGTCGGCGTGCTGTGGGCGTCCTACGCCGTGGTGCGTTTCGGGGCGGGCATCGCCGACTATCCGTTGTTCGCCGGGTGGCGGCGCGGGTATCCCTGACGGGTGCGTCAGGACGGCGGCAACAGGGGGACGAGCTTGTCGGCGATCTCGGTGAGCCGGCCGCACGCCGGCGTCCCGTCGTCGGCCAGGACGGCGAAGGCCTGCGCCTTGGGCAGCTTCGGCCGGTACATGCGTCGGCAGTGCCCGTAGTCGTCGACGTCGGACGTCCATGCCGGTCGCGAGATGCCCGGAGCGGCGTAGGTGACGAGGTAGACGGCCGCGCCGTCGGACGTCGTCGACCCGCAGGAGGCGGCGACGTCGTCGCGGTAGGTGAACTCCGTCTCCTGGACGAGCGCGCCGAGTGTCGCGGCCGAGAGGTCCGTCGACGTCAGCCGGCAGGGTTCGATGTAGCCGCGGCCGCCGACCAGTTGCATCGGATTCGACGCGGTCGCCGTCGTCGACGGCATGACGGACGTCGGGCCCGTCGCGGGCTGCGGCGCCGCGTTCTCGTTGAGACTGCCGATCGCGACGGCGCCGCCCGCGAGGACGGCGACCACCGCCGCCACCGACAGCGGCAGCAGCCAGTGCAGACGGGACAGCCGGCGGGCGCGGGCGGCGTCGTCCAGGGGCGCGTCGTCTCCAGGCGCATCGGGGGCGGCCGCAGGCGTCACGGGCAGAAGATCGGTCGCGGCGTCGCTGTCGGCGGGTGCCGGGGGGTGCGGACCGGCCGGCTCGGTCTCGCCGTCGGCCGGCGCGGCCGGGGCCGGCTCGGGCGTGGCGTCGAGGGGGCGCGGAGCGGGCAGGGGAGCGGCGAGCGGAGCCGCGGTGCGCCACGGCGGCGTCGGCGTGCGGGTGACGCGCGGAGCCTCCGTGTGCTCCCGAGGGGGCTCGGGCGTCGACGCCGGACGCGGGGGCGGTGTCGGACGGGCCGCCCCGCCCGCGAGCAGCGCCTCCGAGAGCGCCGCGGCGAAGGAACCGCAGTCGTCGAACCGGTCGCCGGGCGCCGTCGAGAGCGCTCGGTCGAGAACCGCGTCGACGTCGCCGGCGAGGTCCGGACGCAACTCGCCGATCGTGCCGCGCTGCGCGCCGGGCGTCTCGCCGGTGAGCAGCGTGAAGGCCGTCAGCGCCAGTGAGTACTGGTCGGCGGCGGGACCCGGATCGGAGTCGGGCGCCGCGAAGGCGGCCGAGTGTCCGCGGCCGGGGTGCGGCGGGAAACCGAAGCCGGAGAGCAGGGCCCGCGGGCCGTCGGCGCGGCGCGACCGCAGCAACAGGTGGCCGGGCGAGACGGAGCCGTGGACGACGCCCTCGCCGTGGGCGTGATCGAGTCCGGCCGCGACGCTGCTGATCGCGGCCGCGACGTCGTCGCGGGGCAGACCGAGGTGGCGTTTGGCGACGGCCGTCGCGCCGTCGACGGCATCGACGAGCTCGGCCGCCTGCCACAGCCGGTCGTCCTCGATGCCCAGGTCGTAGGCGGTGACGATCGCCGGGTGCGTCAGGCCTGCGGCGCGGGCGCCCTCGCGCTCGAAGCGCTCGCGGTAGCCGGGCGCCGCCGACGTCTCGGCGGAGAGCACCTTGAGCGCGTCGGACCGCGGGAGCCGCGGATGCCGGGCCTCGAAGACGTCCCCGAGATCGTCGTCACCGAGGAGGCCGATGATCCGGTAACCGGCGAAGAACGTGCCGGGCTGCAACGTCATGGTGTGACAATATCGGGCGCCGGCTCAGGCGACATCGGTGGCGGTCTCCGCGGCGAGCACGCGGTACTCGGTACGCGGATCGGCCATCTCGGCGAGCCGTGCGTTGTGGATCGCGCGACCTGCGTCGGAGAGCACCGCCTGGTGGATCGGGAAGGCGAAGCGCGGCGCGACGGCCCGCAGGAAGTCGACGGCCTCGGAGATCTTGAGCCACGGCGCCGCGCCGGGCGTCGCGAGCACGTCGACGTCCACCGGCGGCAGCTGCAGCGAGTCGCCCGGATGGAACAGCCTGCCGGGCATGTCGGCGTCGCCGAGCAGGTAGCCGACGTTGTCGACGAGCGGCAGGTCGGGATGGATGACGGCGTGCCGTCCGCCGACGGCCGTCACGGTCAGATCACCCACGCGGTACCGCTCGCCGACCTCCGCGGCGGTCCAGTCGCCGGCGCCGCCGTCGGCGGCCAGCTGCGCCGCCGTCTGCGGGTCCGCGATGAGGACGGCGCCCGGGTTGGCGGCCACGAGGTCGGGCAGTCGCGCGACGTCGACGTGATCGGGGTGTTGATGCGTGACGAGGATCGCGTCGAGGCCGGTGAGGCCCTCGAAACCGTGCGACAGCGTGCCGGGGTCGAACAGCACGCGGGTGCCGCCGAGCTTCGCGAGCAGACGGGAATGACCGAACGGGGTGATCGTCAGCGTCATGGTTCCCAGTATGTCCCGGGGTGCGGGGTTTCGGCGCGGCGCGGCGGGACCGGTCGTGCCCGGGGCTACGTGTCCAGCGCGGCGAGGACGCGCGCATGCAGCAGCCCGTTGGTCGCCACCGCGCTGCCGCCCGACGGCCCGGCCCGGCCCGCGACGTCGGTGAACGTGCCGCCTGCCTCCCGGACGAGGACGTCGAGCGGCGCGAGGTCCCACAGCGAGACCTCGGGTTCGGCGGCGATGTCGACGGCGCCCTCGGCGACGAGGCAGTACGAGAAGAAGTCGCCGTAGGCGCGCACCCGCCAGACGTCGTCGGTGAGGGCGAAGAACTCCTCGCGCAGCCCGCGCTCGGCCCAGCCGGACAGGCTGGAGAACGACAGGCTGGCGTCGGCCAGGTCGCCGACCGCCGACACCCGGATCGGCCGCGCGGTGCCGTCGAAGGAGGTGTGCGCGCCCGCGCCCGACGCGGCCCACCAGCGGCGACGCAGCGCCGGCGCGCTGACGACGCCCACCACCGGCACGCCGTCGACGAGCAGTGCGATGAGCGACGCCCACACCGGCACCCCGCGGACGAAGTTCTTCGTGCCGTCGATCGGGTCGATGACCCATTGCCGGCCGTCGGTGACGGCCGTGCCGCCGAACTCCTCGCCGAACACCCCGTCCGCCGGACGCGCCGCAGCGATGAGCTCGCGCAGGGCGCGTTCGGTGGCGGTGTCGGCGTCCGTGACGGGCGTCAGGTCCGGCTTGGACTCGACGGTGAGGTCGAGTGCGCCGAAGCGGGCCGTCGTGATGGCGTCGGCGGCGTCGGCGAGGGCGAGGGCGAGATCGAGGTCGGCGTCGTACACGCCGCCCACCCTAGGCTCGACGTCATGGAGTTCGTATGGGCCCTCATGCTGCTGGCGTTCCTCGCGGTGGCCGTCGTCGCGTGGCAGCGCAACCGTCGTGCGTCCGGAGTGTCGGACGGCGGTGCACCGGACGGCGGCTTCCTGTCGGGTTCCGGCGGGCGGGGTGCGGCCGAGCTGACGCGGGGCACGCTCGTCGTCACGTCCGCCACCGAGCGACAGCCCGAGGGCGACCGCGACGGCAACCGCTTCGTGACGCTCGTCGGCACGATCGTCGGCGACGCGCGTCCGGTCGAGGTGTACGGCCGGTTCGTCATCGGCCGGACGGATCGTTGGCCGCAGGCGGGCGACGAGCTGCCCGTCGCGTTCAAGCCGGGCAAGGCGGAGACGACCTGGCGACTCGTCGCCGCGGACTGAGCCGCCGGACGGGGCGTAATCTGGACGACCGTGACCCCCGACGTGCAAGCCGACCTCGATTCCGCAGACGCCACCCTCACGACCGTGGAGAAGGTGCTCGACCTGCCGGAGTTGACGCGTCGCATCGCCGAGCTCGAGCATCAGGCCGCCGATCCGGAGCTGTGGAACTCGCCCGAGAACGCGCAGAAGGTGACGAGCGAGTTGTCCTACGCACAGGGCGAGTTGCGCCGCGTGACCGCGCTGCGCAGCCGGCTCGACGATCTGCCGGTGCTCTATGAGCTGGCGGAGTCCGAGGAGGGCGCCGACGCGGATGCGGCCGTCGCCGAGGCCGATGCCGAGCGGCTGAGCCTGCTCGACGACATCAAGTCGATGGAGGTCAAGACGATGCTCGCGGGGGAGTACGACCCCCGCGAGGCGCTCGTCAACATCCGCGCCGGCGCCGGCGGCGTCGACGCCGCGGACTGGGCCGAGATGCTCATGCGGATGTACGTCCGCTGGGCCGAGCGGCACGGCCACAAGGTGGAGGTCTACGACACGTCGTACGCCGAGGAGGCGGGCATCAAGTCGGCGACCTTCGCCGTCAAGGACCCGTACATGTACGGCACGCTGTCGGTGGAGCAGGGCACGCACCGGCTGGTCCGCATCAGTCCGTTCGACAACCAGGGCCGCAGGCAGACGTCGTTCGCCGAGGTCGAGGTGCTGCCGGTGGTCGAGACCACCGACCACATCGACATCGATGAGAACGACCTCCGCGTCGACGTCTACCGCAGCTCCGGCCCGGGCGGCCAGAGCGTCAACACGACGGACTCGGCCGTGCGTCTGACGCACATCCCGACGGGCATCGTCGTCACCTGCCAGAACGAGAAGAGCCAGCTGCAGAACAAGGCGTCGGCGATGCGGGTGCTGCAGGCCAAGCTCCTCGAGCGCAAGCGGCAGGAGGAGCAGGCGGAGCTCAACGCGCTCAAGAGCGACGGCGGCAACAGCTGGGGCAACCAGATGCGCAGCTATGTGCTGCACCCGTACCAGATGGTCAAGGACCTGCGTACGGAGTACGAGGTCAACAATCCGACGACGGTGCTCGACGGCGGCATCGACGCCTTCCTGGAAGCCGGCATCCGGTGGCGGATGGCGCAGGGGACGGTCCGCGGATGATCGAGGTCGCAAAAGCCGTCGACTCCGTCTTCGCGGCGCCCGGCGGCTCCGTGGTCAGTACGGCGGCGCTCGATTCGCTGGTCCGCGGCCTGCTCACCAACGGCCTCGGCATCGTGCTCTGCATCGTCGGCGGTCTGCTGCTGACGCGGTTCATCCAGTGGATGACCAGCCGTATCACCGGGCGCATCGACCGCAAGTTCGAGGCGTCCGACGAGCTCGTGCGGTCGGAGTCGTCCAAGCACAGTCATGCCGTCGCGCAGGTCATCGCCTGGGTGGCCATCGCGATCGCGTGGATCATCCTCGCGCTGCAGATCGCCGGGCTGCTCAACCTGCCCATCGCGGGCCTGGTCGCGCCGGCGACTGTCATCGGCGCCGCGTTGGGCTTCGGCGCCCAGCGGATCGTCCAGGATCTGCTCGCGGGCTTCTTCCTCATCACCGAGAAGCAGTACGGCTTCGGCGACGTCGTCAAGCTGACGCTGATCGGCAACATCCCGGCCGAGGGCACCGTCGAGGACGTGACGCTGCGCGTCACCAGGCTGCGCAGCGGTGACGGTGAGGCCGTCGCGATCCCGAACGGGCAGATCACCAAGGTGGTCAACCTGTCCAAGGACTGGGCGCGGGCCGTCGTCGACATCCCGCTCTCGCCGACCGCGGACATCGCGCGGGCGACCGAGGTCATCGCCAAGGCCGGCGAGCAGGCGTTCGAGGACCCCGCGATGCATCGGCTCATGCTCGACGAGCCGACGTCGATGGGCGTCGTCGAGATCGAGGTCGACTCGGTGACGCTGCGCACCATCGTCCGCACGCTCCCGGGCAAGCAGTTCGACGTGAGCAACGATCTGCGGGCGCGGATCCTCCGCGGCCTGGCGCGCGCGGGCATCACGGTGGCGACGACGACCGCGGCGCTGCCGTTCGACAAGCAGGTGACGTCGCTGGAGCCGTCGGGGCGGCAGCAGACGTCGTATTCATTCGGAAGGTCGAAGGGGGGAGAGCGCCATCATGAGTGACGAGCAGAAGCCGGGGGGCGGTGCCCGACGCGATCCCAAGGCGCAGGAGGAGCCGCGTACCGCGGAACTACCGGCGGTCGAGCGGCCGGCGGCGGAGAAGCCGGCCGCGGAGCAGCGCACCGACGGGCCGCGGACCGGTGAGCAGCGCACGGGGGAGCAGCGCACCGAGGACGAGAAGTCCGAGCAGCGTCCGAACTCCGACCGTCGGGGGATCGACGACCTGCTCGTGGCGATCTGGGACAAGCTGCCGCACGTGCTGTTCCGCGGCCGGGTGCGGACGTCGACGTTCCTGCTCGTCACCACCTTCGTGGTGGGCGTCTTCGCCTACGGCCAGACCACCGACTACTACAGGCAGCGCGACGCGGAGACCGGTCAGGTCCAGACGACGACCACGAGCGAGCCGTCGACGACCACGAGCGAGCCGACGACGAGCTCGCTCGCGCCGACGACGTCGACCCCCTTCTCGTCGACGGACACTCCGCCGACGACCGGGTCCACCTGGACGCCGTCGCCGGGCACCGGCAGCCAGACCGGCTCGTCGCCGTCGACGCCGTCCCCGTCGACGACGGATCGGACGACGCCCGGGCTTCCGTTGCCGCGCTGACCGCTGGGTTCGGTGGTCGCGTCGATTCGTGTCGGCGCGGATGCGTCGGGGCGCGGGGTTTCGGTGGTCGGACGAGGTCGCGCTGATCTGTACAGTGGGTCGGCGTGATCGAAGTCGACAACGTCACGATGAAATACCGCGCCTCGACGCGCCCGGCCCTCGACGGGCTGACGGTGCATGTGAAGCGCGGTGAGTTCGTGTTCCTCATCGGGCCGTCCGGATCGGGTAAGTCGACGTTCTTCCGGCTGCTCCTCAAGGAGGATCGGCCGACGAAGGGCACGATCCGCATCGGCGAGTTCAACGTCACCAAGCTGCCCGCGCGCAAGGTGCCCAAGCTGCGGCAGTCCATGGGGTGCGTCTTCCAGGACTTCCGGCTGCTGCAGCAGAAGAGCGTCGCCGACAACGTGGCGTTCGCGCTGGAGGTGATCGGCAAGCCGCGCAAGCAGATCCGCGAGATCGTCCCGGAGGCGCTCGACTACGTGGGGCTCGGCGGCAAGGCCGACCGGATGCCCAACGAACTCTCGGGCGGCGAGAAGCAGCGCGTCGCCATCGCGCGGGCCATCGCCAACCGGCCGCTCGTGCTGCTCGCCGACGAGCCGACGGGCAACCTCGATCCCGATACCAGCGAGGAGATCGTCGACGTGCTGGAGCGGATCAACCGCCGCGGCACGACCGTCGTCATGGCGACGCACGACCGGCAGATCGTCGACTCGATGCGCCGGCGCGTCCTCGAGTTCGACCTCGGCAAGCTGGTCCGCGACGACGAGCACGGCGTCTACGGGCTCGGCTGACGACCGACGGCACGTCAGACCACCGCCGATTTCCGCAAGCTTCATCTTCGCAAAGGACCCGACGCAACTATGCGCGCAAGTTTCATCATGGGCGAGGTCTGGCAGGGCCTGCGCCGCAACGTCACGATGACGGCGGCGATGATCCTCACGACGGCGATCTCGCTGGCGATGTTCGGCGGCGGACTGCTCGTCGTGCAGATGGCCGACAAGAGCCAGGAGATCTTCCTCGACCGCGTCGAGATGCAGGTGTTCCTCGCGCCGGAGGTCACCGCGGACGACGCAGACTGCCAGAAGCCGGGCGGCCCGTGCGTCACGCTGCGCGGCGAGATCGAGGCCATCGGCGGCGTCGACCGCGACAACCTCAAGTTCGTCAGCCAGGAGGCCGCGCTCGCCGAGGCGAAGACGCGGGTCGCGCCCGACCTCGTTCCGCTCATCCGGGATTCGACGGTGCCGGCGTCGTTCCGTGTGCGAATGGCCGATCAGGCGAGCTATGACGCCGCCTTCGGGCAGATCCGGACGCTGGCCGGCGTCGACAACGTGCTCGACCAGCGCGAACTCGTACGCCGCATCTTCAGCGTGCTCGACGGCGCGCGCAACGCGGCGTTCGCCATCGCGCTCGTCATGGCCGTGGCCGCGATCCTGCTCATCGCCAACACGGTCCAGATGGCGGCGTACACGCGGCGGACCGAGGTCGAGATCATGCGGCTCGTCGGCGCGACGCGGTGGTACACCCAGCTGCCGTTCCTGCTGGAGGCCGTCGTGTCGGCGGGCGTCGGGGCGCTGCTCGCGGTCGGCGGCCTGTTCGTCGGCAAGGCGCTGTTCTTCGACAAGGCCCTCGCGGACGTCTACACCGTCAACATCCTGGCCCGGGTGACCACCGGCGACGTGCTGTTCGTCTCGCCGTGGCTCGTCATCGCGGGCGCGCTGCTCGCCGGCGTCACCGGCTATGCGACGCTCCGCTTCTACGTCCGCGAGTGACGTGTCGCGGGGGAGTGGCGGACGTCCGAAATCCGGATGACCGCCGCCGCGCGTGTCCGTATGCTGATCCGTCGGCCCGGTGTGCATCCGGGTCGTCCGTCGAGGGAGGTGCAGGGTGAAGGAGAAGGGCCGTAAGGCGATCGCGACGAACCGTCGGGCGCGTCATCACTATGCCATCCTCGACACCTACGAGGCGGGGATCGCGCTCGTCGGGACCGAGGTGAAGGCGTTGCGCGAGGGCAAGGCGTCGCTCGTGGACGCGTTCGCCACCGTCGACGACGGCGAGGTCTGGTTGCGCGGGCTGCACATCCCGGAGTACGGGTCGGGCACGTGGACGAATCACGCGCCGCGGCGCACGCGCAAGCTGCTGTTGCACCGCCGGGAGATCGACAATCTCATCGGCAAGACCCGCGACGGCAATCAGACGCTCGTGCCGCTGTCGATGTACTTCCATGACGGACGCGTCAAGGTGGAGTTGGCGCTGGCCCGCGGCAAGCAGGCGCACGACAAGCGGCAGGATCTCGCCCGCCGGGACGCCGATCGCGAGATCGCCCGGGAGCTCGGTCGGCGCGCGAAGGGCAAGCGTTAGACCCGCACACATCGGCTGTTCTCGGGTCGTTTCGGCTGACGGCTTGCGCCATCCGGGCATTTTGGTGTTACGTAGACCACTGTGACCTTACTGCGTGGTTCTTTCCGACGGTCCGGCTGGCGACGTGTGGCGGTGGGGGTGGGGGCTTCTGTGGCCTCGATCGCCGCTGTGGTGTCGGCGGCACCGACGGCCGCCGCCGACACGGCGCGAGTCGTCTCCGACGTCCAAGACGGACCGGTCCGCAAGATCGGCGTCTACTCGCCGTCGATGCGCACGGTGGTCTACAACCAGGTCATCCGCGGTGGCGGCGGTGCGCCGACGCTGTTCCTGCTCAACGGCAAGGGCGGTGGCGGCCCGGTGTGGCGCGACTCGTGGATCGACAAGACGAGCTATGTCTCGTTCTTCGCGGGCAAGGGCGTCAACGTCGTGTCGCCGATCGTGGGCAAGCAGGCGTATCTGACGGACTGGGACCATCCCGATCCGGGGATCGGCGTCAACAAGTGGGAGACGTACCTCGCCCGCGAGCTGCCGGGGGCCACCAACGCGCACCTCGGCGCCAACGGGCGTAACGCCATCGCCGGGCTCTCGGCGAGCGGCGGTCCGGCGCTCGACATCGGCGGGCGCGGGCCGTTCGTCGCGGCGGCCTCCTACAGCGGCTGCCCCAACATCTCCCATCCGGTGGTGCTGCCGGCGATGGCCGCGACGATCGCCACCGGCCCGGCCGTGCCGACCAACATGTACGACTCGCTGGCCAAGTGGGCCGCGCACGATCCGGCCGCGTCGCCGTGGCGGCTGCGCGGCAAGGCCGTCTACATCGGCTCGGCCACCGGCGTCCCGGGCTCGTACGACAAGATGGCGTTCCCGTAGAACATCGGCCAGTACACGGGACCGGCCGAGGTCGAGGCCTTCGTCAACTGGTGCTCGACGGAGACCACCACGGCTCTGCGTCGCGCCGGCGTCCGCGTGACGCGGCAGGTCTATCCGAACGGTTCGCACACCTGGCAGCTGTTCGCCACCGAGATGCGCGACTCGTGGAACCGGGTGCTCGGCCCGGCGCTCGGGCGCTGAGCCGGGCCGAGTGCCACCCGGCGGTAATCGGGTGGCACTCGGATCCGCGGGGCGGTAAGGTGAGTGGTCCGTCCCGTTCGGGTCGGGCTTCCTCGGGGCTGATCGGTTTCGACTGCGAGCGTCGAGGTAGGGGAAGCGTGCTGGTGCAGGCAAGAGACCACCATGAGCGTCGCTGCAAACAATTAAGCGCCGACAAGAATCAGCGCGACTACGCCCTCGCTGCCTAAGCAGCAGAGCTAGTCTGTCAGCCCGGGCTCGTCTCCGACCCGGATCCTGGCATCAGCTAGGAGACTCACCGTCGCACCCGGTCGCGGGGCGTGGCGGAACAACTCACAGCGACTGGGATCGTCGTCCGGGACTTGTCCGTGAGACCCGGAGATCCGAGTAAGGACACAGCGGACTGCGCACGGAGAAGCCCTACCGACACGTCGGAGGACCCGGGTTCGATTCCCGGCAGCTCCACGAGAGAAGGCCCCTGATCTTCCGAGATCAGGGGCCTTCGTCATGCCGTCGGGCGGTGACTCGCCGCCGAGATTCCCGACCATCCAACCGGTCGCGGCATGCGTGTGACACTGGGAGCATGGAAACCATGACGACAACCGAACGACTGGTCGACGTCGTCGCTGTCGTCACCGAGGTCCGAGCCCGACGTCTCATGTCGATGCCCGCGCTCGTCGCCCGTCTCATCGCCGATGACCTGCCGGTTGTCTTCGACGACGTGTTTCCGCCCGCTCTCGACACCACCGACCGGGATGCTGCGCGAGCGCACGCGACAGCGCAGGTCGCGTCCTGGGGTACGCACGGGCACCAGGTGTTGACGATTCTCGACGACGGCTACCCGGTACGGCTGGCATCGGTGCACCAAGCGCCGCCGCTGTTGTTCGCGGAAGGGAACGTGCTTGCCGACGATATGGGCGTGTCCGTGGTCGGTAGCCGCGTGGCCTCGCCTGAGCAGTTGGGTGCCGCGGCCGCGACGGCGCGCCGTCTTGTCGGCCATGGGCTGACAGTGGTGTCCGGGCTCGCTGCCGGGATCGACACCGCGGCCCACGAGGCGGCGCTCGCAGTGGGGGGCCGGACCGTCGCTGTGATGGGCACCGGACTGGCGCACACCTATCCGTCGGCGAACCGCGGTCTTCGCCGGCGGATCGTTGCGGGCGGAGGAGCGGTCTTCTCGCAGTTCGACCCCGATGACCGTGGCGGACAGCACACGTTCCCGATGCGTAACGAGGTCATGTCCGGGTACGGGGTAGCGACGATCGTCGTCGCCGCGGCCGAGAAGTCCGGCACCCGCCACCAGGTGCAGGCCGCGGTCCGCCACGGCCGCGGGGTCGTCCTCGCTCGCCCAGTGGCCGAAAGCACCTCGTGGGGCCGCGCGCTCGCCGAGCAACCGTCGGTACGCGTCGCAGCAACGGCCGGCGAGGCCGCCGATGCCGCGGCCGAGTTCGCGGCGACGGTCACCGAGGCTTTGCGTCTCTTCTCGTGACCTACGACAGCGCAATCGACTGGTTCCTCTCGGTCCAGACGCATCGCCGGGCGACCGCTGTTCTTGCAGACGGAATCGTCGTGTGTCGGATCTGTCGCGGGTCGGTCGGCGTTGCTCCGGACGGAAACCGCTACGGCGAGTGCTTCCCGTGTCGGAAAGCACGGCGGGAGGCGGGCGGGCATGGGTGGACGCTGGCGACGCGGTGCGCGTTCGTCACGTACGCCGTCGGTGACCAGACGTCCGGCCAGCACATGCACCAGTACAAGCACCGCGTCCCCGCCGCACGGGAGATCGCGACCGGCTTGACGCTGCTTCTCTACGCGACACTCCGCGATCATCTGCCGTGTCTGACCGCTACTGCGCAGCGGAGTATCGACGTCGTATGTCACGTGCCGTCCTCGAAGCTCGGCGGTCGTGTTCACCCGCTCACGGGGGTCATCGACGGCGCCCTTCGACGCCTCGACAGCGGCCTGCGTCGAGCACCGTGCCTAGCGGGCACAGACCGTGGTATCGACAAACGGACACTGAGTCCGGACAGGTTCGCGGTCGCCACCGACGTCGCAGGCTCTCATGTCCTCCTCGTCGACGACACCTGGGCGTCGGGCGCGAGTGCACAATCGGCCGCCGCAGCGCTCGCCGCCGCCGGCGCAGAGGTGACGATCCTCTGTATCGCTCGCTGGGTCGACGCCGGTTACGAGCGCGGCAGGTACCTGACCGACGCGATACCGGGGCTTCCGATGCCGGGGCCTGACCGATGCCCGTTCACAATGAGTGCGCTATGTCATTGATGCGAAGACCAGGACGCGCGTCCTATGCCGCGCGGTGTCTTGAGCGGGGCAGCCGATGGCGGCGTTGAATGTCTCTCGGCTCCAGAGGGGTGAATAGTGAAGTATCAAGATTTCACGGGGGTGGTGGAGGGGTTCCCGGCATTCGGCGGCAGCCTCTTCGTCACTTATGTGCGGAACTGTGATCCGGAGGCCGTCATCGAAGTGATGACTGACGAGTACGTGGGTATCGCGGACGGGCTGATGGCTGGGTTCCGCGGATTCGCCGATCGCGAGGACAACGATGCCGACAGGGGCTTCAACGCGTTGGTGGGGGGTGCATCGATCGACGAGTGGACCGTTGCGCTGTCGCTCTACGGCGACTCCGGGCTCGACGAGGACAAGATGAGCCGGCTTTCTGTCGGGCGGCAGGTGCTGACACACTCGATCGATGCCGAAGCGCGCGCGTCGTTCTTCGTGTGGGAGGACGGGCGGCGGACGGCCTATTTCGACCCGCTGCTGTTGTGCGGCTTCGGGCTGGACCCATGCCGGCGGAGTGGGCTCCCCGGATGCAGGAGGTAGGCATCGACTTGGAGAGCCACCGAGCATTCGACGATGACGGGTATCACGTCGTGGAGGCGTCGTTGGCTGCAGCGGCGAACTATCTTGGGGTCGTGATCACGCTCGACTTCCTGCGCAACGCTCGGTTCACATTCGGGATCTGTACCTACCCGTAGGGCGGTCGGCCGCTCAGGAGCCCGACGACCCGGCGAACGGGAAGGCCGACCGGCCGACCTTGGTGCTGATGGATCCGGTCCCGTTGGGGGTGCCGTCGTAGGCGCTCTTGGCGATGGCCTGGGCGGTGACGGTCCCGGCCGCGGTGGGAAGCACGGTGAGGGTGATCGTCACCGGATATCCCCGATTTCCGGTATCGAAGCAGTAGACGCTGGTCGTCTGCAGCTCGCATTCCCAGTACTGGGAGGGTTGTGCGGCGGTGAAGGTCGCGGCCGCCCCGGACAGGGTGATGTTCACCTCGGTGGACTGGTCCCGGAGGTCCGGGCCGGTGTTCGGGATCTCGACGGTGTAAGTGTATGCGGTGTCCACCGGAACGGGTCCGGCCGGGCCTGTGAAGGTGACGACCGAGTCGGCGTGGGCGAGACCCGCTCCCGCGGACAATCCATAGGCGGACATCGTGACGGCCGCGGCGATCATCCGGGCGAAACGACGCGATGGACGGTGCCGACTTTGCGGGTCGGTGGCGGTTGGATCGGACATGAATGCCTCCAAAGGGTGAATGTCGGGAGGAACCTAGCACGCCTCGGATCCGTGATCAGCGCCCTTGCGACGGGGTACGTCGGCCGAATGGACCACGTCGGCCGGTGTCCGCATCGCACCTTGCCCACGACCGTGGCGTGCACTTGACTGAGCGCACCTGCGGCGAGGAGGTCCCATGCGGCGAACGATGGTTCGGTCGGGGAGCGCGGTTCTCGTCGCCGCTCTGACGGTGTTGCTCGGCACGTCCTGCGCCGGGACCGACGCGACGCGGTCGACCGTCGACGTCTCCGTCGGCGCCATGCCGAACGAGGACGTCGTCGCGTTGCCGAAGGACGTCGAGACGGCCGTGACCGACGCGATCGGACGGCTGCCGGATCTCGTCCGGGAGGCGCTCGCCGCGTCGGGAGTGCCCGGTGCTGCGGTCGCGGTGGTGCGCGGGGGAAAGACGGTGTTCGCCGAGGGCTTCGGGGAGCGCCGTCAGGGAGAGGCCGCGCGCGTCGGCCCGGACACGGTGTTCCAGCTCGCGTCGGTGTCCAAGTCGCTCGCGGCGACGGCCGTCGCGAAGGCCGTCGGCGATCGCAAGGTCGAGTGGAACACGCCGATCGCCTCGCTGCTGCCGTCGTTCGCGCTGGCCGACGCCCAGACGACGCGCATGCTCACGGTGGCCGACCTGTTCTCCCATCGCAGCGGCCTGCCCACCGGGGCGGGCGACGACCTTGAAGACATCGGCTACGACCGCGCCTACATCCTGGAGCAGTTGCGCCGGGTGCCGCTCGACGCCTTCCGGTCGTCGTACCACTACTCGAACTTCGGGCTCACCGCCGGAGCCGAGGCGGTGGCGACGGCCCTGCGCAAGCCGTGGGAAGACGTCATGGACGAGCTCGTCTTCGGCCCGCTGGGCATGACGACGGCGAGCGCGCGGCACGCGGACTTCACGGCCAGGCCGGATCGCGCGTCGCTGCACGCCTGGGTCGACGGCCGGTTCGAGCCGCGGTTTGACGCGATCCGGACGCCCAGGCACCGGCGGGCGGCGTCTCGGCCAGTGTGCGGGACGTCGCGCGGTGGGCGTCGGTCGTGCTCGCGCGCGGCAGCGTCGACGGTAAGCCGTACGTCGACGAGGATGCGCTGCTCGCGGCGACGTCGCCGCAGGTGGTCACCGGGCATGCGACGTCCCCGGCGCAGCGGCCGGGCCACTACGGCTACGGGTTCAATGTCGCCTCGCAGCCCGGCGGCCGCGTCACGCTGAGTCATTCGGGTGCGTTCGTGCTCGGCGCCGGGACGGCGTTCCAACTGATCCCGGATCTCGACCTGGGCATCGTCGTGCTCACCAACGCGGCGCCGGTGGGGCTGGCCGAGGCCGTCATCGCGCAGTTCTTCGATCTGGTCCAGTTCGGTCACATCACCCGCGACTGGATCGCCGATGCGAAGAAGGCGTTCGCACCCTATCTGCAGCCCGCGGGCGATCTCGTCGACAAGGAGCGTCCGGCGCAACCGCGTCCGCCGGCGGCCGCGGCCGACTATGCGGGGTCGTACACGAGCCCGTACTTCGGGCCGATGCGCGTCGAGCAGACGCCGGACGGCCTCGTCGCGGCGCTCGGCCCCGGCGGACGCTACCGGGTGCCGCTCACCGCGTGGGACGGCGACGTCTTCAGCTTTGTGCCGACCGGCGAGAACGCGCCCGCCGGCTCACGCTCGTCGGCGACGTTCACCCGCTCGGGCCCGGCGGTGGCATCGGTGCGGTTGGCGTTCTTCGACGGCGACGGTCTGGGGACGTTCGTCCGCACGTCCTGACGGAAGGCCTTCGGCGGCGATAGAAGCGCATCGACCGCCGTTTCGAGAAATGCGCGTAGCCTGGGTGGATAGCCCAAGTGCCGGCGTCCGGATCTTCCGGAGAGTGCGAGGCCGGATTCGTCCGCCCCGAGTCGGCGGGCAGATCGGAAGCGCGTCATGCGCCCCACACGTACCACCTTGCCTGCCCCCCTTCCAGACGACGAGCTCCGCCGCATCGTCGCGACGTCCGCGTCGCGGCTGAAGTTGGGGCCAAGGCCTCTCCGCGACGGCTCACACGGCGCGTGGTGGCCGCGGACATGGGACTTCGCCGAGGAGTTCCCGATGCTCGCCGTGGTTCTTTCGGTCAGGTTGCACGTGATCATCGAGATCATCGTGCCGACCGGGGACTGGCTCGACGTTCCCGACACGATCTCCGTCTTCGGCTCGCCGGTGTTCGCGCGGGTGGACGCGCTCATGGATCCGGGAATCGTCGAACTCCGCACGATCGACGGCACGACTCTGCGCCTGCGGGTGTTGTCGCCGGACCTCGACGCCGCGGTCGCGCACGAAGCGCTGATGTCGGTGTTCGATCTCCGGAACTCGAAGCGCCCGAACGGGATGCCTGATCTCGCGCGGTGGGCGACGGACGGCGGAGGCGGTCAATGACGGGTCGGCTCTGAAGCCGACCGGATGCTCCGCTCGCCGGCCCCCGACCAGATGCGGGCGGATGAAAGCTGGGCGGACGGTGCCGATGAGACGCCGTCCGCCCAGTCGTATCAGATGATGCCCAGCGCCAGCATCGCGTCGGCGACCTGGGTGAAGCCCGCGATGTTGGCACCGGCGACGTAGTTGCCGGGCGCTCCGTACTCGTCGGCCGTGGTCAGGCAGCGCTCGTGGATGCCGGCCATGATCTCGCCGAGGCGGCTCTCCGCGTGGCGGAAGCTCCACGAATCGCGCGAGGCGTTCTGCTGCATCTCCAGGGCGCTCGTCGCGACGCCGCCGGCGTTCACGGCCTTGCCGGGCGCGAACGTCACGCCGGACTCCTCGAAGACGCGCACCGCGCCGGGCGTGCACGGCATGTTCGCGCCCTCGGCCACGACGATGCATCCGGCCGCAGCGAGGGTCGCCGCGTCGTTCTCGTCGAGCTCGTTCTGGGTGGCGCAGGGGAGGGCGATATCGCAGGCGACGTCCCACGGACGGGCCCCGCGCCGGTACTCGACGGCGCCGCCCCGCTCGGCCGCGTACGCGGCGAGCGACGTGCGTCGGTTGAGCTTGACGTCCTTGAGCAGGTCGAGATCGATGCCCTTCTCATCGACGAGAGTGCCGCCGTGGTCGGAGCAGGCGACGACCGTGCCGCCCAGCTGATGCACCTTCTCGATGGCGAAGATGGCGACGTTGCCGGCGCCGGACACGACGACGCGCTTACCGGAGAAGTCGTCGCCGCGGGTCTTGAGGATCTCGTCGACGAAGAACACCGTGCCGTATCCGGTGGCCTCGGTGCGCACCTGGGAACCGCCCCACGTGACGCCCTTACCGGTGAGGACACCGGATTCGTAGCGATTGGTGATCCGCTTGTACTGCCCGAACAGGTATCCGATCTCGCGGCCGCCGACACCGATATCACCCGCCGGAACGTCGGTGTGCTCGCCGATATGGCGATAGAGCTCGGTCATGAAGGACTGGCAGAAACGCATGACCTCGCCGTCGGAACAACCCTTCGGGTCGAAGTCCGAACCGCCCTTGCCGCCGCCGATCGGCATGCCGGTGAGCGAGTTCTTGAAGGTCTGCTCGAAGCCGAGGAACTTGATGATGCCCAGGTAGACGGACGGATGGAAGCGGAGTCCGCCCTTGTAGGGGCCGAGGGCCGAGTTGAACTCGACGCGGAAGCCGCGGTTCATGCGGACGTTGCCGGCGTCGTCGAGCCACGGCACCCGGAAGATGATCTGCCGCTCCGGCTCGCAGATGCGCCGGATGACGGCGGCATCGGTGTACTCGGGATGCCGGGCGACGACCGGCCCGAGGCTGTCGAGGACTTCGAGGACGGCCTGATGGAATTCGGCTTCGCCGGGATTACGGGCGAGGACCTCTTCATAGACGGGGATCAGAGTGGGATGAAGATCGGACACGACAGACTCCTTCGTGAACGCGGAATTTCGCGCGCCATTGCGCTATCGACGATTCAAACCCTAGACGGCTGCGCTGTGTCGCGTGTCCGGATTCATGGCTGCCGTAACGTAGATCTCATTTCGCCGTAACCTGGATCCGGTGACATCCGGGGACGGCGGGACCATGGTCGACGGCGATCGTCACCGCACGCCCGGGGTCGCGGCGATCACCGGCTACCGGATCGCGAGCGGCGCGTCGGGGGTGCATCGGGGACTGCCGTCGTCGCGGCTGACGTTCATCGTGAGCAGGGACGACGGCGTGGTCGCGGACGGTTCGCGACCCACCCCGGTGCTGCTCGGCGGCCTGCACACCCGGGCCGCCGCGGTGGAACTGACGCCGTCGCAGGCCGGTGTTCAACTGGCCGTCCATCCGCTCGCGGCGCGGGCCCTGTTCGGTGCGCCGGCCGCCGACCTGGCCGATCCGGCCTTCGACGGGCTCGCCGTCCTCGGGGCGACCGGTCGCCGGCTCTACGAACGGGTCTGCGACGCTCCGACCTGGGACGACGCCTTCGCGTCGGTCGCGCTGTTCGTCGCGCCGGCTCGCGCGCCGGGTGTTCGGCGTGAGCTCGTCGGTGCCTGGCGGCTGCTCGAACGCGGTCTCCCCGTCGCGGCGGCGGCGTCCGAGGTGGGGCTGACGACGCGCCACCTCGAGACGCTCTTCCGGCGCGAGGTCGGGTTTCCGCCGCGGACGATCGCACGGCTCATCCGCTTCGAGCGCACGACGGCGCTCATCGGGTGCGTGGTGCGGCGCGGGCGGTGCGGCTTCCTCGCTGACGTCGCGGCCGCGGCCGGCTACACCGACCAGGCGCACCTGACGCGGGAGTTCACCGCGTTCGCCGGAACCACGCCGGGGCGCTGGGTGGCCGAAGAGTTCGCAAACCTACAAGCCGGCGGCCACCGCGCCGGGGAATCCTTGCTGCATGAGCAATCCGACCCTCTTCCACAGCCTGCAGGCGCGTGACGCGTCCGCACTCATCGACTACCTCGTGACGACGTTCGGGTTTGTCGTCGCGGCGCGCTACGACGACGCCGGCCGCGTCGCCCACGCCCAGCTCAACTGGCCGGAGGGCGCCGGCGGCGTCATGCTCGGCGATCACAAGCCGGGCGCGGACTGGTCTCGCGAACCCGGGACGGCCGGCGCGTACGTCGTGACGAGCGCACCGGACGAGCTCTACGCCCGCGCGACGGCGGCCGGGGCCGACGTCATCCGTCCGCTGCAGAACACCGACTACGGTGCGCGGGAGTTCGCCGTTCGTGATCCGGAGGGCAATCTCTGGTCGTTCGGCGACTACGCGGGCGAGTCGGCGCCGAGCTGACTTTCGTCGACGAACCGGCTGACGAACCGCAGCGCCGCCTTCTGCCACAGCGGGATGTGATCGAGCATCGCGTGGCCGCCGTCGGCGACCGGATAGAACGTGGCGTCGACGCCGCGAGCCTGCAGCGCTGTCACGGCGCGTTGCGTCGAGGCGGCCGACGTCATCGTGTCGGCCGTGCCGTGGATCGCCACGACGCGCGCGCCGTCGTGGATGCGCCGCGTCGAGCCGGTCTCCCACCACGGCGCGAACGCCAGCACGCCGGCGACGGCCGGGTCGGCTGCCAGGTGCGACGCGACGCGTCCGCCCATGGAATGGCCGATGAGCAGGACGGGCGAATCGGGGTGCTGCTCGCGCAACGCGTCGAACTGCCGACGCGCCGGGGCCAGCGGCGAGGCCTTGTCCCGGTTCCAGCCCACGACGTCGTACCGGGCCTGCGCGACGACCACCCGGTCGCGGAAGGTCGCCGCGATCGACGCGGTGAACGGGTACATCCGCAGCGCCTGGGGCGTGAGCCGGTGATAGGGGAGCGTCGAGCGATCGGCGCCGCCGGGCAGGACGAGGACGACGGGACGCATCAGGCGACCCTAGCCGTCCCCGCGACGTCGGCTGCGATCCCGGGCGCCGCAGCGTCCGCGCGACGCCGATTTCCCCGGCGGCACACCGGAATCCGCGACACGGCGGCGGCGAAGTACGGGGATCGTCGCGCGTGACCGCCCCGGCTTTGGGACGATGAGACCCATGGCACACCCACGCGCGGGTCAACCCGCTCAGCCGGAGGATCTCACCGATATCGACGCCCTGCTCGCGGCGTACTACGAGCGCAAGCCGGACCCGTCCGATCCCGGACAGCGGGTCGTCTTCGGCACGAGCGGCCACCGCGGCTCCTCGCTCGACGGCGCGTTCAACGAGGACCACATCCTCGCGATCACCCAGGCGATCGTCGAATACCGGACCGACGCCGGTATCACCGGCCCGCTGTTCATCGGCGCGGACACCCACGCGCTCTCCGGCCCGGCCCAGAAGACCGCGCTCGAGGTACTCGCGGCGCACGGCGTCGACGTGCGGGCCAGTGACGACTACACCCCGACGCCGGCGCTGAGCCACGCGATCCTCGTGCACAACGCCGGTGACGGCCCGCGGGCCGACGGCATCGTCGTGACGCCGTCGCACAACCCGCCCCGGGACGGCGGCTTCAAGTACAACCCGCCGGACGGCGGTCCGGCCGGCTCCGACATCACGTCCGGTGTCGCGGCGCGTGCCAACGAGCTGCTGGAGAACGGCCTCGCGGGCGTCAAACGCGTCACCGATCCGGTGGTGACGAGCCACGACTTCCGCGGCGAGTACGTCGCCGACCTGGGCAACGTCATCGACATGGACGCGATCCGCACCGCGGGCGTCCGCATCGGCGCCGACCCGCTCGGCGGCGCGTCGGTCGGCTACTGGGGTGCGATCGGCGAGCATTACGGGCTCGACCTCACGGTGGTCAACACCGAGGTCGACCCGCAGTTCGGCTTCATGACGCTGGACGGCGACGGCAAGATCCGGATGGACTGCTCCAGCCCGAACGCGATGGCATCGCTCATCGCGAAGAAGGACAGCTACGACATCGCCACCGGCAACGACGCCGACTCCGACCGGCACGGCATCGTCACGCCGGACGGCGGACTGATGAACCCCAACCACTTCCTGGCCGTCGCCATCGACTACCTGTACGGGCACCGGCCGCAGTGGTCGGCGGACGCCGCGATCGGCAAGACGCTGGTCAGCTCGTCGATGATCGATCGGGTCGCCGCGGCGCTCGGCCGCCGGCTCATCGAGGTGCCGGTGGGCTTCAAGTGGTTCGTGCCCGGTCTCGTGACGGGTGAGATCGCCTTCGGTGGCGAGGAGAGCGCCGGAGCGTCGTTCCTGCGTCGCGACGGCGGCGTCTGGACCACCGATAAGGACGGCATCATCCTCGCGCTGCTCGCGTCGGAGATCCTCGCCGTCACCGGCAAGACGCCGTCCCAGCGTTACGCCGAGCTCGCCGAACAGTACGGCGCGCCTGCGTACGCCCGCGTCGACGCGCCGGCCAGCCGGGAGCAGAAGGCCGTGCTGGCCAAGCTCTCGCCCGCGCAGGTGACGGCCACCGAGCTCGCCGGTGAGCCGATCACCGCGGTGCTGACGGAGGCGCCCGGCAACGGCGCGGCGATCGGCGGCCTCAAGGTGGTGACGGAGAGCGCCTGGTTCGCGGCGCGGCCGTCGGGCACCGAGGACGTCTACAAGATCTACGCCGAGAGCTTCAAGGGCGCCGAGCACCTCGCGCTGGTGCAGGCGGAGGCCAAGGAGCTCGTCGACCGGGCGCTCGCCGGGTAGGGCTGCGCTGTGAGCGACCTCACGGGAACTTCCGGCGATCCGTGAGGTCGCTCAGCGGCGTCTCAGTCCGGCTGGGTAGCGTCGTCGAGCGATGTGGAAGAACTGGGCGAGCCTTGCCGTTCGGCTGGGGCTCGCCGGCGTGTGGTTGACGTCGGGTGGGCTCAAGGTGGCCGACCCCGACCAGTCGGTGATCGCCGTGCGGGCCTATCAGCTGCTGCCGGATGCGCTCATCGCGCCGGCGGCCGTCGGGCTGCCGATCTTCGAGGTGGCGCTCGGGTTGCTGCTGCTCGCCGGCATCGGCGTGCGTGCGGTGTCGATCCTGTCGGCGCTGACGCTGCTCGTGCTGATCGGTGTCATCGCCTCGGTGTGGGCGCGTGGGTTGTCGATCGACTGCGGCTGCTTCGGCGGTGGCGGGCACGACGCCGACGCGTCCTGGCGGACGTACCTCACGGAGATCCTGCGCGACGTCGGTTTCCTGGCGCTCGCGGCGTGGCTCGTGTTCTTCCCGCGGAGCCGGTTCGCCCTGGGGCCCGGCTCGCAGAGCCTGGACGATGACGGTTCGCGGCGGCCGCCGCGGGAGGGAGTGGACGCGTGAGCAAGAACTCGGTGCCGAAGGCCTCGAAGTCGAAGTACCAGCCGACGAAGACGTCGAGCACGCCGACGTACCTGATGATCGGGGCGCTCGTCGCCATCGCGGCGGTGGTCATCGGGCTCGTGTACTGGAACAGCAACCGCACCAAGGGAACGGCGGATCTGCAGGCGCTGGACACGTCGGCGACGATCAAGGTCGGCAAGGACGACGCGCCGACGATCGACGTCTTCGAGGACGCGCTGTGCCCGATCTGCGGGCAGTTCGAGAAGCAGTACGGCACGTCGATCGTCGACGCCGTGAACAGCGGCAAGCTCGCCGTCCGGTTCCACATGCTCAACTTCCTCGACCAGCAGTCCGGATCCAAGGACTACTCTTCGCGCGCCGCCGGTGCTGCGCGCTGCGTCGCCAGCGACCGTAACGACAAGGTGTTCCTGACGTTCCACTCCGCGCTGTTCGCCGCCCAGCCCAGTGAGGGCGGCGGCAGCGACCACGACAACGCGGCGCTGGCCAAGATCGCCGAGGACGCCGGCGCCAGCGACGGTGCGGTGCAGTGCGTCCAGGGCGGCAAGCTGACCGCCGACGCGCGGACGAGCGCCGACGAGGCGAGCACCCAGCTGTCCAAGGCCATCGGTCGGGTGGCGACGCCGTCCGTCCTGCACGACGGCAAGGACGTCGACGCCGTCGGCGACCCGAACTGGCTGACCTCGATCCTCGGAAACCAGGGCTGACCTGCCGTTTTGTCCCGACGCCGGGGGTGCAGTAGAGTCAATGGGGCGTCAGCGAGAGCTGACAAGGGGCTATGGCGCAGCTGGTAGCGCACCACACTGGCAGTGTGGGGGTCAGGGGTTCGAATCCCCTTAGCTCCACGTCCGAACTGAATCCGCCACCGTAAATCACGGTGGCGGATCAAGTCGTATCAGATGCCGGTGTCTCGGCATTATGAGTAACGCCGTTACTCATAATTTCCGGGCGCGGCATTATGAGTAACGGGTGGCGTTACGGTTGCTCCGTGGGGGTGGACATGACGTCGCAGACTGCGTCCGACGAAGGCGACGGTTGGCCGAGCGTCGGGAGGGAAGACGCGCTCTGGGTGCCGGCGACCGGATGGGGTGCAGGTGCCGGACGTGGCACGTCGGGCCGGCAGAGCTATCAGTCGGCGGTTCCGGCGTTCATCGGCGACCGCGTCCCGCCGGTTGATCGTGACGCCGTCGCGGTGGCCGATGAGGCCACAGCAGAGCTCAGCCGGTTCGATGCCGAGCTCGGGGATCGCGTCGCCGCGTTCGCGCCGGTGTTGCTGCGATCGGAGGCGGCGTCGTCATCACAGATCGAGAATCTGACGGCGAGTGCGCGGGCGATCTTCAGTGCGGAGCTCGGTGCCAAGACCGGACGTAACGCGATTCAGATCGCGGCGAACACGAGGGCGATGCAGGCCGCGATCAAGCTCGCCGGCGACATCTCATCGGACTCCATCCGTGCGATGCACCGGGCGCTGATGGAAGCGGAGGTGCGTCACACGCCGGGGGAGTGGCGCGAGGAGGCGGTGTGGATCGGGACGCGCAGCGATTCGCCGGTCGGCGCCGAGTTCGTGGCACCGCATGAGCGGTTGGTGCCGGCGTTGGTCGACGATGTCGTGGTATTTGCGCGTCGGACTGATCTGCCTGCTCTCACGTCCGTTGCCGTCGCACATGCTCAGTTCGAGACGATCCACCCGTTCACCGATGGCAACGGCCGCACCGGGCGTGCATTCGCGCAGGCGCAATTGCGATATCGAGGGGTCACGCGGAATGTCGCCATACCGGTATCGGCCGGCTTGCTCGCCGATATCGAGGGCTATCACCGGGCCCTGACGGCGTATCGGGAAGGCGACATCTCGCTGATCGTGCACGCTTTCGCGGACGCGGCGTTGCGTGCCGTCGGTAACTCACGCCAGCTCGTCGCGGAGATCGAGGCGATCAAGGCCGGATGGGCGGATAAGTTGAAGGTCCGCCGTACGAGCAATGCGTGGCGTCTGCTCGACGTCGTGGCGCGGCGTCCGGTCATCGACTCGGCTGCCGCCGCTCGGGAGCTGGGTGTCCAGCAGCCGAACGTCTATCCGCCGCTGCGGGCGCTGGTCGAAGCGGGAATCCTGCAGTCGAAGAACGAGCACGGGCTCGGCCCGTTCTGGCGGAGCGACGAGGTGCTGACGGCCATCGACGCGTTCGCGAGACGGGCGGGGCGACGGCAAGGGAACTGAGAGTCGTCATTGATCGCGACGAACACAATGAGTACCTGCCGGAATTACGTATTCCATGGGACAGTCGATGGCACCGAGCCGAGGTTGAGTTCCCGTCCACGAAATTGCGGCGCATTCTTGAGAACGTATACGCCGCATGGGCGAAAGATCGTATCTATCTGGTTAGCCTCGCTTCGTCTTCCGTTTCAAGACGGTCGCTTCCTTCGGATCTTTGGGGGTCTCAGGGCCTTCGCACCAGGGGGCTGATGAGTTCGAGGATGGCGACCTGCGTCTGCTCGGGTGATAGGGCCGCCTCTGCTCGAAGGATTCGCCAGGTCGTCGCGTCGAGCACGGCGATGATTTGCGCCATCCGGCGATCAGCGGAGTCGGGACCATCGGTCAGGCGTCCCGCGAAGGCCTCGCGTACCGACTCCAGGTGGCGCGCTCGAGCCGATGCGGCCAGCTCGGGTAGGCCTGGAACCTGGGGCGCTTCGGCGTAGAGCTTGAGGATGAGGAAGCCGAACTGCTCGTAGTAGTCGACGAAGTAGGCGGCGATGTCATCGACCGACGTGGACGAGAACGGGGTGCGCTGAGTCTCGAGTCGGGCGAGTTCTCGCTTCACGAGGGCTGAGAAGATCGCGGGCTTTCCCCCGGCTCTGCGGACCACGGTGGGCACCGTGACGTCAGCGCGTTCAGCGATCTCTTCCAGCCGAATCTGATCGATCGGCTGCGCTGCCCACAAGGTGCGGGCCGCGTCGAGGATGCGGTCCAGGGTGGCTGCCGTTGACGCCGCTCTGGCCGTCATGCGATAGTCCCTCTTATTCATGCAAGTCATACTAACGTGAAATCGAGGATGTCATGGCCGGACCGTCTCAGAACCTCATCCCTGCGAAGGTGAAGACCAGGCTTGGCGCGTTGAGCGTCCGCATCCATGGCGAGGGGCCGGTCACGGTGCTGTGGCCGTCGATGTTCGTGGACGGCGATACCTGGGACCTCCTCGTCCCTCGGATTCGCGGACGACGTTTGGTCATCGTGGACGGTCCGGGCTTGGGGGAGAGCGACGCCTTGACTCGCGAGTCCGATATCGCGGGTGCCGCCGGTGCCGCGATCGACCTGCTTACCGGCCTTGCCGACGCCGGACTCATCCATGCCGAGCCTGTGGACTGGGTGGGGAACGCGTTCGGCGGGCATGTGGGTTACGAACTTGCGGTCCGCTCCGGGATCCTGCGTTCGCTTGTTGCTATCAGCGCTCCTGTCGAGCCGGTCCCGGCGAGCTTGCGGCGTCAGATTCGCCTCCTCCATCCGCTGCTTCGAGCCTTTGGACCGATGGGCCCTGTTCGGGATGCGGTCATCCAGGCGATGCTCACGGACGCCTCCGCTGCCGATCCTGAGCTGCGCGCGGTGGTGCTCGACAGCCTCGCCCGACCGAGCAAAGCAAGCCTCAGTCTCGCGCTGAAGTCATTCATCCTGAACCGCAAAGACGTCACCTCCCACCTCACCCGGCTCACGGTCCCGGCACTGTTCCTTGCGGGAGACGACCGCGGTGACTGGAGTCCTGAGGACGCCGAGCGAGCTGCAGTCGCAGCTCCGGATGCGCGAGCAGTGACGATCCACGGGGCGCGTACGCTCCTGCCGCTCGAGCGGCCCGTAGAGGTCGCCCGCGCGCTCGATGAATTCTGGACCGAGATCAGGGCGTACGCATGATCCGGTAGGTGCTTCACGGATCGCCGTAGCCGCGCTGCTCGTCCACTCTCGCGGGAAGTGTCGGTTGGGCGCGTCGCAAGGACTCAGACCAGTCCGGTTGTCCGTCGTCTCTATCGGGTCACGACGACCTTTCCCTTGGCTTTGCCCTGCTCGACGTAGGCCATGGCGTCGAGCGTCTCTGTGAACGGGAAGGTCCGGTCGAGGACGGGACGCAGCGTGCCGTTGTCGTAGAGTGCCGCGAGTGAAGCGAGCTGGGTGCCGTCGGCCCGCATGAAGAAGAACGAGTAGCGAACGCCCAGCTTGCGAGCCTGACGCCGGACCTTTCGGCTCAGGATGGCCATGACCGGCTTGAGGAGGGGCTGTCTGAGTTGGTTGGCGAAGGACGGGTCGGGCGGGCCGACGACGCTGATCGCAAGACCGCCCGGCCGGAGGACGGTCAGCGACTTCTCCAGACTCGCCTGGCCGAGGGAGTCCAGCACCACGTCGTATCCGGACAGGACGTCGGCGAAGTCCTGCGCCGTGTAGTCGATGACCTCGTCCGCGCCGAGCGCCTGAACCTTGCCGACGTCCTTGGTGCTCGCCGTGGTAGCGACGTGCGCACCGAGATGCTTGGCGACCTGGATGACGGTGGATCCGAGCCCGCCGGCACCGGCTTGGACCAGGACCTTCTGCCCGGGCTGGAGGCAGCCACGTCGACGAGGGCCTGCCAGGCGGCGAGCGCGACGAGGGGCACGGCGGCCGCTTCCTCGAACGACAAGGAGGTCGGCTTGAGGGCGACGTCGTCCGCCTCGACGGCGATCTGCTCGGCGAACGCGCCGATGCGCAAGTCGCGCGGGCGGGCGTAGACCTCGTCGTCGGCCTTCAAGCCGCGGACCTCGGCGCCGACCTCGGTGATCACTCCGGCGAGATCGTGGCCGAGGACGAAGGGCCGCTTATACTTGATGAGCTGCTTGAACTCCCCGTTGCGGACCATCGTGTCGAGCGGGTTGATGCTGGCCGCCCCGACGTCGACCAGGACGTCGCGAGGTCCGGCGCTCGCTGTCGGGACATCGGCCGCTTCGAGTCCTTCGGGTCCGTAGTGGGTGACGGCGAAAGCCTTCATCGATCTTCCTGTCGGGTCGGGTGTGCGGGATGTCGCGGAGCGGTGGCCAAGGTCATCGCGTTGCCGAATGCTGCAGCGAGGATGCGGTCGGACAGTTCCGGATCGGTGACCGCGCGGGCGGCCTGGATCGAGCCGACGAGCAAGGAGAACAGGCCGATGGCACGCTCGGTGGTCCGCTGCGGATCGCCGTCGTCGAGGTGGCGGGCGATGGCCTCGATCATCGACGCGGCGCCCGCGGTGTAAGCCTGTCGGACCGTGACGTCGCATCGGCCGATCTCATCCAGCAGCGCTGCGGAGGGGCATCCGCCGGCGACGTCGTCGCGGTGTGCGGGAGAGGTATTCGCGGAGGAAGGCCTCGACCGAATCGAGCCCGGCGGGCAGCGAGTTCACGACGGCGACCTGGTGCTGGAGCTGTTGGGCGACGACACTCGCGACGAGGTCGTCCTTCGAGGAGAAGTGGCCGTAGAAGGCGCCGTGTGGATCGGGACGCGCAGCGATTCACCGGCCGGTGCCGAGTTCGTGGCACCGCATGAGCGGTTGGTGCCGGCGTTGATCGACGATGTCGTGGTACTTGCGCGTCGGACTGATCTACCGGCCCTCACGTCTGTTGCTGTCTCGCATGCCCAGTTCGAGACGATCCGCCCGTTTACCGATGGCAATGGCCGGAACGGGCGTGCATTTGCGCAGGCGAAATTGCGGTATCGAGAGTCACGAGGAACATCGCCGCACCAGTACTTAAGTAGAGGGGAATCCGTGCAGTGAACCTCGTCGCATCTCGCTACTATATGGCTAGAAGTTGACGCGAAGGAGGGATCCAGCGTGCAAAGGACTGTCCAGTATTGGCGTCTGGTGAAGACTGACGGCACTCCGCTCGACGGAGTTTTTCCGGCGGATGACGTTACGTCCGCGCTGGTTGCTGCCGAGCGGACGCAGAAGGGTCGCTACCGGACCTGCTCGGATGGCATGGTGCTGGTCGTACACGGGATTGCTGGCCCTCCGAACCCGATTCTCGTCCTCAATAAGGTTCGGCGAGAGAACCTGCCAAGCGTTGGTGACAAGGTCGGTGCACGGCGACCGATCGGATTGACCGACGGCGAAGGCTTGCTCGAGCCGACGTATTGCCTCTTCGTCGAGAACAACGTTGTCGCGATGCTGACGAGCGGTAATGGTCCGCGTGCACGTAGGCTCTGTGACTACCTTCGTGCGAAGCTTGACGTGGAAGTTGGGCTGGATCCAGTCCTGACTCATGATCTTGATCGCGTACTTGAGGAGATGCGTCTGTCGTCAGTCGAGATTGCGGTACCGGCGCATGTAGTGACCCGTGATCTAATTGGCGGCGACTGGGCATCGGCGCTGGCTGCGAACCGTGTGCTTGTTCAGGATGGTGGAGTGATTCGAGTGGGTGTAACGGTTGGACGCCGTGGTACACGTGCAGAGAAGGGGCGGATCCGGGCATCAATTCGCTTGCTGGTTGATCAGCTGCGAGGCTCGGCTGCCACTGAGGAACTCGACTCCGCGCGCGTCACTGGAACAATTAATGGAACGCAGCGGTCAGTTGATCTGCATGCTGATCGCTTTGTTGAGAAAGTTGAAGTCGCTGCCGACCGGATCAACGATCCTGAGGAATCGGCTAGGTATGCGCGAATGATCTTGAACGAGGCATTACGTGGCAGTCGTGACCACCTCGATCTTGCGGTGCCCTCGGTGCCTAACGGCACCGCGAGTGGTCACGTCGCGAGATTTATTGAGAAGCCTGATGATGAGCGAGTCTAGCCGTACGCCTCTTTATCGTGAGTCGTGGCTGCGGAAAATAATTCTGTGGTGGGTGCGTAATCGCTGGGCTGACGTGCTAATCGCAGCAGTGTCGGTTGCTCTCTGGTTGGAAGCCGGTCGAAGAGATTGGATACCATGCGCCCTTACTGAGGTGGATAAGGCGCAGCGGCAGGTTTTGTACCAGACAGCAATGAGTATTTCGGCGACGATGGGCGGGTTCACGCTTACATCGGTTTCAATCCTCGTCAATTTGATGCGTACACCGCTTACCGCAATTGAGCGACTCTTGCCCGCCGGCGATAAGGAAAAAGTCGGTGATGTCGTTATAGGGGTTCTTCCGTCGCTTGCTGCGTCATTCATGGTTTCAACAGTCGGATTGCTCATCGATGTTCATAACGACCTTGGGCGTTGGTGGATCGAGGCTGCTCTTATTGTCGCGATGACTGCCGGAATGTTGGGACTCTTTCGTGTTACGTGGGTAGTTCGCCGACTGCTCGCCGCATCGAATTCGTAGATTCTTCCATAAAGCTGGGGGTATGGATCGGAGTTGTCTTGTAAGTATTCACAGTTGATCGGTCAGTATGTCGGTCCGCCGAGGTCGGAGAATCGTTGTGTACAGCTCTCCGAGGATATCCATGAAATTTCAAAAACGAAGGAATAGGAGGCTCTCGCCGACCTTATCTGTGGAAATGTTGGCTCGGCTGACCGGGCGACGGCGGCGAGTTGAACTACTTTCCGTACCGGTCCAGCAGCTACATAACAGAGTTCTTCCGAGATCCTATCTCATTCCAATGTGGCGTGGTGGCCTTCCGTGCGCATGAACCCAGCGATTCGTTGACACCCATGTTTGCCGCATCCGTAATTGATGGGATCGGCTTTCAGACCGCCGGCATGTTCGAAGCTATTGCAGGAGCTATGGCTTCGACTCATGCACGATCACGGTGTCTTCTCAAAGCGCCTGCGCAAGTATCAGGTATATTTTTCGGGCCCAAGTAGGCGGAACTGCCCTGAACAGAAGTCCTTATTGTTCGCAAGTGCATGTAAAATAGTTGGATGCCAATGGTTCCTTCCGTGTGCGGCAGCAAACGAGCAAGCCTGCGTTTGCAAATACTCCCGGAGAGCATCGGCCCCTCCTATTTTATAGTAGATATAGAAGGAATGGAGCATTCCGAAAGTAGTCCGACAGCTTCATCTCTGTACATCTTTCCTAGAGACAGGCTTTTGAACTGCCGGCGCAGTATATCTGGAAGCTCGCCTTGAAGGTTCGGGTTGATTTCGTAGGTAATCAGAACGGTCGCGTCTAGTTCGATTGTCACGGTTACGAATTGAGTATCAGGAAGAGTCATGAAGTGTGGGTGGAAGTAGAGGTATGATCCGCTGTCCTCGAATTGTGCCCGCTTAGCATTGTTGCACTCGCGGCAGGCGGGGAGGAGGTTGAGAGTGAGTATTGAATATTCGGGAAAGTGCTTCCGGGGCAAGTAGTGATCAATCTCGCCGGCCTTGCTGTTCCCGCATAGGAAACAGATGCCTCGGGTGGAGGAGAAGATTTCCGGGCGGAACTGCACCAGTTGCCCTGAGTTCAACAGCGACCAGTTTGATGAGAGAATGTGCCGGTCGTTGTCGGCCCAGATTTGCGGAGCACATAAGCCACTGCATTGTGTGTACTTATCGTAACGACGGAATACTTCGCCGGCCAGTTCCTTCAGCCGTTCGTGAGCATGGCGGCGTTGAACCACGCCGTTGTACAGTTCCTTGTCGTCGACTGCCGGTCGCTGTGCAGCAATCATTTTTGGTGCATGTAGTTCAAAACTAATGCCCGTGCCTGGGCACTCAGGCTTGGCTGGAACATTTCTTCAATTTCCTCCATCGAGTAGGTAATGGCTAGGTGGGCAAGTACGCTCTGGTAATCTGTAGAGCTCGAGTCCATCGAGAACACGAACCTGGTAATTGCTCCGATCGATTCACCGAAAGTCTCGATATCGGGCGTGATCGTCGTGGTTTGATTGTCGATTCGTTCTAGAATCTGCACGAAACGCGCCGGGATCTCCTGCACGACGACCGGACTATGGGTCGCTATGATCGCGAATGAGTCGTGTTTATCGAGCAAGTACTGAATCGCCCGTAAGAGGGCTGCGGCCAAAGGGGGGTGGAGGTGCGTTTCGGGTTCATCGACGAGGAGCAGCGAACGATTTTGCAGATGGGCGGCCAGTTGTGTGATGATGTTTACCACGATCTTATGGCCGGTACTCAGCTTACTGAACTGTTCGATGGCCGAAACTGTTTCGGACAGCTGGCTCAGCTGTCGGATGTCGACACCGATACGTCCGAAGGATGGTTCTGCGGAGAGAATCTCGAAGGCGTCGCCTAGATGCCCGTGGTTTTCACGGGCATGGGCGTCATTGAGGGCGGCGCCAAACTCTAGTTCGATTTCATGGATCGATTTTAGTTGTAGATCTTTTTTTGGCGACCTGCCTGTGTTTCTCCTGACCTTATTACTGGTATCTACGACCCGCCGCAGTCCGCAATACGTGTACCCAAAGCTGCTTATTTTCTCGGGACCATCGTTGCTGATCGAGCTGGGTATTTCGAACGTGTCGAATGCACTGTAAGATACTGCCACTACTGCGCCAAACGTCGTGTCAACTCCCGTAAGGCTGGATTGCAGTTCTCCGGGTTTTAGGTCAGTTACTCTACTGATCGTTAATGCGATGTCGGCGAGCAGTGTGGTCTTTCCTGCACCGTTGTACCCAACCAGGACATTACATCGGCCAGGCGTCGGCCCCGAGTCGTCGAAGAGGAACTCAATGGACGCGGCCTCGTTGTAGCTAATCCAGTGAAACTTAAATGAGGCGATTCCGATAGGCCGTTTTGCGCCTGAATTGAGTTCAGCGGCTACCGCAAGAGCGTTTTCTGCATGGCCGAATCGAAGGAGTGACACACTCCATCCGGATTCGTTCTCGAAATCAGATCGAATGCTTGCATCGTATGCGGCGTCTCGAATTGAGCGTAGGTAGGAGTCTGATATGCTGGAAGGTAGCGCAGATACTATTTGGTAGTAGTCAGATGATTGGCCGACTGAGCAGTAGTTCTCATCGAGTTTGTCGAATCTCTTGTTTATGGGTGTTGGGCCCTTTTGTTGGTCTCGCCGCAAGATCTTCACAGTTCCAAGCTCGTGGCGACTATGGTCATCGGTATATAGAATTGCGCGAAATGTAGTCTTGAACCGGAAGTCATCCCAATTTTCTCGTTGCAGCACTACGTAAGGCGGCTTCATCTTTGGCGCCAATGAGGTTGCGTCGGTTACTGCAAATGTCAGCATTCACGACCTTGTCTGTGCGTCAAACAGCTGTCCTGTCTCAGGGCGGGCGATTAGGTGTTGGCTGGCGTGGGGCTCCGGCCGTGGATGTGGAACCTCGTAAGGATGATTGTACTGCCGCCTAGAATGGGTCGTTTGGCAATAGTCTGAACCCGCCGACCCCGCGGCTCGACGCCTGCTGAGCGAAGCCGCGGAGGGGCGAGGCTGAATCAGCAACTCCCAGGCGCCCGATGGCGAGCCGCGATCGTCCGTGCCGCCTCATCGACGACCCGGCGCGTCTCCTCCTCGCTGAGCGACCAGCCGCCGTGAATGAGCCGGGGCCAGAAGACGACGGTGGAGATCATGCCGAGGAACTGCGCCGCCGCCGTGTCCGGATCGTCGACCCGCGCGGTTCCCGCCGTATGCTCTGCTCGCAGGTAGCGTCCGAGCGCGGCGAACACGGGCAGCGTGCCGAAGTCGAACGTCCGCGCGCGCAGCTCGGGGAATCGCTGGGACTCGCCGATCAGCGTCCGGATCAAGTCCTCCATCCGCGGACGAGACAGCAACTCGACGTAGGCGGTGCCCAGCGCGACCAGCCCGGCGTGGAAGTCCCCGGTCGGCGGGTCGGCGAGTTCGCCGGCGGGCAGGTCGCCGGCGGCGAGGACCGTCGCCTCGAAGAGCTCGGCCTTGGTGGGGAACTGCTTGAACAGAGTTGCCTTGGACACCCCGGCGCTCCTGGCGACCTGCGCCAACGAGGTCCTGTCGTAGCCGGATTCGAGGAACAGATCCGTGGCCGCGTCGAGGATCGCCGCGCGGTTCGTCGCGGCGACCTGCCGGTGGTATGCGGATAGTTCGCGGGACATGAGCCCAGTATGACAGGAGGTGAGTTGACTGACTCATCTCCTGAGGAGGGCTACGTTCGGTTGAGGTGAGTCAACCGACTCACCACGGGCCGAAGGAGCCGATCATGGCCAAGCTCATCTATTCGATGATCACCTCGCTCGACGGCTATGCCGAAGCGGCCGAGGGCGACCTCGGCAGGGGGGCCGAGGACGAGGAGGTGCACACCTTCATCGGCGACGTCTTCCGCCACGTGCGCACGTTCCTGTACGGCCGGCGGATGTACGAGACGATGGTGTTCTGGGAGACCGTCCATGACGAGCCCGACGTGCCGCCGCACATCCTGCAATACGCGAACGACTGGAGAGCCGCGGAGAAGATCGTCTATTCCACGACGCTGGAATCGGTGTCGAGCGCCAAGACTCGGATCGAGCGGACCTTCGATCCGGACGCGATTCTCCGGCTCAAGGCCGAATCCGATCACGATCTTTCCATCGACGGCCCGAATCTGGCGGCACAGGCGATCGCGGCCGGACTCGTCGACGAATACCACCTGTTCATCACCACGAGCGTGGTCGGCGGCGGCAAGCGGTTCTTTCCCGACGGCGTCCGCCTCGATCTAGACCTGGTCGAACAGCGGTCCTTCGACAGCGGACTGATCTACGCGCGCTACCGGGCCCGCTGAGCCGCTGGTTGTCGGACGTCAGCGGCCCGCCTGTAGTCGAAGGCCGGCGAGCAGCAGGTCGAGACCGGCGCGGAACTGTTCGGTGTCGTCGTGGACGGCGAACTCGTCGACGATGTAGTGCACGAACGGGAACGCCTGCGGGTCGAGCCGTCGCCACTCGTCCGCATGCCGCGCGAGGTGCGAATCGCGGGTGACGGTGCCATCGAGCACCTCTCGCGGCGCCTGCTGGCCGAGGTCGGCGGCGGTACCGACCACGAAGCCGGTGACCGCCGAGACGGCGTGGAAGCTCTGTCGCGGGTCGAGTCCGAGCCGCATGACGGCCTGGCCGAGGCGCTCGTAGAGGGCGAGGCCGTTCGGCTGCAAGCCGGTATCGCGCATGAGATAGGCGCCGAGCCACGGCCGGTCGACGATGGTGTCGAACAGCGTGACGGCGATGGCGCGCACATCGTCGATCGGGTCCTGGCCGTCGGTGAACTCTTCGGCCTCCTCGAGCGGCCCCGCGAGGACGTGGTCGGTGGCGCGGTCGAGTAGTTCGTCCTTGTTGGCGACGTACCAGTAGATGCTGGCGACTCCGCCGCCGAGCCGCTTCGCCAGGGCTCGGAAGGTGAGCGCCGCCTCGCCGGCCTCGTCCAAGAGCGCGACGGCCTCGGATACGACGGCCTCCATCGAATGGGAGGCGCGCCGCCTCGCGGGCCTCGCAACCGTCTCTTCTTGTCGTCGACCTGCCACGACATCCTCCTCTTGCGTCGAACCGAACGTTGTTCTAGCGTATCAAACGTCGTTCGATGACCGAACGCCGTTCGATTCGAGGAGGTGGCACGTGCCCACGACCCCTGAGACCGCGCAGACCGGCACCTATACGTCGCTGCGTGCGGCGTGGATCCCGCTGGCCGCGCTCTGTCTGGCCTTCTTCGTGGAGATGGTCGACAACACGCTGCTGACCATCGCGCTGCCGACCATCGGACGAGACCTGGGCAGCGGCACGACCGCACTGCAGTGGGTCACCGGGGCGTATTCGCTCACTTTCGGCGGCCTGCTGCTGACGGCGGGTTCGGCCGCCGACCGTCTCGGCCGGCGCCGCGTCCTGCTCGTCGGGCTCTTCGCCTTCGGCGTGATCAGCCTGGGCGTGATGGCCGTCGACTCGGCCGTCCAGCTGATCGCGCTCCGTGCGGCACTCGGTGTCGCCGCCGCCGCGATGGCCCCGATCACCAATTCGCTGGTCTTCCGACTCTTCGACGCGGAAGACCAGCGCCGGCGCGCGATGACGCTCATGATCGTCGTCGGCATGTGCGGCTTCATTCTCGGCCCGATTCTCGGCGGCACCGCGCTGGCGCACGTGCGCTGGGAGTGGCTGTTGCTGGTCAACGCGCCCATCGCGCTCATCGCCTGGATCGGGGTGCGGCTCGGAGTGCCCGCCGACCGCCCCGAAGACCTGACGAAGGACAGGCTCGACCTGCCGGGTGCCGTGCTCAGCATCGCCGCGATCGGGCTCGCCTGCTACACGTTGACCTCCGGCGTCGAGCACGGCTGGATTTCTTTCGCCACCTGCGGGTCGGCTGCCGGCGCAGTCCTGGCCGTGGCCGCGTTCGTGTGGCATGAGCGTCGTGCCCGCCATCCCATGCTCGACCTCGGCTACTTCGCCGACGGCACCATCCGCGGGGCGTCGATAGCGCAGGTCGGAACGTCGATCGCGATGGCCGGCGTGATGTTCGGGCTGATCCTGCACTTCCAGTACGCCTACGGCTGGAGCCCGATGCGTGCCGGATTGGCCAACCTTCCACTCATCATCACGATGATCGCGGCGACGCCGTTCTCGGAGTTCCTCGCGAAGCGCTACGGCCACCGGATCACCTGCCTGATCGGTGCGGTGTTCTTGGCCGGTTCGCTGGCCGGCCTCGCCTGGGCCGTCGAGCACGGCTACCCGGCGATCGCCGTCTGCATGGTGACCCTGACCGTCGGACTGCGCACCGTGATGACCACCTGTGCCGTCGCGCTGGTCAGCGCGATGCCGGAGAACCGGACCTCGATCGGTGCGGCGCTCAACGACACGGCGCAGGAGGTCGGGAGCAGCGTCGGTACCGCCGTCGTCGGCACGGTGATCGCGGCGTTGGTGACGGCGACCCTGCCGCCCGGAGTCTGGAGCAGCGAACTGGTCGCGTCGTTCTTCCACGGGGAGCGCATCACGTACGCGGTGCTGGCGGTGATCGTCGGCGTGGTCGCGGGCTGGGGTGCGCTGAGTCTCACCGATTCGCGTTCCACGGAGGAACATTCCTGACGGTTCTGCTCGGGGAGCGGCCGGTTCGTTCTGGCGTGGTCATATGCCGGTCGCGGCGCGACTCGTCCGATTAGTCTTGGTCGACATGGCTGATTGGATGCGTCCGCTGCCGGTGCGACGGGTCGCCGAGGACGGCGAGGCTCCGTTGTCCCGGGACGTCTGGCCGGCGACGTTGCCGGCGGTGCGTCAGGTGCTGGACGAGGGGTTGGATCTCGGGCGGGTGACGATTCTCGTCGGGGAGAACGGGTCGGGGAAGTCGACGCTGATCGAGGCGATCGCGATGGCGTATCGGTTGTCGCCGGAGGGCGGCTCGACCGGTGCGCGGCACAGCACGCGCACCACCGAGTCGTCGTTGCACCGACATCTGGTGTTGCAGCGGGGTGTGGGGGCGTCGCGGTGGGGCTATTTCCTCCGGTCGGAGACGATGCACGGCCTGTACACCTATCTGGAGGATCATCCGGGCGGCGACGATCCGGATTTCCATCGGCTCAGTCACGGTGAGTCGTTCATGGCGATGGTGTCGTCGAGTCGGTTCGACAACGGTGGGCTCTTCCTGTTGGACGAGCCCGAGGCGGGGTTGTCGTTCGTCACCCAGTTGACGCTGCTCGGGCATCTGATGCGGATCACCCGCAGCGATCGGACGCAGTTGGTGATTGCGACGCACTCGCCGATCGTCGCTCGGCTGCCGGGCGCGCGGCTGTTGCAGCTCGACCAGGATGGACTCACGCCGGTCGAGTGGGGCGAGCTCGCGCTCGTCGACCATCATCGGCGCTTCCTCGACAGCCCGGAGCGGTATCTGCGGCACATCGTCGGCCCCTGATCCAGAGCATTCACCGGGGTGCCGGCGCGATGCGGCGCGCACCGGCCGGGCTGCGTCGGCCGCGCGGCTACGAGTCCCGCGGCTCGTCGTCCAGCACGCTGACCGTGACGCCGTACGGCAGGAATCGGACGGCTCGCTTCGGATCCGTGTTGTGACGATTGGAGCGCAGCGCGTCGAGTTCGGTGGCATAAACCTCCTCGACGTGAGCGCCGGTGTCGTCGACGAGACAGATCGCCCAGACGCCGGCGCCGCGCTCGCCGGCGGTGGTCGGCTCGTGGCGATGCTTGGCACTCGGATCGTCGAAGGCAGACCACGCGGCGCGTCCGGTGGGCGTTTGCATCAGCTTGCCGAAGGCGTCGCGGAGATGGTCGGCGGCCTCTCTGGCGAAGGCGTCGAAGTCGCCGGGGCCGAAGCCCGGGGGAGTGTTGCCGTAATCAGACATGGCTGTTCCTTTCAGTCCGCTGTCCAGTGTGCCGCGCGACCGCAGACCGGGGGTGGGGCGCGTCAGCGCCCGATCACCCACTCGAACGCCGCCGCCTCCGACCGCGCACCCTGCGCCGTCCGGGAGCGGTTCGGCTCACCGAGTTCCGCTAGCAGGGCGTCGGTCGTCGCGACCAGGTCGGCGAGCACGGCGGGCGTGAACCACTCCGGGCGCGTCGCGAACAGCAGGTCCTCCGACGAGGTGTTGCCGCTGGCCCCGGGCGCGAACGGGCAGCCGCCGAGCCCGCCGAGCGCGCCGTCGACCATCGTCGCGCCGGCGTCGATCGCGGCCAGGGTGTTGGCGACGCCGAGGCCCCACGTGTCGTGGCCGTGAAAGACGACGCGGCGCGGCGGCGTCCGCGTGCGGACGGCGCGGATCAGCGCGCCGACCTGCGCGGGAACCGCCTGGCCGAGGGTGTCGGCGATGACGATGTCGTCGGCGCCGACAGTCCGTGGATCGTTCGCGATCCCGAGGACGCGTTCGGGGTCGACCGCACCCTCGAACGGGCAGGTGAACGACGTCGCGAGGCACAGCTGGATGCTGCCGCCGGCGGCCCGCGCGATCGAGACGGCCGCGGGCATCGCGGCGACGCTGTCCTCGGTGGTGCGGCCGATGTTGGCCTTGTTGTGCGAGTCCGACGCCGAGAAGCAGTACTGGAAATGCCGTGCGCCCGCGGCGGCCGCCTTCTCGACGTGCCGCGGCGTCGCCACCCACACCCAGCAGCGGGCCAGCTCATCGGGCGTCAACGCGGCGATGACGTCGAGGGTGCCCGCCATCGGTGGCACGAGGTCGGGACGCGCCATCGACCCGATCTCCAGCGCTGGAACACCGAGCCGGAGCAGCTCGCGGGCGATCTCCACCTTGCGCTCGGTGGCGAGCACCTTGCCGGTGAGCTGCAGGCCGTCGCGCAGCGTGACGTCGCGCAGCTCGGCCCGCGGCTCGTAGGTGAACGGCGGTGCGTCGGCGGTCGTCATGCCGAGACCCCGGCGACGATCCGGTCGATCTCGTCGTCGCCCAGCCCCAGCACCGACGACAGCACCTCGCGGGTGTGTTCGCCGAGATCCGGGCCGACGTGCCGGATCGGCACCGACGTCCCGCCGAACACCGGCACGATGCCGGGGAAGCCGACATCGGCGGGTTCATCGGCGCCGGTGTCGACGGCGAAGTGCTGGATCATGTTCCGGGTCGCGTACTGCTCGTCGGCGCAGATGTCGGCCGCGGTGTAGATCGGTCCGGACGGCACGCCGGCGGCGTCGAGGATGCGCAGCGCCGCCTCGCGGGTGTGCCGGACGGACCATTCGCCGATGGCGGTGTCGAGCTCGTCGCGTCGCAACCAGCGGCCGGCGTTCGTCCGCAGCTCGGGGTCGGCGCCGAGGTCGGGGCGTCCGATCGTCTCCATATAACGCGCGAAGATGGCGTCGCCGTTGCCGGCGATGATGATGCTCGTGCCGTCGGCGCACGGGTAGGCGTTGCTCGGCGCGATGCCCTCCATCCGGCCGCCGACGCGCGTCCGCGTCACGCCGTAGGCGAGATGATCGGGTACCAGCGACTCCATCACCGACAGGATCGACTCGTTGAGCGCGACGTCGACGACCCGGTGCGCGAGCGGGATGCGCGGGCCGTCGGGGCGTGCGGCCTCGCGCTGGAACAGCGACATGACGGTGCCGAACGCGGCGTAGATACCGGCGATCGAATCGCCGATGGACACGCCGACGCGCACCGGCGGGCGATCCGGATCGCCGACGAGCTCGCGCAGTCCGCCCACCGCCTCGGCCACGGCGGCGAAACCCGGACGGTCGGCCAGCGGACCGGTCTGCCCGAACGCGGAGATGCGCGTGATGACGAGGTCGGGGTTGGCGGCGTCGAGGACGTCGGGGCCGAGCCCCCAGCGCTCCAGCGTGCCGGGGCGGAAGTTCTCCAGCAGCACATCGCAGTGCCGGACGAGGTCGAGCACGATCGCGCGTCCGGCATCGGTGCGCAGATCGAGCACGATCGACTTCTTGTTCCGGTTGATCGTCCGGTACAGCATCGACGTCGTACCCGAATAGAGCCGCCAGTTGCGCAGTTCGTCGCCGGTGACGGGACGCTCCACCTTGATCACCTCGGCGCCGAAGTCGGCCAGCATCCGGCCGGCCGTGGGGGCGGCGATGTAATTGCCGAGTTCGAGGACCCGGACGCCGCGGAGCGGCTGGATGTCGTCGGGGTTCGTGTCGTCGTTCATCTCGTCTCCGGCGTCGGCGGGCCGGGGGCCCGGGTTTGCCGAGGACGATAGTCGCGCCGAAGACCGCGGGTTAAACTCCGTCCCGGCAGCCGTCCGGAGCGACACGCGAGGAGCGAGATGAACCTCGAGAAGGTCGTGTTCGGTTTCTTCGTGTTGCTGGCGGCCACGCTCAACTTCGGGTTCTTCATCGGCGACATCTCCGATCCCGAAGTACACAACGTTCTCGAGCTCTTCGCGGCGCTGAGCGTCAGCCTCATCACGACGGTGCTCAAGTTCGGTGATCGCACCCAGCTCGGCGCCGTGCACCTGGCGACGAGCCTGGTCGCCGACCTGCAACTCGGTGCAGCCGGGCTGGTGTGGGTCTGGGCCGAGCAGGTCAGCACGCACGGGATGACGGCCGCCACGACGGCCAGCATGGTGTCGCTGTCCGGCGGAGCGCTGGTCGCGAACATCGTCTCGGTGGTGCTGCTCGTCGCCGACACCGTGACCTTCCACCGCGGCTGAGCCGGTTCGACGATGAGCGATCGCCGGGCCGGGTGGCGGCGAGCGACGCCGGCCAACGGCCGTCGGGTGCTCTCCCGCACGCGGTCGGAGATGGCCGACAAGACCACCGCGACGATCTTCCTGGTCATGCGGCGGATGCGCGCCCCGTTGATCACCCTCATCGTGCTGTTCACGATCAGCGTGATCGGGTTCACCGTCATTCCTGGCGTCGATTCGGATGGGAATCCGGCGCGGATGACGGTGTTCGACTCGTTCTATTTCATGAGTTACACGGCCACGACGATCGGTTTCGGGGAACTGCCGTGGGCGTTCACGACGGGCCAGCGGATGTGGGCCACCGTCACCATCTATCTATCGGTGATCGGCTGGGCCTATGCGGTCGGCTCGCTGCTCACGCTGCTGCAGGACCGCGCGTTCCGGCAGGTCATGGCGCTGCAGCGGTTCACTCGCAAGGTGGCGCGACTCAGTGAGCCGTTCCTGTTGCTGGTCGGGTACGGCCGGGCGGGGGAGCTGCTGGTCAAGGCGTTCGACACGTTGGGGCAGCGGGTCGTCGTCATCGACTCGGTGGCGGAGCGGATCGACGCGCTCGAGCTGGGGGCGTATCGGGCGGACGTGCCCGGTTTGGCGGCGGACGCGACGAATCCACACTATCTGGGCATCGCGGGAATCGACCATCCGCAGTGCTCGGGCGTACTGGTACTGACGGACGACGACGAGACGAACCTGTCCGTCACGATGACCGTCGCGCTGCTGCGGCCGGAGCTGCGGGTGGTCTCGCGGGCCACCTCGGCGCGTGTGGCCGTGCGGATGAGCGAGTTCGGATCACCGACGGTGGTCAATCCGTTCGACCGGTTCGGCGCCCACCTGCGGCTGGCGTTGTGCGCTCCCGCGTCGTACCGGCTGCTCACCTGGTTGGAGGAGGGGCCGGGGGCCGCGCTGCCGCCGTTGGGACATCCGCCGCCGGACGGCCGCTGGGTGATGTGCGGGTACGGCCGATTCGGGCGGCGGCTGACGGCCGATCTGCGGGACGCCGACATGGACGTCACGATCATCGAGGCGGTCGCCTCACCCGACGACGACGGCGCGGACGTCGTCGTGGGGGACGCGGCCGACCCTGCCGTCCTGGACCGGGCGGGGATCGACGCGGCGGTCGGGTTCGTCGCCGGCACCGACGACGACACGGCCAACCTGGCCATGCTGGCCGTCGCGCGGCGGCTGAACCCCAGACTGTTCCTGCTGGCCCGGCAGAACCGCCCGAACAGCTCGGCGCTCTTCGAGGCGATGCACGCCGACGCGCTGCTGGTGCCGTCGGAGGTGGTGGCGCACGAGGTGTACGCGCACATCAGCAGTCCGCTCCTGGCGCGGTTCATCCGCGGGATCTCGAAGCAGCCGGACGAGTGGGCGGCCGAGCTGGTGGAACGGCTCGTGCAGGTCTGCGGCCAGACGCTGCCCGCGCTGTGGAAGTTCGCTCTGGAGCCCGGTCAGGCGCCCGCGCTGGCCGGCCCGCTCGAGCGCGGCGAGGTGACGCTCGGCGGGCTGCTGCGGCATCCGGAGGACCGGGAGCGCCGACTGAACGCGGTGCCGCTGTTGCTGCTGCGCAGCGGCGTCGTCGTCCTCACGCCGGATGACGGCGTGGAGCTCGCGAGCGGCGACGAGCTGCTGTTCGCCGGGCCGGGCTATGAGCGGCGGGAGTTGGAGACGACGCTGATCGACGACTCCGTCGCCGCGTACGTGCTGTTCGACAAGCGGATCCCGTCGAGCCTGATCTGGCGCAAGCTCGCCGAGAGGCGAGCGCGGAACTGAGCCGGGCGGCGGGTCAGAGCGCGCTGCTCATCCGGGTGACGGCCTCGGTGAGGATCGCCGGGGACGTCGCGAAGTTGAGCCGGACATGGCTCGTCGCCGACGGGCCGAAGGTGTGGCCCGAGCTCACGGCGACCCGGGCGCGGTCGAGGAAGAACCGGGCCGGACCGGCCAGCTCGGTGACGATGCGGACGCCGTCGGTCGGGGCCGGGGCCTCGCCGCCGACGTCGCCGCAGTCCAGCCAGGCGAGGTAGGTCGCGTCGGGGCGCCGGAAGGTGACGCCCGGCAGGTGTTCGGCCACGAGCCGGGTGAGCAGCTCGCGGTTGGCGGTGAGCGCGGCGAGCAGGTCGTCGAGCCACGCACCGCCGGCCGAGTACGCGGCGGCGTGGGCGATGATGCCGAGGTGGCTGGGGCCGTGGCTCACCTCCTCGGGCATCCTGCGCAGGTCGGCGGCCGCCTCCGCGCCGGCGATGACGAGCGCCGCCTTGAGTCCGGCGAGGTTCCAGCCCTTGGACGCCGACATGAGCGCGAACGCGTCCTCGGCGCCGGACACGCTCAGATACGGCGTGAAGGACGCGTCGCCGAGGACGAGCGGGGCGTGGATCTCGTCGGCGATCACACGGACGCCGTACCGCCGGGCGAGCGCCGCGACGGCCGTCAGCTCGTCGCGGGTATGGGCGACACCCGTCGGATTGTGGGGATTGCAGAGCAGGTAGGCGACGCCGCGGCCGCCTGTGCGGGCTCGCACGAACGCGTCGTCGAGGGCGGCGAGGTCGAGGCGGCCGTCCTCGCCGAGCGGCGCGTCGACGATCTCGCGGTCGGCGTGGGTGACGAAGGCGAAGAACGGCGGATAGACCGGACTGTTGACGACGACCGCGTCGCCGGGAGTGGTGACGAGCCGGAGCACCTCGACGATGCCGAGCATGACGTCGGGCACGATCGCGGTCCGCTCGACGGCGATGTCCCAGGCCCAGCGCCGCGCCGCGAACCCGCGTAGTGCGCGGGCGTAGACGTCGCCGCCGGGATAGCCGGTGTCGCCGCGTCGGAGCGTGTCGATCAGCGCCTCGCGGACGGGTTCGGCGACGTGGACGTCCATCTCGGCCACCCAGAGCGGGAGCACGTCGGCGGGGTGGGCCGTCCACTTGATGCTGGTCCGCGTACGGAGCTCGTCGAGGGGGACGTCGAACACGAGGGCGACTCCTGTCATCCGGGGCGGGCCGTCTCCGACTATGCCACTCGATACGTAACATCCGACACGGCACCGGGACATCGGCCGGCGCCGTGATACGCGAGGACCAGAGGTGGCGGATGCGGATTCTCATCGTCGGAGCGGGCGGGACGGGCGGGGCCTTCGGCACCCGGCTGCAGGAGGCGGGGCGCGACGTCACCTACCTGGTGCGGGAGCGGCGCGCCGAGCTGCTGCGACGCGGCGGGCTGCGTTTCATCGCGCCGGACGGCGACCGCACGCACGCCGTCCGAACGGTCACCGCGGCCGAACTCACCGAGCCGTATGACGTGGTGATCGTCGCCGTCAAGGCCACGGCGTTTGAGCGGGCCGTCGAGGATCTCGCACCGGCGGTCGGGCCGGAGACCGTCGTCGTTCCGTTCCTCAACGGCATGTGGCACGTCGACGTGCTGCGCGACCGGTTTCCCGGGCAGGTGCTCGGCGGGCTCGTCAAGATCGTCGCCACCGTCGACGAGAGCGGCGCGGCGGTGCAGATGACGCCGCTGGCGACCATCACGCTGGGCGCCTTCGAGGGCGAGCCGGCGCGGCCGGAGATCGCGGAGCTGCTGCGGGTGCCGGGAATGGAGGTGGAGGAGCCCGACGACATCACGCAGGCGCTGTGGGAGAAGTGGGTCTTCATCACCGCCGGCGGAGTGGTCTCCTGCCTCTTCCGCAACACCGTCGGCGCCATCGTGGCGGCGGGCGGGGAGGAGCAGATCCGTGCGATCGTCGACGAGATCGACGACGTGGCGATCGCCGCTGGGCACGGCGTCTCGGCGCGGTGGAAGCGGTACTCCCTCGCGTTCCTCACCGAGCCCGGGTCGGCGTTCACGACGTCGCTCTACCGCGATCTGATCGGCGGTTTCGACACCGAGGCCGAGCACATCTTCGGCGACATGGCCGCTCGCGCCCGTGCGCTCGGCGTCCCGACACCGCACCTCGATCTCACGGTGACGCAGGTCCGCGCTCACGAGATCGCGCGCCGGTCGTAGGTGCGCCTGCGCCGCTGAAATCGTCGCGTGGAAGGCGTGGCGTTCGAGATACTGGTGCCATGCATTCTCGTCACGCCCTTGTCCGCCGTCCCTCGTCCCGACTCGCCGATGGCCTGATCAGTCACATCGAGCGCTCCGACCACGTCGACATCGACCTCGCCCAGCGGCAGTGGGAGGGATACGTCGACGCACTGCACGCCGCGGGTTGGCAGACCCACGAGGTCGAGAAGGCCGAGGACTGCCCGGATTCGGTGTTCGTCGAGGATTCGATGGTCGTCTACGGCGACCTCGCCGTCATGACCAGGCCCGGTGCGCTGGAGCGGCGCGGGGAGATCGAGGGTTCCGCGGAGGCGGCGCGCGCTCAGGGCTACCGCGTGGTCTACATCGAGGAGCCGGGAACGCTCGACGGCGGCGACGTGCTCAAGCACGGCGACACCGTGTGGGTGGGCAACGGCGGCCGCACGAATCTCGAAGGCATCGCCCAGCTCCGGGGGTACCTCGCGGAGTTCGGCGCCGAGGTGATCGCCGTTCCGCTGGAGAAGGTGCTGCATCTGAAGTCGGCCGTCACGGCGCTGCCGGACGGCACGGTCATCGGCTACGAGCCGCTCGTCGACGACCCGTCGGTGTGGGGCGAGACGTTCCTGGCCGTTCCCGAGGAGGGCGGCTCGCACGTCGTGCTGTTGGGCGACGACACACTGCTCATGGCGTCGTCCGCACCGCGCACCGCCGAGCTCCTCGCCGCTCGGGGCTACCGGGTCGTGACGGTGGACATCTCCGAGTTCGAGAAGCTCGAAGGGTGCGTCACCTGCCTGTCCGTGCGGTTGCGCGGACGTCCGGAGTAGAACTCGGCAGGGCCCGCCGGGACCGCGACGACGGTCGCCCGGCGGGCCCTCGCTGTTTCCGGGGCGCTTGTGTGGTTCCGGCGCCTGTCAGCGGCCGCGTGCGACCCGCACGGCGGCGTAGATCATCGGCGCCTGCAACGGCAGCCTTCCGTATGCCACCGCGCGCTGCCAGGCCGGCCGCTTCTCGCGCTGCCAATCGAGCGCCATCTTGACGTTGGCGGGGAAGACCGCGACCAGGAGCGCCGCGGCGGCCACGCCGCCGAGCTGCGCCGTCTCCTTGCGAGACAGCAGCCCGGCGAGCGTCAGCTCGGCGATGCCGGACGCCACGGTGTACGCGCGAGCCGGGCCGGGCAGCTGATCGGGGACGATCGCGTCCATCTGCGCGGCGCTCGGCGGGATGAAATGCAGTGAGCCGACCGCGGCGAACAGCGCGACCAGTGCGCGGCGGCAGGTTTCGACGGCGTTGAGAGTCATCGTTGGGTCCTCGTTTCCAGAGCCGGTCGGTACTCCATCTTCGACGACGTCCAGGGTGTTGTCGTTGTTCAGGGCCAGGGCCAGGGCCAGGGCCAGGGCCAGGGCCAGGGCCAGGGCCAGGGGCTTAGGGCCGGGGCCAGGGGCTGGGGCTTAGGGCTGGGGCTTGGGTTCGGAGTCTGGTTCGGGGTTTCGAGTCCGGCGTCACCTCGGAATCCGGCTCCGCGGGGCGTCGATGGCCGGTGACTGTCGCTGAGCGGCGGCACGCGGCATATATCGCCGGGAGTGCTCCGAGAGAGACAGTCTTCGCCGCCATGCCCGTCGTCCGACCACGCGCCGGGAGCGAAACGGGCGCTTTGCCGTGGGTTTGTCGGTCGCGGGCCGGCTCGGGTGGGTTGAGGCTGGAGACGAGTGCGTCAGAGGGGTTGGCCGTCATTGTCTGTCTGTTCGGTCGTTGGGGCGGTACGGTCGGCCGCGCGACGGTCTCACGGGTTGCCTTTGGCCTCCTGCGGCACTCTGATCACTGGTGTCCGGTTACGGTTCCATGACAAAAGTCCCTTTTATTTATCGAACACGCTCCGTAGAATCAGAACATGACGATCAAGCCGCCCGCGCACGTTCTGGAACCGGTCCCGGTCCCAGAGCACGTTCGGGCGTGGCTCGATGGGCTTGATGTCGCCGAGCTTGCCGTGGTGCAGGTCGAGGTGGGCCGGCGGATGGCGTCGTCGGCGATGATCCCGTTGGCTGATGACGCGGTCGAGACTGTCGTGGTGGCGACCGAGCAGGTGTCGCGGTATGGCGATGGTGTTCAACTCCGCGCGGTCACTGAAGGCTTGATCCGTGGTCTGCCCGGGCGGCGGGGTGCGCGGCCGGGGGCGTGGCTGCGCGGGTTGGCGTGGATCGCCGGCCGGGAGGCATGCCAACGCGTCCGGGACGCGGCGGTCCTCGGCCCGCGTACCGGGATCGACGGTCAGCCGCAGGATCCGATCCACCCGGTGACCGCGCAAGCGCTCTTCGATGGCCGCTGCTCACGGGGTGCGGCGCGGTCGATCGTGGCCGCGATCGACGGGGTTGCCGACGCCGGCCAGCGTGAAGACGCCGATGTGATTTTGGGGACCGCGGCGCGGGATATGACCCCTGATGATGTGGCGAAACTGTCCGCGAAGATCCTCAACCTCGTCGATCCCGACCGTCGGCAGGCCGATGAGGTGTGCCGCCGCAAACGCGCCCTCACCCTGGGGAAACAGGATGCATACGGGATGAGCAGGCTGTCGGGGCAGTTGGATCCGGAAGCCCGCGCTCTGTTGGAGCCGATCCTGGCGAAGTTCGCGCGGCCGGGGGTGAACAATCCGGCCGATGATGCGCCGCTGGGTGCTGATGCGTCCGCTGAGGACGTGCTGGATGCGGCGCGGCGGGATCGGCGGAACAACGCTCAACGTCAACACGACGCCCTCGTCACCGCCCTACGTGTGGTTCTCAGGTCGGGCGAGCTGGGTGTGCATCGTGGGCTGCCGGTGATGGTGATCGCGACCGTCGACGTCCACGATCTGGAACGGGAGACCGGCTTGTCCTCGACGGCGTCCGGAGGATCGTTGCCGGTCAAGGACCTGGTGCGGATGGCCGAACCGATGCACCCCTACCTCGCCATCTGCGACCAACGCCGACCGCTCGATCTGTACCGCGGGAAACGCCTCGCCTCCTTCGATCAACGCGTCGCCCTCTACGGCGCCGAACGCGGCTGCTCCCGGCCCGGCTGTGACGCGCCCGCCACCCGCACGCAGGTGCATCACGTTCGCGAGTGGCGTGATGGCGGTTTGACGAATATCAAGTATTTGACGTTGGTGTGCGACGGCTGCCATCCGATGCTCAACCCCGACGGCACCTGGCGCACCGACCTCGTCGACCCCGACGGCCGACCCGTCATCAGCGACAACACCACCGCGAGCCGCGGCGACCCACCCGACCACGGCCCGGCCGGCACCGACGCGACCACCAGCCGCGGCGATACCGCCTGCTCGAATGACGCCGAACCCCGCCGCTGCACCACCCCGCGCGTCCTCTGGAAACGCACCGGCGCCGCGAGCTACGAACCGCTCAACACCCGCCACCACCCGGAAGAAGAGCTGGCGAAGTACACGGCTGCCGTACGGCGAGATCGCGGAGGATCGGGTTGATGGATTCACTTCGGAGCAGTGGCAGACGTGTCGGCGGTGTTGCGGGAATCCTTCGGAGAAATGTTGTTCATCAAGTTGTTCGTCAGTCGTTCTGACGGGAAATCGATGTGCCGTGCCCGGCTGTATGCGGCCTTGTAACGTCGGGATTATCGCAGGAGAAAGGCGGCGACATGATGGGCAGGTCTGAATGCTCCGATGGCCGTCGCAGGCGGCGATCACGGCTATGGGGAATGGTCCGCCGAGTAATCTGTGGTCCTACGCCCGGCGACGTACGGCGCGGATGCTCTCGGGAGGAGTCGGCGGCCCTGCCGCCGACCATCGTCGAACTTCGTACGCATGGTGTGAGCGGAACGCCGCCGGAGTCGATTCTGGCTTGTGAGCATGTCACCGTCGTCGAGAACATCGCCGACGAACGCATCTTCTATCGGCCGGCCGACGTCTTCGGGCGGGAGGTGCAGGAACCAGGCCGGCTCATCGAGGCCTACCACTGGGGCCGGATGACGTCCGGACGGTGGTGGCAGGCGTTATGGGCGCCCCTGGCACCGTTTGCCATCGCGAATACGGCGTTGTGGATGTTGCCTCGTCCGGAAGGCGAGTATTCGCGGACACCCGGCGCAGACGACGCGCCGCGATATCCGCTGTGGTGGATCGTCGCGCGAGCGTGCGTCCGGGTGATCGGCCTCTTGCTCACCGTGATCTTCATGATGCAGACGGCACTGGTCGTCGTGGATCTGATCGCCGGGCAATGCCTTGGCGCGACGGACGGGCAGTGCCTGAAAGGGTATGCGCCTGCAGATTGGTTCCGCGGCCGGTCAGTCAGGCTGGCGTTGTTGATAGGGGTGCCACTCGCCGTCGTCCTCGGTGTCGGTGCCTTCATCACGCGGCTGACGGTGCAGGATTCCGACGGGGTTCTCCCGGTGTCGACCGATGTTCCCGGCGCTGCGACACCGATTCCACCGGCAGGTGAACCGGGATTGCAGAGTGACGACTTCTATGACGGGGCGCCCAGCGCCGGGCCGTTGCGGACGCTTCATGGAGTAGCGGCGGCCGCCGCCACGGCGCTCGTGGTGAGTGCCGGATGGCGCTCGGCGGCCACTGGTTTCGATCAGGCGGTTCTCATGGTGGCGGCGGCGATCCTCGTCGTCGTGCTCGTTCACGCGGTACTTCTCGATCGCGGGATCGGCGCCGGCGCGCCGGAACGGTACCGGTACTTGAGGGGGAAAGCGGGACTGGTCTGCGTCCTCGGCGCGGCCGCGGTGTTTGTCGTGTCGTGCGTCGCCGTCGCGTTGCGGCCGGCCGGGGCCGGCGGGGCAGCGGTGTCCGCAGACGACACGATGGGAGTGCCGATCGCGATCACGATCGGTGTCGCTGATCTCGCCTGGGTCTTGATGGCGGTGGTGTTGCTGCGGCCGCTGCGAACGGCCCGTGCGGTCTGGAACGGCTATCCGGCCGCCTATCGGCCGTGGCTGGGCGGTCGGAGTTCGCTGTTGTTCGCGGGCTTGGCGATCCTGCTCGGCCCTGCGCTCGGCGTGGGAGTCGCAAAGGCCGTCGCGAATTTCATCACCGGCCGGCTCAATCCGTTCTCGGCCGACGATGCGGACGACTTATCAATGCCGGAGTTCTATGATCACATCGCGATGCAGTGGGGAATCGTGATCGTGGCACTCATCGTGGCCGGAGCGACTCTCGGCGTCATGTTCTTCTTCATCGTTCGATTCTCGCCGGCACCGGTGCCGGAGCGATTGTCGGGCGTATCGAGTCAGGACGGCGTGATGCCCCGAGTGCGGCGGAAGCGTCGCTGGACGTGGTTCGTGGCGACGCTCAATCAGCGAGTCCACGTGTTCGTCGCGGGCGTGCTGACCGTGGCGGTTCTCGCCGGCATCGTGGCCGCCGTGCATTGGGTCGCTCGATTCCGGTACGGATATCACGGCGCGGATGCCGTCGTCAGGCCACTGGTCTTCGTCGGTATCGGCGGGCTGGCGTTCATGGTGTTCGGACTGAATTGGATCATCCTCGATGCGGGACGCAAGCCCGGAAGCGTCGGGCGCAGCCTCGGCGTCCTCTGGGACATGTCGTCGTTCTGGCCGCGCGAGGGACATCCGATCGTGCCGGCCTGCTACGCGCCGAAAGCCGTACAAGACATCGTCGAGCGCGTCGAGGGATATCTGGAGGACGATGAGATGAGACCGATCGTTCTGTCGGGCCACAGTCAGGGATCTCTGCTGATGTACGCCGCCGCGATGCGGCTCATGAAGAACCGGCCCGACGACGTCTCCAGGATCGGGTTGCTGACCTACGGCTCGCAACTGCAGTGGGCGTACGGCCGCGCGTTCCCCGCATATCTCGGTTTCGCGAGCCACCGCATGGTGATGACGAGACTCGAGGGCCGCTGGATCAGTCTGATCCGTTTCACGGACCCCGTCGGCGGACCGGTGCTGTCCTGGAACCTCGGCGCCGATCCGTTGTCGCGGGATGAGGCGAAGGCCGCGGCGTTGGTGTGGGGTGGAGCGTCGAAGCCTTCGGTCGAGGCGCCCGCACCGGACGGCTCGGCCTTCGTCGACGACGACGTCACCTTCGCGCTGTCACCCGGGCGAACCAGAGTCGGCAACGAGTACTGGCTGCCCGATCCGCCCTACGCCGAGCCGTATGATCCGGACCGTCCCCGCGGGCATTCGAACTACCCGCGGGAGGCCGACTGGAACGGGCTGGTCGACTCCGTGATGTCCGGTGCGTCGTGGGGCGAACGAGCCGGGGCCGGGTCTGAGCCGGCGCCGGCGCCGGCGCCGCTC